>CAWCMJ010000014.1:0-61837 GCA_963796615.1 uncultured Acidobacteriaceae bacterium
GATTCCATCATTTGGTGAAAGCTGTTGAAATCTGTTGATTCTAAGTGATTGATATTGAAACAGTTGCAAGCCGCTTGTTGAAAGCGATTGAACTTTGCGGTTCTTTGAGGCTATGACAGTTACAATTTTGCCTCCACCGGCTCAGGGGTAATCGTCCCTCCCCTGCTGAGGAAGACGAAACGAGTGACTCGAGAACGGAAAGTAAGCGAGTTGGAACTGGAGAGCACGGCCTGGACGCCATCCGCGCACCGTCAACAAAATCATCTACAGCGCTGTGATGGAAAAACCAGATACCCCGGTGCGACCCAAGAATCCATGCAGTTTCGACCTGATCCCTGTGCTCCGCAAAAACCTCAGCGTTCACAATACGCTGCAATTACTGTTGGATCCCACCCGCCGCAAAGCGGAGGATTCTCGCCGGGCACTGCGAGAGCGCCGGAAGGCACTGCGCACGGCATCGGACGCCCGCACGAGCGTTCCTTCCGGATCCCTTGGCGGAGAGCTACATAGTGCTTATCCTGATGTAGCGACGGAAGTCGGTGGCGGACATGAGCAAGATGTATCCGGCAAACGCCAGCCCCGCAATTCCGATGACGTTGGTCGCGGTAAGAAACATTTTCTTCCAGGCCATTTTTGAATCCTCCATTTGCACATAGGATGCCTTTTCCAACGCTAGTTGGCTCTCAGGTGATTTACGTATTCCCGGTAGTTTTTCTGCCCGTTCTAGCCTGGAAACCAGAATGTCTCCTCGGCTTCGGGTTTTCTCGCGCGAATTGAGAGTCGAGCGGGTTACAATACCCGGCATCCTGAGGAAGTGGGCGAACGCGACGATTCGCGCGATTTGCGTCAGGTTCGTCGTTCGATGGTTGCTCCTGGTTGCAGCCCCGATCACGCGGTCCCTTCAGGAGCTTTCGTATGGTCGAACTTGAAGAGAAGTCCCGAGGCCCCAGTACCATCGCGGAGATCGATGTCCTGTGGGTAACCTCAGGCCTTGGTTGCGACGGCGACACGATTGCCATGACTGCAGCAACCCAGCCCAGCATTGAAGAAGTCGTGCTGGGGGGAATTCCCTGGATTCCGAAGGTCAATTTCCACAATCCGTTCCTCGCCATGGCTAACGGCGACGACTTCCTCAAACCTTTCCACGCGGCCGCGAACGGGAAGCTGGGCCCTTTCATTTTGGTTGTCGAGGGCTCCATCCCGGACGAGACGAACAAGAAGGAAGGTTACTGGGCCTCGATGGGGACTGACCCCGCGACCGGAAAGCCCATCACGACTTGCGAATGGATCGACCGTCTGGCTCCAGGCGCATGGGCGGTTGTGGCTGCCGGGACGTGCGCTACGTATGGCGGCATTCACGCCATGGAGGGGAACCCGACCGGCGCCATGGGCCTGGCTGACTATCTGGGTTGGCAATGGAAGTCTAGTGCCGATATCCCGATCGTGTGCGTTCCTGGGTGCCCGGTCCAGCCGGACAACATGATGGAGACGCTTCTCTATCTCTTTTATATGGCGGCGGGACGCGCTCCCATGATTCCGCTGGACCCGCAGTTGCGCCCAACATGGTTGTTTGGGCAAACCGTGCACGAAGGTTGCGACCGAGGCGGCTACTACGAGCAGGCCGATTTTGCCGATGAATACGGTTCGCCGCTATGCATCGTCAAGCTGGGATGCTGGGGACCTGTCGTGCAATGCAACGTCGGAAAGCGAGGGTGGATGGGCGGAATCGGTGGTTGCCCAAATGTTGGGGGCATCTGCATCGGCTGCACTATGCCTGGGTTTCCCGACAAGTTCATGCCGTTCATGAATCAGCCACCGGGGTCGTTATTGTCGGCCAGCGCGGTGCAAACTTACGGCAAAGCTATCCACGCGTTTCGCAAGTTTACGCAGGCTTCGCTCAATAACGAACCCAACTGGCGAAGCCGTCGCGGCGGCTCCACGAAGTGATAAAGTAATGCGCTGTGAGTCGCAAGCCGCGCACGGACAGATGTAACGCGCCCAGCGCGAGGTGAGCAGTGGCCTCATGGTCCGACAGCCAATCCGCACCGGATGACACCCCTCTGGGCCCGACCGGAATATTCCCTGAAGGGACGAGCTACGAGGAGGCCGAGGCCGTCCTGCAAAATCTTGCCAGCGTGTTTCTTGAGAACACGAGCCTGCTTTCCGGCGACGGCCGCTTTTCGCTCAAAATGCAGCGGCCGGATTCCGCGCTGCCAAATCTCGAGGCGAAGTACCGTGCGCTGGTCGAACAAATTCCCGCGGTGGTGTTCATGGCTTACCTCGACGAGGCCATGGGCGAAGCCTACGTCAGTCCCCAGATCGAATCGCTTCTCGGGTTCACACAGGAGGAGTGGCTGCAGGACCCAGTGCGGTGGTATTCGCAAGTACATCCTGACGACAAGCAGCGTTGGAGCGTGGAAGCCGCCGAACTGTTCTTCACCGGGAAACCGCTGCGGTCCGCGTACCGAGTGCTTTCCCGCGATGGCCGAGTAATCTGGTTTCATTGCGAAGCCAAAATGATTCGGAGGGACGATGGCAGCCCGTGGTTCATTCATGGCGTCGGCTTCGATATCACAGACTTGAAGCGGACGGAAGAAGCACTGCAAGAAGAACGTAATGTCGTGACCGCGATTCTCGATACGGTTGGTGCGTTGGTGATCGTGCTGGATCCGGAGGGGAGAATCGTCAGGTTCAATCGCGCTTGCGAACGCAGTACTGGTTACACGTTTGCCGAGGCTTCGGGCAAACACGTGTGGGACCTGTTCATACCGCCGGAAGAATCAGCTGGATTCAGAACGCACTTCGAGAAGATGCGAGCGGGACACTTGCAGAACGACTATGAATGCCCGTGGCTGGCACGAGAAGGAACCCGGCGGGTGATAGCGTGGTCGGGAACTTCGCTGGGCGCCCGGAACGGCGCGGCTGCGTATGTGATCGCCACCGGAATCGATATCACGGAACGCAAGCAGCTGGAAAAGGCGATCCTGGATATCAGCGAGCGCGAGCAGCGACGCATTGGGCAGGACCTTCACGATGGGTTAGGCCAACACCTTACCGGCATCGCGTTCATGACGAAGGTGCAGGAACAGAAGCTGAAGGAGAAGCGACTGCCCTACGCAGCCGATGCTGCGAAGATCGTGAAGCTGGTCAACGAAGCCATCAACAAAACTCGCGAATTGGCCAGAGGCCTGAGTCCAGTAGTGTCCGAATCGCACGGTCTGATGTCGGCATTGCGGCAGTTGGGTACCGAAGTTAAGGATGTCTTTGGAGTGTCATGCCATTTGCAATGCGACAATCCAGTTCTGATCGATGACGTCAGCCTGGCCACGCATCTATATCACATCTCGCAGGAGGCTGTCAGCAACGCAATCAAACATGGCAAGGCTAAGAACATAGAGATTACGCTGGCGGCGAGTGACGGCCGAGGGATGCTGACGATTGAAGATAACGGATCAGGGTTCAAGCGGATTCCCGCGAACAATAAGGGGATGGGGCATCACATCATGAGTCATCGAGCGAAAATGATAGGAGGCACTCTGGATATTCAACCCCGATCTCCCCACGGAACGGTGGTTACGTGTATATTTCCATTCGCAGCGAAGAGCGAGTGAGAAATTGAACTGATAATGGCAACGAAACTACGAGAAGAATCTGCGCGCAAGACACGAATTTTCATTGTTGACGACCACCCGATTGTTCGCGAGGGCCTGTCGTTGATGATGAACCGCGAGCCTGACATGATGGTTTGCGGTGAAGCTGAGGAAGCCACCCGGGCATTGCAGGCGATTAGTACGTGTAAGCCCGACTTCCTGATTGTGGACATATCTCTCTCCGGGCCGGATGGGCTGGACTTGTTGAAGAGCATTCGGGCACGATACCCCAGCATGCCCGTGCTGATTCTCTCGATGCACGACGAGTCCATCTACGCGGAACGCGCACTGCGGGCTGGGGCGAATGGCTACATCATGAAGCAGGAAGCGACGGAGCGAGTTCTGGTCGCCGTGCGCCAGATCCTCACGAAGAAAGTGTATGTTAGCGATCGCATCGCGAACCGCATGCTGCAGCAGTACATCAGGGGTTCGGTGAGCGAAAGGAAGTCACCGATTGCAGACCTTTCCGATCGCGAACTGGAGGTCTTCCGCCTGATCGGCGAGGGACACGGTACTCGCACAATCGCGGACGAGCTTCACCTCAGCGTAAAGACAGTCGAGTCTTACCAGGCGCACATCAAGGAAAAACTCTCGCTCAAGAATGGGCGTGAACTGGTGCAGCGGGCCATTCAATGGAGCATCTCCGAGGAAGTCGCTTAAAGTTACACTCTCTTTGAGGCAGACCGTCGGCGATTTCTGGGATATCTCAATTCTCTCCGCTCCATCGTAAACAATAGATAGATAGGCAGTTAACTTTCGCGCATAGGGGAATCCCCTACCCGCTAACCTGCGCTTTTCCCGAAATGGGAATCAGGTTGTCAGGCGGCTATTCGTTGCAGGATGCTAATGCCAAGGTGCTTGGGGTACCGATACGGCGGTTCGTCAATGAATCGTCGAGTTTCGAAATTGCGCAATTGTTTTCCGTCGCGATTGGTGGCCGTCGTTGGTCTGCGTCGCTCGGGAGTGGTTGCGTGGTGCCGACTGCCAAGCCCTTATGCGAGCGAAGTTGAAAGGAGTTCCGCTATGACAGCGCAAGCGGTTCCGTACGGCCGGGTCGACGCAGAAATCGCCGGCAGTTGCCGAGGTCCACATCATCTGGCTCACGGCCGGATTAGGTTGTGATGGCGACTCGGTTTCGGTCACAGCCGCGATGCAGCCCAGTATCGAAGACGTATTGCTGGGCGCAATTCCGGGTTTGCCGACAGTTCATCTGCACAATCCCGTGCTGGCTTACGAAACTGGAGAAGATTTTCTCAAGGCCTTTTACGACGCGGAAGAAGGAAAGCTCGGGCCGTTCGTGCTGGTTGTGGAAGGTTCTATTCCAAACGAAAAGATCCACAGCGATAAGGACGGATACTGGGCGGCGATGGGGACCGACACCATAACGGGGCAGCCGATCAGGACAACGGAATGGATCGATCGTCTCGCGCCCAAGGCTGTGGCTGCAGTGGCGATCGGAACCTGCGCGACGTATGGCGGTATTCACGCCATGCAGGGCAATCCCACTGGCTGCATGGGACTCGCCGACTATCTTGGCTGGGGTTGGCGTTCCAAGGCCGGCGTGCCAATCGTGAATGTTCCGGGCTGCCCCGTGCAACCCGATAACTTCATGGAGACAGTACTTTACCTGTTGTATCAGGTGGCAGGCCTGGCTCCCATGATTCCGCTGGACGAGCAGCTTCGCCCAACCTGGCTATTCGGATCGACGGTGCACGAAGGCTGCGATCGCGCCGGCTATTACGAGCAGGGCGACTTCGCCAGCGAGTACGGGTCTCCCAAGTGCATTGTGAAACTGGGATGCTGGGGGCCGGTGGTGAACTGCAACGTCCCCAAGCGCGGCTGGATGGCAGGAATCGGAGGCTGTCCGAACGTCGGCGGCATCTGCATCGGCTGCACCATGCCGGGCTTCCCCGACAAGTTCATGCCGTTCATGGATGAGCCGCCGGGGGCGCGCGTTTCCACTGGAGGATCCAGCATGTTTGGACGCGGGATCAGGGCGCTGCGCTCGATCACGCAGGCCACTCTCAACAAAGAGCCGAAGTGGCGGCACACCCGGGGGGAACTTACGACCGGTTACCACGGCAGGTCCTAATTTCAAGTTTAAGGAGCGATCACGATGGGCACGACAGTAGCTACCGACAAGGAAGCCCTTAGTCAGAAGAAGCAGATCGTGGAGATGAATTGGGATCCGATCACCAGAATCGTCGGAAGCCTGGGCATCTTTACGAAGATTGATTTCGCCAACCGGCACGTCATTGAGTGTCACAGCACGTCATCCATATTTCGCGGGTACAGCATTTTCATGAAGGGCAAGGACCCACGCGACGCGCATTTCATCACCAGCCGCATTTGCGGAATCTGCGGCGATAATCATGCGACGTGCGCCAACTACGCGCAGAATATGGCATTCGGCGTTGTGCCGCCAGCGTTAGGCGAATGGATCGTCAACCTCGGTGAAGCCGCCGAGTACATGTTCGACCACAACATATTCCAGGACAACCTGGTGGGTGTGGACTTTTGCGAGCAGATGGTGAAGGAAACCAATCCCAGCGTGCTGGCAAAGGCGGAGAAGACCAATTCGCCACATTCCGACCTGCATGGCTACAAAACCATCGCCGACATCATGCGCGCCCTGAATCCATTCACGGGCGCGTTTTATCGCGAAGCCCTGCAAATGAGCCGCATGACACGCGAGATGTTTTGCCTGATGGAAGGGCGGCACGTGCATCCGTCAACGCTTTATCCTGGCGGAGTTGGAACCGTACCGACGGTGCAGCTCTTCACGGATTACCTGGTTCGGTTGATGAAGTATGTCGAGTTCATGAAGAAGGTAGTGCCGTTGCATGACGACCTGTTCGACTTCTTCTACGAGGCGATGCCGGGCTACGAGCAGGTCGGTCTGCGGCGCACCCTCCTCGGCTGTTGGGGGTCGTTCCAGGATCCCGACGTTTGCGATTACACCTACAAGAACATGAATGCCTGGGGCAACAAGATGTTCGTTACTCCGGGCGTCGTGGTCGACGGGAAACTGGTGACCACCAACCTGGTGGACATCAATCTCAACATCCGAATCCTGCTGGGCAGTTCGTACTATGACGATTGGGAGCAGGGAGAGACCTTCGTTACCCAAGACCCGCTCGGTAATCCGGTGGATCAACGGCATCCGTGGAACCAGACGACGACACCGAAGCCGCAGAAGCGCGACTTCGCGGGCAAATATACGTGGGTCATGTCGCCGCGGTGGTTCCACAACGGAGACTACCTGGCACTTGATACCGGCGGCGGCCCACTGGCGCGTTTCTGGGCCACGGCGCTGGCTGGCAAAGTGGACATCGGCTACGTCAAGGCGACCGGGACCAGCGTCAAGATCTATCTGCCCAAGACCATGTCGCTACCTGAAACGGAGTTTGAGTGGAAGGTACCGAAGTGGAGCAATACCATCGAACGCGATCGCGCACGCACGTACTTCCAGGCGTATTCGGCTGCGGCGGCACTGCACTTTGTGGAGAAGGCGCTGGGCGAACTGCACGCCGGCAGGACGAAGACGTGGAATGACTTCAAGGTCCCGGAAGAAGCCATCGGTTGCGGGTTCCACGAGGCAGTGCGCGGAGTGCTGTCACACCACGTCGTAATTCGCGAGGGCAAGATCGCCAACTACCATCCGTATCCGCCGACGCCATGGAACGCGAATCCGCGCGACATCTATGGCACGCCAGGGCCCTATGAAGATGCGGTGCAAAATACGCCGCTCTTCGAGGAGAACGGGCCGGACAACTTCAAGGGCATTGACATCATGCGTACAGTTCGGAGCTTCGATCCGTGCCTGCCGTGCGGTGTCCACATGTACCTGGGAAATGGGAAGGTCCTGGAAACCCGGCACTCTCCCATGTTTGGCGTGCCCAGATAGGGGGTGGTGCGTCGATCGAAAGAGGAGTGAGAAGGCAGTCGCGATGTAATGTTCGAAACCGTTAACTGTAGGCTCACTCCTTTTTGTCCAGGGTGAGAAAACGAAGGGAAAATGCCAGACGAAAAAGACTTCCAGCAGAGGGTGCAGCGAATCGGTGCCTTGGTACAGGAGATCGAGTCCATTGCGGACCCCGCACTGCGGGCTTCGACCACGCAGCTTGTGCAGCTGATTATGGAGTTTCACGGTACGGCACTCGACCGCGCGCTTGAGATTGTGGTCTATACCGGCGCCCCGGGCATGGGTCTCATCGAAAAACTGGGCCGCGATCCGATGGTGGGCGGCTTGCTGGTGCTGCACGGGCTCCATCCCGACGGCATGGAGACTCGCGTAAATCGGGCTGTGGAACGGCTGGCGGCGAAACTCCAGCGGGATGGCGCCGTGCTGCAGCTATTAGGCATCGAGGATGGCGCGGTTCACATTCGAGTCACACCGGGCGAACATGCTTGCGGGTCGACCAGCAAAGCATTGCAGGCTGAGGTCGAGGACGCGATCTACGAAGCGGCACCGGATATCGCCTCACTGTCAGTGGAAGGCCTGGAAGGTAAACCGGCAAGTGGGTTTGTGTCCCTCAATCAATTGACGGCGACGAACACCGCGAAATTGGATACTGCCTCGCCAACAACTTCATCACTGGCGGCAAGCTATGGCGACTAGGGAATCTACCGCGACCGAGAGCGCGTTCAGAATCCTGCGGGAGTTCGCCCGCAAACCTCGGGCTGTAGAACACTGTGAGTTGTGCAGCCTGGAGATCTCCGCAGACCACCCACACCTGCTCGAACCACAGGCCCGCAAGCTGGTCTGCTCGTGCGATACCTGTGCGCTGTTGTTCAGTGGACGGGCCGACACGCGGTTCAAGCGTGTGCCACGGCAGATAAGACAGCTCGCAGACTTTCAATTGTCCGATGCCCAGTGGGACGGATTGATGCTCCCAATCAATATGGCGTTTTTCTTTTACAGCAGCCCGGAAGCGAAGGTGATCGCCATGTACCCCAGCCCGGCCGGCGCCACGGAGTCGCTGCTTTCCCTGGAAGCCTGGAGCGAAATCGCGAACAGTAATCCGGCAATTGTAAAGATGGAATCAGATGTCGAGGCCCTGCTGGTCAATCGCATCGGCCACGCTCGTGGTTTCACTAAAGCTGAGTACTTTGTTTTGCCCGTTCGACCAATGCTTCAGGCTGGTCGGCCTGATCCGCAGCCATTGGCGCGGGTTCTCGGGTGGTACGGAGGTCTGGCAGAACATCGCGGAGTTCTTCACCGGCCTGCGGGCCAACGCGATTGTGATGGGAGGACGGGGCAATGCCTGACCTCCATTTCGCATTCGAGAAGATTGAAGTGGAGCCGTTCTCGGCGACACCGCAGCTGACCTTCGTGCTGCGACTGACCAACACCACGCCGGGTGAAACCATCCACACGGTCGCACTGCGTGCACAGGTGCAATTCGAGGCCACTCGACGCCCGTATAACGCAGAAGAACAGAAGAGTTTGCGTGACCTCTTCGGCGAGCCCGAGCGCTGGGGCCGGACCTTAAAGACATTCCTCTGGACGCACACCAGTACGATCGTGCCTTCATTTTCTGAAAACACACTGGCCCACCTGCTGATCCCCTGCACATTCGATTTCAATGTCGCTGCCACAAAGTATTTCGCGGGCCTGGAAGAGGGCGACATCCCGATGTGCGTGCAATTCAGCGGCACCGTGTTCTACGCGCAGGATGGAGGCGCGCTGCAGGTCACGCCGATCCCGTGGGACAAGGAAATCCATTTCCGGATGCCGGTGAAGACGTGGAAGGAACTGATGGACGCTTACTATCCCGGCACAGCTTGGCTATGCCTGCATCGCGACGTCTTCGACCAGCTCTACCGATACAAAGTCGAGCGCGGGATCCCGACCTGGGAGCAGGCACTGGAAAGTCTATTTCGCGCGGTTGAAGAGGAAGTCAAGCCATGAACACCGTCACCGCTGATCGGATCGCGAAGGCAGTGCTCTACGAGGGATACATGCTGTATCCCTACCGGCCGTCGTCGGTGAAAAATCAGCAGCGCTTCAATTTTGGCGTGGTTTATCCTCAGCCGTTCAGCCGGGTGCGCAATGAAAGCGATCCTTGGATCATGCAGACCGAATGCTTGGCGCGAGGAGGCCCTGGCGTCCAACTGGAGGTGCGGGTTGGTTTCCTGCAGCTGGTGGAACGATCGGTCGAAGCTGCAGAGACCGGGCCTAACGCGACCTGGGCCTCTCCGGAGTTTCGCCAAGTCACGAGCCTTTGTGTCGATGGGCGGACATATTACTCATGGCAGGAAGCGGTTGAGCGGGAGATCGACATTCCCGCCACCGGGCTGGCCACCATTAGCTGCCGCTCGGTGCTATTACCGTTCCGCTTCGAGGCGAGTTCAGCCGTAGAACAGCTCAGTGATACCCAGGGCAAACTGCACGGGCGAATCGTGCGAACCCAGCATCCCATCAACGGCTTTGTTGAAGTGCGAGCCGAGCAGGTCACCGAGGGGGTGTTCAGGGTAGGAGTGAGCCTGCGCAATATTACGTGGATCCACGACGCCTCGCGCATCAGCCGCGAGCAAGCCCTGCTGCGCTCGCTGGTATCGGCGCACATGGTCCTGGGGGTTGAGGGAGGCGAGTTTGTCTCGCTCCTGGAGCCACCGGAAGCGCTGCAGTCGCTGGTCTCGAATTGCCGTAACCAAGGCGTATTCCCTGTTCTGGTGGGAGAGGAAGGTCAACGCGACACTATCCTGGCATCGCCGATCATTCTGTACGACTATCCGCAGATTGCGCCAGAGAGCGCGGGTGACCTGTTTGACGGTACCGAGATCGACGAGATCCTTTCCCTGCGAATCATGACGATGACGGACGATGAGAAGAACGAGATGCGCCAATCGGACGAGCGTGCGCGCCAAATGCTGGAACGGACAGAGAGCATGCCTGAGGAGCAGTTCATGAAGTTGCATGGGGCGTTGCGCGCGCTGCGGCCGGTCCGGGAGGATGCGCGATGAACGAGTGGGAGTGGCAGCTTCTCGAAGACACATCGCCGGTTGAGACCGTTGAAATCGCTGGTGCAACGGTGCGAGTTGGAGACCGTGTGAAGCTCTGTCCGCGCAAAGGCGGAGACGTGCTCGACATTGCACTCAATGGACAAACCGCTGCCATCGAAGCCATTGAACAGGATTACGAGGGAAAGACCCATCTTTGCGTGGTACTCGATGAAGATCCCGGCCGCGACATGGGATTGCTTCGTCAGCCGGGACATCGGTTTTTCTTCGATGTCGATGAAGTAGAGCCGCTGCCGCCTGAAGAACAGGCGCACGTTAAGACCCTTGAGAAACCCCGCATCCTCGTCGCCGGTATCGGCAACATCTTCATAGGCGATGATGCGTTTGGTGTCGAGGTAGCGCGGCTGCTCGCCACACGAGAGCTATCCGAAGAAGCACGGGTTGTCGATTTCGGAATTCGAGGTTTCGACCTCGCATACGCGCTGCAGGACGGATACGAAACGACCATCTTCATCGATGCCTATCCACACGGCGAGGAGCCCGGAACGCTCTATGTCGTCGAGCCCGACCTGGATTCGCTCGGTGTGGAACAAGCGGATGGAGGCGATGTTGACGCGCACAGCATGGATCCGGTGAAGATCCTGCGGCTGGCGGCGTCGATGGGCGGACCACTGAAGCGAGTGTTGCTAGTCGGCTGTGAGCCGGCGACGCTGGGCCCAGACGAGGGGCTGATGGGCCTTAGCGAACCAGTGAAAGCAGCCCTGACGGAAGCGGCAAATCTAGTTGAATCGGTAGTCAACAAAGTCCTGGCCGGCGAATGGCCAGGCTCCGAGAAGTAAGACTTTGCCAGGAGGACACAACTGTGGCGACAGCAGCGTTGGCACGCGATACGAACGGGTCTGAAAGCGACCGCGACACTTTATTCATGCTGAGCGGCATAGCTCTCATGGTCTTCGGGGCAGGATTGATTCTGTCCAATCCCACGGTGCAGAAATTCGTGCGACAGGCCGGCGTCGGAGGGTTGGCACAGGGTGTTCTTCCCGACTTTGAACGCTATTTGCGGCTAAGGAACATGTAAGACGCCGAGTCAGGTTGATTCTTTTGCTGCTCCTTGGAAGGGAGATATTTTCGCTTGTCCGAAATCAAAGCCCCACATCAGGAAGTTGGATCGCCAGATATGCCGCAGGTTCCAGCGGCCGGCGACCGTTACGCGATCAATGCGATGGTAAGCCGGTTTACTGTGCAAGCCTTCGCCAGTGGATTGCTGTCGGCGTTTGGCCATAATCCCAAGATCGCAATCCGCGATCTCAAAGGCGAGATTCACTTCGACCCGGCGCACGTAGAGAAATCGACCATGCATTTGGTTATCCGCGCGGATTCGTTGACCGTGACCGACAACATCAGCGACAAAGACCGGCGTGACATTGAAGGCGACATGCGGGAGAAGGTTCTGGAGACCTCCAAATATCCAGAGATCGTGTTCGACGTCGCCGGTGTTTCCGTGAATAAAGCCGATAACGGCCAATCGCAGGTGACGCTGAGCGGTCAGCTCTCCCTGCACGGCATAACAAGGCCGCAAAAGATTCCGGCGACCATTGTTGTGACGGGCGACGTGCTGCGGGCCTTCGGCGAGTTCTCGCTGCGGCAGACGGAGTACGGCATCAAACCGGTTTCCGCCGTAGGCGGTGGCTTGAAGGTGAAGGACGAAGTCAAATTCACCTTTGACATAGCGGCCAGGAAGTCGGGCTAGGAATCGTTCGGGTTTTTGCAACGAGGAAGAGAGGCAGCGAATGTGTCTTGCCATACCAGGAAGAGTGCTGGAGCTGTTTCCTGGGATGCCCTATCTGGCGACCGTGGAAGTCGCGGGCGTGCGCCGCAAGGTTGATCTTGGGCTGCTGGAAAACGACATGCCCAAGTCGGGCGATTGGGTCCTGATTCACGTGGGCTTCGCGATGAGCAAGATCAGCGAGCAGGGTGCCCTCGATCAGATGCAGACACTCATCATGCTGGGCGAGAGTGATCAGGCCATGCAGGAAGTACGGGGTTATGGTCTGGAGAATGGCGAGGAGCCCACGCAATGAAGTTTGTGGATGAGTTCCGTGATCCCGAAGTAATCGCGAAGACGGCAGACGAAATCCGCCGTCTGGCCGACCCTGAACGGCATTACCGACTGATGGAAGTCTGCGGCGGACATACTCACGCCATCTATCGCTTCGGGTTGAAAGACATTTTGCCCTCGAACATCGAGTTGATTCACGGCCCGGGCTGCCCGGTGTGCGTACTGCCGATGGGCAGAATCGATGACGGGTTGGCGCTGGCTGAAGATCCGAACATTATCTTCGCCGCATTTGGCGATATGATGCGCGTGCCCGGCGAACACGGCAGTCCGTTGGAGCGGAAAGCGCGCGGCATGGATGTCCGCATCGTTTACTCTCCCTCGGATGCGCTCAAACTGGCAAAAGCAAATCCAGACAAGCACGTGATGTTTTTCGCCATTGGCTTCGAGACGACTGCTCCTTCGTCTGCGTTGACAATCTTGCGTGCCAAGGCAGAAGGCATCCACAACTTCTCACTCTTCTGCAATCACGTTACGATCATTCCCGCCATTCGCGCAATCCTCGACTCGCCGGACATGCGTCTTGACGCCTTTATTGGTCCCGGGCACGTGTCTACGGTAATCGGTTGCCGTCCGTACGAATGGATCGCGATGAATGAGCGAAAGCCCATCGTGGTTTCCGGCTTTGAACCGCTCGATATGTTGCAGTCCATTGTCATGCTTCTACGGCAGTTGAAAGCAGGCGAGGCCAAGGTTGAGAACCAGTACAAGCGGGTTGTGCCTTGGGAGGGCAATCGCGCTGCCCTCAAGGTGATGGCCGAAGTCTTTGAATTGCGGCCCTACTTCGAATGGCGTGGACTGGGCTTCATCTCGCAATCAGCCCTTCGCATTCGCAACAGTTATGCCGAGTGGGATGCTGAGCAGCGCTTCAGCGTGCCCGGTGTGCGCGTCACCGATCCTAAGGCGGCACAGTGCGGCGAAGTACTGAAAGGCGTCCTCAAGCCGGCGCAATGCAAACTATTTGGGAAAGAGTGCACACCGGAACATCCCGTGGGCGCGTTGATGGTTTCTTCGGAGGGATCGTGCGCAGCGTATTACAGTTACGAACACCGCAAAGCAGTGGCGAACACTTTGGCGTGGCCGGCCTGAAACCCGCTGTCGTCAGCGACAGCGCGCCGCCTCGAGTCAAGTTTCGCGAGCCGCAGATCGAGATGGCTCATGGCGCGGGAGGCATCGCCAGCCGCCGCCTGGTAGAGGGTCTGTTTGCTCCCCTGCTGTTTCGGTCCGCGCGACCGGAACTGAACGATGCAGCATCGCTCAACATTGGTGGCGTTCGTCTCGCCATGACGACGGACAGTTTCGTGGTGAAGCCTTTGAGCTTTCCCGGAGGTTCGATCGGTGAGCTTGCCATCAACGGCACGGTGAATGACCTGGCGGTTTCGGGCGCGAGGCCCGAGGCAATCGTCGTCAGCTTCGTGCTGGAGGCTGGTCTTCCTACAGAAGTCCTGGAGGCTGAAGTCCGCGCCATGGCCCGGGCCGCAGAGCAGGCGGGGGTTTCAGTGGTCGGCGGCGACACCAAGGTCGTCGAGCACGGGAAAGCCGACGGAATGTACATTGCGACGACCGGTGTTGGGTCGTACCTCGGGGGTATCCGCGTCGATGCGCGCTCCGTCAGACCGGGAGACAAGGTTCTGCTTTCGGGACCAATCGGCGATCACGGCATCACCATTCTGCTGGCTCGGGGTGACCTCGACTTCGAGGCAGACTTGCGCTCGGATACACGCTCGGTTTTTCCCCTGATTCAGGCTATGGCCGCAGAAACCGCACCCGGCATTCGTTGGATGCGCGATCCCACTCGCGGTGGGGTTGCCACGTCGCTGAACGAACTGGCGCACGATTGCGGATTGGGTATCCACCTCTTTGAGGAAGAAATTCCTGTTCGCGACACGGTTCGCGGAGCCTGTGAACTTCTCGGACTCGATCCTCTTCACATCGCCAATGAAGGCCAGTTCCTCGCGGTCGTCGCACCCGAGTATGCCGATGCTGCCCTGAACGCATTGAACCTGACCATCGGCGGCGAAGGCGCCAACATTCTGGGCGAAGTACAGGAGCAGCCTGCCGGCTCGGTGTTGGTGAAATCGCTATACGGCGGCAGCCGGATCGTCGACATGCTTGTGGGCGATCCACTGCCGCGAATTTGTTAGGAGTAATAATGCCGGCCAGTTGTGAACTTGCCACTCTTGTGGAAGAAAAGCTGCTCGAACGCAATCGTCTTTGCGAAGCGTTCTTCTCGCGGGAAGCTCCCAGGCTAGCGGAGGCGTGCCGCGAAATGTCGGAACGCTTCCTGCGGGGAGGGCGTCTGCTCGCCTTCGGTCGCGGTCCCTACGCTACCGACGCACAGCATGTGTCAGTCGAGTTTGTTCATCCCGTAATTGTCGGTAAACGGGCGCTTCCAGCCCTGGATTTGTCCATGCTCTTCGAGCCGTGGCTGCGTAGTATTCTTCGCCCAGAAGATATCGCGATGGGATTCGGCCCGCCGGAATCTGACCCCGAAGTGTCGAGCGCATTGGAAGATGCCGCGCGCCGCGGGGCCATGACCTTCTCCCTCCCCGGCACCTCAGGGTCGTACTCCATCGAAGCTGCCACGGCTCACCCTTTCATCCATCAGGAAGTGATGGAGATGCTGTATCACACATTGTGGGAGACAGTGCATGTCTACTTCGAGCACCGGGAGCTGGGACACGATGTCGGCGACGCAGGATTTCTCTACCCGTTTCTGGGCAAGGCAAAGCAGCAAACCGATGACGTCGCCGCGGAAGTTGCGGCCTCTATCCTAATGAAGGTCCAGAATGACTCCGAGCTGCGAGCCGGGGTGGCTAGCGAAGAGGCGGAACAGATCAGCAGCGCCTCTCAGGCCATGCACGAGCGTATCCAGCGAGGTGGCAAGCTGATTCTCTTTGGTAATGGCGGCTCGGCCACCGACGCCACCGATTGGGCGATTGACTGCGTGTTGCCACCTGAGGGTTACCAATCAATTCCGGCGGTATCGCTTTCGATGGAACCCGCTAACCTGACGGCGGTTGCGAACGATGTGGGAGTCGAAGTGATCTTTCTTCGGCAACTCATCGCGCAAGCTCGTCCTGAAGACATCGCGATTGGCATTTCGACCAGTGGAGGCTCGCGCAACATCATCATGGCACTTGAAGAAGCTCGCAGACGCGGATTGTTGACTGTGGCCCTGCTCGGCTGCGACGGCGGGGAAATCCTGAGACGCGACTTGGTGGACTGGCCGCTGGTGGTTCGCTGCGACTATATTCCGCGAATCCAGGAAGTCCAGGCGTCCATTTATCACATTGTCCGCGAGATTCTGGGAGTGACGATCCGTGCCTAGACTCGAGATATACGGAACAACCGGCTGCCCGTACACCCAGGAAATGCGCGAATGGCTGGAGTGGCTGGGCCACGAGTTTACCGAGTACGACGTTGAGCACGATCACGATGCCCGCGAGCGAATGCGATCGCTGGCCGCCAGCCTGCACACTGTACCCGTCCTCGTTAAGGAAGGAAAAGTTATTCAGGTCGGCTGGCAAGGACGCGGCTGCACTGTCGAATGACCTCGGCTATGACCGCCTATTCCATCCGCGTGCGTGGCGTTGTGCAGGGTGTGGGATTTCGCCCCTTTGTTTACCGGCTGGCCCAATCCCATGCATTGACTGGCTGGGTACTGAACGGCGAAGAAGGTGTCGAGATTCATGTTGAAGGCGATGAGCCAACGCTGCGCGCTTTTGTCGACGAAGTGCGCACGCAGGCTCCTCCGGCGGCCCGGATTGCTGAAATTGAAGTGCATGCGGCGCAGTGTGAGAAACACTTCGAATTCACCATTCGAGAGAGCGAGCGTCGGCGGCAGCCCACGGTATGGATCTCGCCTGACTTGCCAACCTGCGACGACTGCCTGAAAGAACTCTTCGACCCTGAAAACCCTCGCTTTCGCTATCCCTACATCAACTGCACCAACTGCGGGCCGCGTTACAGCGTGATTTTGGCTCTGCCCTATGACCGGCCCAAAACGACCATGCGAGCGTGGCCACTGAGCGAAGGTGAACTGTGCAACGCGGAGTATCACGATCCCGCGAACCGGCGCTTCCATGCGCAACCGGTGGCGTGTGAGCGCTGCGGTCCACATTTTTTCCTGCAATGGGGAAGTCAGAAGCTTGTCGGGGACCCGGCCATCCAGAAGGCGGCAGATCTGCTGCGGCGCGGCAGGATCGTTGCGGTAAAGGGACTGGGTGGCTATCACCTGGCCTGCGACGCGAGGAATGCCGAGACTGTACAGGCCTTACGCGAGCGTAAATTTCGCAAAGAAAAACCATTTGCCTTGATGGCGCGCAACCTCGTCGTGGCCCGCTCGCTGGTGGAACTCTCGCCGGAGTCGGAGGAGATGCTTATATCGACCGAGCATCCCATCGTTCTCGCAAAGGCGAAGGTCAAGCTTCCTCACGTTGGGCCTGACAACGACGAACTGGGAGTGATGCTGCCCTATACCCCGCTGCAGCATCTTCTGCTCACGGCCGGCTGCCCCGACGTGATGGTGATGACGAGCGCTAATCGCTCCAGCGAACCCATTGCGTATGAGGATGACGACGCGCTCGTGCACCTCACCGGGATCGCCGATGCGTTTCTGGTGGGCGAACGCCCCATTGCCAGACGGGTAGATGATTCGGTTGCACGGGCCAGCGTCTTCGGTCCGGTCGTTTTGCGCCGTGCTCGCGGATATGCTCCCGGCGCGGCGGCGACTCTGCCGGCTGACCGCCCGATACTGGCCGTGGGAGCTGATCTCAAGAACACCATCACGCTGGTGGTGAACGGTCAGGGGTTTGTAAGCCAGCACATCGGAGACCTCGATCATTACCAGGCGCGGCGTGCGTTCCAGGAAACGATCGATGATTTGATTACGATGTACGAGGTCCATTGGAATGACGTGCTAGTGGTGCATGACTCGCATCCGCAGTATGTCTCCACGGAGCATGCATTGGCGTTGCCTGCACCCGAGAAGCTGGCTGTGCAGCATCACCGCGCGCACATCGCTTCTGTGCTTGCCGAGCGAGGAGCATGGCATCAGCGCGTGCTTGGAGTAAGCTTCGACGGCACGGGCTACGGAGACGACGGGAACATCTGGGGCGGCGAGTTTCTTGTCGGTAGTCTTGCAGGGGGATTCGAGCGTGTTGCTCACCTGCGACCGGCTGCGCTTCCCGGAGGCGATGCCGCGGCGCGGTATCCCGTGCAGGCAGCTGCGGGATTTCTCGCGCAACTCGACGAAACACCAGAGTTGACCAGACATCCGTTCGATTTTCCCGTCCGTTATCGAGGTGCGCTGAATCTTGTGCACGAAAACATTCGCTGCTTCGGGTCCACTTCGATGGGAAGGCTATTTGATGCCGCTGCCGCGCTGCTCGGTTTCACCCGTGAAGTATCGTTTGAAGGGCAGGCCGCAATGTGGCTGGAGCATCTGGCCACCAATTCCGCCCCTGTAGAGCCGTATCCATTCCCGTTTCTGGAAGGAGAGCTCGATTTTCGGCCGCTATTGCAGGCATTGATATGCGACCGCCTGCGCGGGCGCGATCAAGCGGAAATCGCGCGCGCATTTCAACTAGGCGTAGCCGATGGCCTATACGTCGCCGTGCAAGATCTGTGCCGTGAGGTGCAGGCTTATACGGTCGTGCTGTCAGGCGGAGTCTTCCAGAACGAGCTGCTTCTGACTGATCTTCACTGTTTGTTTTCGGGAGGATTATTGGAAATTTGGACGAATCATTCCGTTCCTCCCAACGATGGAGGCATCAGCCTGGGCCAAGCCGCGATTGCCGCCATGACACGCTCTAAACAGGGTAACGACCGGAGCGCGCAACTGGAACATGGGACTTCGCTACGTGTTTGAGTTAGGAGAAGGGCCATGCACGAACTTTCGATCGCGTTGAGTATTGTCGAAGTTGCCCAGGAAGAAGCTGAACGCCGAGGAGGTGTTCGGGTCGATGCCGTACACCTTAGACTTGGAGTCCTTTCAGGGGTTGTAGAGGAAGCTCTTCGGTTTTCTTACGAAATGGCTTGCGAAGGAACGATGCTGAAGGGAAGCCGGCTGTTAATAGAGACTGTACCGGTCGAGGTGTATTGCCCGGATTGCCGCACTGAGCAGAAGCTGAGCTCGATCCAGTGCTTCTCTTGCCCGCAGTGTGGCACTCCAACACCCGAAATAATTTGCGGCAGAGAACTTGAGGTTTTTGCCCTGGAGATGACGCAATGACCGAGCCGAGGCTGGTGGAAGTCAGGAAGAATGTGCTCAAGCAGAACGATCTCGTCGCGTGTACACTTCGCGAACGCTTCCGCGAAGCGGGTGTGTTTGTCGTGAGCCTCGTCTCGAGTCCCGGATCCGGCAAGACCGCATTTCTGGAAATTATACTCACCCTGATGCGACCTCGTTTTCGAGTGGCTGCCTTAGTCGGAGATCTTGCCACAGAGAACGATGCGACGCGTTTGGCCCGAAGCCAGGTACCGGTCAAGCAGATCACGACCGGGACGCTGTGCCATCTCGAGGCCGCCATGGTCGAGAGCGCAATAGACGGTTGGGATCTGTCTGGTCTCGACTATCTCTTCATCGAGAATGTCGGGAATCTGGTCTGTCCCTCGTCTTACGATTTGGGAGAGGATATTCGCCTTGTACTAATCTCGGTGACTGAAGGGGAGGACAAGCCGTCAAAGTATCCGACGATCTTCAACAGCGCAGATGTTGCGGTGGTGACCAAGATGGATCTGGCGACCGCGGTTGAGTTCGAGTGGGATGCGGCTTACCGCAACATACAGGCAGTCCGTCCGGGAATGAGGGTGATTAGAGTATCGGCCAAGACGAACGAAGGAATGCAAGGCCTTATTGAGTATCTAACCCATCGGGACGGCACCCGTTCCGCGTTGGCTGTCTGAGCGTTCACAGGTTCAGCGTTGTAAAGGGGCTTTACTTATGTCCTCGATGGAGACATGCCAGCCTCCCCAACCGGCGCTTGGTTCGTACCTCCTCCGCCTGATCCTGACCTCCACTGAACTATTCGACGTTGTGGCTCGCCAAAACTCTACGCGTCCGCAGAATCAATGACTTGGAGGGCACCTGCCCGGCGCGCTCTCGCTATGATTCGGAGATAGTGGTTCGTCGGCAACGGGCCGGCGCTCGACTGTAATGGGGGTGGACCTCGCGAGCTCGAAAGGCGGTCGGAAGAAAACCAATCGGCGGGTAGGTGCGGGGAGCCGATCTGTCGGATGGTCGCTGAGAACCCAACGCAGGGAGCGCCCCGGCGCAACGACTGCGATGGCAAATCCGTCAGTTCAACAGCCTGCGTTCGTTGGGGCATCTGTTTTTTCTGTCACAGCGCTGCGGTCGATTTTGTAGACGGTGTAGCGCCAGCCGCCGAGCAAGAAGTGCAGTATCTATTCGGATTAGAGGGGTAGAGCACCTGGGTCAAAACCAGGTGGTCGGCATTGGAGCCCAGTCGGTTTCCGTAAGTAGTTGGAAATAAATGGTCGGGGAGAGAGGATTTGAACCTCCGACCCCCTGGTCCCGAACCAGGTGCTCTACCAGGCTGAGCCACTCCCCGACTCTCGGTGCAATTGCCTCCCATACTTACGGGTAGGCTGGGCGCGCCGCTCACGGGCGTGAGCTTCGCGGGATCGCGCCAATCAAAAGTATAGCAGACTTCGCCCGCGTCCCGAGTTGGGCAATTTGCCTCCGCGACGTAAACTCGTTCTGCAAAGATTACTTTGCACGCACTTCGTTTTCACGCGCGCTCACGAGGTTCCGAATTGCCCACAGCTCTTGTCGCAAAGCGGTTGTGCACTCCTTTGCAGGTCATCGATGACGCGATCCTGCTCATCGAAGACGGCACGATTTCCGCCGTTGGCGACCGCGACCGGATTCGCATTCCGTCGAGCGCTCGCGTCGTCGATTTCGGCGATGCGGTGCTCGCCCCCGGACTGATCGACATCCACATTCACGGCGGCGCCGGTCATGACGTGATGGAGGGCTCTGACGCGAGCCTCGCCGCCGTCGAGCGCCTCATGGCGCAGCATGGTGTCACTAGCTACTGCCCCACCACTGTGACCGCTCCGATCGACAAAACTCTGCGTTCGCTTGATGCGCTGGGCAGTGCCGTTGCCAATCCATCCGCCGGCGATGGCTCACGCGCTCGTCCGCTCGGTATCCACCTCGAAGGTCCGTTCCTCAGCCATGCCAAGCGCGGCGTTCATCCTCCGGCGCTACTCAAACCAGCTTCGCGCGAGCTGTTCGATCGCATGTGGCAAGCCGCTGCAGGCCATGTTAGCGTGCTGACGATCGCCCCTGAAATCGAGGCTGCGCTCGACTTGATCACCGAAGCCAGTCGCCGCGGCGTGTGTGTCAGCCTCGGCCACTCCGACGCTCAATTGTCGCAAGCGGAAGCCGCGATCCGCGCCGGTGCCCGACATGCGACTCACACCTTCAACGCCATGCGTCCGCTCGACCACCGTAACCCTGGACTACTCGGCGCAGTACTTACGGACAACGCTTTCACCGCCGACATCATTGTTGACGGCATCCACGTCGCTCCTGAGGTAGTGGACCTCTTCGTTCGCGCCAAGGGCCTCGACGGCGCAGTGTTGATCACCGACGGCATCAGCGCCACGGGCATGCCTGACGGGACCTATGTGCTTGGAGGGCTAGAAGTGCAGGTGCGCGGCGGCCGCTGCGAATACGATGGACGCCTCGCCGGAAGCGTCTTGACGCTCGATCGCGCTGTCCGCAATACCATGCAATTCGCCCATGTCGAACTCGAGCATGCCATCCTCATGGCCACGCTGAACCCCGCGCGCGTGCTACGCCTCGAACAGCGCAAAGGGTCGCTTTCCGTCGGGGCGGATGCGGACATCGTCGCCTTCTCGCCCGCTGGCGAGGTGATACGCACTATCGTCGGCGGCATCGTCAACTGACGTCGCAGTCTACCCGCGCGTTACCGCAATTCCGGCTTCACCACCAGCACCTCAATCCCCGATGCTGCGCTGTGCGAGCGATACACGCGCTCCGTCGCGGCCTTGAAGTCCGACGCCTTGGCCGTGGGGATGTTCACAAACGTCTGCGGATTCAGGTCGGTAAGCGGGAACCAAGAACTCTGTATCTGCACCATGATGCGGTGACCGCGGCGAAATGTGTGGTTGATGTCCGGCATCTCGAAACTGACTTCTTCCCTCTTGCCCGGCACGAACGCCTCCGGCTTTTCGAAGCTCTTGCGGAACTTCCCTCGCATCGGCTCGCCGCGCACTAACTGCTCGTAGCCCGCCATCTTCTCCACCGGAGTCCCGACGTCTTTCCGCGGTCCTTCTGACTTGGCGCCTTCAGGCTCAGGATAGGTCTCGGGATACACATCGATCAGCTTCACCACCCAGTCCGAGTCGGTGCCGCTGGTCGAGACGAACAAGCTTTGGCGAAACTGGTCCCGCAATGGTGATGTCCTGCTGCAATTCTTCCGTCTGATACACGAGCACGTCCGTGCGCGTGGCCGCGAAGCGCTGGTCAGAGACCATGTACTCCTGCGGAACCGCAAGTGCAGGATAGCTGATGAACGGCACCGGCTTCGCCGGATCGCTCACGTACTGGTCGAACGCCTCGCCCGTTGCCGCCGGCGGATCGAAGGTCAGCTTCCCGCTCTCATTAAAGGTACAGTGTCTTCTTCTCGGCGTTCTTCGGTGGCCAGGCGTCGTACTGCCGCCACACGTTGGTTCCCGGTCTCGAACACATACGCCTTCGGCAGTTTGCTCTCACCATTGCCCTTGAGAAACGTCTTCAAAGAAGGGAAATTGAATCTGTTCGCGGAAGTAGTCGCCAGTATCGGAAGCGAAATCCACATAGCCCAGGCGGCGTCCTTCGTAGCGCGACCATCCTCCGTGCACCCACGGTCCTTCTACCAGCGCGTTAAAAATTCCGGGATTGTTGTTGTCGATGGCATGGAACGTTCTCACCGGGCCCGCGAGGTCCTCGGCGTCGAACCATCCGCCGACCGTCAACACTGCGCAGTGGATGTTCTTCATATGCGACTGACAGGTTCCGCGCCTTCCAGTAGTCGTCGTAGGTGGCGTGCTGCGATTGGTCGTTCCACAGGAAACTCTGGCTATGAAAATACTTCTCGTTCGCATTCGATAGCGGCCCCATTTCGCGGAAGAAGTCATACCCGCTCGACGTCCCGTAATCGAAGTTTTGCCGGTCCTTGGGAGGCAGCGCCGGATTCACTTGCGGCTTGAAGACCGCATAGAAGCCGAAGTTGGCCGCCAGCATGAAGGCGCCGCCGTGATAGGCGTCGTCTCCCATAAACAGGTCGGTCATCGGAGCCTGCGGCGATGCCGCCTTCAGTGCTGGATGTGAGTCGATGATGCTGGCCGAAGTGAAAAAGCCGGGGTACGAAATTCCCCAGATGCCGACCCTCCCGTTGTTATTCGGCACGTTCTTCAGCAGCCACTCGATGGTGTCATAGAGTGTCCGTGCTGTCGTCCACATCGTTCTTCGACGTCTTATTGTCGATGTGCGGGCGCATTTCCTGGAACGTCCCCTCCGACATGTAACGCCCGCGAACATCTTGATAGACGAAGATGTAGCCTGACTTCTCGAACGACTCCGACGGCCCGATTGAAGGACGGTAATTGTCCACCCCGTAGGGACCGACGCTGTAAGGGGTACGGTCCATCAAGAACGGATAAGGCCGAGAGCTGTCCTTGGGTACGTAAATCGACGTAAACAGCTTCACTCCATCGCGCATTGTGATGTTGTATTCATACTTCGTGTAGTGCGCGCGCACATCAAAGGGAACTGGCGCTTCGGGCTTGTTCTGCGCGGCGGCCGACAGCAGCATTGTCGCTGCAACGATTCCGGTCAGTAGGCATGATCTGCGAAACATTTCGTATGTACCTCGAGAGCAAAATGCCGAAAACTGGATTCAATCACAACTAGTGGACAAGCAAAAGCCCAACCGCTGCGGACAGCGGTTGGGCCCATTCATAGACCGATCGCTTTAAAGCATCGCAGCCACTTCTGCACAATGCCGCGAACATTGTTCACGGTTACGGCGCCGCGGTAAAGCTCACGTACTTCTTGCCCAGATACAGCTTGGCGGTCGCGCCGTCCATAACGATCTTTAACGGCTGCGGACGCGCCAGCTTATCGTCTACCCTGATGTCCGCGACTAGCAATTCATCGCCAGCGACGTTAAGGATATGAAATTTGCCATCGGCGGTGTAACCCATGCCGTACTGCCCCGGGCCGAGTATGCCGCCACCGTCGAACCGTAACTTTTTCTCCGTGATAAACAGGCCGTTGTACTTCGCTTTCACGTCAGTGGAGTATCCCGAAGTGTCCACGAGCGCGGCAATCACGTAGAAATCGTCGGGGTAATGGATGGCAGCAGAGTTGCGTAACTGCGTGGTGGCGCTCAGTCCGCGAAAGAAGTAGGAATCAGGCAAGACCTTCTTCAGGTTTGCATCCTGGGTCACAACGGTAGGTACGGTGGGAGAGCTTTGCGCAGCTGCGGACAGTGCGAGGGACAGAATAATCACGGCAAAAAGAACTCTTCGAATCATGAAACCTCCCTGGATGTCGAACTGTGCGGACTGGCGTTCTCGAAAACGCGGCAATCGCTCAGCTTGTGGTGTGATCGATAAAAGTCTACACCCTGCAAGCGGAGCCGAAGCCCCGCGGTTTGCCATTGGTCGTCTCAGTTTCCGTCTCGGGGCTGTGTAATGGCCGCGCGAACGTTCGACAGTGGTGCCGAGGCGTTAAATTGCACTACGCCATTCGACCCACGTTCAATGCCTAGGTCCTTCCACATGGCTGCCAGGTCGATCGCATCGGGTTGATTGCGCATCTCGTGGTACAGGTCGATCAGCACAGTGGTTCCCGTAGCTTTGTCACCCATTGCCAGCGCGCGCTCGATCTCCCAGTCCTGCGTGATGTTTCCACCCGCAGACAGTATCCCGCGCAGGGCGTCCTGCAGTCCTTTGTGGTTGCAGGTTTGCTTGCGAATACGAACATCGGCGACCAGGCAGAACATCGCTCCGCCCCAATACGTGCGGCCCCAGGTGTGCGTGTTGTCCAGCCCGCGGTCTCCGTCGGCGGGTTCGCCTTGCGGCATGTCGCGAACCACATCGCTCCACATGCGCTCGGCGGAAAGTTGACCCGCCTGCACCCTGGCGATCGGCTCCACATAAACCGAAATGCCCTCCTCAATCCAGTGATGCTCCTCCGCCATCTCCGGAAAGGCAAGGTGGATCATCTCGTGGGTGAGCATCCAATCGTCGTCGAGTTGTGCGACCGAAGTATTTTTTCCGACTGAGATACGAATGAATCCGCCACCCTCGGGATAGGTGGTCCCGCCGTGTACTCCCGCGCCACCGCGAACGTGTATGCTCAGGTTCACGTGCGGCACAGGGAACTTGCCGTAGTACGTGCAGACAGCGTCGGAAGCACGACTCACCCATCTGATCAGGTCAGCGCGGTTGGGGGAAGTGAGTTCATTGTCGAAGTGAACTGCAATCGTCGAGCCGCACGCCTTGACCACGGAATCCGAGGCTTGCTGACATCCTGCGCCCGGCGACATGCCGGCCACAAGCGTGGCGAGCACTGCGACGCGAACAAAGACCGGGGTGACGACAATTCGATACAGCGGGCACTCCTCACAAACCGGTTCAAGTCTTGACTCGGTTCGAACAGTGCTCGGGTTACGCCGAGTTGCGCTGCCACCTGCGTCCGATAAGGTGGTCCAGCGAAAAGCGGCCAGGGCCGAAGATCAGAATGATCAACGATGCTACCAGGAATGTGTATCCGGCAGCGGCGTAGAAGTCGCTCGGATTGGAAAAAATCGACATCAGCGCTGCGCGGTCGGCGGTGATATACGCCACCAGCATGTCAACCGTAAACATCAGCCCCAGCAACCGGCTGCCCAAGCCGACCGCTAGTAGGATTCCGCCAAAGCATTCCAGCCCCGAAACGAAATAGGCGTTCAGCGCCGGCGCAGGAATTCCGAGGCTGGTGAAAAACTGCACCACGTGTGGCAGGTTGTGCAGCTTGCCCCATCCGGTTTGCGCAAACTGCCATCCCCAGTACAGCCGGACAAAAAGAAGAAAAAGCGATTGCAGCGAATTCCCGCTCCTCACGAGCAGCGAGTATCCCCACTGCAATCTGTTCAGTAGTGAATCCATGATTCTCCGTCCAAAATTACTTGCAGAACCAGCCCAGGGATGACCACAGCGCGAACCACGCCTGCAGGTTTTCGGCCGCCCGTTCGCCGGAGCCGTCGCTCCAATTCACGCATTCGACAGCTTCCGACAGCGGTTTGCCGTCGCTCAGGCCGCGCAGAATTCCAAACGCGTCTGGATCGAGCCGCTTAAAGTAGACCGAGTTGTCGGCGCGGTGAACGGCAAGATATACCAATTCAGGGTTGGGCAACGCGCGCTTGCGCGGGCGCCGCCGCTGCGGGCGCTCTTCCACCGCGTTGCTCACCATGCCAAACTCACGTTGTTTGCGCCGGACGGTCAGTAGCAATTCGTCCACGGGATAGTGCAGTTCGAGTAATCGCACATAGGGCTGCAACTCAAATCGCGGATTAGCCCCCAACGACGCTAGGTCCGATTCCGACAATCTCGGCTTCGTTGCCTCGTCGAAGGCTTCAATCTCGGCCCACTCCAGCCGCACCATGTCGAGCGCGATTTCTTCCACTCCGGCGATGTGCTCCGGATGCTCGCGCAGCCATCCTTCCAGCCGCGATCCCAGGTTGCGCAGCGTGAACGACTGCGAGGGGCAATCAAGCAGGTACGCCACTGACAGCTTCTCAAACGCCCGGTCGCCGAGGATGAGCCGCAAGCCCTCAAAGTCCTCCGCCAGCGCCGACAGAATGCGGAACCAGTATTGCCGGTTGTAAATCTCCAGCCGTTCAAACGAGGTGAGCCGGTCATTCGGCTTGATGATCGCCTCTGCGATGTCGCGCATGGGCCGCCCATCGCGCGCTCGTTGCCGCATCCCTTCCGCGGCGGTCAGCGGCTGACGCACGGCGTCAAACATCCCGCGCTGGATCTGGTCGAGGTCCATCATGCCGTTACCTTCTCGGGTACAAAGCGCTTCGCCTTCAGCGCCTCGCTATGTACTTCTTCAAACGACGGGATGCGGTCGTCCCACTCCAGCAGCGTGGCCGTCGGCCCAACCAACTCAATCGCCCGCGCATAGAGCTTCCACACCGGATCGATCACCGCATGATCGTGCGTGTCGAGAATGTACTTCTCGTACTTCGAATGCCCCGCAATGTGAATCTGCGCCACGCGATCATGCGGCACGTTATGCAGGTACTCAAACGGATCGAAACTGTGGTTCTGCGACGAGACGTAGATGTTGTTGACGTCGAGCAGGATGCCGCAGTCTGCGCGCTTCCACTACTTCGGTGAGGAACTGCCACTCCGTCATCTCTGAGGCATGAAACTCCGCGTAGCTGCTGACGTTCTCCACCACCACTGGCACTTCCAGAAAGTCCCGCGCCTCGCGGATCTTCTGCGCCGTCTTCTTCGCCGCCTCGAACGTGTACGGCATGGGCAGCAGGTCGTGCGAGTAGGTTCCATCCACGCTGCCCCAGCACAGATGATCGCTGAGCCACGGAGTCTTCGTTCGCTGCACCAGCTTCTTCAGCCGCCGCATGTGCTCGCGATTCAGCGGCTCCACCGATCCGAAATACATCGACACGCCATGCTGCACAACTCGGTACTGTTCCAGGAGTTGGTCGAGGACGTACAGCGGGCGCCCGCCGTCAACCATGAAATTCTCCGAGATGATCTCAAACCAGTCGCAGACCGGCTTGTTCTCGAGAATGTGGTTGTAGTGCGGGATGCGCAGGCCAATCCCGACGCCGTATTCCGTAAATCCGTTAAATCGATTGGCTGGCATGGTAAGGCACGTAACTGTGAAAAATTGAGGGCCGGACGGGACTGCTCCAGCCCTCAATATCCAGGGTTGCTCTGGTTTACGCTGAGGGTGGCTTGGAGCCGTCGGTGGCGCATCCGCCCTTGCCCTTGCAGGAGTTCTTTCCCTTGCAGCCGTTGTCGCTGCTCTTACAGCCGCCCTTGCCCTTACAGGAGTTCTGGCCCTTGCAGGCGTGCTTGTCCTTGTCGGAGAAGCTGGCCAGGTGGCCGAGGTTCGAACCGCTGTTGAACGACTTGGTTGCGGCAGGCGAGGTCTGCGCCATCGCGGTTCCGCCAGCCATCAGGCCTGCCAAGGCAGCGCCCATCATCAGAGACTTCATCGACTTCGTCATAGCAAATTTCTCCTCTACGTTTTGTGTTGGTCGTTGAGAGTCGCAAGCCGTCGGCTTTGACCCCACATCGTTTACGTGGTGCGGATTCTAATGGATTGCTCGGCTCGCAGGGAAGTCCACAATTCCCTAAATTTCTGCGGTCGGTTCCAAAATTCCAGCCCCACCTAAGTGGTAGGCCAGGCTCCGCGCCCGATTCCTGCCCAATGCCCGGTAAGACTGCGGCAGTCGGAATTAGTTACAGCGCAAGGAGAGAATATTTCAGGATGGTTTTGTGGAAGGCGGAGCTGCGGCGTACTGCACGCAGCGGAAGCCCAAGTGGTTGGTGCCGGTGGAAACTTCCCCCTTACCCCGGGTGCCGACGATGTAGCGGGAGCAGTATTGGTCGGTGCAGAGGAAGGAGCCGCCCCGGTGGGTCTTCTTGCGCTCGGTGGGTTCGTCGGGGTCCCAGGGGTTGGTGGGGCCTTGGGGGTTGCGGGTCACGCCACCGGCGGCGGCGAGCGTCTTGTAGTAGTCGGGACGGTACCAGTCGCTGGTCCACTGCCAGACGTTGCCGGCCATGTCATAAAGGCCGTAGCCGTTGGGTGGGTAGCTCTTCACGGGGGCGATGCCGGCGTGGCCGTCGGCGCCGGTGTCCTGATTGGGGAAGTGGCCCTGATGGGTGTTGGCCATCCATTTGCCGTTGGGATTGAACTCACTGCCCCAGACGTAGGGCTTGCCAGCGAGGCCGCCGCGGGCGGCGAACTCCCACTCGGCTTCGGTGGGGAGGCGCTTACCGGCCCACTTGGCGTAGGCGACAGCGTCTTCGTAGGCGATCTGCACAACGGGGTAATTGTCCTTGCCGACGATACTGCTCTTCGGGCCCGGAGGGATGACGCCAGTTGGCGCCGTGCACGTAGCTCCACCACTGGTAATGGTCGGTGAGCGGCACTGCGTGATCGGGAGGGGAGAACACGACCGAGCCTGCGACGAGGTTCTCGGGCGGCGCGGTGGGATAGTCTTCCTGGCGCGGCTTGCGCTCGGCGACCGTGACATATCCAGTGGCCTTTACGAAGCGGGCGAACTGGGCGTTGGTGACGTCGGTGGCGTCCATGAAGAAGCCGTCTACATAGACGCGATGGATGGGGCGCGAATCCTTGGTGGCTTGCATGCCGACTTCGCCGTCGCTGGGGGAATCGGCTGCGCCCATGGAGAATTCGCCGCCGGGAATCCAGACCATTCCAGCGGGCGCAGTACGCGGCGGCGGAGCGGTGTTGGGAACGGTTGGGCCGAAGGCGTTAGTTGTGGATGGCGAACTCGCGGGCGGCGCAGCAGCGGCGCAGATGGCGAAGGCAGCCACGATGAGGCCGATAGTCAGAGCTTTTCGCTTGGAAGGTATTGCGGCGGGTCGGGGCTGAATCTTCATGGCTGATTCAGGAAGTGTAATTGGTTACAGGCCAGAAGTCATGGCGCGGAACGGCGGGGAAATTCCCAAAATGGGAAATAGCAGCACTGGGTACCCCCCCCCCCCATTTTCATAAAATCCTCATTTCAAAGGACTTGTAAGGCGTGGCGTCTGCAAAATCCTCTGCGCGTGGGACTTAGAGGCAAAATCTTCTTAACAAAGGACTTACGAATGGTTTTTGGGACTAGGGTGCTGGCGGGAGCGGGGCGATGAGCGAGAAATTGAAAACCAATCGAGCCGGTCACAGGGCGAACCACCTTGCTGGGGATGGGGGTTTGTATCTGGCTGGCGGCTCGTGGGCCGTAAGCTCTCCCTCATCCTTCCGTGAGGAGTCTACGCCAAGTGGCCGCCAAACGCCAAGCGATTTAGTCACGGTTGAACGTGATGGGCGACCATTGGAGAGGTGTAGAAGAGTGCGCTCCCATATTTCGGAAAGTCCAGGAAAAGTGGGCATCAGCCCCGCAGGCCTTAAGGGATGATGGATTGCACGTTAGCCGCGGCCACGATTCACTTCGCCGGCGCGTAGAAGTAATAGTCGGCAGAGTAGCTGCTCTTCACTTCCACATTCTGTTTTGCAGAACTACATTCGGCGGCTGGTGGGGGCAGCCCGGCTTTGGTGTGAATGCGCTGGATGCTGGTGACATGGCTCAGCACGCCATCGCCGGAATGGCCGGTGACGGTCACCAGCAGCCAGGGAATGGAATCCGCATCGGGCGAATCGACCCGGGCGACCGCTTTGCCGGTGACCTCGCTGCCATCGTTGTCTTTCCATGTGGGCCCGGCGTAGTGCCGGCCGATCGTCGCCCCGTGCTGGTCATGCAGCTCTGCGTCCGGAGCCTTCAAGGCCCAGGCAAATTTGCCTTCCGTTCCCGGCTGACAGACATAGATCTGTGAGCCGGTGGCGTGGGCCAGCAGAATGACATCCTCGCCGGCAGGGGCCATGATTTTGTCAGGCACGTTGGGGCGCGAGAGGGCTTGCCCATAGGCGAGGGTGGCGATGGCGATCAGCGTGGTTATGAGCAGCAGGCGTTGCATAGTGCGCCAGAGTTTAACACCACGGGGGTCACGAGTTGAAGTAGCTCGCCAAGCCCACCCCTTCGACTTCGCTCAGGGCAGGCTCTGTCGCTGCGCCACAAGGGTGGGGAACGCTACATTATTTTGGCAGCGAGAAGTCGAAGGTCGCGGGCGAGCTGTGGTCCACGGTGACGCGGACCTCGTAATTTCCCGGCTCCAGCTTCACATTGTTGCCGAAGTGAGTGGTTTCGGCACCCTTGCCCGCCACGTGCATGCGCGCGACGGGGAGCGTCATCCACTTCGCGGTCTTCGACGAGCTTTCACGGTAGGAGATGGTCACCTCGGCCTTCTCGACCGGCTTGTCGCCCTCCTTGATGAAGGCAACGAGGTGATGATTAGGCTGCCCGGGGCCATTCAATTCATCGGGCTGGGCGCCGGCATCGCGCACCATCTCGGCTTGCGGACCGGAGAAGGCCTCGGCCGGCAGCACTTTCAGGGTGACGGAAAACTTACCCGCCATGGCTTGCTTACTGATCTCCTGAGCCTGGGCGGAAGGGGGTGGACAGAGGATGCCGAGGACGAAGACAAACGCCACGGCGGCTGACAGATGGACAATCGATGGCTGTCTCATGGCGGTATTAAGCATAAGCCCGCAGCGGGAGGAGGTCAAAGATAGAGATGCGATCGGGCGGAAGCGGCGGCGGCGGTGTGCCGTCCCTGGGGGACTTCTGATCTGTAAAACGGGCTTTCTTCCGGTGTCCCCTCGAGGCGGGGCTGGAGTTTGGCATCCCAGGCTAGCGCCGACAAGCGCGGCGCGAACCTGGGGCACCCAGATCCGATTTTGGTAGCATCCAACCAGGCGAGGAAAACTATATGCGCGGTATGGTGATGGTGGTGCTTGGATTGGTTGTCTGTGCGGTTTGGGTGCAGGCGCAGGTGGGAATCCCGGGCAGAGAAGGACTGACTTCAACCCAGAACTATCCGCCGGTGATTAGCGGCTGCCTGGAACGCTCGGGGTTTTATTACGCCGTCGTAGGCAAGGATGGGACAGCCTATGACCTTACCGGCAGCACCACCCACCTCAACCATTATGTTGGGCACGAAGTGGAAATCACGGGGAAACCTACCGTGGTGTCTGTTTCCACGACGATGATTCACGCGGCGTCGAGTGTAGAAGAGTATCCCGCTCTTGAGATAAAGACGGTGAAGGAATTGTCGGGGGCGTGTAACGCGGACAAGCCGTGAGGGGGTGGAAAGGTCCAGTCCCAGGATTAGTGCCCAAAAGAAGGGCGTGAGAACCGGGTCCAATTGTCACAATTCCTGTACGATTTGGGAGCGATAGCAATAAGTTTGGGGGGCGGCTGTGCTTTGCAATTACTTGCTGAGGTGGATTGTGATGGGCATTATCGCCTTCTTCAAGAAGGCGGGATGTCCTCAAACTTCACCGTATCCTGCGCCGCTCGACGACAGAATTCTCCTCCGTCGATAACAACGGCAGCCGTCCAAGCCTGCCCGACATGATTCAGCAGGTCCGAGGAAGCATAGTCGGATCATCGTGGCTATCGACTTTGGTAGCGCTTCACCCCCCATCGTGTCCGGCTTGTTCCGATGAGAAGAGGCGTGTGCGTCGCACTGACTGTTTCTTTGCAAACGATGCTGCCGACGTCGTGACCGCCTCGCATGCGCGGATGCCGTTAAAGCTCTCTGCCGATACTGAAGGAGGCTAACATCGAGGCAACGTCTTTTTGGAAATTCCGCAATTCCAGTACCAAGAGAAAATCAGCCACGGTGCAGCTGTTCAAAGAGTTACTCATCGCCATCATTAGTTGACATCAAGCTCCGGGCAGAAGGACAAAGAGCATGAATCGCAGTCTTTTCGCCCGGGTCGACGAACCTTTTCGCTGGGCGAGCAATTGGATCGTCCTACCAGCAGAAATGCCGCACGTCACCCCAAGTGCAGCTATTTTGACACTACCCGCCCGCGTGACGGCGAGGAGTATTTCCGCCTGCGGCTTTCCTCTCGGGGCCGAAGACTTGACTACTACACAGGACATGTCGCTACCGCTGGGCAGAGGAGGTCCGACGCATGCGCGCGACAGGGCGGTTTCCGAGATCTATGGACATTTTTCGTCTTGATCTGACAGCTGCCCCACGGGTACAGGTGGCGGCCCGGCATTTCTAGTAAGGAACAAACCGATTCATGGAAATAATAATTAAGGTTAATGCGCTCCGGTGCTGGCGGATCGACCAGCAACTGTCGTACTCCGCACTTACATCACCGAAATGCTCGACCAACATAAAATCCCTTGGAAGTCATCAGTGGGCGGCCCGTAAGCAATCTGCCTCTGTCGATATTTCTGATGGCCGGTGGCTCTATATTTTATGCCTTGCTTGGCGAGTGTGTCGCTTAACGCAATTGCGACCTGCACCTCATTTTGCGCGCGAAGCAGTTTGTTCCGAACCAAACTGCGCTGGACGGCCGAAATTTTCTCGCGTTGACTGGGCGAGGAGGGCCGGGTAGAGTGTGGGCTTCTGAGAACATCCGAAATCATCCGTAGCATCGCGGAAGCAAGCGAGGTCACGCGGCCATGGCGAAGCCGGAAACAGTGGATAGTGGGAGGTGGATAGAAACAGCAGGTCCTTCGACTCCGGCGGGTCGCCGAGCGCCGCCTCCGCTCAGGATGACAAACGAATAGAAAAGCAGATCCCTCGGGGGCTGACGCCCCTCGTGATGACAACGAAACAGGAGAGGCGTGGACGCGGCGCTGAAGCGCCGCTCTACCAAATCGTGTATGCAGTGTGTCGGAGCACAGTATGTCGAGCGAGTGAGTGAAGACCGAGCTGGCCAAGGCGCGCAAGCGGGAGACGAAAGAAGGTAAGCGGGTGTGGTTTCCCGTCCGGCTGGTGGGGTTTGAGAGGCTGCGGGATTGGGAGTGCTTCGACGCGGATACGGGGAAAGATTGGCGCGCGAGATACGGGAGTACTTCATTCCGGACTTCAGCAATTGGAAGGAACATGATTCGTATCAGGCGAGGCGGTGAGGTTGATCAGCGATTTGAAGAACAGTGGATAGTGGGTAGTGGAAACTGGATAGAAAAGTCAAAGATTGACCTGGCCAAATCAGGCCGGATGCCGCACCCGAGGGTCGAAGAAAAAGCAGCAGATGTTTTCGCTCCGGTCAGGATGACAAATAGTGGGAGTGGGTAGTGGATAGAAAAGTCAAAAGACCCAGTGAGCAAAAGGGCTTGAGTCGGGAAGCGGCTAGGAGTCCATAATGGTGATGTAGTAGAGGAGAAGTGAGTAGCCATAAAACGCATTGTGAGTTACGTTCAGGCCGCGTCGTGTTCGGCGCTGGCGCAGGCCACGCCGGACGTTTTGTTTGCAGCGCCGATGAGGCCGGGGCCTGGCGATAAGCGCGGTGGTGGGCCGGGTGCCGGATGTGAAAGGCGCCGCCGTACACTGGACCCTCAGCGACGAGTCGGTGCAGACGCTGGCCAATGGCGACCAATTGTGCAAAGCAGCGAGGGCGCGGTAGCGCGCGACTCGCAGGGGCGCACGCGGCAGGACACTCCGCTGCCCGCGATGGGCGGAACGGCGGCGACGGGCGCTCCGCACATGGTGATGATTCTGGACCCGGCGGCGGCAGTCGGCTATAGTGAACCTGACGGACAAAACCGCGTGGAAGCACCCCATGCCTCGATGGGGCCGGGCGCGCCCGGGGCGGCGGTGAAACGGATACCGTAATCGTGCGTTCGGGAAGCGCAGCCGGCGGCGAGTTGCCGGTGCCTCCGCCCGGGCGGCCCGATGTTTTTTGCGCAACGGGCAATTGTGGAAAGTCCCGGCGATGTCACGACAGAGGACCTGGGCACGCAGACGATGGAAGGCGTGGTGGTCACGGGAGCGCGCACGACGAGAACGATATCGCCGCCGGCAAGATTGGCAATGACCGGCCCATCAGCATCGTGACGGAAGTGTGGACGTCTCCTGAGCTGCAGACCGTGGTGCTGAGCAAGAGGAATGATCCGCGTATGGGGGAACGGACAGTGAAGCTGACTAACATTCAGCGCGGCGAGCCGGATGCGTCGCTGTTCACGGTGCCGGCGGATTTTAAGACCAACGACAACGGGGCGGGGACGGTTGTTTATCGCACGAAGCAGTGAGGGCGGGGAAGAAGTGGATAGGGGGGATCGATCAGAAAAAGCAGGTATCGACACGCGTCACGCAAGAGAAAGCGCAGCACTGCGCTCAGGATGAAAAGGCCGGGCGCTAGTGAGTGGGCTTAGCAGCAAGGCGATTTACACTTCCGTAAATTTTCTCGAAAAATAGTCGGCACACGGCTTTCGATGCCGGAAATCGGGAGCATAATATTTCGCAAGGAAGTAGCCGTGGGGAACGCCCGATTCAAGCCCAGCCCGCATCGCCTTAACATATGCCCTCCGCATGATTGCGCGTAGCGGTGATGTTGCCAGCGATCGTGCTGGTCATCGTCTGCGCAACCCTGTTCCATCCCATCGCCTCGGTGAGAGGCAAATTCCGCACATCCTACGCCTCTGGATGAGCGTGTTGGACTGGATGAAGGGCATCCCCATTGGCTACACCTACTGGGTGCAATACCAGGCGCCCGCAATGCTGGATGAGATTGCGGTGCATCACGACGAATAGATGTGCTGAAATCGCGTGGTTGCTTTCCTATTGATGCCGTGAACGATAATCAGCTTGGCAGCGGCGACACGGCGGCGCCGCGCGTCAGTCCGCTCTCGTGAACCTTCCAAACTACATCACGCTCACGCGGATCTTCAGCATTCCGGTGCTGATCTGGATCCTGTCGAGCAGCTATTTCAGCGACACCAACGGCAATCGCGAGCTGCTGGCGTCCGCGGTTTTCATCGCGGCTTCGATCACGGACGCCATTGACGGCTACCTTGCGCGCAAGCGGGCGCAGGTCACGACCGTGGGAATGCTGCTCGATCCGGTGGCGGACAAGTTGCTGATCGCGGCCGCGTTCATCACGCTGGTGCAGTTCAATCCGCGCATCGTGCCGGCATGGATGGCGGTGATCATCATCGGCCGGGAGTTTCTGGTCAGCGGATTGCGTTCGATTGCCGCGTCGGAGGGCTTCACGATCGAGGCCAGCGACCTGGGCAAGATGAAGATGCTGGTGCAGATTGTCTCGGTGGTGGCGGCAATCGTCGATCATCACTGGGCGCACTTGCCGTGGTACTTCCTCAGCCTGCCGGTGCATCCGATCGCGCTGGCGTCGATCTGGATCATGGTCGGACTGTCGCTGGTGTCGGCCATCGATTACTTCGTCGCCTTCTGGAACAAGATCAATCGCCACTCCGAGAAGCGCCGCAAGCGGCGTTCATTCGTGCTGAGCCGGCGCAGGAAGCGCAACGATGTCCCCGTGGTCTGAAGCCGAACCCGCAGAACTCTCCGAATCGTTCGAATATCACTTGGAAGAGCGGGCCATGCTTTTGCAACTCGCGCACCGGGCGATTGCCTCTGCCTTCGACGGCCAACGCCTTGACCTGACGCCGCCCACGAAACACCTTTCGGAGAAGCGTGGAGCGTTTACCACGCTGCACTTGAACGGCAAGCTAAGAGGGTGCATCGGGTATGTGGTACCGATTCATCCGCTTCTACCGTACGATCGCGGAAACGGCGCAGGCGGCAGCGTTCGACGATCCTCGATTTTCACCCGTGACCGCCGACGAGGTGGCTGGCCTGGAGATCGAGATCAGCGTGCTTTCGCCGCTTCGGCCGATTGATCCGCAGGATGTGTCGTGGGGGAAGCACGGGCTTGTCATCGCCAAGGGAGACCGGCGAGGTCTTTTGCTTCCGCAAGTTCCGGTGGAGTGGGGGTGGGACCGGGAGACCTTTTTGGCGCAGACCTGCCAAAAAGGCTGGTTTGCCGCGGGATGCCTGGCAGCAAGGCGCTGAAATACAAGCATTTACGGCGGAGGTGTTCGGCGATCTCAAGGCGAAAGCTAGGGTGATAAGCGGTCGTCGGTAGATCATTCCCACTGAAGTCGTCCGGACCGCCTGGGCTTCTTGGTTTCCAAGACCTTCTTGATTGCATGGATTTCCCATTCACGAAAGTTTCTCGCTAACAAGAGGAGTTGCAACCTTGGTTGTGCATCTGTAGTATCGGGACGCTCTTATGCATACAAACTCCACTCCTTACGCTTCCCGTATCCAGCGCTTCCGTCTACCCCGTGTGTGTGTCGCCGTGGTGGGCGAAGACCCCAATAAAATCATTGAACGCGCCGAGTCCCTGGTCCGCGATAACTCCTTTATGGAGTTCAGATTAGACTACCTGTCGAATCCTTTGGCGGGACTGCCGAAGCTCAAACATTTCCTCGATATGCACCCCGAGGCGACGGTCATCGCGACCTGCCGCCGGGCGGTCAATGGCGGGAAGTTCAAGGGCAGCGCGGCTGCACAGCTTGGAGTGCTGACCAAAGCCGCCGCTGCAGGCTTCCAATTAGTGGATATCGAGCTGCAGAGCGCCGAAGCGCTCAAGGCTGGACAACTGGCCGAACTGAAAGACCGGGTTGGCGTAATCCTGTCGTTTCACGATTTCAAGTCCACCAAAAAGCTCGAAGACAGCTTCACGGAAATGAAGCGGTATCCGGCGGACTTCTACAAGGTGGTTTCGACCGCTACGACGCTGCACGACAATGTGCAGATGATGAAGTTCCTGCAAGCCCACTCGGCGCAGTTCGAGATGGTGGGGCTATGCATGGGCGAACAGGGAATCATCAGCCGCGTTCTGGGGGTGCGTGCCGGCAGCATATTTACCTTCGGAGCGGCCTTCCGGGGCGAAGAAACTGCTCCCGGACAGGTCATGGCCAGCGAACTTCGCGACACGTATCGCATCGAGATGGTTGATGCCGCGACCCAGGTTTACGGAGTGGCCGGCGACCCGGTGGCGCATTCGCTGTCGCCGATCATGATGAATACGGCCTTCCGCCGGGAAACGGTGAACGCGGTGTACTTGGCACTGCATGCCAAGACGCTCAAAGACCTGCTGACCTGCGTGCAGGATATTCCCATTCGCGGACTAAGCATTACCATGCCGTACAAGCAGCAGATCGTCGATGTGCTGGCGAATTCCGACGAACTGACTCGCCAGATCGGTGCCTGTAACACAGTGGTCCGGGCGCAGGACGGAAAGCTTTATGGCTTCAACACCGACGTGGCCGGAGTCGTGGTTCCGCTCGAACAGCGGATGCGCATTGCAGGGCGCCAAAATCCTGATCGTTGGAGCGGGTGGCGTGGCTCGGGCAGCAGCATTCGGACTGAAGAACAAAGGCGCAGAGGTATTCATCACCAATCGTACGGCGGAGAAGGGCCAGGCACTGGCCCGGCAGTCGAAGACAAAGTACATGAAGCGGGCCGAGGTAGCCAAGGCGAGCTTCGACGTCATCATCAATGCCACCCCGCTGGGGATGGGCACCAATCGGCAGTCGCCCCTGGAAGACAAGGAGCTGAACACCAAGTACCTGTTTGATCTGGTGTACAGCCCGGCTGAGACCAAGCTCATGAAGATGGCGAAGGCCAAGAACATCCAGATCATTCCTGGGCTGGAGATGTTCGTGCAGCAGGGGGCCCGGCAGTTCGAAATCTGGGCCGGCAAGCCCGCGCCGGTGGCCGACATGGCATTTGTTGTGAGCAAAGCACTGGAGCGGCTGGCCGCTCTGTCGGGTGAAGAAGAGCCTTTGGTAGCGAACGAGTCGCCAGCGGAAGGCCGCCAAGCCTGAGGCGGAGCCGGTGGTCCGCAAGGTTGCGCCGTCTGCAGGCAAAAAAAAGGCGAAAGCGGCTGCCGCAAAACCCGCGAAAAAAGCCGCGAAAAAGCCAGAAGCGAAGTATCATAGCCGTACAGTGCTGAAACGCGCCCTACATTGTGGGACGCGACTGCCCGAAAGCGGCATCCGATGAGGCTTTCGGGCGAGTGCGGGTCTTAGTAGCGCGCCTGCGAAAAACGCCATCCTTCTCCGAACTTCTCTGTTGCGGTTTTGCATATAGGGCTTAGGATGATTCAGGGGGCGATCTTCCCGCTTCCTACCAACAATTCAGAACAAGCCCACGTTCCAAGTCGCAGATTCCCTTCTTGCGCCCGCTGGTAGAGCGGAGCGAGAGCATCCCAGGAGAAGACGAAGATGGCGTGGTACGCGTACTGTATTACCGAGCAAGCGGGTCTGCAAGGCACTATTCGCGCCCGACGTCCTTTTGCCCTAGAGAACCTCAAGGGAGTGAACGAGGCTCCGGTTCTTGGATATCCCAGCGGCGAGTTCGCCGTTATTGTCAGCGAACACCTCCCCTCCAGACCCCTCACCCAGCAAGCCATCGTCGAACATGCGCGGATCATCAGCGACTGTTTTCGCACCATGACCGTCCTGCCTTTCCGTTTCGGAACCATTTTTGAGTCGGACGAGGCGCTGCGCCGCGCAGTACGCGCCAATCGCAAGGCATTTCTGGAGAGCTTGGCGCGCCTGCGCGGCAAGTCGAGATGCATGTCAAGATCGTGGTGAAAGACGGGACGATCGAAGAAGCCATCGCAGATATTCCTGCCGGCGTCGGAGGGGAATACCTGCGTAAGCTACGCGACCGCGCCAGTCGCGAACGCGAGCGCCAGACCAAGGCTCGGGCGCTCTCGATGCAAGTGCATAAGCTCTTCTGTCCATTGGAAGAAGACGTGGTCTGCAAGCGGATGGACTCCGGCAACATGCTGATTGACTTCGCCCACCTGATCGATACCAACACCGTAGCCAAATATCAGAACCGCTACTCGGCAGCCACGCGGCATTTCAAGGACTGCAAGGTCACGATCTCCGGGCCATGGCCTCCGTATCACTTCATGCCCGGCAAACTGCGGACGGTGTCAGGCGGGAACTAGACGCGAACGAAATTTGGGAAGATAGGCGGCCTGACCAGCCGCCTTTTTTATGGTGCGATGCGAGACGACAAGGCGCCGACCCGCGTTGAAGCGGCAATCCGGTCCAAGTTCGCAGATGTCGGGAATCCCAAGCCAGAGGAATACAATCGCTGGATGCGCCACCAAAGTTGACGCTGCACTATGAGGGGCATATTATCTTTCATTCGCCATGCCGAATTTGCGCTCAGGGCGATTGCCGGACCGGGAGGCAAGGGGGTGACGTAATGGACAAGAAGAAACTGGAAGTGTTCAAGAAACGGTTGGAGGAGCGTCAGCGGGAGTTGCGGCAGACCGTGAGCCGCACCGCGCAGGATGGCCGCGAGGCCGATCACGAGACCGCCCAGGACGTCGCGGACCGGGCGGCAAACTCCTACACGAAGGAATTTCTGTTCAGCCAGAGCAGCAACGAACGGCAGATCCTGCAAATGGTGGAAGGCGCGCTGAGTCAGTATTCGCGAGGGCAGCTTTGGCGAGTGCATCTCGTGTGGCGAGGAAATCAATCCCAAGCGACTAGAGGCGGTGCCGTGGACGCGCCACTGCATCGGGTGCCAGGAAAAGCTGGAGCAGGGTTTGCTGGAACCGACCGGTACCTAGGACTATTAGCGTGAAAGCAAGCCGCCCCGCGGGGCGGCTTTTTGTTTGGTGACGCCAGCGCGCAATCTACTGTTTCGGGCTTCTTTTTGCCGCCGAACAGGCCGCCGAGGGCGTCTTGCAGTTGTTGCTGCTGGGTTGGCTGGGCTTGCTTGCCGGCAGGCTGAGCTTGCTGGCCTTGTTGCTGATTGCCGCCTCCGAGAAGTGCGCCGACGATGCCGCCCGCGCCACCCTTGCCGCCCAGTATCCCGGCGGCATTGGGGATGATGTTGTTGAGCTTCATCTCTGCCAGCTTCTGCACGTCGGGCATCACCGTGGGATGGCTCATGGTTCCGGTGACGATCACCGGAAGGACAAGCTCGCCGTTTTTGTTGCCCAGCGCCGTGTTCAAGTATCCGCCTACTCCGGTGCCACCAACGGATTGGCTATATGCCTGGCTCAGCACGGCGGTGAGATGCATGGCCAGGGCTTCATTTACCAGGTTCACGGAGCCATTCGCCGCCATCGTGCCCACATCGAGCGCGGCCTTCAGGTCGTTGGTGTTGGCCACGCCGTTGCGCACGTCAAACGTGGCGCTCATGCTGGAAATGGACGTGTAGCCCTTTCCGCCGCTCGCCTCCTCCGAATTTGCCGATCTTCGCCCAACTCACTCACCAGGTCAATCTTGGTGAGCTTTCCGTTTGCCAAGGTGAATGAGAACGGGCCATTCAGCGTCTGGGTGACGTCGCCCGAGGCAGGGGTGGAAAACGTCTGGTTCACGTTGGCATTGAGTGTTCCGTAGAGCGTGTCTTTCGTATTGCCGACGGCGGTGAGCAACTGGTTCGCGTCAGCGCCATTGAGCTTGGCGTTGACGGCGAAGCTGGTCGGCTCATGTCGTAGGTCGGCGGTGATGCTGCCGCTGATCTGCCCGCCGAATGCTTGTCCGGTGAGCGGGTTCAATTGCACCACGCCGTGATTGAGGTTCACGCCCGACTTGACGTTCGACAACACCGTGCGGTCATAGGTCAGAGTGCCGACGCTGATGGTTCCGGTGCCGGTGGCCTCGTCGAGGAGGCTGGGTTTTGGAGCGGGGGCGCGCCTCGGCTGTGGGAACGAGGCTCCATGACGCCTGGGACTTCTTTACGGGCGCCGGCGTGCCCGATGCCATCAGCTTTTGCAGTTCCGTCACGTTGATTTTGTCGGCCGCCAAGGCAAAGGTAAGCCGCGGAGCCTGGAAATTGGCGATGCTGAGGTTTCCGGTGGCGTTGGTCGAACCGATCGCGCGCGCTGAGGTTGGTTAGGTTGAGCGAGTTCTGGGTGAACTGCAAGTTGACGTTGCGAATATTAAGCGGCTGCGTCAGCGATGCCGTCTTGAGCGTCGCATTTTGCACCGCTCCGGTGCCGCTGAAGTTCATGGCGTCGGTGTTCTTGATCGGCCCGGTGGCGCGCAGGTCGAGCGTAATGGCTCCACTGCCGCTCATGCCTTCGACTGCGGTGACGCCGTAGGCCTTGGCGATATTGAGCAACTCATCCACTTTGCCGTTGACGGTCTTCAGGGTGGCGTCCACGGAAGGCGAGGGCGAGGTGTATTGCGCGATGGTCATCTGGCCGGACAGCGTGGTGCCGCCCGACGTGGCAGTGAATGGGCTGGAGCGAATGTCCTGCGGCGTCATGGTGAGGTCGAGCGACGGCACCTTGACGGCCTCGCGGAATGTCTTTGCCGGTAACTTCGAGGTTGCGGCCATTGACGGTGCCATTGAGCGCCAGGTTGTCTGTCGGGCCCTGGGCATGAAGGTTAGCCGAGAGCTTTCCGGTGATTTTGGCGTTCGGACTGAAGGCAACACCAAAGGCGGCAGCCAGGCGTGCCGCGTCTTCGATGGATGCGTCTTTGGCCGAGATGTTGAGGTCCGCCGTGCCCGGCGTGGCGTGGGTGTTCAGCGTGCCGTTGAGCGAAAGCGGCGTCGAGCCCAGCTTCATGTCGGCCTTCTTGATGGTGAGCACGTCGTTCTTGAGGTCGTCGGTCACGTCGAAGTCGGCGGTGATGGGATAGCCGACCTGGACGTTATGCACGACGGCATCGGTGATTTTCAGCGAGCCCTTGGCGGCCATCTTGCCGCCGGCGTTCACCAGGTCGGTGGAGCCGGAAATCATGGCGTCGGTGCCTTCGAGCGCGGCGTTGTTCGAGAAACTTCTGCGCTCCGGCAAGAGAGACTTCGTTGAGTTTCAGCTTGCCGTCGAAGGGGGTGGCCAGCATGTTGGCCTGATTGATGGGGCCGGCTTTGCCGCTGAGGGCGATGGTTTCAGCGCCAGCTCCGGGAATGTGCGCCGTCAGGTCCACGGAGAACTGCTTGTCGGCGGCGAAATCTTTGAGCGTGAGATCGATGTGGTCGTAGACCTCGCGCGGCTGTTTCTTCTGCAGGTCGGTGACCGCGATCTGGCCGTCGCTGATTTTGAGTTCGTCGAGCGAAAACCGCCAGCCGCTCGGAGCTGGCTGCCGGTTTGCAGCTGGCGGCTGCTTGCGCTGGGGCTGGTGCTGATGCCGGAGGCGCCGGTGTTGCCGGTCCTTGTCCCAGGCTGGCGAAGTTCCATACGCCGGCTGCGTCTTTGATCAGCTCGATCTGCGGGCGCTTCAGCGTGAGGCTGTCGATGGCGACTGTCTTGGTGAGCAATGGCAGCAGCTTGACGCTGATGTCCATTTCGCCGACCTGAGCGAAGGGCAGCTTGCCGGCGAAGCGCGGGTCTTCGCCGATGCTGACGTCTTTCACTTCCACCGCGAGGGAAACACCGCCAGCTACATGGCGCCCAACTTCACCGGCCGGTGCAGCCGGTTTTGGAGTTGGGCCAGGATCTCGCCCCGGTGCTGGTTGATGTCAATGAAGTAGGGCAACAGGAACATTGCCACGACCAAGAGGATGACGACGGAAACAGCGGCGATGATGATCTTCCGCATAAGTGCTCCTCTCGACAGACGGAGTGGGATGATGTGCCCCAGCTTCGGCGCAATCGGTGGAAGGTGTGTTCAATTTATTGCCGCGCTTGGCGCCAGCGGCAACCAAAACAACTGGCTCTGAGAAGAATCTTACACGCATACTGTCATGTGGAAAGCGGGGAATTGACGCTAGGAGTTGGCGGTGCTGGGCTCGTCTTCTTCGGCGTGAATGCAGGCCGAATTTCTTCAGCTTGTAGCGCAGCGCATCGCGGCTGATGTCGAGCAGGCGGGCGGCGTGGGTCTGGTTGCCGTTGGCCTGCGCCATGGCCATTTCGACCAGTGCGCGCTCGACTTCTTCGAGCGAGGTGCCGCCCTCGGGAATGGAGAGCTTGGGCAGGCTGCGGCCGTCGGGAAGCTGGGTTTCGGTGCTGCTGCCGTTGTTGCTGCTGCTGCCCGATGACATTTCAAACGCGGTGTAGGCGGCTTGCTGTTGGCGCCACGGCAAAGGGCAGGTAGTCCGGACGGAGGACGTTGGCGTCTTCGAGGATCATGGCGCGCTCGACGGCATTTTTCAGCTCGCGCACATTGCCCGGCCAGTCGTATTTCATCAGCAGCTTGCGGGTGTCGTCGGTGATGCCTTCGACTGACTTGCGGAACTTGCGGTTGTAGCGGTCGATGAAGTACTCCACCAGCGGCAGAATGTCTTCTTTGCGGTCGCGCAGGGGCGGCAGAAAGAGCGAAATGATGGCCAGGCGGTAGTACAGGTCCTGGCGGAAGGTGCTTTCGCTTCACCGCGCGCTCGAGGTCGCGGTTGGAGGCGGCGATGACGCGCACATCCACCTGCATGTCGCGCACGCCGCCCACGCGGCGAATGACCTGGTCTTCCAGCACGCGCAGCAGTTTGGCCTGCAGGAGCGGCGAGAGTTCGCCGATTTCGTCGAGGAAGAGCGTGCCGCCGTCGGCCATCTCGAACAGGCCCTTCTTCATGGCCTTGGCGTCGGTGAAGGCGCCGCGCTCGTGGCCGAAGAGCTCGGCTTCCATCAGGGTCTCGGGAATGGCCGAGCAGTTGATGGCGACGAACGGCTTGTCCTGGCGGCGGCTCTGGTAGTGGATGGCCTTGGCGATGAGGTCTTTGCCGGTGCCGCTCTCGCCCTGCACGAGGATGGTGGTGGCCTCGCTGGCGGCGACCTTGCTGACGAAGCCCAGCAGGTCGGCCATTTTGGCCGACACGCCGATGACGTTGTGGTAGCCGGCGCGGCGGCGCAACTTCGCCGCGCAGCGATTCGACTTCGGTGCGCAGGCGGGTGGTTTCCAGCGCGTTTTTGACGGCGACCGCAGCTCGTCGAAATCGAGCGGCTTGCCGACAAAATCGTAGGCGCCCAGCTTGAGGGCGGTCTTGACGTCCTCAAGTTGCGGGTCGGCGGTGATCATGATGACGGCGCGTGCGTCGCCGGCTTTCTTGATCTGTTCCAGGATGTCGATGCCGCTGGCGTCGGGCAGGCGCACGTCGAGCAGCACGAGGTCGGGAGACTCGTTGTGCGCTATCTTGAGCGCAGCCGCACCGTTGTCTGCCTCCAGAACGCGATATCCCCACTCTTCGCACTTCTGCCGGAGGGACCAACGGACCAGCTTCTCGTCGTCGACGATGAGAACCTTTTCCGAGGGCATTGCGTACCACTAGATTACTACGCGTTCGGCTGCGCGTGTTTGGCTGGTGTCTCCCCATTTTGGCTGGCAGCGTGACAAGGGGCGTGAGCTTTCGTCAGTCCCCTCAACACTGCTGCGATGTCGCAAGCACCACCGAGGCGGCCCGTGGTGCCTGCTCATGCTGGCACTACTCGGGTAATCGTCGATACTGCCGCGTGGACTTGAATCCCCCGGTCGCAAACGATGTAAAATCGGCGGCACGTCAAATCTTCGTTTCCGATTAACAGGTCCTCGAAATCAACTCAATGGTTCTATACCGAAGGAGAAATCATGGCAGACAAAGTTTCACCGATCCCGCCCGGATACCACACCCTTACCCCTCACATTTTCGCGAATGACGCCAAGAAAGCGGCCGAGTTCTATCAAAAAGCCTTTGGCGCCGAGGTGCGAGGCATCGCGCAGGCGCCCGACGGCAAGGTGATTCATGCTGAGGTCAAGATCGGCGACTCCATTCTGATGTTCAACGACGAGGTTCCGCAGATGGGGGTGCTGGCGCCGACAAGCACCAAGGCCAGCACCTGCATGACAATCCATATGTACGTCGAAGACGTGGATAAGGTATGGGCTTCCGCGGTGGCCGCCGGAGCGAAGGTGGTCATGCCGCTGGCGGACCAGTTCTGGGGCGATCGCTACGGATCGGTGGAAGATCCATTCGGCCATCGTTGGTCTCTGGCAACTCACATCAGGGACCAGAATCCGGCGGAGATGAAGGCCGCCATGGATGCAGCGATGGCCAAGCAGCCTCACGGCGCCTGATGCCGGCGAACGGCGGTCGCAGGATTAAAAACCCCAGGACGGGCTCTGCGCGGACACCGTCCCGGGGGGAGCGAATGCGAAATCCAGATCCCGCGAAGCGGGATCCAAGCCTCACGAAGCTGAGCCTTTTGCAGCGCCGGCTCCGTGCATCTTCGCGCGCTCAATCAACATCTGTACCTGGTCTTTCTGCTCGTAGTTGGGATTCGTCTTCAACAACTGCTCCCACACTGCGACGGCTCCCGCCGGGTCCTTCTTGCCCTGCCATTTCACGATGCCCAGGTTGAACATCGTGTTGGGGTTGTTGGGCCGGAGGGTGAGCGACTTGTTGAACTCCTCGATGGCCTTGTCGGCATTGCCGGTGTACCAGTAGGCCGTGCCGTAGTCGGTCAGGACATCCGGATTCTTGGGGTCGACTTCCAGCGCTTTACCGTAATACTCGATGGCCTGGGTGTACGCCTGACCGTCGTAATAGGTGTTGCCGATCTGGCGCAGGGTCTCGAAGTCCTTAGGGTTGCTCTTCAGCTTTTCCAACAGCGGTGCGGCTGCCTGAGCCAGCATTTCGGGGAAGCTGCGCCCTGCTGCTGGGTGCCGATGCCGGGAAGCTGCCCTGCGCCCATTGGCGGTTGTCCGCCACCCATTCCAGCGGGAGCGGCGGGAGCCGACTGTGCGGTTTCCGGTGCGGCCGCGGTTGGCGCCGAACCGCGGGCAAAATAGCCCACGGCGATTCCGATGACCAGCGTGATGACCGCCAGGGTATAAGCTTGCACGCTGGTGAAGCCAATACCTGGTTTCGGATTGCTGTCTTGCGCAGATTGCGTCATTTATTGCTCCTTCTTCGATTGGTTTACCGTCAGTTTTCTCGTCCAGCCTCTACGGCCAGATCGGAGTTTTCCAAACTAAACAGCCGGTGTACGGCTACGGTCAGCATATCTTGCCCGGTGCGGTCGGGAAGCTCGCGCAGCTCGCGCGATAGCGACCCCGCAATGCGCTGCGAAATATGCGCCGCCAGGGTGGTGACCACCTGGTCCTGATCTTCGGTGAATGGGCCAAACTCCCGGCGGAGGAAATCCACTTCCTGCTGGCAAAGTTCCTCCAGCCGTTGCCGCAGGGCGACGATGGTGGGCACCACGCGCTCGGCCATCAGGCGGCGGCGGAAGCCCAGCACTTCATCGGCGACAATCTTTTTGGCCTCGGCGGTCGAGGTGTGGTGATCGCGAGGGTCGCGTTTCACGACTTCTTCCAGACTGTCGAGGTTAAACAGATAAATGCCGTCCACGTCGCCCGCCCGGTGATCGACGTTGCGGGGCACGGCGATATCGATCATAACCAGCGGCTTGTGCTGCCGCGCATGGGCGATGGCGCGAACATCCTCAAGGCTGACCAGGCTGTGTGACGACGAGGTGGAAAACACCACGATGTCAGCGGTCTTCATGTGCGCGTGCCGGTCATCACACGACACGGCAGTGGCTTGCAGCTTGTGCGCAAGCTCTTCCGCCTTGGCGTGGGTCCGGCTCATCATCTTCAGGTGGGTCGTGCCCGCGCTGCGCAGGCGCTTGGCGACCAGTTCGCTCATGTGACCGGCACCGATCAACAGGACTTCGCGGCCCGCGAGGTCTCCTAACACGCCTATGGCCGACTCCACCGCGGCATAGGGGAACGTCAGCGAGGAATCACTGAGCGTGGTCTCGCTTCTGACCTTGGCGGAAACCGCCAGCGCTTTTTGCACCACCGCATCCAGGAAGCGCCCGGTTGCTCCCGCCGTACGGGCTTGCTGCCAGGCATCGCGGAGCTGCCCGGAAATCTCCGGCTCGCCCAGCACCACCGAATCCAGCCCAGCCGCCACCTGGAAAAGGTGGGTGATGGCGACGTCGTCCATCAGGCGGTAGAAGTGCGACCAGTCGCAGAGGCGCAGGTTGTAGTCCTGATTGAGGAAGCGCAGCACCGAGTTGGCGGCCGCGGGCACGTCGTTGGCCCACAGGATGAATTCCGTGCGATTGCATGTTGCCAGCACGATGACTTCTTCGATTCCCTCCGAGCGCAGCAGCCGGTGCAGGGCTTCATAGCGGTCAGGCTCGGCGATCCAGAACTGCTCGCGGACGGCGAGCGGGGAGGTGCGATAGTTCAGGCCGATAATTGCTAGCGTCGGTTCCAAAGCGCAGACCTCCGGGGAATAGGCGATACGTACCTAGTTGCATTGCGGATGCCAAAGGCGGCCCTGCTTGCGCAATCGGTTAACACATTGAAAAAATTGCTGTTAGAGGACGCTAAAGGCGGGGCTTTACAGTTCGTAACAGTGCAGTTTGCGGCATATCACGCGGCCATGGGGTTTTTTCCCACCGAAGTTGCCACCACCGTAGCGGGGGCGACGCAGCCGGGAGCAGCGGCGTGTCCACGCGACGTGCCCCCGGACTTGCGCTCGACTTTGTCGCGCTTCCGTTGGCGGAGTTATACTCTCGCTCAACGCCCCAGAAGGCCGTCAGGTGACGCAAGGTTTGTCGCCGGACAGTCGTTAACTATCGAACCGAACCTGCCGGCATCCAGAATGCCGGGTTTCCGCTTAGGTTTTCTCCCTGGAGGCACGATGAAAGACGACGACGCGCGCCAGCCCGATTCGAAATCGGGCGTCTCCCGGCGCGACTTCATGAAAATTTCCGCGGTCACTGCCGCCGTCCCGCTCGTCATGGGGACGAACGTGGTCGAGGCCGCGGGCGAAGAAGTTCCCATCCACGGCCCCGGCAAGGTACCTGTCACGCTCAACGTGAACGGCAAAAAGCTAAGCGCCGAACTGGAGCCGCGCGTCACTTTGCTCGATGCACTTGCGCGGGCCATTCGACATCACCGGCGCCAAACGCGTTTGCGATCGTGGCGCTTGTGGGGCATGTACCGTGCTGCTCGACGGCAAGCTGGTGTACGCCTGCTCAGTGCTGGCGATTGACGTGCAGGGCGCGAAGATCACCACACGAAGGCGCTGGCCGAAGGCGACGCGCTCAGTCCGCTGATGCAGGCTTTTGTTGCCCACGACGCGCAGCAGTGCGGCTTCTGCACTCCCGGATTCGTGGTGGCGACTACGCACTTCCTGCAGAAGAATCCGCAGCCGACGTCCGAGGACATTCGCCATGGCCTGAGCGGCAACTACTGCCGCTGCGGCACCTACAACGGAATTCGCGCCGTGGCGCTGGCGCACGCAGGAGGCAAACAGTCATGAGCCAATACACATGGCCGGATCCGGCGACACGTCCGCTGCTGGGCAAGAGCATCTCGCGCGTGGACGGCCCTGTCGAAGTCTTCCGGCCGCGCGAAATATACCTACGACTACAACCCGCAGGGGCTGCTGGCGGGGAAAATCCTGCGCTGCCCCTACGCGCACGCGCAAATCATCAGCATCGACACCAGCGCCGCCGAGAAGATGCTCGGGGTGAAAGCGGTCCACATCATGCAGCAGCCCGGCACCGAGATTTTCTGGGCTGGCTATGAGATTGTCAGCGTGGCCGCGGTCGATGAAGGCACGGCGGAAGACGCGCTGCGTGCCATCAAGGTCGAGTACAAAGTTCTTCCGCACTTCGTTTCCGATGCCGAGCCGCCCAAGACCGTCGGCACTGACAGCGGCCCCATCAGCGAAGACGACTTTCAGGACATGGAAGAGAACCAGGTCCCGGACGAGGAAGTCATCGCCGCCATTCAGAAGCGGGGCATCAGCTTCAAGCCCAGCGAGAAAGACTACGCGTCGATGAAGGGCATGGGTGTGGAAGCCCCGATCATCGCCGCGCTGCGAAAGGCGAAGTACGTAGAGTCAACCGGCAAAGCGAAGTCTCCTTTTAAGAAGACTGCACTGCAAACCCAAGGCGAGCCCGAAAAGGCCTTCGCCGCGGCCGCGGCCGTCTCCGAGGGTGTGTACGGCGTGCCGTGCATCGTGCATCGTGCCTGGAGACGCATGGCTCCGCCAGCGAGTGGGCCAGCGACAAGGAGCTGGTGGTCCACATCTCGACACAAAACGTCTCTGGTATTGCTGCGCAGATGGCCGAGCCGCTGGGCGTTCCCGCGGGCAACATCAACGTGCTGCAGCAAACATTGGCGGCGGATTCGGCAGCAAGTTCTCTGCCGACCCGTGGGACGTCAATACGGCAACCCTTCGAAAAAGGCGGGCGGCAAGCCGGTGAAGAACATGCTCGACCGCAAGGCCGAGTTCGAAGTTGCGGGCATGCGGCCTTCGGCGTATGCGCGGGTCAAGATCGCCGCCGACAAGAACGGCAAGATCGTCGCGTGGGACTCGCGCTCGTGGGGCACCGGCGGCGTCGGTGGTGGCGGAACGCCTCCGCTGCCGTACATTCTGGAAATTCCCAACCAGCGCAAGCAGAACACCGCCATCTCAACCAACCAGGGCAGCGCCCGCGCCTGGCGCGCGCCCAACCATCCGCAGGCTGCGGCCATTACCATGGGCGCGGTCGAAGATCTGGCCGCCGAAGCTGAAGATGGATCCGCTGGAGTTGATGCTTCGCAACCTCGACATCGCCGGGCCCGCGCAAAGACACTTACCGGGAAGAGTTCGCTATCGCTGAAGAGATGATGGACTGGAAGAAGAACTGGCACCCGCGCGGCGACAAAACTCCGGGCAACATCAAGCGCGGGCTCGGGCTTTCGATGCACACTTGGGGAGGCCGCGGGCATAACAGCAATTGCGACTTCACCATCCATCCTGACGGCTCGGTCGAGATGAAGCTGGGCACACAGGACCTCGGCACCGGCTGCCTCACCATCATCACCATCGTCGCTGCCGACACACTCGGCATCCCGATGGAGAACATCAAGGTGATGCATCGGCGACAACCACTATCCTCCCTCCGGAGGCAGCGGTGGAAGCACAACCTCAGGCGGCGTAACTTCGTCTACGCGGCGTGGCGCGGTGGATGCGCGCAACGCGCTGTTTGCGAAGGTTGCTCCCGCGCTGAAGGCCAAGCCCGAGGAACTGGAAGCCGTAGGCGGGCAGGGTGCAAGTGCAAGGCGACGCCGCCGCGGCCTCTCATGGAAAGAAGCCTGCGCCAAGATCGGCGCGGTGCCACTTACCGTGCAGGGCAAGAACCCCGATAAGGACGAAGCCTCCTGACCTCACCAACAGCGGCGTCGGCGGCGTGCAGATGGCCGACGTCTCCGTGGACACCGAAACCGGCATCGTGCGGGTGAACAAGATGGTGGCCGTGCAGGACTGCGGCCTCGTGGTTGACGTGAAGACCGCCGAGAGCCAGGTGTATCGGCGCGCTCATCATGGGCATCAGCTATGCGCTGTATGAAGAAAAGATTCTGGACCCGTCACCGGCCGCATGCTGAACCCCAACATGGAGTTCTATCGGCTGGCCGGGCATCGGCGACATCGGCGAACTGGAGGTCCACATGATGACCGGAAAGGGCTACGACGAGCGCGGCGTCATCGGATTGGCGAGCCGCCGGTGATTTCTCCGGGAGCGGCCATCTCCAACGCCGTCGCCAACGCTATCGGCGTGCGCGTGCCGTTCCTGCCGCTCACGCCGCAGAACGTGCTCGACACATTGGAAGCCGCAGGAGATTCGCATGCAACAGTTTGAGTACGCAACCGCGACCAAGAAAGAACAAGTCGCCACGCTCCTTACCGAGGAGTCGCCATCCTCGCCGGCGGCACCGACCTGCTCGCGCTGATGAAAGACGACGTGGTCGCGCCCAAGCGGTTGGTCAACGTCAAGCAGCTCGACGGGCTGAGCGGCATCACCTATCAGCCGGGCAACGGGCTGCGGCTCGGAGCGCTCACCACGCTGGCAGAGCTGGCGGAAGACGCTACGGTGCGCGAGCACTATCCCGTCCTGGCCGAGGCGGCCATCGAGGCGGCCAGCCCGCAGATCCGCAACCTCGCCACCCTCGGCGGCAACATGTGTCAGCGTCCGCGCAGACTGGTACTTTCGCAACGGGTTCGGACTGTTGGGGACAGAGAAGAGTCACGACGGCGTGTCTTTCTTGGTTAAGGGTGACAACCGCTATGCTGCCATCCTCGGCAACGACGGACCGGCATATTTCGTCAGCCCCTCGACCATTGCTCCGGTGCTGATCGCGCTGGGTGCGAAGATTCGTATCTATTCGGCGAAGGCGTCGGGCGCGGGCGTGCGCGAGCTGCTGCTGGAGAAGTTCTTCGTCACCCCAACGAAAGAGGGTCAACGCGAACACGACCTCAAGCCCGGCGAGATGGTGATCGAGCTGATCGTGCCTCCGCCGTCGAAGTCGCTGAAGGCCTCGAGCTATGAAGTCCGTCAGCGGGCCGCATTCGATTGGCCGCTGGCCCACGCCGCTGTCGCGCTCGAGATGGACGGCGACACCGTGAAGAGCGCGCGCATCGTGCTGGGACAGGCGGCGCCGGTGCCGTGGGTTTCCGAAGAAGCTGCCGCCGCGCTGGTGGGCAAGCCCGTCAACAACGACACGGCGATGGCCGCCGCGAACGCCGCAGTGGCGAAGGCCAAGCCACTCAGCCACAACAAGTACAAAGTCACGCTGGCCAAAGCGGCGGTGAAGCGTGCCGTCATCAACGCCGCCGCCGGACGCGTGGGAGGTGTGGCATGACGATGTGGCTCGATCAGGAACGCTTCGACACCACCAGCGAGACGCTCTGCACCTCGCTGCGCTGGAAGCAGCAGTTCATCAGTGCCGAGCACGATCCCACGGTGCCGCCGTCCAACGACGGCCTGTTCTGGTGCATCCACACCCAGACCTGCATCGGCCCCGACGGCCAGTTGGCCGAGCCCGGTAACTGCGCGTCAAAAGATAGAAAGTGCCACGGAACGGGGAAGTGCGGGTGATAGGAACGCCCCAGACATGTTGAAGAAATCGTTCACTGCGAAACTGCAGAAGAGTCCGAAGAAGGGCGGTTGGACCTACGTCGTCTGGCCTGATTCAGTCAAGTTCTTCGGAACCCGCGGTCTCGTTAAGGTTAAGGGCACAATGGACGGTCAACCCTTCACAAGCTCGTTCATGGCCATGGGTGACGGTACGCACAAGCTGCCTGTGAAAGCGGAGATCAGGCTGGCCATCGGCAAGGGCGTTGGCGAGTCCGTCGTCGTGCGGTTGGAGGAGCGGATAGGGTAAGCGGTGAAGCAGTGGGTGGCCTACGTTTGCCTGCCGTTGGCAAATGTGGAACTCTATTGGACGCTCGCATCCCGCGCGGAGGTACCGCCACGAAACAGCACAAATTCAAAATTAAACTCTTCGGCGCTCACGGCATGGAAACCGCCGCGCTCAAGCCGCCCTTTGACGTCGTCGAAGTCTTCCAGCGCAAGGGACGCGTGCCGGTGAAGGGCACCATTAACGGCTTCCCGTTCCGCAGTTCGCTGATGAACATGGGTGACGGCCACATGATGGTGGTCAATGCCGAGCTACGCGCCGGCGCACATTGCCAGGCCGGCGACACCGTCAGCGTCGTGATGGAACTCGACGACGAAAAGCGCACGGTCGAACTTCCCGCCTACCTCAAGAAGCTCATCGCCGCCGACCCCAAAACCAAAGAAGCATGGGCCAAGCTCGCGTTCACCCACCAGAAAGAGCACGTCCGCGCCATCGAAGACGCCAAGCGTCCCGAGACCCGCGAGAAACGCATCGCCGCTATGCTAGAGATGTTGCGGCAGAAGAAACTCAAGAAGAAGTAGTTACATCCGTGTTCATCCGTGTCAATCCGTGGTCGCATTTGCCTTTGAAACCGACAACTGGCAACCGTTCTACCGCGTGTACTCCCGAATCTTCTCCGCCATCTCGGGATACTGCGCGATCAATTCCTCGCGCACGCCGGTCTCGTAATCCGCGTAGTCGAACCCCGGCGACATCGTCGTACCGAGCAGCGCCCACTCCCCACCCGCAGCCAGCCGGCATCCCTGCCACACTCCGCCGCGCACCACGACTTGCGGCTGTTGTCCGGCGGCGATGTCTTGTCCCAAAGTCACAGTCTGCGCCTTCCCATCGGGATGCAGTTGCAACATGACCGCAGGATCGCCGAGGTAGAAGTGAAAGACCTCACTTCCCGGCAGTCGGTGGAGGGTCGAAAACGACTCCGGCGTGACCATGTAGTAGATGGCGGTGCCGATGGAGCGCTGGCCGATTTCGCCCTCCGGCAGGTTCTCGGACGAGATCATCCAGCGCGAGCGGTAGGTTTCGCGAAAAAATCCGCCTTCCAGCTCGAGCGGCGTGAGTTGAAGCAGTTGTTTGACTTCTTCGGCAGTCATAATCAGGCAACGATAGCACTCTTTCGCGGCGTCCCTCATTGTCCGGCGACGGACAGAATATGGTGCATCCGGACGATCCGCCGTTTATACAATCTTCATGATCGCGGCTATGTTGTTGCAGCAGAGAAAGTTGCGAGGCCCGCCGGTTTGGCATGAAAACTGTACTACCACTTGTGAAGAATCAAACGTTTGTTGTGGATCCTTTAGGAATTTTCACTAACCAATTTCTAGTATCCACGTCATACGTGCAGCGAGGAGGAAGTATGGAGCGACGTTATCTGGCAGCGACCCTGGCCTTGGCGGCAACCTTCGCCATCTTCTCCGGCGAGTTCTGCACGCGGTACCTATCGAAGGTTCCGCATTCACCCGCCGAAGTGAAGGCCGACATCGCCTGTGCCAAGCAGTACGTGGCCAAGCAACTCTTGGCGAAGCTCGAGTCCTACACCGGGCAGCGTACGGCAGAGCAGCAGCCTATGCTGGCCGAGTTGAACGCTCCTGAACTGCCAACGGCGCCGTCGGCCATCGCGCCCGTAGTTCCGCTCGGTGCGAAGTGCTCCGCGAAACCGTTGGTACCCAAGGCCCCGCAGCAGGTCCTCCACACGCGAGTAATGTCTGGCACCGGCGGACACGGCCTGATCGACTCCTCTATCGTGCGCGCCGAGTTATTGAGCCAGCGCGGGCAGGAGTGGCAGCTTCTTGCGAACCAGCGGATGGTCGAGATGAATATGAAGGCGCTGGAGCGTGCCCCAGAGAGTCTCCGCCCGCGCCATGCAAGAGGCGCAGCGTCAGATCGAGAAATCACACATAAACATCGTGATTACGCCGGCAACTAGCAAGGCGATACACATCAATTTCGTGGCGCCGTCGGCTGCGGCTACGCCCGAGCCGCCCACACCCTCAATTTATTAACCCAGGCCCGGCGAGGCAGTCTGGGTTTCTCCAGCGCCGCCAGCTTCGACTCGTAGGGTCTCCGTCCTCCGAGTCGGCCCTGGCGGCGATTTTGTTGCGCGCGATCATCGCGTGCGAATAGGCGAACGCGGGAACTTCTTCCCCACTACTGTCGTATCTGGTTACGCGTCCCCGCGCTGGTCTTAGTGTGCGCATTGCCAACGAGGTTCTCGAATGCATTCTTCGCGCTTCCTGCTGACAGTGACTTTCGCCGCATGTTTGATGGCTGCGGTTGCCGTAGGCCAGGCACAATCCACGGCCGCGCCCGACGCCCTCTTCCAGAAGGTGCAGGCCCTCGACACCCAACTGTTCGACGCGGTCAACCATTGCGACCTTGCCACCCTGTCGTCGATGGTTGCTCCCGACCTCGAGTTCTACCACGACAAGACCGGACTGGCGGTTGGCCGCCAGGTGTTTCTCGATTCCGTTCAGAACAACCTTTGCGGCAAGGTTTCGCGACAGTTGGTTGCCGGTACGCTCGAGGTCTACCCGCTGGCCAGCTACGGCGCGGTCGAAATTGGCGTGCATCGCTTCTACCATCCCGGAGACCCCAACAATGTGGGGGAAGCGAAGTTCATCCACATCTGGAAAAACGCCGACGGGAAGTGGACACTGACCCGCGTCATCAGCTATGACCACCAATCCGCGCAGAAATAGTGCGGATCGGCCACTTTTTACCTTACTCTCTAAAAACGCTGCTTCTGGATCGTACCCCCGCACTTGCTGCCCGCATAGCAGGGGCTTTATCCGGCGAAATTAGGCATCAGCAGCAAGCCGCTGGTAGTCCGGGAAACCCCCTTCCGAGGATAGTGTAGATTCCACCTAACGTAAAGATACTATTCAACTTACCAGCATTTTACTGTTACGATGAAAACATAGAAAGTACAGTAACCGGTCTGAGGATGGCGTCGAGCCCCTGCCCTCGCCTTCCGGTTGAAATGGCTTCGTCTCAGACCATCATCTCGTCAGGGAGATTGAGTTATTGCCTTGAAAATCACACGCAACGTCCAAATTCAGCTCAAAGAAGGAAAAGGCAAGGAGTTCATCCAGACTTTCGAGTCGCAGGTCCTCCCGGTGCTTCGTCAGCAGGTCGGCTTCCAGGATGAATTGGCCCTTCTGGACAACAACCGGGCGATCATCATCAGTTTCTGGGACGACCGCAAGCACGCCGAGGCGTATCACAATGCTGTGTTTCCCAAGCTGGTCGAGAAGCTGAATCCGATGATTCAGACGCCTCCGAAGGTCGACACCTACGAGGTCGCGACCACCACTCTGAGGATGGTAGCCTAGCGGTTCCCTCCTGTTGCAGCTCGATTGCAAATGGCTCCCTCTCCGGGGGCCATTTTCTTGTGTGGAACGGCTGATTTTCAACTAACTCATTGAAAATAAATAATACTAGGACGGTCCAAGACCACCACCAGGTCGTGCGCGCTTGCGGTGGGTTCCGCACTTTCAGCGTCGCCTGCCGTTTTCCAGTGTCAGTTCTGCTTATTTGCCGCCCCTTCGTAGCGCTGTTAGACTTGTTCGTTTGCTCAGGCATCCGGCCTGCCATCCGTACCTCTTATGCCGAACTCATTTCCAGACATCGCCATCGTTAACGGAGCCCGCACGCCCATGGGCCGCTACTGCGGCAAATTGCGCGACTTCTCCGCCCAGGAACTCGCCGCCGTCGCCTCCATTGAAGCTATCAAGCGCTCGGGCGTCGAGGCGGCCGAGATCGACCACTGCGTCATGGGCAACGCCCAGCAGACTTCATCCGACGCCATCTACGGTGCACGTCACGTCGCGCTGAAAGCCGGAGTCCCCGTCGAGACTCCGGCCATCACCGTGAACCGCCTCTGCGGCTCGGGTATGCAGTCAGTGGTGACCGCGGCGCAGATGATCCAGCTCGGCGAGGCGAAATGCGTGCTGGCCGGGCGGCATGGAATCCATGTCGCAGGCGCCGCATGTCATCCGCGGCATGCGCTGGGGCGTCGGCTTCGGCGAAGGCAAGCTCGAAGACTCGCTCTACGTGGCGCTGCACCGACAGCTACTGCGACCTGCCCATGGCCATGACGGCCGAGACGCTACGCCGAGCAGCAGGACGTGACCCGCGAGGCGCAGGACGAGTGGGCGCTGCGTCTCGCAGCAGCGCGCCGACGCCGCCTACGAGGCCGGCCGCATCCAGGAAGAGTTGACTCCGGTGGCGCTGCGCAACAAGCGCGGCGAGCCCACGGGCGAGATATTCACCGAAGACGACCATCGCCGTCCCGAAACGACGCTGGAAGTCCTCGCAAAGCTGCAGCCCTCCTTCGGCAAGAGCGGCTCTGTTACCGCAGGCAACGCCAGCGGCATCGTGGACGGCGGCGCGGCGGTCATCGTCATGCCGCTCGGAAGACGCCCAAAACGCGCGGCCTCAACCCGCTGGCCCGCATCGTAAGCTGGGGCATCGCCGGTGTTGATCCTGCTCTGATGGGTTCCGGGCCGGTGCCGGCCACGCGCATCGCGCTGAAGAAGGCTGGTCTGACGCTCGTCGGACATCGACCTGATCGAGCTGAACGAAGCCTTCGCCGCGCAGTGCCTGTCGGTGATGAAGGAACTCGACCTCGATCCGGCGAAGACCAACGTCAACGGCGGCGCGATCGCGCTCGGCCATCCGCTGGGCGCGAGCGGTACACGCCTGCTCATCACGCTGGCGTATGAGTTGCGCCGCCGCAAAGCACGCTACGGCCTCTCCACCGCCTGCATCGGCGGAGGGCAGGGGATCGCGGTCGATTAGGTTGAGAACGCTTTGCAACGCCCAGTTTAAGACACGTCACGAGCAGATTCATGGAAACTTTCAAGAGAGTTGGCGTACTCGGTTGTGGATTGATGGGCTCGGGTATCGCGCAGGTCGCGGCCACCGCGGGCTTCGACACGATCGTGCTCGAACAGGAGCAGAAATTCCTCGACAAAGGCTTCGCCGGCATGAGAAGTCGCTGGCTCGTCTGGTCGAACGCGGCGTTGACAAAGGCGGCATCACCGCCGAGCAAAAGACCGCCACGCTGGCGCGCCTCAAGGGCACCACTAGCATGGCTGACCTCGCCGACTGCGACATCGTCGTCGAAGCCATCATCGAGAACGTGCCCGAGAAGCGCAAGACCTACGCGCAGCTCGACACCATCGTCAAGAAAGACGCCATTTTCGCCACCAACACCTCGTCGATCTGCGTGGCCGAGCTGATGGCGCGCCACCAAGCGCCCCGAGCGCTTCGTCGGCCTGCACTTCTTCAATCCGGTCCCGATGATGAAGCTGGTCGAGGTCGCGCGCACCATCGCCACCGCACCCGAAGTCTTCGAGACCGCCGTCGAGTTCGGCAAGAAGCTGGGCAAGGTCCCGGTGCGCACCGTCGACAAGCCCGGATTCATCGTCAACCGGCTGCTGGTGCCCTACCTGCTCGACGCCATCCGCGCCTACGAAGAGGGCGTGGGCTCCATCGCCGACATCGACAAGTCCATGAAGCTGGGCTGCGGCTACCCGATGGGGCCGTTCACGCTGCTCGACTTCGTCGGCCTCGACACCACCTACTACATCACGCACATCATGTACGACGAGTTCAAGGAGCGCCGTTTTGCCGCGCCTCCGCTGCTCAAGCGCATGGTGCTGGCGGGCTGGTACGGCCGCAAGACGGGCAAAGGATTCTACGACTACACCGACCCCAAGAACCCGGTGCCGAGGAAGTTCGTTTAGAGACATGCTCTGGATCCACCACAGTTGCGCGGCCTTCAGCCTGGCGCTGCTCACTTGTTGCTTGAGCACCTCAGCCCCATCGCAACAGATTTCCTGCCAGCCACAACAGTTCCTGAGAAACGACTACCAACGTCAGGTTTCTGTCTGGTCTCCTGACCAAAGCAGGCGGGTTCAGTTGCGCAAAAATTTTAAGCTGCGGGTTGAATCCGGTGGGATCGGAATTGGGGAATTCGGGCTTGTGAATGACCCGGTCAACACCGCGATCAAGTGGTCGTCGGATTCGCGGTCCTTTTATGTCGAGATGAGCGCCGACACCATTGGCGTACAACTCGTCGCCTACACGGTAGTCGGACACACTCTGCTGAAGCTCAAGGGGCCTGAAGTCGTGGCAAGAGAGTTTGCGGAAAAACATTCCTGCAAGTCTCACGAAAACAATCTCCATGTCGTGCGTTGGGAAGACAGCTCCGAGCGCTTGCTTTTGATGCCTGAAGTCAACGACGCCAGTGATTGCGGCGATGAAAAGGGTTACCGCGAAGGCTTTCTTGTTGACGCCGAGAGCGGCAAGATAGTGAAACGGTATCCGCAAGAGGTGATCGAAGCGGAGTGGAAGAAGTGCTGGTCCGATGCGCCGGGCCGATAATTTTCGGAACAGGACGTCGCGTTTTCAGGCGATTTCCAACTCGTATCATCGGTTCGATTTGAATTTTCCAATCACGAATTACTAATTACCCGAGGACCTTATGACCGATTTCCAGAACCTCCACTACTCCACCAAAAACCACATCGCCTACATCACCATCGACCGGCCCAAAGTGCTCAATGCCCTCAGCATGGCCACGATGGACGAACTGCGCCAGGCCTTCGCCACCGCCCAAGACGACGCTGAAGTCCGCGTGGTCATCCTCACCGGAGCGGGCGAGAAGGCCTTCGTTGCCGGCGCCGACATCAGCGAGCTGGCGCAGCAGTCGCCCATCTCGGCCAAGGAGTACACCCACCGCGGCCAGGCCATCATCGACTCCATCGAGAACCTGGGCAAGCCGGTCATCGCCTGCATCAACGGTTTCGCGCTCGGCGGAGGCTGCGAGCTGGCGCTGGCCTGCACCCTGCGCCTGGCCAGCGACAACGCCAAGCTCGGCCAGCCCGAAGTGAAGCTCGGGCTCATTCCCGGCTACGGCGGCACGCAACGTCTATCGCGCCTCGTGGGCAAGGGCATGGCGCAACAACTCGTGCTTACCGGCGAGATGATCACCGCCGCCGAAGCTCTACGCATCGGCCTGGTGAATGAAGTTGTGCCCGCCGCCGAACTCATCCCACGCGCCGAAGCCATCGCCGCCAAGATCATCGCCAACGCTCCGCTGGCGGTGCAGTATGCGATGGAAGCGGTGAACCACGGCCTCGACATGACCCTCGCCGAAGGCCTCTACCTCGAGGCCACGCTCTTCGCCGTCTGCTGCTCGACAGAGGACAAGAACGAAGGCACAAAGGCGTTCCTGGAGAAGCGTGCGGCGCAGTTTAAAGGAAAGTAAATTTAGTCTTGTAGCTGACAGCAAGCTCTCGATTTAGAAGTAGCGAAACTACTCACTAAAAACTCGCGAATATTTGGTTTTCGTGGCCCTTCAAGCTTGACTCCAGGAGCAGTTCGGGATATTATCTAGCCGCTAAAAACTGGTTCAACCTACTACCCGCAAGATGTAGGTTGTACATCGCGATCGGAGCCTTCACGGTAAGACTGGCTTTTCTGTTTGCTTGCCGGGGCAGGCGTGCATCGAAATCGCCGTCACTTCTCTTTCCCAGGGTTAATTAGTCTCACGGCCCAAATTCGACGTCTACGTCGGAGCAACCGAAGTGTTAGGAAGGAGTTGGAGCATGAAATCGCGCGCGTTTGCGACTTGTGCCGTGCTGCTTTGCCTCGCCATTGCAGTGCCGGCATACGCTAGCTTGGTGCTTACCACCCAGGGCATTAACGATGGATTCACGCTAAGCACCTTTATAACCGGCTACACGACCTCAACCTATGGGCCGCTGGCACAGGGAATCCTAAACGGCAAGGTCATTGCGCCCAGTGCATTCACCGGTGGCACCTTTACCGGGACCGTATACGTCTTCAACGACGTCGACAACCAAACCCTGGCGAATGCAATTACCAGCTCGCCTTACACGGCGCAGACCGGCAACCCTCAGTTCGCAATGGCCACTGCGGGAGGCCAGGTCTACGGCGCCCAGGCGATGGGTGGTGTCTACGAGCATTTCAGTTCGAACGGGACCTTCACTCCGATTCCGAACCTCCAGAGTGCTGGGCTCCTATCGTACCTGGGCATGTGGACCGACCCGACAAACCAGCACATCATCTCGGCCAGCAATATGGGATTGGTGGACATCGATCCGGTAGCAGGCAGCTTCCGGGTAATCGCACCCGGGGTATTTCCTGACGGAGTGTCCGTTTCCCGAACGGCCAGGTTATATACGTAGCCATCTCCAATGGAATTGCTGCGTACAACATCAACAACGGCAGCCAGTTGAATTTCTGGGGCATCGGCCACGGTACCGACGGCACCGGCATTATTACCGGTGGAATGTTCAACGGCGACATTGTTGTCAATAACAATGACGGCACGGTAGGGTTGCTGGATCCCACCAGCGGTATGTACGTGACGATCGCGGACAACGGTACACGCGGCGATTGGGTGTCGCTCGATACCAACAACGGCTCATTATTCCTGTCGCAAGCGGAGCAGATCGCGCGCCTGACTTGCGGCGCAAACTGCTCATTCGGGACCACCCCAGAGCCTGCCAGCTTTGATCTATTGGGTGCGGGCATTCTATGTGCTGCGGGCGCACTCGGGCGGAAGTTCCTTTTGTGACCCTTCCGGGCGGGTGGTCCGCCTGGCGGGCTTCATCGTTTGAAAAATCTTGAAGTGGGTGCCCCATCCCGCCTTCTTTTGGCGGGATGGGGCTTTTCGCTTGCGTCGCTTGCGCTCGAAAAGCCTCACGACCTAGTCCGGCCCATCACACCACTTGCAACACCCACGGCTCGTTTCTTCGCCGATGCGGCTTCACCACGATGGACACATCCTGATCCAGCGCCGCCAGAAAGCCCGGTGCCCCACGTTCGCCCGTCTTTTGGACTAACCTTGGGCCCGCTCCACATCCCAACCTCATCCCCGTGCGGCTTCCGCGCAAACGCCTCGACCATCATCGGCGACATCGACACATCCCGATGTTCCAGCGACTCAGCGCGCATGCTGTTTGCCAGCGTGTCGATCTCGACCTCGGCTGCGGTGGTGACACCCAGCGCCTCCATTTTCGCGAGCAAACTGCGGGTGGTTTCCGCGAACCATTCATGCATCGGGCTGAAGGGACCGCTGTCCATGAGACACTCGGCGCAGCACTCTGGGCGCCGAAGCCAGCCTCCTGCATGAGTTGAAAAAGTTGCGCCTGCAGCAATAGCTGGCGACTGTGGTTACACTCAATGTCCACGCGTCGGGACGAGTCTGCGAAGTCGGCGTTAACCCAAAGGAAAGACGGCCTTAGGCCGCCGATCTCGAGCTGATTTTCCGGCGGAGGAGGACGTAGCACCACGGG
>CAWCMJ010000015.1:0-34601 GCA_963796615.1 uncultured Acidobacteriaceae bacterium
ATCTTGGACTTGCCCCCAAAATTGAGACAAACGGTTAAGACTCAAAATCCATGGAATGGAGGATTGAGTCATGGGTTTGTCTCACGGCAGTTCACGAAGGAGTTCAAGCTGGCGGCGGTTCGGCGGCTGGAAGATGGGGCGTCGATAGCGGAGGTGGCGCGGGCCTTTGAAGTGAATCCGAACATGCTTCACCGCTGGCGGCGGGAGTTCCGCCAGGGGCCGGGCAACGCGTTTCCGGGCCGGGGAAGCGGCGCTGGGCGGAGGGCCGGGTGGCGCAACTGGAGCGCAAGATCGGCCAGCAGGCGCTGGAGATCGATTTTTTGAAGGGGTGCTTGCAGCGCATCGACGAGCAGCGGAAGCTGCAGGCACTGACTGGAAAGCCGCTGTCTACCAGCAGATCGAAAGTGAACGCCGGAAGTGGACTCATTGCCGCATGTGCGCGCTGGCCGGGGTGAGCCGGGCGGGCTTCTATCGCTCGACCCCGCGGGCCACCGGAAGCGATCGGGACATGGAATTGCGCGATGCGATCCAGCGCATCGCGCTGGAGTGTCCCAGCTACGGCCGGCCGCGATGACCGCCGAGCTGCGCCGCCGGCATGGACGGTGAATCACAAGCGCGTGTATCGGCTGATGCGCGAGGACAATCTGCTGTGCCTGCGGCGGCGCAAGTTCGTGGTCACCACCGACTCCGATCAGGCCTGCCGGTCTATCCCAACCTGGCGCGCGGCTGGAGCTGACCGGGCTCGATCAGCTCTGGGTGGCGGATATCACCTACATCCGCTGGAGCGGGAGTTCGTCTATCTGGCGGTGATTCTGGACGCCTTTTCGCGCCGGGTGATCGGCTGGGCACTGGACCGCACGTTGGACGCCGGCCTGACGCTGGGGGCCTTCCGCAGGCGCTGGCGCAACGCCGCCCCGCGCCCGGCCTGGTGCATCACTCCGACCGCGGCGTGCAGTACGCAGCCAGCGACTACACCGAGCTGCTCAGGCGAACGGGATCATCATCAGCATGAGCCGGAGCGGCAATCCCTACGACAACGCCACATGCGAATCGTTTATGAAAACGCTGAAGTACGAAGAGGTCTACCGCACCGAATATCGCGATCTGGCCGACGCGCGCGCCTGCGATCGGCGAGTTCCTGGAAAAGGTCTACAACCAGAAGCGCCTGCACTCGGCGCTCGGCTATTTGCCGCCGGCAGAGTTCGAGGCACACTGCCGTGCAAAACCAGGAGGCCGCTGCGCGGCAGCTTCCCTTATGAGTTTTCTCAGGCATGGGGAAATCTATCATCCGATGAGGATTCGGTAATGCTGGGAGCAGCAGTTGCGGACCGCCCCCGCCTCATCGGAAACGATGAGTTTCCGGCTGGCTATTCCTCGGCGGGTTGCTCTCCAGCAGAGCCCGCCTCCGCTTCACCAGCCGGCGCGCATCGTGCGGTAAACTCGTCTTGCCGGTCAAGAATTTCCAGCGAACGGCAAGCAGTGTCTTAACTGGTTGTCTCAGCCCAGGGGACAAGCGCATGTCGATGCGATGGGCATTGGGAGCTCAGACGGTCCAGCACGCCATCGGCGAGAGCTGGATCTCTGGATCTGCTCAATGCCAACGCGTAAGCGGTAGTCGGAGAGTGAGGACGGTGGAGCGGATCCTGACAGCGATCCTCGGACATCTTCATGACTTTGCTACGTCTCGTCTCCTTCATTCTAGTGGTGCCATGGCCCAGTCGTCAATGATCAGAACGTCGACGCGGCTGCAGTTGCGCCAGGAAGTGGCGCAGTCTTCCATCGGCCCGTGCCAGGGCCAGTTTGCGCAGCAAGGCAGCGGCCCGCAAATAGAGAGCCGAGTAGCCGTCGCGACAGGCTTCCGGTGCAAGGGCCGATGCGAAAAAGCTCTTGCCCACGCCGGTCGGACCGAACACGAAAATGTTCTCGCGGTTGCGGACCTAGGCAGAGTCTTTTGCGATAGCACGCATTACCGTCTTGTCCAGGCCCGCGCCGCACCATAGTCGATGTCCTCCACGCAGGCCGGCCCTCCTCAGCTCGGCCGATTTCAGACTTCGTGCCAACGCCTGGTTCTCTCGCCAACTCCATCGTCGATCGACCAGCAGCGCGAGTCGTTCGAGGAAACTCAGCTCGTTGATCGCTCGATCTGTTCCTGCGCCTTCAGACCGTCGACCATGCCCTGCAGCCGCATGGCCAGCAGCTTTTCCATCATCGGTTGGTTCAGCATGAGGTCGAGCCTCCTTGGTCGAAGTACTCGGCGCCGCGGACATTGTCATGGGTCAGGGGTGGAGAGCCGGGTTGTGGTGGAGATAAGGGAACCGCGTCGAGCGAGTTCTTCAAGATCGACTTCACGCTCTGATAGCGACAAGCCTGGGCGAGGAGTGCGCGTTCCGCTGCGGCTTCCATGCGTTGTCGGGAGTACTGCTGCGCCAGGCGAATGATGCCGAGACAGGAGCGGTAGCCCATCTCCGGGTGCGGCTTCTCGTTCAGGATTCGCTCGAACAACTGGGCCGTGTGGGGACCTATGCTGCGTGCCCAATTCACCATCCGCGATGGCGGCCATTCCAGATGGGCTTGATGACTCTTGGGGCGGTGCTCGTTCTGGGTGATCGCTTGACCGCGCCTGCGACTGCGCAGGTGGGAAGCGATCCGGTTGCCCCTGTGAAAGATCTCCACCGTGGTCGGCGTGGAGCGGACTTCCACGACCTGCTGCACCAGAGTGTACGGCACACTGTAAAAGTTCCCATCGAAGGCAATGTGGTAATCGATGTTGACAGTGGCACGCGACCACTGGCTCATGTCGAAGCGCTCGGCCGGTAACGCTGTCAGAGCTGGTTTCTCCAGGCCGTGAAACAGACTCGACCTCGATCCGTCTCGTTTGCGGAAAGGACGCTCATTCAGTCGCACCAGCAGCTCGCGGATCGCCTGGTTGAGTTCGGACAGACTAAAGAACCTCCGGTTCCGCAGTGCCGCTACGATCCAGCGTTCGCATACTTGCACTCCGCTCTCGGCCTTGGCCTTATCCCTTGGCCGGTAGGGACGCGCCGGTACCACTCCCATCCCGTAATGCACCGCGAACTCTTGATAAGTGGGATTCAGGTCCGGATCGTAGCGGCAGGCGCGGGTGACGGCCGTCTTGGTGTTATCGGGTATGCCAGAATCGGTACCCCGCCGAAGAACTCCAGCGCGTGGATGTGCGTCTGAATCCAGGCTTCCAACTGCTGATCCCGAGTCGCTTCTGCGTAGGTGTAGGAACTGGCGCCCAACACGGAAACAAACAATGATGCTGGCCAGGCTTGCCCCGTCGTGGCGTCATACACGGGGATCATTGCCCCCGCCCAGTCCACGAACATTTTTTCCCCGGCTTTGTGTTCCTGACGCAGCACCACATCCAGGTGTCGCCGCCAGTGTTGATAGCGTTCGCAAAACCAACTGTAGCGATACCCCTCGGGATTCGCATGCCGGTATTCTTCCCACGCCAACTGCAGGGTCAGATGACGATGTTGTTGCAGTTGCTGATGGATGGTATTCCAATCCGGTTGTGACCGCGGTCGCACCGCTGCGGCCTGCACGGGCTGGTTGCCAAACAGTTTGGCTTCCAGTTCTTCTTCGCCCAAGCCTTCCGGCAACGGCCAACCGATCCCGGCTGCTACTGCTCGTTCCAGATACTCGTGGACCGTACCCAGCCCCATTCCGCAACTGCGTGCGATCTGGCGCTGCCCCAACCCCAACTCGAACCTCAACCGCAGGACCTCTTTGACTTTCCGCATGGACTTTCTCCTGGCCGGCACCCTGTCCTCCTTCATTGATGGAGTTTCAATGCCGGGTGATTGTCCAGCGTCGCTGCACCTCCTGCTGCTCGTCTGTGGAAAAGATTCCGCTCTGAAGCCGAACGCCATTCCGCCAAGCGACAAAAACCGTTCGCCTTCCCACCGGAATCGGCGTTCACCTTCAGACCGGAATGCTGTTCGGAATCACAACGGAATCGTGTTCGGCTTCAGAGCGGAATCGCGTTCACCTTCGACCGGATTCCCCAATTGGTCGGGGAGAGAGGATTTGAACCTCCGACCCCCTGGTCCCGAACCAATAACCCATTTGCTAAGTTGTTGTCTCGCTTAGGTTGGCTCTGCGTCGTTTTGCCTCTCGTTCGTCGGTTTTCGGCACTGAATGGACCCAAATCGGACCCAAGTTTTGCCCATAGATCCATGGGGATCAGCCAAGAAGATTCTCGGAGATTGCCGGTTTTGAAGATATAGAGTCCCACATCCCTCTTGTGCGGACTCAACAACTTGGAGTGACGGTTTGTGCTCTTATTCGGGCAAATCGGTCAGTTCGGCACGCGATTATGCAACTAAATGTGCAACCGACATGATGGCGGTGTACCAAGTGGAATCGTAACTTCGGCTCACTACTGCGCCGGAAACGGGTTGCTGCGTTGGCGTTCCAAGGTTCAACCTTCGGCGCCTGCGCGCGCACCTTCGTCGGTCTTGAAGCACGCGTCGTTGCGTACGAACACCAACTGCCCAACGTCATTCCAAATCTTACATCGGCCTTGAGTCGCCGGCAGTTGGCTCGCGACTTGTGCTTCTCGAGCCGGTTAGATTCCTGATCTCGAAAGTGGGACCTGAGGCTGATTTCCGGGTAGCCCATACTTTAGCCACTCCGAGCCCCACGTAATGTTGTTGATCCAAGCCAGGAACTCCAGCATATCGTACTGCCACACAAAGCCGTCCTGAGGGAGATCCGCCGCGGGAGATCGGACGTGCCGGCGTGCGTCTGCGGTGGCCTGTGTCCACCAATCCTGGGTCGCCCAGACTAAGGCGTCCTGGTTGGCGTTCGCGACCGCCAGCGGATCCTTTGAGAAGATCTGAACCTGAAAGCCCGGTGACGAATTGTGCATTGTCCCCGACACGCCAAGGTAATCCCCCAGGATTACGAGAACCGGCGTAGGAGCCCCATCTGCTTCTGTCGGGAAAACCACACTGCCGGCCTGCAAGTCGGTCACGAGCCGGCGATATGCGGTGGCATCGCGTTCGACGAGCTGCCCGTACGACAAGCGGGGGCCTTCACCAGCGGGTACCCGGTCCCAGCCGCTCTGTAGAGCAGCGTTGGCGGGTTGCGATGTGTGAAAGGCAACGGCAGCCTCGCACTCAATGAGCCGCATCAGAAGGCGATTGAGCCAGTCGGGATTGTCATCCGACGTTTGCGTGTAGTTCGCGGTCGCCGCATTGATGTAGGTCGTCAAACTCCAAACCATACTGGGGGGCTGATCATAGTCAATTCGATTCTGATTGGAGCGCCAAAAAACCTCGTGCCGGACGAGGGCGAATCCCGGATTGTTAACATCGGACTGACTGGGCAATCTCGCGGCTACAAGGACGCCGTTCGCCATGGCGTAGATGGGCGTCCCGGCAGTCACGGCGTAATGCGCCGCGCCGCGCGCTTGGTCCTCGGTGGCAACAGCCACGCTCGCGTAGCTGGCGTCGTTAGACGTGCTGTCATAGTAGTAGCCGATCAACGGAGTGTCTTTGCGAGCCCGAAGGTACGGTCGGCGAGCCGGCACCTGCTGGACAGCCGGCATGTCGGTATCAAACGGATACCACCACCAATCCCAGACCTCGCGCGCGAAACGGTGCCAATCGAACATTGGCCCTGGACACGGATGATGGCCATTGATGTCATGGGATTGGAAGCCGCGAAAAACCGGAAAGTCGCCGGCAGACGTTCCAAAGAAGCTCCGCCAAGTGGCCTGCGAGTAATGACTCTGATAGGTGGCGGTATCGTTCTGGGCATCTGCCACACTGAAATGGAACTTCGCGACCTGTGCGTCCCGACTCTGGTCCCCCAGCAGTAGGCGCCGGAAGATCTTTCGATCACTACTGTCGGCCTCTACGCGCATGTAGGGAAGCAGCGGGAAATTTCGCGGCAGCCCCCAGTTTTCGGCGATGAACCGGCATAACAGTGCGAGCGAGCGATAGTTTCGCTCAGTAAACAGCATGTTGTTCCAGTTGCTATACCGGGTGGCGATCTGGTCGGTGTCGCCACTCCCCGGATAGTTCGGTATCGCTTGGCCCTTTCCCTCGGTCGCGAACCAGATCAAGTTGAGGTCAGGTGCGTTGGTGGGGTGAGTCAAAGCAAAGACCATCAAGCCGGGCAGGTCCTCGGTGTTGGAGGTGAGCCTCCACCACAAGGGACCATTGGCATTGTTCGCCGGCCGTAGATTGCCCCCGCCATCGCCCACATCGCCGTTTTCGATACCGATGGCAAAAAAGCTCATACCTTCCGCATGAACTGTAATTCTTGGTTGTTCGGGTAGATTATGCTGCCCGATCAGCGAGAAAGCCGTGCCGTTCCCGTCCACATAGAATTGAGGTCCGATGGCACGCCCGATCTGAGCGTCCCAGTGTGCTGGTATAGGCGGAGGGCCGGTTTTCGCAGGAATCCAGTAGATCTCGTACTCGAGGCACAGAAATCGCTGAACAAAATTGTCCACGGAAGCAGACGAAGGCCACCCCGTAGTCTCGTGGATGATCACGGTCTGCGGATGAGCGATGGTGTTTCCGAAGGCGCTGTTCTGCTTCCAGTGCGGATTCGTATTCGTTCCGGGCTTATTCGGTTTGGCGGGATCCTGCGCGGGTGGGGGGCCAAGATGATCCACGCGCGGATCGTTCTGATGGTTCATCACCCGCTGCGCGGGATCCTGCTCGAAGAACTGGCGCAATCGCTCGAGTAGCTGACTCGGCATAGATCACTGTCATCGGATCACAGAGGCCGCATGGTACCATATTGCACCGTGGACGGGGGACTGGGTGCATTATTTCGGGAGGAATTGCTCGACTTCCTGAATCCTCTGAAGGAGGCTGCGAGCGATCCAAAGATTCTCGCCGAATGGTTGGCGCCCCTCGGACATACTCCTGCGCTTCTGAGCGAACCTGAATTGATCGCAGCTATTGGGCAGGCTGGCGATTTTATCAGCGCGATCGACAAAATCAATCCGGACGGCCTAAACAATCTTTCTTCTCTGGTTAATTTTCTCCAGACCGCGCGCGGACTTCAGCCCGTCGTGCTCGCGATCCGGCAGTTTGGGAACGATCCTGCGCGAAGTCAGGTTGCGTCCGCGCTGGCTGAAGATATTTTGTCGCTTCTGCTGGCCAGCTATTTGCGGCGGCGCCATTCCATGCTATTCCGCTCAGCATGCGTCCTCACCCTGATCGACGCCGTGGAAATCAGGCCTCCGGAGCCCGCCGTCGTCCAAAACGGAGTCGTTCTTCGTTACCCTGCGATTCGCGACAAGTTCGATTTTTCCGCCGTTCAGGCGCTGGTTTCCGATCCTGCGGCCAGGCTCAAGGGCTTCTATTATCCTAATTCGCTGGCGAGCGGCGCAGATGCTTGGCTGGCGGCGTCGCGGTTGTTTTATGCACTCGGGTATTTGGCGGACGCGCTCCATCTGTCCTGGATTTTGCAACATCCCGGCCTAAATGATCCAGCGCCCACTGATATGACGCCCATCGACGGCGACTTCCCGGACGATACCGAGGATCCACAGTTGATAAGCGATGACGGCAATAACGCAGCCATCGTCGAGTTGGGTCCGGTCAGCGACGATTACTTCGCTTCATGCTTCCCCACATTCCGAGTTGCGCTGCTCGGCAACACATCGGGAAGCAATCTTGGGTTCGAGGTGAAGTGCTCTTCCTCGAAACATCCCGGAGCGACGCCGGGCTTCATTGTTGGAGTGACCGGTACCCTTGCCGGCACGCAAACATTCGGCGCGTGGCGGCTGACAGCACAGACCAGTGGCCAGATCCCGGCCTTTGTTCTAAAGCCTACGGGCTTCGGGCTTGTTCCGGCGGCTGTCCCTGTAACTGGCGGTTCAGCGCAACTGCGGCTTGAACAGGTTCCCGCACAGGGCGCTTCCGGCCCTGCTTTTGTTTTTGGAAGCACGGACGGCACGCGCCTGGAAGTTGGCACGGTCGCCTTCGAAGGAGATTTCTTCTTCGACCCGAAACGCATTGCCGCGGCCGCATCCATAAAAGCGACGAACGGTGCTCTTGTGCTGATCCCAGGAGACGGCGACGGATTCCTGGGCAGCGTGATGCCAAGAGAGTTGAGGGCGACGTTCGATCTAGGGATTATTTACTCGAGCGAGACGGGGCTGACATTTCAGGGCGGAGTAGGGCTCGATACCACCATTCCCCTTGGTCTACGCGCCGCTGGCCTGACGGTTTCTGCGGTCCATCTCGCGCTTCAGGCTGGTCCGGCGGGCGTGGACGGAGAGATATCCCTAGGCGTTGGGGTTGCGATGGGCCCGGTTCAAGTGAGTATCGACCGGGTTGGTCTTGCCTTCGCCATAACATTTCCAGATGGCGGAGGAAATTTCGGCCCTCTCGATTTCAGGTATGGGTTCAAAGCGCCGTCAGGGCTGGGGATTGCGATTGATGGTGGGGTGGTGAGTGGGGGCGGGTTTCTGTCGTTCGACCCCGCCAAGTCGGAGTACAGCGGGGCGGCGAACTTATCGATCGAAGGGATCGGGGTCTCCGCCTTCGGGCTGGTCGAGACCCAGCCTGAAGTCAGCTTCCTGCTTCTGATCGCGACCACGTTTCCGGTTCCCATCGAGCTGGGCATGGGATTTTCGCTAGTCGGGGTGGGCGGGTTGGCGGGGATCAACCGGACGCTGGCGCTGGATGCGCTGGAAACCGCCGTCTGGAAGGGAACGGCGAAGGACATCTTGTTTCCGAGTTCCCCAATCGCCAGCGCGGTGGCGATTCTGAACGAACTGGATGTACTGTTTCCGCCCGCGGAGGGTCGCTATATCTTCGGGCCCACGGCGAAGATCGTGTGGGGCGAGCCGGCGCTGATCACGGCGGAGGTGGGGGTGGTGATTGAGCTGCCGGACCCGGTGCGCATTGCGCTGATCGGAAATGCAACGGCGAAGTTCCCGCCCGAAAAACCACTGGTCCTGCTTAGCGTGAGCTTCGCCGGAGGAATCGATTTCGGTGCCAGTCGGTTCTTCTTCGATGCCAGCCTTACAGGCTCACGCATCGAGAGCTATCCGCTCTCCGGCGACCTGTCGGTGCGCAGCGCCTGGGCGGAGCCGAAGAGTTTTGCGCTCGCGGTGGGCGGGTTCAATCCGCACTTTCAGCCGCCAGCGGGATTCCCGACGCTGTCGCGGGTGGCGCTGGACATCAGTAACGGGCCGCTGCATCTGCATCTGGCCGCGTATCTGGCGATCACGACGAACACGTTCCAGGTCGGGGCGGCCGTGGACCTGAAGGCGATGGTGTGCGATTGCGGTGTCCAGGGACACTTTGCATTCGATGCGCTGTTTACCAAGAACCCGTTTTCGTTCAGCGTGGCGCTGGATGCGTCGGCGTCGATCACGGCAGCGGGAGAGACCTTCGCGTCGGTTCACGTGCAGGGAATGCTGTCGGGACCGGCTCCCTGGCATGCCACGGGCTCGGCGTCTATAAGCCTGCTGTTCTTTAGCATCGGCGTTTCCTTTGATCGCACCTGGGGGTCGGCAGCTCCGGCTTCACTGCCGGCGGTGGATCCCTGGACGGGGGCACTGCAGGCGGCGCTGGCCGATCCGGCCAGTTGGCACGGACAACTGCCGAGCGGCGTACATGCTGCGGTCACGTTTGCGCCGAATCAAAGCGGCAGCGTGATTTACCTCGATCCCGCGGGAGATGTGGTGCTGGATCAGAAAGCGGTGCCGTTGAATCAGCCGATCGAGCGTTTTGCGGAGAGCCGGCTGCCGACGCCGGTGCGGTTCGACGTGGCTGGTCCGGCGGTGAATGGCACGGCGGTGGAAGCGGCGAACTGGACGCTGGTGAACAACGAGTTCGCGCCGTCGCAGTTTACCGAGATGAGCGACCAGGAGAAGCTGTCGGCAGAATCGTTCGTGGCGCTGCCGTCGGGAATCGCGATTGATGTGGGAGCGACGACGGGTAACAGCGTGCAAGCGGGGCTGACGTATGACCTGATCGTGATCGACTCAAGCCGCACGGCGGGTCCACGCGTCCCCTTCTTGCCAACGCTGGCGACGCAGATGGCAAGCGCGAGCACGGGACCGGCGGCGCGGGCGCCGTGGCGAAAAGTTGGACTGGGAGCTTTCGCGCCGGCAGCGGGAGCTGCGCCGAAAGCAGCGTTAACGGAAAGAGTGTTTTCCATTGTCTCGACGGTGAATCTGGCGCAGCAAGCGCAAGCAGTGGCGTCCACGCGCTATCAAGCGGGACTGGCGTTGGACGGATTCCTGCAGCAGCACGGCGCGGCCGCCGGGTCCTTTCAGGCTGTACCTCAATCGGAGATCGCATGAGAACATCCGGAGGAACGCCATGGCAATGAGTTTCCTTAAAGACCGGATCGGGACTCTTCCCTGGGTACTCGCCGGTCCGGTTCTCAGGCGAGTGACGACCAACGCTGTGACGGTCTGGCTCGCTTTGCAGGATACCGCGCTGGTCACTCTTTCCGTGAAAGATGACAAAGGCGTTGAGGTGGCAAGTGGCCAGCGGAACACCGTCGCGGTGGGAGTGAACTTACACATTGTGGCGGTAACCGCCGTCACCCCATCGGGCCAGAAGCTTACCGAGGGAATTGTCTACCAGTACGGACTCACTTTCTCAAATTCGACGAAAACCAAGGATCTAGCCGGCGCGACGAACTCGGCAAGCCTCTCCTATACGGGCTACGCGCTTCCTACCTTCGCCTTGCCGCCTTCGAACGTACAAGACGTGCGGATATTTCACGGGTCGTGCCGTATGCCGCACGGAACTGGGATTGACGCCCTGGCGATACTCAACGTCCTTATCGAGCAAGGGGTAACCAATGCCACCGCGCGCCCCCACCAATTGATGTTGACCGGGGACCAGATTTACGCCGACGACGTGTCCGCCGCTTTGTTGCTGCTTCTGACCGACGCAGGGGATCGGCTGCTCTATGGCGACACTGGCGGCCCAGAGGTTATGCCGGTACTCAATAAACCGACCAATTCATTGCTTCCCCTTTGGCGAATTGACTGCCTGGACCAAGCCGGTTTTACATCGGATGATTTGCGAAGCCATCTAATGTCCCTGGGTGAATACCTTGCGATGTATCTCTTTACCTGGTCCGATGTGCTATGGCCGAAGGCTGGAGATTCCGCGGCTCTTCCGGTGGACGAAGTCATGAAGGGGTTCGGTAGTGGTTTACCTATGGTGTCGTCAAAGGTTTTAAACGATTGGTGGAAACATCAAGGAGCGATTAAAAGTGATGCCAATGACGTCCAGATTCACTATGCAACGCTTTTCCGGGTGCGAAGACTACTGGCAAACATACCTACCTACATGATCTTCGATGATCACGAAATCACCGATGACTGGAACATGACCCTGGATTTTTGCAAGGGAGTGTATGGCGGGCCATTGGGTCGCCGAGTCGTTCAGAATGGACTCGTTGCCTATTCGCTTTGTCAGCATTGGGGGAATGTACCCGAGAGCTTTGAGTCGTCGGCGCCGGGAGGCGCCCTTTTAAGTCTCCTCGACGGTAAGAATGCTAACGATTACGCGAACAACGCCGATGCTATTCAAAAAATTGTGGGTGTACGCAGTCAGCCGGACCAGCGTGTCCCCGACCCGAGCTCGCTGATCTACAGTTACACGATCGAAGCCACGAGTTACCAAATGATCGTCACCGATACACGGACGTGGCGGACTTTTCCGAATGGAGCCAACACAACCGGGTACTTCCTGCCGGTCCAACCCGTGAATCAATTTCAGGCTCAGATTACGGGCACGCCGAGCCTCAACGGGCGCGTTCTGCTGGTCGTGGTGACTACCAATGCTCCACCGACGGAACCTATCCGAACGGCGGCGCGGCATCCATGGATGACCACAGAGTTCGGCGACAGCGATAATCCTGATATCTATGACGCATGGGACTTGCCCGGTGTCCCTTTCGACCGTCTCCTGGTGGCGCTGACAGAAAAGATGCCGTTGGTCCAGGGTAAACGGCTCGGTTCCGCGATTCTGTTGTCCGGGGACGTACATCACAGTTTCGCCTCGCATCTGAAATACCGGGCCACCAGGAGATTCGAGGATCCGCAAACCAAGCCTCAACCGGCTTCCGCAGAGATTGTTCAGCTCGTCGCCAGTTCCTTCAAGAAACAAACTGACAACACAGTAATTCTCCACAAGCGGGGATACACCGGGGCTCCGTGGGAGGCCAGACTGCTCGGCTTTGTCCCCCCTCACAATCCTGAGGGTTACGTCGGATACAACCTGCCAGCTGGATCAGTGGTCGCTCAAGTTAATGAGTTCGTCCCGGGCGGCGGGATGGTTGGGAGTGTCTGGCACGATATCAAGCTAGCGCAGGGAGCGCCCACCGGCGTTCCTACCGTGCTTTTAGGGCATGAGAGTACGGATCAATTAATGAACCCGAAAAACGTGAAGGTCACTGTAACTCCGGATTATCGCTATCGTATAGACTACCTGCTCGCTGACCGGCAGGGACAACAACCAGTCTCGCCGCCCACGATTCCCGTACTTTCCTCGAGCACGCCGCGTGAGCTAACCGTAGCGGTATTCAACACCGCTACGAGCTTTTACCGCGATTACAATTACCAGGGTTGGAGCAAACAGCAGATTGTAGGTCTTAACAACATCGGAGAAGTTACCTTTGTAACGAACCATGGCGAGCTTACCGCCGTCAACCATACGGTTCGATGGAAGCTCGACGATTCGGCGGATTTTGTCTGGGCCACCTACAACATCCTCATCGATTTGGACGGAGACACTATCTATCCTGATATCAAGGCGGATAACGAGTAATGAGTTCTAGTGTCCTAGACGTGCTCAGCGGCGAACTATCCAAGCTATTCCGCCCGATCCGCGATGTGGTGGAGAATCCGCTGCTCTTGCCACAGTTGCTAGCGGAAATCGGCGCGGAATCGGACACGGCAGGCGGCGACGCCCTGGCCAAGGCGCTGGAGGCGATCGTGACGCTGCTCGACGACATCGATCAGCTTTCCGACCAAGCAGCGCCATCATTTTCGGAAATCGCTGGCTTGCTAAAGGCGGCACAGAACGCGTTCGACGCTTTGCGAATGTTAAGTGAGAGTAGCGGTCCGGCCTCAGTACTAACTGATTTCGGCAGCGACCTGATCGATTTTCTGCTGGCCGCTTATCTGATGGGTTGGCACCCTTTGGCCAGGCAGATCGCCGCACTGCTGACGCTTCTGGACCCCGCTGAGTCGCAAGATTATTCGCCTCCAGCAGTGAATGGGAATCAGCTCTTGCGGATTCCGTTTCGCATCGACCGATTTCACGGGGAGCGCATCTCAAAGCTTCTTCAGGGTCCGGTTGGTACACTGCGCGACGCCTATATTGTTAACGACCTACTGACCGTGTCCGACGCGAATGCGTCCGCGAACAAATTGTTCCCTCGCCTGCTCTGTGTTCTCCAGGCGCTCGGCGTCTCTTGCCGCTACGGCTTCACGCCCGGCGATGAAGCAATGCTCGGTGATGCCGCGCCACTTGTGGACCACGCCTTGCTTGTGTATGCAGCGGACCGGCATATGGGGGCAACTGCGGAGGCAGGCGCAGTATTCACGTTCTCGTCTGCAGATCGCGGGGATCTAGGGCTTTTGGCGAGTCCCTTCGGTTCTCTCCAGTTGCAAACGCAGCAGGGGGCGTGGGCGATCGAGCTTGACTGTACTGCTCAAGTGCAGGGCGTTGCCTACGGTAGGCAGGGGCTCACGTTAGTAATGACCGCCGCTTCGGCCGAAGCGACGGGCAGCTTCACGGCGACTTTGCCGGCGCCCGATTCGGGGCCGGCGTTCTTGCTGGGGTCAACGGAGGGCACGCGTCTCGAAGTAGGAGGTGCAAAGCTGGCCGTGCAAACAACGCTTTCCGAAGCCGCTCAGACACTGGCTCTCTCGGCTGATGTCTCGAAATCCGCTTTGGTGCTGGCTCCGGGGGACGGAGACGGCTTCCTGCGCACAATTCTCCCGGCGAAAGGCTTGCGCGCCGAGTTCGATCTTGGGCTGGCTTGGTCGAACACTCAGGGCTTCAAGGTGCGAGGTGCCGGCGGTCTTGACGTTACACTGCCCGTCGGGATCTCGGCGGGGGGCACTGTCACCGTAGACAGTATTCACATTGGTTTGCACGCGGACGACACAGGCGTCGTGGCGGAATGCTCTGCGTCGGCCGGGCTCTCTCTAGGCCCCGTACAAATCGTGATCGACCGTATGGGGTTGCTCCTGAATCTCACCTTTCCGGAGCAGGGCGCGAATCTCGGGTTTGTCAACGCGGAGCTGGGCTTCAAGGCGCCGTCAGGGCTGGGGACTGCGATAGACGCAGGTCCGGTCACCGGCGGCGGGTTTCTGTCGTTCGATTTCACGAAATCCGAGTATAGCGGGGCGGCGAACCTGTCGATCGAAGGGATCGGAGTTTCCGCCTTCGGGCTGATCGAGACCCAGCCAGAGGTCAGCTTCCTGCTTCTGATCGCGACCACATTTCCAGTTCCGATCGAGCTGGGCATGGGATTTTCGCTGGTCGGGGTGGGCGGGTTGGCGGGGATCAACCGGACGCTGGCGCTGGATGCGCTGGAAACCGCCGTCTGGAAGGGAACGGCGAAGGACATCTTGTTTCCGAGTTTCCCAATCGCCAGCGCGGTGGCGATTCTGAACGAACTGGATGTACTGTTTCCGCCCGCGGAGGGTCGCTATATCTTCGGGCCCACGGCAAAGAATGGTGTGGGGCGAGCGGCGCTGATCACGGCGGAGGTGGGGGTGGTGATTGAGCTGCCGGACCCGGTGCGCATTGCGCTGATCGGAAATGCAACGGCGAAGTTCCCGCCCGAAAAACCACTGGTCCTGCTTAGCGTGAGCTTCGCCGGAGGAATCGATTTCGGTGCCAGTCGGTGGTTCTTCGATGCCAGCCTTACAGGCTCACGCATCGAGAGCTATCCGCTCTCCGGCGACCTGTCGGTGCGCAGCGCCTGGGCGGAGCCGAAGAGTTTTGCGCTCGCGGTGGGCGGGTTCGATCGGCACTTTCAGCCGCCAGCGGGATTCCCGACGCTGTCGCGGGTGGCGCTGGACATCAGTAACGGGCCGCTGCATCTGCATCTGGCCGCGTATCTGGCGATCACGACGAACACGTTCCAGGTCGGGGCGGCCGTGGACCTGAAGGCGATGGTGTGCAAGATGCGGTGTCCAGGGACACTTTGCATTCGATGCGCTGTTTACCAAGAACCCGTTTTCGTTCAGCGTGGCGCTGGATGCGTCGGCGTCGATCACGGCAGCAGGAGACACCTTCGCGTCGGTTCACGTGCAGGGAATGCTGTCGGGACCGGCTCCCTGGCATGCCACGGGCTCGGCGTCTATAAGCCTGCTGTTCTTTAGCATCGGCGTTTCCTTTGATCGCACCTGGGGGTCGGCAGCTCCGGCTTCACTGCCGGCGGTGGATCCCTGGACGGGGGCACTGCAGGCGGCGCTGGCCGATCCGGCCAGTTGGCACGGACAACTGCCGAGCGGCGTACATGCTGCGGTCACGTTTGCGCCGAATCAAAGCGGCAGCGTGATTTACCTCAATCCCGCGGGAGATGTGGTGCTGGATCAGAAAGCGGTGCCGTTGAATCAGCCGATCAAGCGTTTTGCGGAGAGCCGGCTGCCGACGCCGGTGCGGTTCGACGTGGCTGGTCCGGCGGTGAATGGCACGGCGGTGGAAGCGGCGAACTGGACGCTGGTGAACAACGAGTTCGCGCCGTCGCAGTTTACGAGATGAGCGACCAGGAGAAGCTGTCGGCAGAATCGTTCGTGGCGCTGCCGTCGGGAATCGCGATTGATGTGGGAGCGACGACGGGTAACAGCGTGCAAGCGGGGCTGACGTATGACCTGATCGTGATCGACTCAAGCCGCACGGCGGGTCCACGCGTCCCCTTCTTGCCAACGCTGGCGACGCAGATGGCAAGCGCGAGCACGGGACCGGCGGCGCGGGCGCCGTGGCGAAAAGTTGGACTGGGAGCTTTCGCGCCGGCAGCGGGAGCTGCGCCGAAAGCAGCGTTAACGGAAAGAGTGTTTTCCATTGTCTCGACGGTGAATCTGGCGCAGCAAGCGCAAGCGGTGGCGTCTACGCGCTATCAAGCCGGACTGGCGTTGGACGGATTCCTGCAGCAGCACTGCGCAGCCGCGGGGTCGTGCAGGCTGTACCTCAATCGGAGATCGCATGAGTTCACTTCCTTCAAGTCTGGGATCGTTTGCGTTCGTGCCATGGCTGCGGCGCGGGGCCTCGCGCTTTATCGGTGCGGGCGCGGCCAATACCCCTCGGTGACGCTGCAGGTGGGTGTACACCGGTAGCCTCGCCGGCCATGGCGCTGCACGGTCCGGGTGCCATTGTCTCATTCGATCCGTCATCTGTATGCCATGTGTGGCCCCTAGCCGGCTCCACCGATGCCGAGCCCGAATTCCTGGCCTTGATCGAATTCGATCAGCCGGATCTTCCATGGCGGTTCACTCCTGCGGCGCCTTCCGGCGATCAGCTTGCTCCATGGCTCTGCCTGGTGGTCGCAGCCGAAGGCGAAGTTTCGCCGGTTGTGCCCGGCACTCCCGATCGTCCACTCGCTACCGTGACTATCAACGCTGCTGCGGCGTTACCGGACCTCAGCAATTCCTTCGCGTGGGCGCACGCGGAAGGCATCGGCCAGATCTCGCTGAACGGATCGCAAGCCGCATCGCTAATGGCAACCAGCCCCCAACTGACGCGCTCCCGCATTCTTTCGCCGCGGGCGCTGAATCCGAACACCGCATACACTGCCTTCTTGGTTCCAACCTGGAGATCGGGCGGCTGGGGGGACTGCTCACTCCCGAGCCAGGCACGCTTATCACGAAACCGGCATGGGTTTCCGCTCCAGTGACATTACCCGTCTACTACTATTGGACGTTCTCAACCGGCGGTCCTGGCGATTTCAGCATTCTTGTCCGGGAGCTAACGGCGAATCCGATCCCGGACACCGTAGTGTTGCGCGACATGGATGTCAGCGACGTTTCCGGGGGCATGGCGCCGATCGGAATGGAATCGGCGCTGACGACGGCCCACATCCGTCGAAGGACCTGCCCCGCCGACCAGTTGAGAGTCTCGGCCCAATATTCAGCTGCGGTTACCGGTCCGGTAAACACGGTGCGTCCGCCGCTCTACGGAAGCGCCTATACCGGTGCTCCACCGTATCGTTCAACGACCTGAATTACGATCCGCGCACCCGTGCTGCCGCAGGACTGGGAGCGCAGTGTGCGCGACACGCCAACGCGCTGCTGGCGGGTGCTGGGCAGGCAGCCGGCTTGCGGGAAGCCAATCGGTCTCTCCGGCAACTGGAGTTTTCCCGGGAAGCCGCGAGAACACTTGGACGCGTCATGCTCCCACGGGTTCCGCAGACACGTTTCTCCCCTTCATCAGTCCTATCGCAACGCGAGTCGCCGTCGGAGGCGTGACGATACTGCAATCGATCGAGACAAGCACGCTGGCCAGGGGCGCCCTTTCACCGGGACTTCGACGGCTGACGCGGCCGTCGGGGCCGATAGCGCTTCGACAACGCCGGGCCGCGGGACCGGCACTGTTGTCCAAGATGAGCAATGGGAACTGGATGGGCAACGCCGCAGTTCAGATCCAGCCGGCGACTTCACCGCCTCCGGGAGGGATTCGCGCCGTCGGCGTCGTAGCTACGAGCGGAGCGGCGCGCTCGGCGGGACCCGCTGCTTTCGCGACAGGTCGACTCGGGTCGGTGGCCGTGATGTTCGGCGGCGCCGATGTGGCCGCCAAGCTGCGCGCCACGACGGACAACACGGGACTGGCGACCGCGGCTGCATCTTTGTTTGAGCAGCTTGGCACGCCGCTTCCGGCGGCGCAGGTGCTGACCGGCGTCAATCTACCGGCGTTTCAGAAATCGGTGGCCGCGCGGATCGATCCGGCGGCGGCCATCGACGCAGAAACACATTTGCGCACTGTACGAACCGATAGCCGGGTCGGCGCCGCGCCCTTCATTGTGGCTCCCTCATTCCCGCAGGCGGCAGCGATTGTCTCATTAGGAAGTCCTCCGATTGGCTCTTACCAGGACTTACACAGGTTCCCGAGAAGACCGTGGCCTTGCTCGCAGTAGACCAGCGTTTCGTGGAAGCCTTTATGGCAGGACTCAATCACGAGATGGGCACGCGGCTGATTTTCGACGAGTATCCAACCGATGTGTCCGCAACTTACTTCAAGAGCTTCTGGAGTGATGGAGTTGACGATGTCGCGGCCATTGCCGACTGGAGCACACTGGGGAACAATCCAGCGCCCGGTGCTTTCGGCGGCGATCCTCTTGTGCTGCTGATTCGAGGTCCTCTGGTGCAGCGTTATCCAAACATGCAGGTTCTGGCGGTGCCCGCGACCGCGGCCGGTCCCCAGCGGACCCTCGGCGCAACGGAGACTTGGCCCATCTTCTCCGGCCGAGTCGACCCGGATATCGCGTTCTTCGGATTCCCTCTGACTTCCGCGCAAGCACTCGGTACCGCGACGACGCCGGGATACTATTTCGTCATTCAGGAACATCCCTCCGAGCCGCATTTCGGTGGCACAATTCCGGCGGGGAGTTCGGCCACGGTCGCTGCCGCCCTTCTGCAGCATCCTGTGAGGTTGGCGATCTATGCTTCCGACCTGATGACTGCAACCGCCGAGGGGGGCGCATAACTATGGCCGACTTTACAGCATTGCGCGCCACGGTACGGGCGGCCGAAAGCACGCTCGCGCAGGCGCTATATCAGAAGGTCTCGGTGCCTGGTATGGCTAATCAGACTGCCTTTTCCAATGCCCAGCAGTCGCTGCGGGCGGCACGGAGTGCGTTGAATGCCGCGCTGGCTGCGGCTCTGCCCGCGGGCGCGGATGCAGCCTCTAATCTGCGCGGTGATCTTCCGATCGCGCTCTTTCCCGTGCGCATCGAAACCCGGTTTGTGCGCAGCGCACCCACCGTGCGCGCTGGCCTGGGTGTTAGAAGAGCAACCGGCGCGACATCGCTGGCCTCGATCTCTTCCGGAAGCGTCGCGGCCGGCCCGACCACCAGCGCAGCAACCGTCTCCCGAGCGCCCAGCACAGGTAGCGCGGTAGTTAGAGCTGGCGCGGCAAGACGGTTCCCGCCGCGGCCCCAGTTGGGATTTTGCAAATCCGCGTCTTCCCTGATGAACTGCTAGCGCAGACACACGAGCCCGAATTGACGGACGACGAGTGGAGCGCGGGGCGGGCCTACTGGGCTTCCGGCGATACGCTTGCCTCATGGGCGGCGTTGCTTGCGCGATTCCCGGCTCCGCGCGCGGCCTGGATCGTGAGCCAAACCAATACAACGGTGCGCCCCCCCGCTCGCGCCGCCAGTTGGACGCGACCGGCCAACGCTATCTTGCCGGACAATTTCGTGGCGTTCGCGTATCGAGGTGGAGCGCTGATCGCTACCGCTACCGGACCGGCGGTCTCTGAACCCGTAACGCTGACGATGTCTCCGGCAATCGACGCGACGCAGCGTATGACGCTCCCGGGCAGTTCGCTCCAGATGGATGCCGATTTGTTATGGACCGTGCAATTCGCCTCGGCGAAAGCCGTAGGCATGGGCCTAGAGATTCCTTTGTCCGCGGCCGACTGGACGCAAGGTTTCGATTTGCTTCTGGTGATGGGCACGAAGGGAACTTTCTCCATCGCCGAAGCGGGGGCGCAAATTCAAGCCCTGCTCGATGGCCACCATTACACGCGCGGGCTCGCCTTCATCTCTCCGGGGACGCCGACCTCGAACCAACCTGGCGCGCCCTCTGGATATCCATCCTCCGATCCGGGCGGCGCAGTCACCTTCGCCTTAGAACGGGGAACGCCCGCTTCTGGCGATGGGCTCCTCGCCGCCCGCGCCTTCGGCGTATCGCCTCAGACTGTCGCTCACCTCGAGCACACCGATCTTCTAAGCGACGCTGCGATGCAGGCGATGGCAACCGCACTTTGGCCGGCAACGCTGGGCTATCATCTGGAACAGATGATGGCGCCTACGGATGCCTCGCTGGCTCCGCCATGGGACGCAAACGCCGTTGCCGCCGCGTACAACTTCACCAAGAACAATCTTCGCCCGGGAGGGCCGCTTCCCGCTTTCCGCGTCGGGTCGGTTCCGTATTCGCTTTTGCCGGCGACGTCGGTGGCGCACCTTGCGGCTGCCTCGCCCGGGCCGCTCGCCACTGCACTAGCCTCTCTGCAATCAACTTTGCTGACAGCGAGCGGTAAAGCGGCCCGCGTCGATCCGAACTCCGCGGACCCTGATAGCGATCTGATCAATGTGTTGCGCCTGAACCCCAGCTCTCTGTCCTTTTTGGTTCAAGTGCTGATCGGATCTGATCTCCAGGTGCTGCTGGGAAGACTGCCCGGAGCTAGTCCCACGGCCGCGGGAACGGCGCCCGCTCTTCAGGCCGGAACGGCAAATTCGCTGTTGATCAGTGCTCACTTGCCGGTTTCAGGTACGCCGCGGATCGCGTCGGCCTCCTTCGGGCAGACCGACACGTTTTCGGGCGTTCTGGTCTCCAGCCTCGCGGACCGTCAATCGCCGCTGCCCGCTTCCGCCAATTACATTCAATGGATTGTGGACGAGCTTGCCTCCGGCGGCAGTGAACTCGCTTCGGACGCGCTGCCCGCCGCCTACGAACGTACGCTGCTTTACCAGCTATTGCGCCACTCCGTATTGGTCAAGAAGGCAAGGCGTCCGAACCTGCGCGAAATAGAAGTGCTGGGGCTGGCGGATTCCACAATTGACGTCTTGTCTACGGTGACGGAGACCGGGTCGCCCACGGAGGCCACAACCGCGGCGACGGTCAGCGGGACAGGAGTGGGAAGAAACATTGGCGAAGTCTTTGCGACAGACGTGTCCACACAGACCCCTCCTCCCCCGCCTGTCTTGCACCTTGCGGACGTAACGGCAGCCCTCAGTGCGTTGGCTAGCTTGCCCATTGCCGTGCTGGAGCGCCTTTTTTCCGAGACACTGGACGCCTGTTCGCATCGCTTCGATGCTTGGATCACCGCGCTGGCAACGAATCGCCTGAATCAATTGCGCGCTGGGACCGGTGCCGAGGGCACTCACTTCGGCGCTTACGGGTGGGTGCAGAATGTCGAACCCGCGGCCGAGCCCTTCGATCCCGGTCCGGGAGGATTCATCCACGCGCCCTCTCCGAACCATGCACAAACGGCGGCGATCCTGCGCAATGGATTCCTGGCGAGAGGCGCCCCGGGAACGCTGTTCTATGCGATAGATCTTTCCTCAGCCCGCGTGCGCGACGGCCTCGAAATTCTGGCGCGGGTTCGCGACGGTGAATCTCTCTCCGAGATTCTCGGCAGCGAGTTGGAGACGCGGCTGCGCGCCGATCCCAGCCTGGCTGCGACGTTCTTAGAGCCGCTGCGCACCAGCTATCCCACACCTTCCAGCCCGATCATGGACGGCTTGGCGGCGGTCTTGGCGTGGCGCGCCAATCCTACTTCTCCGCACTTCCCATCGGCAGTTCTCTCTGACGTTGCTCAGTTGCTCGACTCCGCAGCGGATCTGCTGGTCGCGGAGAGTGTGTATCAGTTGGTGAGCGGAAATCCAATGGCAGCCTCCGCAGGTCTGGATGCATTGGGCCAGGGCGCTCGGCCGCCCGAGCCTGCGGTAACACGCGGGCCGGTCAGCGGCAGCGCGGTTTCGCACCGTGTGGCAGTCGTTCTGGATGACACTGCTGCGCCAGGATGGACTGCGCCCCCGACACCGCGCTCGACTGCGTGCCGTTACGTCGATGGGTGGCTCGGTCAACTGTTAGGAGATCCGCGGGAAGTCAAGTGCCGCGTGACGACGAGGTCCGGTGTGCAGGTGGTCAATCTTGCGCAGCTCGAGTTGACGTCCAGTCGGCATTTTGGTGTTTCTGCCGGCGCTCCACGGCAACGCCGATTCTATATTCGATCCGGGCCTCCGCCGGACATCCCAGTGCCCCGTGACCTAGCCAGCAGACTCGAGTCTCGGAGCGGGCGCCGTAACCTTCCCCGCTCTGCTGCAGTTGGCGCAGCAAGTTGACCGGCTGCTCTCGATGGCCCGCCCGCTGGCAGCGAGCGATCTCGACTCTATCGGCGGCGGCGTCTCCGATGCGACCGACCCCGATGTTGCTGCTCGTGCGCAGAACGCACTGGACGCCCTCTCGCGCTCAATCTACAACGCCTTCGACGCAACCAACCCACCTCCGCCAAGCAGCCCTTTTCGGGTTCGGCGGAGCGTACCTGCCCGACAACGCAAGCGCCGATCAGACCGCGGCTGCTGCCGCGCGCATCGAAGCGCAGCGACAGAGCCGGCTTAGTGAAGCTGTGATGCTCGCCGATCCGGCCGAAATGATACGCTGCGTGTTCGGCCGCCGACTACCGATGATCGGCCAATTCGATGTTCCAGCGCAGGTGGTTCCTGCAATGGCCGGACCGGCCGATTGAACGCCACCATGTCGACAAGTGGGCGCACAAGGCCGCACGTGTCAGACCGGGGTTGGAGCGGTGGCGGCGAATGCGGCTGTTCGCGATGCCAGAGGAGTGGCCGCTGACTTGGGACGTCGTGCAGCTTCCGTATTCGTCGTCGGCTCCATGGTGTGCGTCGCCCTTTCTGGAAGATGGCGGACCACCGTCCGGTACCGTGTCCATCGCTCTGCACCGTCCCTGGAAAACGCAACCTTCGCAAAAGTGGGCCGGGCTTCTGATCGAGGAGTGGAGCGAACTTATTCCGTCGCCGTTGCAGCAGACTGCCATCGCGTTTCACTATCCCGCGCCTCGCTCCGAAGCGCCCCAGGCAGTTCTGTCTGCAGTTCCTCCCGTGGACACAGCCGCTTGGTCGACCGCTGTTCTGGCGGACATCGTGCGGGAGACGTTCGAGCTTGCTCAGATACGTCTCCTCACTCCGGATCTTCTTTCATCATTATCTGTGCTCCTGCCCGCGGCTTCTCTGACCGCGAACTCGGCCGGAGATGGGCTGTCGACAAACTTGTGGAAATAGCCAGGCCACCCATTGAGTGGGTGGCGGTTTCGGGGAGTTAACATGATTTCGATTACGTATTTGAACCGCCTAATCCCGCAGCCGCTGGAAGCTTCACTCGATTCCGGACTGTCGGCGGAGATGCGTGATCCGGTCTGGACCTTGGCGCGCCAGTTTCAAATGGGCGAGTTTATTGGGTCCGACGGCGGGTCTCCAGCCTACGTTGACATCAGCACCCGCACCACTGATTTGACCGTGCCAACAAACCACTGGAGCCCGCAGCGATGGGGGAACCCGTAACCCGCATTTCTCGGTCCGAGTGGAACTCGGACAGGCCTGGAAAACCTTATCGACCAGATGGTCAGCCCGCCAGCGCAGGCGGCGAGCGCGAAGTCGCAACTGCGGACGCGTTATCCGTTTCCTGCTACCCAGGACCAGAACTCTCGATTTTCGCAGGCAGCGTGACTGACGGCGTGGCGCTACAAGCAGACATTGCACAGGGGGCGCGCCGAGCATCGATCCCGCCACTGACGCCACGCTCAAACTCGTTTTTACAGCTTTCTTGGCGTGGGTCGCCGATGTGCTCGGAGTTGTTGGAACCGCTGCGCCCGCCCAATGGAACGCATCCGTCATCGATTACTCGTTATCGTTCCCGGCGACGCTTCCCGACGGGCGAAACGTTACGCTCACCGCCGAGCCTGACCGGTCGATGGCTTTGGACTGGTATTCGTTCGATGCAGCCACGGCGGACGCCGCCGGGACCGCCGCAACTGCAGTTACAACGAGCCTGATTCCCGGCCACGTCCGCTTCCAGGGAATGCCCAACAGCCGTTTCTGGGATTTCGAATCGAACAAAACGGATTTCGGGAGTGTCGTCGCCGACGTGCAGGATGCGGGCCGGCTTTTGCTGCTGGACTTCATGTTGATCCACGGCATCGGCTGGTTTATTGTTCCGCTCGATGTTCCGGTTGGATCGTTTTGCCAGATTGCCTCACTCACACTCCACGATGTTTTCGGTGGCTCTATGGCCATTCCTCGGGCAAACCCGGCCCTAGGCCCCGCCGGCGGGCGCTCAACGTTGTTCTCCATCACTGACCGGACCACTGGCGGCGTCGCAGGAGCGCTCTTCACTGCGCCAACCTGCACCGCGGCTCGTCAGACTTCCGAAGCAGTGGAAGACGTAAGGCTCTTCCGCGACGACGCGGCTGAGGTAGTGTGGGCGGTTGAAGAAACCGCACCGGACGCCTTGGTAACCCCACCCCAGGTTATGAGCGCGGCCAGCCTCAGCAGGCGCCGCCAACTTTACCGATCCTGCGGTATCAACTTCAAACGCCTGTGCCGCCGGCTTGGTTCCCTTTCCTGCCGCAGGAATCCGGCGGGGCGCTGGTGGACTTCGCTGGGGCCACCGTCCCAGGGGGATCGAATGCGCCTTGGGGGAGGATCGTTCCTTCTTTATCTATACTGAAACCGGGGATCCCGGAACAAATGGTCCCCCGGGTAGGACTCCGGCCGCAGCGAGTGTACTGCAGAACCCGGTGGAACGACGGGACGACCTATTCCTGGATCGCGCGACGCAGGCTGCTCGGCTCTCGCGGGCAGTCGAGCGGCCTCAACTACGACCAGGTGCTGCCTAGTCCGTCGTCCTGAAAACAACATCCAGGGACGGGCATTCAGGCAATAGCAGTCGCTGGGGACCGCTGCGTGCAAGAAGCGCGAGTCGGTAAATTAGGCAGTTCGGTCAAAGGACTATAAGGCCAAACGTACAACCACTTCATGGGATGGCCTACATCTGCTCCAGCAACCGGCGGATAATGCCTGAGCTGGTTACTACAATCTCGGAACGCACAGCGCGGTACTCGACGAGGATCCCGGCGAGGCTGGGCTGTCATTGCGCAGAACGAACACCGCGGAACCGCTTATGCCGTTCAATTTGCCTACGGCCGAACGTTGGAGCACTTTTTGATCGAGTCTGATGCTGAACCGAACCCACTCGCTTTGCGCACCGTGCTGAGGTAGCAGAGTGGCTTGACTTGCAGAGTGTTGCGGGTTTCATCGAAGTTCCAGACCTTTGACCTCGCCTGGAATCAACAAACAGACAAAGTTCTCCGTCTGTGAGGTTATTGGCCAGATATGCGGCATTTTCAGTGCTCGCTTTGGATGTGCGGGGAGCCGACGAGTGAAATATCGAAGGGTTCGCCGAGATGATGAATATGCCCTACCAGCTCGGTTCGCTCTGGCAGAAAGGCTAAGGCGCACCTTTCGCGCTACCATCGATATGACCAGCCATGACGTGAGTCGCGGTCAAAAGATATTTCCTGTCTTGAACGGCAACGACAACTGCGCTTCCGGTCGGCTCCGGTTCTCGTCGGTAATTCGCCTCAACGATCGGTGCGAGGGAGGGAAAGACAGCTTTCGCCCAGAAGTTCCGAATCGCATCTGTGTTAGTTGAGATAAGCTCCTTCGTAGGGGCTTGTCCAGTCAAACGGCATCCTCTTACAATCCCCTACCGCCAGTCTTCCCATTACGCTGATTCACAAATTGATATGTCATCCAGACAGCAACACCGCTAGTAGATAAGGTGTGCATCCGGCCTTGGACCGCGCCTCTGAGGTTTGCCCGTGGTTTCATTTGTAAAGAGCCTTTTGGATTGAGAATTCGGGGGTCAGAGCCACTGCGCAGCCCGCGTGGCGCGAAGCGCGAGCGGGCGAAGCAGAGATGTATGGATTGCATTTTGATTGTTGGGTCTTAGCCCGGTGCAAAACCGGAACGGAAGTCTTTTGTGTTGAGGTGTGATCGCACTTGAAGGCGGTAGATACCGGGAACCGACAGCGACAAAATCAAAAGCGCCATCCGTGTTCGGATGGCGAGAGGGTCATGAAAGCCAGCGGGATTTTCGGCGAGGCTTTCAGCCTCGCGTTTTTGTTTTGAAAGGGAGCAGGAATGCCATCCGGGAAGGCTTGCGAATTCATCCCGCCCTCAATGCCGCCACGGCGGCGGTTTCTGCTTACGCGAAAACGTCCGGATGTCATTGATTCAAATTGGTCGGGAGAGAGGATTTGAACCTCCCAGATTGTCGTTCACCGCTTGGCTGAGTTTCTGCTCGCAGACGAGGCGACGTTCCGTTGTCTGAACCGAGGCGTGGACGACAAGCCGAGTAGCTCATTGCCGAAGGCCATTATCCAACAGTAGAAGCGCAGAGCACTCCACAATAGGTCAGGCGATGAACTCAATACCAGCGTTGAGGAGGATCCTTACCTTTGAATCTCCCAGGGCTTTGCCAGTCGAGGTATCAACTGCTACCACCGCGGCTTGAACTTGCCACCAATTTCACCGGCCAATTCTGCTGAATCGACCCTTACGTATGTCAGCACCATCTGGACCAGAACCACACGGTCATCGGGTGATAACGCGTACCCTTGAGGGTTTACATAAACGCGGATCTGGGCGCACATCGGCTTCATAAAGCCGTCCGGCTTCCAAGCTTACGTCGGTGATGATGTGATCCCGCAGGTCTGCAACAGTGACCCGTTGCACCTTCGCTGTGAGTTCATCGTTGATGAGGACGACCTCTCGTGTATGCCCCAGAGCAACTACGATTCCGCGTCCGTGTATGTAAAACGGGATCGGTGCGCTATCATCGCGACGTTTAATGTAATCCACACGCACGAGGGTATCGAGATTGAAAGTCTCCGTGTACTCGTATCCATCAGCGGGTCCCGGGCTGTGGTTCGGACTTATCCAGACGAGCCGCGCCGAATCCTGCCCGACAGCTACTAGTACGCAAAATGCCGAAGCGAAGCGGAGCAAGATACGCGTCACAATGGAGCAAGATGATAAGATGAAGCGGTCCATTCATAGGTGGTCCGACTTTTATCTTCAGTGCCCGGGAGGTTTCAGAGGACCCACCTGACGAATCGCCTCTCTGACAGTCTCACTCTCCAAGTAGGTCGCAGTCGCCACTGTCTGGTCGGCTTCAGAAGCTTCGACGGACGTAGCTTCGTCCTTCGAGAAGTCAGGAAATCGCGATAAGCGGCAACTTCAACTTGGCGTCGATAACTAAAATCCGATATTTACCTGGAGGCACAAAGCGAAACGTTGTTTCCGGTCCCGTCAACCGGTTCAAATCACACGATTCGCGAAGTGTCAGGTGAGTATCTGCCGGCACCAACAGTGCGACCAGATCGCTGTGCTTGCTGGGGAAAGCGCGTATCTTCACGTAAACATCGCCCGACTTCATGCTGACGACAAGCCGAAAGAGGGTCGACACTGTCCTACTCAATTCGAATCCCTCAGGAGCAAGCTCTTTGGGCCCCTGAGCAAAGATTCGTATGCGGCCCGGCGTTGGGTAGGTTAATGAATAACGTCCCGGTCGGATTCTCTTGAGAACTCAGCGCCCGTTTTGATCCGGCCTATGCCTGATGTCAAAACCCGCTTCGAGTAGATGAAGGGAGAAACTGACCGCCTCAACGGGGGTTGCGGCCGCGGGGACGATCCACGAGTTCTACGACTCCTTCAAGATCGAACGCCGGCTCGGTTATTTGCTCTTGGCCCATGTGACTTGGCGTTGTCCTTTGGGCTGCTGCAATGACTGACGAAACCACGGCAAGAGCACAGATCAGCAAATGACGATTTGGCATCTTGTTCTCTCCAGCGGCACTTGAGGCCATCTAACTGACGACTGGGCGTGGTCCAATGAGAGGTCTCCGTCTCTCGTCGCTCTGCGAGAAGTTGTACGCGGACATAAATCCCTCCCTGCAGTTTGTTGACGCCTTGGTAGTATGCATCTTCTGTTCTTTTCCACAAGTCGTTCCGTTGGCGAATTCGGCGTACGTCAACTCCCCCGAAATCGTCTTAAATCCTGCCGTGCTGCTATGCGAAAACTTTACGTCAACCGTCTGTGATCCACCAGCAAGAATGCAGGTGAATGGCTTCCGTGAGTAGCGCACGACTAATTGACTTGGACAAGACTCACTACCATTGATGTAGATATCCCAATCAATGTTCAATACCAGTAGCTCGCCGAGAGAGCGGTTCTCCACTTCGACCTGCTCCAGCGCAATGCTCATTTCGCTGGAACTCCATCCCACCTTCCCACTCGCCCGCACGGATACAGGACAGTCGCCCGAAACCGCGACTTCCGCGAGACCAGTCCACAGCTCCGACATATTCTCCGGCGTTATATTGCGCGGCATAACCCTTTCCCTGCGCCGTGAGGTAAGCCGTCGAGCACCTCCCAATGCGAGGGCCATCAGAACGCCGATTGATGACAACCAGGACGAGCAGGCCAAACTTTTTCATAGCTGCGACCTAAAAGCTTCGCTCAATCCGCGAACCCCGTTACCGCGTGATCTCCCAGACGATGCCGGCTCCGTTCGTCCCGCCGCTCGATGCCGTGCCGTAGAGATTGCCGTTCGCGTCGAGTATGACGTTACCGTAAGGCGCACTGCCGTCGTTTTTACCGCCAGCAAAGTCGTGCAGGTCGGCATAGGTCCAGTTTCCGTTTCCTTCATTGATCAGCTCGAAAATTGTACCCTGCATGTGTGCGCCTTCCTCAAGCGTTGTCCCATAGAGATTACCAGCTGAATCCCTAGCCAAGCTGCCCGTAGGCCCTTGAAATTGTTGGTTTGGACTGCCAGTCAAGCTATAGAGCAGCTTATACGTCCAGTGGGGTATTAGCTCGAAAACCGTGCCGCCGTGATTCACTCCGGCATCACTAGTGGTGCCGTAGAGAGTACCCAACGGATCGAAGATCAAACCTCCAAAGGGAATCCGCCGTGCGATGCATCGTCGAAGACATAAATGGTGCCCTCGGCGGCGTGGCAATCCGAAGGGGTGAATTCAAAACTCACGTCCCCGTTCGTGCCAAACTCTGGTGCCGTGAGGAGGTGGCCGGCATTGTCGAAGATCACACCGTTTGGATAGACGCCATCCGGTCCTTTAAAGCTGTAAATTACCGTTCTCTCCAGTCGTTGCCTGATGGTGTCAGCTTGTACACGGTGCCAGAGGGATTGCCGGTGCAGTTATTGCCAGTGCCTCCAAGGGTCGTCGCGCCGTAGAGGCTACCTGCTCCGTCAAAAATCACATTACCGGATGCGGGAGTAGTCGCCGTCAGGATGACTAACGGTGAATCACCGTTTCCGTCCAGTAGCAGATTGCGGTTTTGCACGCGGTTGCGGGAGGTCTGAGATTGAATACCGTGCCGCATCCCTGACTGCCGCATCCTATTCCTCCGTATGTCGTCGTGCCGTAGAAAGTACCGTTCGGGCCAAAGACTACTCCCGATTGAGGTATTGCGCCGTCATTGCCGCCAGCAAAGTCGAAAGCGGCGAGAATACCCAATTAGCATTTTGTTAGTGAGCTTATAGACTAGGCCTTTGCCCGCGCTGCCGCCTTCGAAGGTAGTTCCGTAGAGGCCTCGCACGTCCATGGTCAGCCGACTTGGGGGGACCCGCCGGCCCCGCCGGTGAAGTTGTAGATGACTTTGTAGGTCTGGGCCTGCGCCGCTTGGTAGCGATGAACATGATCCCAAACACTGCCACTAGCGCGGCCTGGAGGTTCCTAAGAATCCCAGTCCGCTGTCGCCTTCTGCTCGCCATAATCATTCTCCTTCTAGTAAAGAAATGCAGATTGCCTTGCGGTCGGCGAACTATTTGCTTGCCATCCGCCTTGTTTGGTAGTAGTTTCTCTTTCCTAACTAGCACCTGTTCTTGGGGTGCAGTTGGTTTGTTGTTGCTCGACGCAGCACTTCGGACGCGCGCGTTAGCTTATGGAGCGAAGTAAGTCATGATGTCCAACGCCAATTGCGTAGTGTTGGATGCATAGGCATCGGTATAGCCATCCAGATTCGGTATGATCGCCATGTTGGAGGTGATTGTCCCATCCACTAAGTTTGCGACTACAGGCTGTGGCTCGCCGTCCGGCCACAGTGTCAGATACCCCAGCAGACCTCGTGGATAGACCGTGGCATTGAACACGAATCCCTGCGCGGTTTCTGGCAAGCCGCATGGATCACGAGGTAAAGCTGATCGGAATCACAGTCATTCCAGAGAATCCGGAGTCGAAGACGCTTCTGCCGGAGGCGAAGGCGTGGCAAGGAGCGGCTGTTGGATACAGCGACAGTCCGCCGTCTCCAGGCGGCGCGAAATACCCGTTGATGTCGATCACCAGGTGGGTGTCGCCGCTGGGAAAGACTGAGATAGCTCCGTTCAAGCCTGCAGCGATGATGCCAGCGTCAGAGACAATCGTTCCAATCGGGTCAGTGAGCGTTACTACCAAGGGTCTTTGCTGTCCGGTTGGCCACACCGTCAGAGAATTGAGAGCGCCTGGCGGGATCGCGGTGAAGTTCATGGAATACGCTTCCGGCTGGAGGCCTGTGGGAATGCAAGGACTCTCCAACACAGGAAAGTCAGCCTCCTGGCCGCCCGGCAACGGTTGCCCCGACTGGCGGGTATCCACTACACGGCAGGGAGCCAGTGGATAGAACTGCATCGAGGATTGCGAGGCGGGAGCGAAGTATCCGTAGACATCAATCACAACATTGGTGGTGTCGCTGGCATAGACACTGACAGCTTCATTCGTTCCCGCCGGCACGATGGTGGGATCTGACTTGATCCGGCCGTCAAGCGAGACCATAGTCGTGACCGCGCCCAGACTCTCGCCTGTGGGATAAACCGTCAAAAGCGACAGCTGCCCCATTGGTATGACGGTAACGGTGAGCACGTAAGCTCCCGCAGTCGAGGGTATGTTGCACGAGCCCTGCGGAATCGGGAAGCTTCGGGACGTTCTGCCTTGAATCGGCGGCCCGCCAAAGGTTCCGTTCGGATTTCGAGTATCAACTACGCGGCATTCCACCGCCGGGAAGAACTGCAATCCGTTCGAAGGGCTGGCGTCGGTTCTGTCGTGATTCAACGCTAACGAACGCGTTTGAATAGATTGCTCCGTCCCCGTGGCATTGCTCCACGGCTCTCTGAGCTGGGCGTCGGCAACACTGGCAAGCAGAACAATTATTAACACCAATGCGACCGCGACGCTGGCAGGCTGGAAGGCGGAATTGCATGTCGGAGTTCTTGGATTGGCCATGACATCTACTCCTCTGTGGTATAGCGAAATGAGGTTAACCCGAATTACAATGCGTGTTACATATGTGAGGTTGGTATCCAACCTCGATGCTTTATCGCGAACCGGCAGCATCGCCTTTCATGGCGCGAAGTAGCTGGAGAGATGTCCAGGATCAGGTTCGTCAACCCGTAACCGGCGAAAGCATCAATCTTGCCGCCGTTCCCGGCTGGCACAATGGCCATGTTCGACGTGATCGCGCCGTCGTACGCGTTCAGCGTCGGGACGTTGGGCTGCTGTCCGCCGTCCGGCCACAACGTCAGGTAGCCCAAGTATCCCATTGGCACCACGGTGGCGTTGAACACGTACGCCAGCGACTGGCTGGATGGAGAGCATGGACGGCCCAGCACATCCACCGGAGGACTGAGTTTGCCGCTGAAGGGTCCATTGCCCTGGCGAGTATCCAACACGTCACTTCAAGCTTCAGGAGTAAGGGAAGGCGATCCCGCGTGTGCCTCAACTTGCGGTGCCCCAAACCAACGCACGCCGGAGCCTCGTCTCTCACCCAACCGTCAAGAGTCTGAGGACACCATCCCGCGTGTGACGCATTGCCTCCATAAGCAGATTCCAATTCGCCGAGGGCATGGCTGCGAGCAGGGTGATGCCCAGCGTCCACGATGCAAGACTCTTTTTCATGTTCAGCCTCCTAGATTCGATTTCGATTCGAGCATATTGTTAAACAACCGTTTTGCCAGATGGCTCTCCGCCAACAACAGCCAATAATAGGGGGCATGTTTGACCAGCCGTCCGCCGGTCTTCACCAGCCGTTGCTGCAAACTCGTCAGCGACCAGTTCTCGATTCCCTTGGGCAACGCCTGCCGCCGCCATCCCCTTGCCTGCAGGATCCGAGAACCACGGCCACGCTATGGGACTTGCAAGTAGTCCTCCAGAGGCACAAGAAACCACGCGAGCCAAAGTTTTGAGGCAGTTAGATCACTGAGGTATGGCGGGACACGCCGCCAGTGTGCAGCAGCGAATCACCCAATCGGTTAGGAATTATCCGATTGGTTTGGCATCAAGGTGGGACTAAGGCTGCCGACGACCCCAAATTTTTGGCCTGTCCGTAGCAAGTGAAAATGCCCGCTTTTTGTAGCAAATGAAGTGGAGTGGACCCCAGTTTTGAGACAACCAGAACACCCATAGAATTCAGCGAAGGGGGATTGGTATGTCGAAACGGAGGTTTACCCGGGAATTTAAGTTGACGGCGGTGCGGCGCATGCAAGTGGGGGAGTCAGTGGCCCCTTATCACTAGCACAGAGCAAGACCTCGACGGCCAGCAGATTGGATCGAGCGGTTGATGTTAATCCTAATGATGGCCGAAGAACAAGGAAAAAGCCCTACGATCTTTCATGTGCCCGACCGCCAGCCCGTGTGAACGGGCGATAGGTCTTTGTTGGTCACTGGCTTGGCCGGCTCCTAGTTGGCGATTGCAACGAATTCCGTTCTGACTGCATTGCCCCTCGATTTGGGTAACGGCGCACAACCAACCTAGTCTCGCGCAGGATTGCACACTGATCCCAAGACATGTTGATTTTCCTATCGCGCCATATAAAATCGTGTGGGCTTATGGCACGTTTGGCGACGGGCTATTTACCATTGGCCATCGGCGCGCGGCGGATTTTCGTCGAAGGCGAGTTTGTGCTTCTCAGGACAGTCGTTTTGGCACGCGTGCAGGTTTTGACGAGGGGCTAGCCCGTCGTTTGCCAAAATTCAAGGTGACAATCTCGTGGCTTCACCGCCGGCAGAAGCGGGAAACATTACCTTTGCGTCATGACGAAACAGCCCCCGCAGTTTGTCCCAGAAGTCTCCGCCCAACACAAATAAGCTGGCCGCGACGGCTAGATCCAGTCCGAGATTTATCCACAGACGGGCCGCATTTCCACCAGGAAGCCAAGACGGAAAGTAACTGATGATCCAGCTGACGAGCGTCGGCACGACCAACAACATCAACCCAATCGTGTAGCGCGAACGGCTGACATTGCCAGCTGGTTTCAGCATCTTCAAAAGATCCTTTACCCGGGTGACGATGCGATCGAAGTTCTCTTTGCCCATCAGGGCAATAGCCGGAAACATCAGGATTTCAAAGCCGAGCACCAGGACTCCGCTCACCACAGTCTTTACTGCGGCAAGCCAGTCTGTTCCAGCTACGAGAAACGCGCCGAAAGGCATGATCAGCCCGATTACCAATAAGGCGACACCCAGCTTAAGACGCGTGTTTGCGTTCATCGCAATTCTCCTGTCTTTCCGGATGGGGTTAGGGGACCACTCTGCCACGCGGGAGTGGCGGCCTAGTGAGATGACGGACGATGCTTCTGAAATATTTCGGTCCCGACAGCGCTTTCTAAGGGATGCTTCCAAAGACAGGCTGCATTCCCCGTCTCGGTTTTACCCGCGTGTAAGTTGGTTCTCGCGGCTCACGCCGTAGTCGCCTGAGCTACGGTGGACAGAGCAGCATCACCATGCTGCCCGCGGTAATCAGCCACGTGAGTTACAAACTGCAGCAGGATTTCGCTTGCCGTCAGCGCAGTGATCTGTGCTGGACTGTCCAACGGAGGACAGAAGCACACGATATCGGCGCCGACCAGGTTCACGCCTCGCAGCTTGTTCAGCAGCGCGAACACCTCGCGCGTCGTCATGCCGTTGACCTCCGGGTCGGCAACTGCCGGCGCATAGGCAATATCGATCACATCCAGATCGAAACTGAGATAGGCCGGCCCCGAACCAACCACGCGGTGAACTTCTGATGCAACCCAATCAACCCCGCGATCGATCACGTCTTGCAAAGTGACCACGGTGAACTGCTCGCGTGACCAGTTGTCCTGCGTCAGCGTGGCCAACGGACCGTGGAAGCCGATCTGTATTGTCCGGGCGGGATCGATCAAGTTTTCCTCCACGCCGATCCGGAACGCCGCACCGGCATGGTGACGCGTGCCGGCCATTTCCGGATAAGTATCCGAATGAGAGTCGAAGTGAATCATGCCAATCGGACCCTTGTGCCGCGATTGCTCGCCGCCGATTGCCCGCAAGATTGGCGTGGTAATACTGTGATCGCCACCCACCGTAATCGGGACGATGCCCAACTTGTGTACCCGTCGATAGAACGCCTCCGCCTCTTTCGTCGCCAGATCTGGGTTAAGTACGCTCACAAGCGGCACGTCTCCCAGGTCCGTGACCCTGGCCATCGCGAACGGGTCGACCTGAAAGTCACGAGGGATACGACGATAGGCCGTGGACCGGTTTCGCAGCGCGCGCGGCCCCAGGTATTGCATGCGTTCAACGGAGTTTCCTCCGCTGTAAGGGAAACCGATCAGTCCGATATCCGTATTGCTCATGTCAGGCTGATAGGGGCAGCGCAAAAACGTCGCGACTCCGGACCAGTGCCAGAAGGCAGAAGCTGCCGCCGCCAAAACTTCCGCTGTCGTCGGTTCTCTTGCGACCATAGTAGTCTCCTAACATCCAACCAGCGCCGCACTGGGGCACACACGAAATTTACT
>CAWCMJ010000016.1:0-252186 GCA_963796615.1 uncultured Acidobacteriaceae bacterium
CCGTATCTGTCTATCTTAGTCGGCCCCATGCAGCCTTCGGTTCGTCGGACATCCGCGGAGGCAACGTTTGTACGCGCTACCTTCCACCTTTCCGCACGCAATGGACCGCTTCCATAGGGGGACAGCCGTGACGTCAGCACGCGATCACATTGCGCCCGCCCGCTTCCCCATCCTGCAGGGGCTGCTGCCGATCACGTCGGCGCGGATCCCGGCTGAAATGCTTGCCGGCATCACGCTGGCCGCAATCGCCGTTCCAGAGGTGATGGGCTACACTAAGATCGCCGGCACGCCGGTGATCACCGGTCTCTACACCATGCTCATCCCCACGGCGCTGTTCGCGGTGTTCGGCTCCTCACGGCACCTGGTGGTAGGCGCAGATTCGGCGACGGCGGCCATCCTCGCCAGCGCTATGGCGGGAATCGCCACCACCGGCTCGGAGCAATACATCGCATTGGCCGGCGTGCTGGCGTTGATGGCTGCGGGGTTCTTGATGCTGGCGCGCCTCATGCGCCTGGGATTCCTGGCGGACTTCCTCTCGCGCACCGTGTTGATCGGGTTCCTGACCGGGGTCGGCATTCAGGTCGCGCTGGGGCAGATCCACGGCATGCTGGGCCTGAAAGCGGGCGGCCACGGCACCCTGGGGAAATTCTGGAACGACCTGCAACAACTCGGGCATGTCAACCGCTACGAGCTGACGATCGCGCTGGCCGTTTTGGCGGTCATCGTCGGCTTCAAGAAGGTATCGAAGAAAATTCCGGGGGCCTTGATCGCGGCGATCGGCGCCCTGGTCGTAAGTTGGGCGTTCGGACTCGACAAACAAGTGCATGTAGTCGGAGCCGTTCCGAGTGGCCTGCCACTTCTGGGTCTGCCCAAGGTGGACTGGAGCTGGACGGTCATGGCGACATTGATTCCGACGGCCTTCGCGATGTTCGTGGTGATCCTGGCGCAGAGCGCGGCGACTGCCCGCGCCTTTGCCACGCGCTACGACGAGAATTTCAGCGAGAACACCGACCTGGTCGGTCTGGCCCTGGCCAATATCGGCGCCGGCCTGTCCGGCACCTTCGTCGTCAACGGCAGCCCGACCAAGACGCAAATCGTCGACGACGCCGGCGGCCGCAGCCAACTGTCGCTCCTGGTGATGGCGGCGATGGTCGCGCTGATCCTGCTCTTTCTGACCGGAGCGCTGACCTACCTGCCAGAAGCGGCCTTGTCGGCCATCGTGTTTCTGATTGGCGTCGGCTTGATCGATGTCGCTGGGATGCGGAGGGTCTTCGATCAAAGGCGATCGGAGTTCTGGTTGGCACTGATCACCGCGTTGACGGTCGTGGTCGTCGGTGTCGAACAGGGGATACTGCTCGCCATCGCGTTGTCGCTCATCAGTCACACCCGGTACGGGTATCAACCGAAGAACGCGGTGCTTCTGCCTAGTGAATCGGGCGGCTGGCAGCCGGTGCCTGTGGCCAAGGCCGCTTCGGCGGCACCCGGCTTGGTCATCTACCGATTCACGCACAGCATGTACTACGCGAATTGCCGGCAGCTCGCGGAGGAGATCTCATTTCTCGCGGACACCGTGGAGCCGCCTTTGCGCTGGCTCTGCATCGATGCGTCCGCGGTGGACGATGTCGACTATTCCGCGGCGGAGACCCTCCGGTCGGTGTACGCGAAGTTGAAGGCGAGAGGAATACGGCTGGTCGTTACGGAAACATGGATGACCTCAATACCAGAGCACGCTACAAGATGTGGGAGTTGATTGGCGAGGATGCCCACTACGACCGGCTGGAGGACGTCGTGAAGCAGTACCGGCAGACGTTCAACATTGCTCCTCCACCTGAGCAGTCAGACCCGACTCCAGGTTAAGTTAGCGTTTTGGTCCGGCTGGCGAAGAGGCACAATGTGATCTCGCACCATCGAAGATCTGTTTGAGCGTCGATATGGAGAGGGAGGATCGTGGTCCATTCTCATCACACATGGTTAAAGTTTGTACGGAACTACTAGATCTGGCAAACCGATTGGAAGAAGCAATTGCTGCGTTGATCATGGTGCTTGGGTTCACACTCATCGCAGGGATTACGGCGGCCTCGGCAAAGCAGGGAGTGCGCACTTTGTTGCTCGGCGCGCTCGGATGTAATACCGCCTGGGGAATCATTGACGGTGCCTTGTTCGCGTGGGGCAATTTAACCGATCGCCGGCTGCAGCTGCGCTTTCTTACTAACTTAAGGAGCGCGCCAAATGAAAGCGAGGTTTTCTCGGCAATTGGCGGTCGACTCAACCCACTGCTTGAACCGGGAGTAGGCGCAGAAGAGCGCACACGCCTTTGTGAGGCAATGTTACCTGTGGTGATGCGCGTCCAATTGCCTAACCCCGATCTTACTAAGGACGATGTCGATGGAATGATTGCCATCTTTATGATCGATGTCGTGGCGGTGATTCCAGCGGTAATACCATTTCTATTCTTTACCGAACCGCGCATCGCTCTTCGCGTTTCGAATGGAGCCTTAATCGTATTGCTGTTCATCACGGGGCTGCTGTGGGGGAGACGCACGGGCTTCAATGGCTATCTTGCCGGATGCTGCGCGATGCTGCTTGGTTTGGCGCTCGTCGGCGTAGCCATCGCGCTAGGCGGATAGGAATAGCGGAATGCATAGTTCGTGCCAGAGCCGCCTACGTCCAGTACCGCCAGGACCCAGGATGCGGACATGAGTTGAGTCTTTCAATGAAGCAGCCAGCTACTATATCGTCGGCAAGTTAGAACTAGATCAGAATGATTGGAGAAAACCATGAAAATTCATTACAGAGTTTTATTGGCAGCTGTCATCGGTTTCGTGTCACTGGCTTCCGTGGGCCAGGTTGTCGAGCCTTACGCAGCTTCTGACGTGAAGGTGAACTGGGTGCAGGAACGGACTTTTCCAAGTACAAGACCTACGCTTGGGGAATCACACACCAGCAGAATCCCGACCAGGTTTGGAATCAACGTCACATCGACGACATCGACGCCGCTCTGCAGGCGAAGGGACTGCAGAAAGTGGAGATGACGGGAAATCCCAGCCTCATCGTTTCTTATGACGCCGGGAGCACTGTCGAATATACGATTCAGGGCTTTGCCAAAGGGGCCAGTGACCGAGGGCACCCTGGTAGTAGAACTCGTGGATCCGCAAACTAAGAAGGCCCTCTGGTGGGGTGTTGCTCATAATGAGGTGGCGGGGAAGACCGACAAAGATGTCGCTATGATTCACAAGAAGATTGTGAAAATGTTCGAGCACTACCCACCGCCAGCCAACAAGTAGTATCGGCGGACCTTCGCGGGAGAGGGTTAACCTGCCTTCAGCTCCTGCTGGGATGGGATGCATCGCTGCCTCATCGGGCCGATGCTTCGTTTCCTCCACCCACCACACCTAGGGTTTTGCCTAGTTGTTGCGTGTACTGCGCCGCTGTACAAAGACACTAATCTGACAAAGGGATCCGATCTGGGCGGAAGCGCGCCTGCTCGCTTTCAGAGATTCGAAGGAAAGGTAGGGATAGCTTTGGCAGTTGCGCGGAGAGTGTCCCAATCGGCAAATGAATCGTCGAGACAAATCGCGAGGTGCCAAAGGCGAATTGTTATCCGCGGTTCGCGTTCGGTTGAAGTCGACGAAGATTCGAGATGGGTTACTGAGCGCTGTTTTATGTTTTTCGTTTGGTGCATGGGCTCAGACTACCGCACCCATCAACGAGAACGCGGGATCCCAGGTGAAACCACAGGAATCTGTAGCCAATCGAAACTGGGGTACCCCAGCGACTGAGGCTCTTGATCGCCCCGACGTCGAGCACGCCTTGGCATGCCCCGGATCTTAGCGGCTACACGAGAGCGCTCAAGTCGTCCGAGCTTTCACCCATCGATCCGCAGAAACGTTACGAACTCGTCGAGCTAATCGACCTCGCAGAACGGAAGAACCCCGAAACACGCGTAGCTTGGGAGTCGGCAGTCCGGGCAGCGATTGGCGTTGGAATGGTTCAGGCCGAGTACTATCCTGTTATCACTCTGGCGGCGACAGGGGGTTACCTGACGGAGGCCTTTCCGGCTCCCTTCGATGTCGCGCCTAGTGGTTTCTTTCGGGCGGACCTCGCGACGGTCTTACCTGTAGTGAGTTTGCGTTGGCTGCTCCTCGATTTCGGTCGCCGGAGCAGTGCGATGGACGGGGCCAAGCAGAACCTGCTAGCCGCCAACCTTGGATTCAACCGCAAGCACCAGGAGATCATCTACCGGGTCCAACACGCATATCTCACGCTGACTAGTCTTCGCGCAAAGATCGCGGTTGCCGAGAGCTCCGTCAATGCGGCCCGCGCAGTGCGGGAGTCGGCCGAAGCGCAATTGCGCAACGGATTAGCGACCCTCCCGGAGGTCTCGCTCGCCCGGCAACAAGAAGCACAAGCCGCTTTTGATTTAGAGGACGTGCTCGCGAGTGAACGTGATGGAGAGATTGCGTTGGCGGAAAGCATCGGAATTCCGCCAACAACGCCGATTCAGATCACCGAATTCCCGTCGTTGCCGCCCGCCGCAGTACTGGAAACCTCGGTCGACAAAGTAATCGACCAGGCACTGGCAAAGCGCCCCGACCTGATCGCCAAAGTGGCGGCACTCCGTGCAAAGGAAGCCGATGTACGCAGCGCTCGCGCAGCCCGTTACCCGATAGTCGCCCTCTCGTCCAACTTCAACTCGATTATCGGTGGCGTGCAAATCACCGAAGGGAGAACGTCGACAGGGTGGTTCAGTTCTACCCAGCCGAGCGGAGGCGTGTTGCTTTCCTTTGAGTGGAACATCTTTGATGGTGGGGCCACCCATAGGAGAATAGAAATGGCCGAGGCTGAGCGCCGGACCGCCGAAGACGAAGTAACCATTGCCCGCGACAAGGCGATCCAGGACGTGTGGAAGGCATACACGGATGTACGGCTCGCCTTACGCAAGGTTGATGTGTTCGGCGGCGCTGGTGGACGCTTCCCAAAAGTCCTACGACGCTGGCCTTGAAGCGAATCGTCGGGGTCTCGGAACGCTCACAGATCTATTGGCGGCTCGGCGCGACCTGAGCCATGCGCAGTTCGTCGAGCTCGATGCCAAACTCCAACTGCTCAATGCTTCGTCAGCCCTTGCGTTTGCTACAGGAGATGCGCAGCGGGCACCCAAGTGAACGGAAGAAGTATTTTCCAAAAGGTTTTCAAACTAACACGTGAAGGTGAGCGCAATGCGACCCCAGATTAATATCGTCGGTTCGTTCTTCCCATCTTGGATGCTGTGCGCAGCGATCGGAATTGCGACGGCCTTTGCCGGGCGTTGGATCTTCACTCGCGTTGGACTCGATCCCTATGTCGGCCCGAGGCGTCTGGTTTACTCCAGCCTCGGCATTCTGGTCACCCTGGTGCTTTGGGTGGCTTTTTCAAGAGGCTAATTATGTCTGAAACTGATGCTTCATCTGATCCTGGTGCCCGCCGCGTCATAGGCCGAATACTTGGCATAGCCATCATAGGGGCTGCAGCTATCGCGGTTGTGGTAGCTCTACTCCAGTGGGAAATACGGCCGCAGACGGATGATGCTTCGGTTCGCGCGAACTTCGTCGGGATCGCGCCGGAGGTGAACGGTAACATCACCGAAATACTTGTTCATGACAACCAAAAAGTTGAAGCCGGTAACCTCCTCTTTGTGATCGACCCTCGGCCGTACGAGATTGCGCTGGAACGCGCCCGGGCGAACCTGGCCCTCACCTATAAAGAGGTCCACAGCCTGAAGAATAGCGCCGTATCTGCTGGAGCGGGGGTCTCCAAGGCTGAGGCCGATCTCAACGCCTCGGCGGCTAATGTCACAAGCCGGGAAACGGACCCGATTGTTGCCGATGCCGAGATCAAACGATTGGAAGCACAGTATCAGCAAGCTGACAACCATTTAAAACGCCTCGAGCCAATGGTGTCAGGGCAGTTTGTCACCGCGGACAGCATAGATCAAGCTCGCACCCAGCGGGCAACCGCCGCCGCCGCGCTCGAAGAAGCTAAGGCCAAGAAGACTGCGGCAGCAGCAGGGTTGACTTCCACTCGCGCCCAACATGCTGCCATCGAGGCGGCACTGATAAAGGCCCGCAGCGACCGCTCTAGTGCCGAGGATGCCATTGGCGAATCCGACGGAGTCAATGCGAGGGTGGCGGCAGCGGAAACGGCCGTGCACTCAGCGGAGTTGGATCTCAATAATTGCCGAGTGTATGCGCCGTTCCCTGGCCTGGTAGTCAACATGAACATATCCAATGGTGCCTTCGCCCGGGCGGGCACGCAGGTATTCACTCTGGTGGATACGCGCACCTGGTATGTCGTCGCCAATTTCCGTGAAACACAGCTTCGTCGCATTGTTTCAGGAGCGCCGACCGAACTCTATCTGCCGTCACAACCCGAAAAACACTACCGAGGAACTGTGGTTGGACTAGGCTGGGCAGTGGCGCCGGAAAACGGAAACGTCACCAACGGCCTGCCGAGCGTCGACCGCTCTCTCGACTGGATTCAGCTGGCAGCGCGCTTTCCGGTACGTATTAAGGTAGAAAATCCGGACGACTCCCTTCGCATCGGCGCCTCGGCGGTAGCGACAGTGCGCGGTAGCTGGCGCAGCGTTTCCCCATGAATCGCAGCTCACTTCTCGACTTCCTTCGCCGCGAACTTACTCCCACGGCCGGGAGGGGCAGCGCCACTTTTCGCCTCGTTCTGGCGTGCATGGCAGCCACCATCCCAATTCTGCACCACCACATTCCTGAAGCAGTCCTCGTGATGATGGTCATGTACGCGGTCGCGCGCGAAGACACGGCCGCCACGATCATCGGATCGATCATGAGTGCGGCAGGCGTTACCATCGGACTGGCTTCGGCCCTCCTCGCCTGGGAAATTTCATTGGACATCCCGTGGCTACGTCTCTGTTTCTTGATTGCCTTTATCTTTGGGAGCCAGTACCTCCAACGTGTTCTGAGGATCGGAGCGCTGGGCGCCGCCATTGGCATTCCGGCGGCCATGGTTATGATCTTTCCTGATACTTTTCCGCCGAACCCGGAAATCATGGTCGAGATGGTTCTGTGGATCTGGTGGTGCGTGATACTCGGACTCGCCATTAATGCCGGGGTGCAGATCCTCTTGTCTCCGGGAGATCCGGTCATGTTGCTCCGGCGAGCGATAGACACAAGGCTTTTGGCTGTTGAGCAGGCTCTTCGGCGCCTGGCAGGAAACGTAGCCGCAGGAACCGCCGACGGAGTCCTTGAATGCTCTCGCTATCGAGGGCATGTCCCGGCCGCTTTCGCTACTGAAGAGCGCGACGATATTTCAACCCTGGGCACGGGAGCGTCGTGAGAAGCTGGCGGCGATTGTTACACTTACAGATCGGCTAGTGACGCTGCAGCCTCGACCTCGAGGCGCTCGCACCGATCTCTAACGCTGGGATGAGCCGTGAGCGTCTCTTGAACGTAGCAGACAGCTGTGAGCGGACTCGGCTGGCGTTTAAGGAGATGCGGTTTCCGTCGCCCAGTAAGTGGCCGTGAACTTGCGGCCGGCGAGACGCCGGACGTGCGCTGTCCCCCCTGGCTGACATGGAAAGCACGCTGGACCAGATCGCGCTTGCCGTGCCCGATGGCAGGCTTTCCTCCGCTGAATCCGTTGCGGTCTCCTCTGAAAAGCCAGGCCTCTTTCGACCTGACGCATTTACCAATCCCGATTACCTCCACTTCGCGATCAAGGGCTCATTGGCGGCGCTGATCTGTTACCTATGCTTCATCGGTTTCAACTACCCGGGCATCTCCACCTCCTCGCTTACCTGCCTTGTGGTGTCGCTAGCGACCATCGGTGCCAGCAACCAAAAAGGAATACTCCGCTTTGGCGGGGCCGCCGTCGGCGGACTAATAGGCATGTTTGCGCTGGTTTATCTGGTTCCTAATGTTGAGAGCTTTGGCGGCTTTTTGCTGATCTTAGGGACCGGTACCGCGGTTGCTGCGTGGCTGAACTTCGGCAGCCCCCGCATCTCCTACGCAGGGAACCAGCTCGGCCTCGCTTTTTATATCGCTGTTCTCCATTTTGGCCCGTCCGTCAACCTCACCGCCATCCGCGATCGCATGATCGGCATCGCCTTTGGTCTCCTCGTGTTCGGCGCTGTTGAACATCTGTTGTGGCCCGTGAGCGCAGCAAACACTCTGCATGTGCGCGTTGCCGAGTTGATGCATTTGCTGGCGGAGCTAGCCCGCACGGAAGCTAGCAGTGAGGCGCAACCAATGACCAGTAAGGATACGGATTCTTCGGCGTCGACAAATCTCGATCAAGGTGGAAGAGATCCAAAGCCTCATTGAAATCGTCCAAGTTCGAGTCGAATACGGTCAAAGTAAATGAGGTCCAGAAAGCATATTGGTGATGCCCAGATAGTTTTCACATTGTTGATCGCGCTTGTTCGTCAGAGGCAGGATGTCACCCAGCCGGATGCGGCTCCTGCGGTCACGAGCAAGGTAGATAACGCCATAGCACGGCCTTACTGGCCCTGGAGACTCAGGTGACCAGTGGCCGCCGACCGGCGTTACCGAATCTCGAAGATGCGGTGGATATTTTTGAGCGTTCCGATGCTGGCACGGATTCGCTTCATAAGACAGGTGTCGATCATCGCCTCGCCGAGCGGCTGGCCATTTATCGCGCGCTTGTCGCCGCTATAAGACGGCTGTCCGCCGCAATGAATTTTGACGATCAATGGATCGGGCAACATCTCACAGTAAGTGGGCAGACTCCGAACCATAATCTGGCGTAATGCAGGGTCGCGGAATTAACGCTACGCTTCAAATCCATGTAGTTCGTTATGCCGACGCTGTTATCATCAGCAATCACGAAAACAAGACCGAACTGTCGCGGCACTGATGTGGGTCGCGCCGTGATTCGGGATTTGGTCGCGCAATGGATGTTTGCCAACACTTCAGGAGGGTTTGCACTTCGATTTTCTTCTCCTGATCGCTTCTGAGAAATCGTCATGCCGTATATTCCCGAGGCAACGATGATTAAAGGTCTCATCAAGGGCGGTAAGTCAGAGGCCCGCGACCGTGTGCTCCAACCCAAGAAGTTGACCATCGGCACAATTGCTTTGGCGCGGTTCGTCATTCTCGGCTTTCCCCTATTCGCCAAAGCGCCCGCCCTGCGGCAACAACCTGCGTCCGTCACTGCCAAAAGAGCGATGGCGATCTCATGCCCTCAATAATCCTCAGCGCGTGCGTTCTGTCATTCCTCACGGTCGTCGTGCATGCTACGGGGATCGCTGTGCTCGTGCGGGGCCTGACCAAACATCACCCGCCGACGACGAGTATCTGGCTTATTCTCCGGATGCTGCTCCGCATGATCTGGTGGCTGGTCCTGCTCCACCTGGTGGAGATTTCGATCTGGGCTTTGTTCTATCTGTGGCGTGGATGCCTTCCCAACGCAGAAGCGTCGTTCTACTTCTCCGGTGCCACCTACACGACCGTTGGCTATGGCGACCTGGTGCTGGCGAAGCCATGGCGGATGCTCGGACCAATCGAGAGCTTGATGGGCGTCCTCATGTGCGGTTTGTCCACGGGATACTTCTTCGTTGTCGTGAGCAGCATCCATCAATCGCGGCACGAGAGCTCCACCCCTGTTTCCACCACGGAAGACATTCGTATTCGCCGGGAGAAAACTGAATAACGGCTGGCATTGAAGAAAAGCCGCTTCGGGTGGCACTTCTTGTTTTAGTTCGTTGTCGATACTGCAATGCTCAAGTGTCCTTGTAGGTTGCTCGGGAAACTCTCAGCTAAACTCTCAGCTAAACCCCCCAGGCATAGCGGTTTTGACGCCTTCGGGCAGTTGTAAGCCCCTTTAGAATCAATAGGCTGGACACATATGCCCGGCTGTTAACCGGAGGGTTGTAGGTTCGAGTCCTACCTGAGGAGCCATTCTTTGCAATAACTTACGGGCGCGCACCTGCCGAAATCTTCCGGAGTTTAGCTCACAATAGCTCAGAGAACAGGGAAGTGGAAGACAGGCACAGCGGTTGGAGTGCGTTTTGACGGCACCGAGCGACTGTGGAATCCAACCTTTTCCACTGAAGGCTTCTGGAAATTCGCCGGAGACTTCGGTCTAAAGAAATCAGAATTTGCGACGTGTGGATTCCTCAGCGATTCGGTACGCTTAGTGGATCTGAGCATGAGAACCAGCTAAACACGATGAGGAACGCTGCCTTCCGATCTCCGCTCACTTCTTCAACTTCGAGCGTTTTGTCCCGCGCGGTTGCGCTCGCTGCTAGCCTTGAACGCTCAAGCAGAGGACGTGATCCCCAAAACCTCGCCCGACGGGATCGTAAGTGTTGCGTGCCTTCCATCCTGCGATTGCATGGTCGGTGTTGTTGACGACAATCATGCGTGTGTCACGGGCTTGTGGATCACGAATGATATTAGGACCGTGAACGGACTCGGGAAAGCCCTCCGTCCACACCGATCACCTGGCCAGTCACCCAACTCTGCTCAGGATCGAGTAACCACTCAATCGCTGAAGCGATATCGCTTGGCTCTCCGATCCGGCCTAACGCGTGCATGCCAGCTGAAGCTTTGGCCATCGACTCGTTCTGCAGCAGCTTGGCGGTGAGAGGCGTGCGGGTCATGCCGGGAGCCACGCAGTTGACCCGGATTCCCTTCGAGGCATAACTCGCGGCCGAGGCGAGCGCCAAGCCTTCGACCCCCGCCTTGGCTGCCGAGATGGCTTCATGATTTGGTAATCCGATACGCGCCGCGGCCGTGGAGAGCAGCACAATGGAACCACCTGGTGGCGCCATCGCCGTTGTGGCAGCTCGGACCACCGCGAAGGCCGATTTCAGATTGGTTGTGATCGTGGCATCCCATTCTTCTTCGGAGAGAAGGTGCGCAGGCTTGAGGAGAAGGGATCCCACGCAGTTCGCTACACCATTCACCTGGCCGTAAAACTGGACTGCCTGCTTCATGCACGACTCCACCTGCCGCAGATTGGTGGCGTCTACGGGAAACGTCTGCGCACCCAGTTCCGCTGCCAGGCTGGCCAGACGCGCCTCGTCTCGGCCTGCCAGCAGCAGACTTGCGCCTTTCCTGGCAAGGCGGCGACAGAGCGCGGAGCCCACTCCTCCATACGCTCCGAGCACTACATACGTACCGTTCATGTCAGAATCCCCCTTGAGCCGAGGCAACATAGGTGAGCAGGACGAGCATGAGTCTCCACGAACACTCGTTGTACGGAAGAGTCAGTCCGCGCATTTGTCTGCCGTGGCTGTGGCTTCTTTGTCCAGCTAGCGTCAGGGAATTACTGCGGACTGGAGTTTATCGAGGGCGACTTTTACCAGCGACACCGCCGCCCGTTGTTTCGTTAGCACGACCTGGATATCTCCTATGTGACGCTCGCGGAAAGCTCCCTCGCAGTAGCTAAGGTAGTACTCCCACATGCGCAGGAACCGGTCGTCGAATCCTAATGCCTTCACATTTTCCAATCGCAGCATGTACCGCGCCCGCCATTGTTTCAGCGTCTCGGCGTAGTGCAGGCCGATGTCTTCGGCGTGGAAGAGCGAGAGCCCGGTGCAACGCCCCAAGCTGCGGAGAATCTCCGCTACCGACGCCAATTCTGATCCGGGGAAGATGTACTTCTGTATCCAATCGCAGCGCTTGCGGTACACAGGAAACTTCTGTTCGTTTATGGTGATGGTCTGCAAAACCATGCTGCCGTTGCTTTTCAAAAGTCGGTCGCAAGTCCCAAAGAAGGTGTCGTAAAACCGCAGGCCGACGGCTTCGAACATCTCGATGCTGACGATCTTGTCGAACTGGCCGCGCAAGTTCCGGTAGTCCTCGAGCAGCAGCGTGATGCGCTCGCCGTTCGCACCCATTCCTGCAAACAATTGCTTCGCGTAGTCATGCTGCTCTCGGCTGATGGTCGTAGTGGTGATGCGGCAGCCATACTTCTTCGCCGCATAGGCCGCAAACCCGCCCCAGCCTGTGCCGATCTCCAGCACGTGATCGGAAGCTCTCAGATCGAGCTTGCCGCAGATCGTTTCGTACTTTTGTAACTGCGCTTGTTCGAGGCTGTCGTTCGCAGTCCGGAAATAGGCGCACGAGTATGCCATCGTGGAGTCGAGGAACAACTTGTAGAAGTCGTTGCCCAGATCGTAGTGGTAGCTGATGTTGCGCTGGCTGCCCGACAGCGTATTGCCGCGCAGGCGATGGCGGACGGAATCGGCCATCGAACTCAGCGCAGAGAACAGCTTGTTACAACTCTCCACTTGGTTGAGGTTGCGGACTGCCAGGCTCACCACAGCAACCAGATCGGGGGATGACCAGTCGCCATCCATGAAAGCCTCGCCCATGCCGATATCGCCGCCGAAGAGCGCGCGCCGGTAGAAGCGCTCGTTGTGGACGACCAGCATCGCCCGAATGCCTGCGTCCGCCGAACCGAAGCAGTAGGTCTCCTCCGGGCAAACCAATTCCAGAAACCCTTCCTTGAGGCCGCTCAGCAACTGCAGGAACAGGCGTTTGGGTAACGGGTGTTTCATTCAATGCTCCAGGATGCGCCTACCGAGCGCGAGTTCGCCGGGGTGAAATTTCCGGGCCCCGGATGATGAACGACGGGAACCCTCTTCAGCCAGAGTCGTACCGCTTCCCAGTGAATGGCTGCGACGGTCTTTGCTGTTATCCACGGGAAGTGCATGAGTGCGTAGCGCAGCCATTGTGCCGACCACGGTCGCCGGTCGAGCTTCAGTGTGCCGTCAAACACCGCCTTACTGCCCTCGGCCACGTTTGTCTGGATCGTTAGAGCCGAGTCCGGAGACGTGAAGGTCCAGTGGTAGCTGCAATCCATGCTGATAAACGGGGAAACATGGAATGTCTTATCGAATTCGTAGCTGCGAGAGGTGTCTGAGGCGCCAGTCTGGCACGCGGCTGACAGCCAGTAATTCTGTGTCTCGCCAAATGTGTTCTGCACCTCAGCCATAATGAGCTGCAAACGGTCATCCGCATCGTGACAGTAGAAAAACGACACTGGGTTGAAGTTGTATCCCAGGTAGCGCAGATGCGTGAGCAGGAAAATCTTTCCGTTCGGTAGACTTACTCCATGCTGCGCCGCATCTTCCGCCAGTCGCTCACGCAACGACTTTCGCGTGTCGCCAAAGTGGTCGGATTCGTGGAAGCTCGCCCAGTTCCAACCGTTGTAGCTGGCCAGGCGCGAAATCTCCATTAGCTCAGGGAGGTGGTCCACATCCAGGTAGGCCATAAACAAAGGGTAGGTAAACTCGTGGCGGGCTGGACGAAAGCGGCGATGACGCAGCGTCCCAAAGTAGATTGCGCTCTCCATCACGCTTCCACCCGCCAATCCACACCTGCCGATTGCGCCACGCGGATCGCCGAGTTCAATCCGTCCTCATGGAACCCGTAGAACCAATACGCGCCGCAAAAGTGTGTGCGGTTCCGTCCGCTGATTTCCTGCCAGCGCGCCTGTGCCCGAATAGCCGGCACGGTCATCAGCGGATGAAAGTACGTCATCTCGCGCAGTATCCGATTGCGGTCGATCCGGTCGGTGGGGTTCAAGGTGACGCAATATGGTTCCGGCGCGGCCAGGTTTTGCAGCCGGTTCATGTGGTAGGTGAGCATGACCGCACGGTCATCGCCGCCCAGGTGGTAATTCCACGAAGCGCGCGCGTTGGGACGTGCCGGAAGTAGCTTTTCATCAGTGTGCAGGACGGTCTCGTTTCGGCTCGTCAAGAAGCCTCCGAGTACAGAGCGTTCCAGAGGGGTTGCGTCGGCCAGAAGCCCCATCGCCTGCGGACCGTGACAAGCGAAGACAATTTCGTCAAACGCTTCTGTGTGGCCATCTGCGTAACTAACCTGTACTGCATCCCACGATCGCCTCACTGCGGCGATCTCGACACCGGTGCGAATGCGCTCCCGGTAAGGCGCAGTCAGCGGCGCGACGTACTCGCTGCTTCCACCTTTCACCACGTACCACTGCGGATGCGTGTCGACGCCGAGGAAGCCATGGTTGGCGAAAAAGCGTACCAGCGTCACCGCGGGAAACTCGTCGATCTCCTCCAGCGAAGTCGACCACACCGCCGCCGCCATCGGGTACAGGTAGTACCGGCTGAAGTCCTCGCTGAAATCGTTTGCCCTGGTCCACTCGCCCAGCGTCATGGTCGCACCGGCGGGGTCGTCCAGTACTTTGGGGGCTTCACGATTGAAGCGCAGGATCTCACCCAGAAAGCGATAATGCCGCAAGCGCAGCCAATTGCTCTTCTGAGCGAACAGGCCGCCCAGTCCGCGGCTGCTGTATTCAAACCCTGTCTTCTGGCACGAGACGCCGAACGACATGTCGCTCTTCTGGCGCTCCACGCCAAGCTGTCGGAACAACTTCACCAGGTTGGGATACGTGCGGTCATTGTGGACAATAAAACCGGTGTCGATGGGCAGCACCCCACGGCTGGTCGGTATCGCGTGCGTATGCGTGTGCCCGCCCAGGCGTTCTTCCCGCTCCAGCAGGTGGACCTCGTGCTTCCGGCTCAGCAGGTACGCCGCCGCCATCCCGGAAATTCCCGAACCAATTACTGCGATGCGGCTCACGTGCCGGCCTCTGCATCGCTGCGCGGCAGCTGCACGCCACGTAGCCCGTGCGCGATTCCCAGCCAGCTCAGGAGCCGCAGACCGTAGTAAGTGAAATCTACCTCCCACCAGAGAATTCCCTGGCGGCAGGCATGCATGAATCGGTGATGATTGTTATGCCAGCCCTCGCCCAGCGTGATTAGGGCCAGCACAAAGTTGTTGCGACTTTCGTCGGCGGTGACAAAGCGGCGCGTGCCCCACACGTGCGCCAATGAGTTAATGCAAAAGGTCGCGTGGTACAGCAGCACCGTGGACAGCACGTAGCCCCATAGGAACGCGCCCAAGCCTCCAGTCAGGTAGATCGTTGCGCCGAGCAGCGCCGTTGGCACCCAGTGATAACCGTCAAGCCAGAGCAGCTCGGGGAATTTTCCAAAGTCGCGAATCAGGCCGGGATCATATTCGTCGTAGTCGTTGGAGATGACCCAACCCACGTGTGCCCACCAGAATCCCCGCAGTCCCGGGGAATGCACATCCGGCTGCTGGTCCGAGTGCCGATGATGCATGCGATGATGTGCCGCCCACCACAGCACGCTCTTCTGGCCGGAGCTCTGTGCCAGCACCGCCATGGCTAACTGGAAGAAACGGTTGAGCTTATAGGAGCGATGGCTGAAATAGCGGTGATACCCGGCCGTGACTCCGAACATGCGCACCACGTAGAGAGTCAGCATGAGCCCGAGATACTGCCAGCGGAAGGGGACGAAAAATACGCCAATCGCAGCCAGGTGCAGGGCCGCAAAAGCCGCGACGGCGCCAAAGCGATAGTGATGGCGGACTCGATTCAATGTAGAACTCGCGATCCATTCCTGAAGCGTTATTTGCCGGGCGAGGCTTGGGAGGAGTACGCGCAAGTGGCGGACCCAAACTTCAACCTACTTTTCTTGTACGCGCCGAATGTAAGTTTGTCAAATATATGTCCATGACAAATGATTGACATTACTGCGGCGCTTTCGTTAATCTGGAGATGTCGTGAGTGAAACTTTCTACCCGATCCGTGCGGTGGTCAAACTAACGGGCGTCCCCCTCGATACGATTCGTGCCTGGGAGCGCCGCTACGGTGCGGTCAGGCCGCAGCGCGGAGCGCGTGGACGCCAGTACTCCGAAAAAGAAGTCCAGCGACTGAAGTTGTTGCGCGATGCTGTGGCGCGCGGGCATTCCATCGGGCAAGTGGCAGAGACTGCTGATGAGCAACTGCGATTGTTACTGCAGATGCCCGACGAGTCCACGTTTTCCAGCGAAGAAAACTCCGAGGCGGAACGTGTGGCCGACAAGATTCTGGCGCCGCTGCTGGAGGCGATCGAAGCTTTCGACTACGTCGGTGCCGACCGCGAACTCAACCGCATCTCGGCTGCGACGGCCAATCCTCGCGACATCGTTCATGGGATTGCGTTGCCGTTAATGCGGATCACCGGCGAGCGCTGGCACGAGGGCCGGTTCACCATTGCGCAGGAACACATGGTGACGGCCTTGCTGAGCGGGCTGCTGGCGTCCCTGCTGCGGATCTACGGGACCTCGAATCCGCCGGCGAAAGTGCTGCTGGCGACGCCTGAAAATGAGTATCACGGCTTTGGCGTTCTGGCCGCGGCCATGCTGACGGCCGCGAAGGGACTCGGCGCGATTCATCTGGGAACCAACCTGCCTGCCCGTGAGATCGTGCAGGCGACGCGCCGCACGGAAGCGGATGCCATCCTGCTCGGAGTCTGCGGAGCCAGGACTGACTCGGCCATTCCTGCTCTGCAGGAAATCCAGAAGGGCGCTGGCGCGCGTACCCATTTGTGGGTCGGGGGTGTAGGAGACGAGCTTCTGGCAAAAAAAGCCGTGGAGTACGGATGGCTAGTGTTGAAAGACTTCCACGCGTTCGAGCATCAACTGGACCGGCTGGCCGCCGGTAATTGAGAGAAGACTATGAAGGTCGCACTCAAGCTAATGTTCGCGGGAATCCTGATCTACATGGTCAGCATGACCACTTGGGTGAGCCTGCACAAGTCCATCCTGCTGTGCGGAGACGAATTCAGTTGGGCGCACAGTCCATGGGCCGTCGCCACGCTGTTTGACGCCTACTTCGGCTTCGTTACCTTTTACGCATGGGTCTTCTACAAGGAAACCAGTTGGCGGGCGCGGGTTGTCTGGTTGGTTGCGATCATGGGGCTGGGCAACATCGCGATGTCCGGTTATGTCCTTATACAGTTGTTCAAGCTGCGGGCGGAGCAGCCGGCTTCCGCCATACTCTTACGCGGGGCCGCATGATTCGCTCCTTCTTGCAACTCTTTATCGTCCGGCCCATCGTAGACCTCTTGCGTCAGGGGATAACGCCGGAGAAGATCGCCCTTAGCATTGCCATCGGGCTGGTATTCGGTGTGTTTCCGGCATTAGGCTGGACCACCTTCTTGTGCCTGCTGGTCGCGGTGCGGTTGCGTCTGAATGTTCCTGCCATGCAACTGGTGAACTATCTGGCTTATCCGCTCCAACTGGCACTGCTGATACCGTTCCTGCGCGCGGGAGAAATCCTGTTTCGCGCTCCCCACATATCGCTCTCGCTGTCGCAGATATTCTCCATGGTCCACGACAACGTCTGGCAGGCCATCAAAACGCTGTGGGTAGTGACATTCCATGCGATCGCGGTCTGGGCGATCGTCGCGCCGATTGCGATATACCTTATCTACAACATTCTGGCTCCCGTTCTTCGCAGGATCGCGCCGGCCCGTCAACTAGCAAGCCCCGAACCGACATCGCCAGCCGCAGCGGGGGTTTGCTGATCTGATGCTCGCAATCGCTCTTCAACTTGCAGGCATCGGGGCAGCAATCCTCGCAGTAATGATGTTCCTCATCTGGCTTATCAGCTTGCGCCTGCACAATGCGGGCATAGTGGACGTGGGGTGGTGCCTCGGGCTGGTGATTCTGTCTGCGCTCTACGCGTGGCAGGGGCCGGGGTCTGGCCCGCGCAAGTGGATCATGGCCGCTATGGTTACGTTCTGGGGCCTTCGCTTGGCATGGCATCTCACTCGCCGCATCGCCAGCGATGCGGAAGATGGGCGGTACCAGCAAATACGGCGTGATTGGCAGGGCAAGAACATTCCGCTTCGCTTTCTTTTCTTCTTTGAATTTCAGGCCCTGCTGGATGTGCTGCTCTCCTTGCCGGTGTTGCTCGCGGCGCTCAATCCTGATCCCCATCTATCGGTGCTCGAGTACGCCGGCGTCGGCCTGTGGTTCGTCGCCGTCTTCGGCGAGAGCATTGCCGATGCGCAGCTCGCCGCCTTCAAGAGCGACCCCGGCAATCGCGGGCGGGTCTGTCAAGAGGGTTTGTGGCGCTACTCCCGGCATCCGAATTACTTCTTCGAGTGGTTCATCTGGATAGCGTGGATGGTTTACGCGCTGGCGTCGCCGTGGGGCTGGCTCTCCGTGGTCTGCCCCGCTCTGATGCTGTTCTTCCTCTTCCGCGTCACGGGCATTCCGGCAACCGAAGCGCAGGCGCTGCGCTCGCGGGGAGAGCAATATTTGCGTTATCAGCAGACCACCAGCGCCTTCGTTCCGTGGATCCCCAAAGTCACAGCCCGCGTCATGAACTGAGTTTTCTATGAGCACAACTACTTCTCTCGAATCGAATCTCACTGCCGCTCCCGCATCCCCTTCCACCAGGGGCCTCGACAACTTGCTTGAGCACGACCTGCTGCCCGATTGGCTCATACGCGCTGGCATACGCCGTCTGCTGGCGCAGCGCTTGCACAAGGAGGACGAGGGTAGCGCGGAACGCAATCGGGCCCACCTGCTGGGGTTCGTCGATCGATTGAAGGCGAGTCCGGTCGCAATTGCGGCGAATGCCGCCAACCAGCAGCACTATGAGGTTCCAGCGCGCTTCTTCGAACTCGCACTCGGCAAGCACTTGAAGTACAGCAGCGCGCTGTGGCAGTCCGGCATCACCGCTCTTGACGAGGCCGAGCGGGCCATGCTCGAACTGACCTGTCAGCGCGCTCGGCTGGCCGACGGGCAGGAGATACTGGAATTAGGTTGCGGTTGGGGCTCGCTATCGCTCTACATGGCCGAGAAATTCCCGCGCAGCCGCATCACCGCGGTCTCCAACTCCTGCAGCCAGAAGGAGTTTATCGACGTGCTTGCTTCCGAGCGCGGGCTGAAGAACATTGAGATCATCACTGCCGACATGAACCGATTCGAAGCGACGGGCGTTTACGATCGAGTCGTCTCCGTGGAAATGTTTGAGCACATGCGCAACTTCGATCTCCTGCTGGCCCGCATCGCGTCGTGGATGAAGCCGGATGCCTTTCTCTTCGTCCACATCTTCACCCACAAGCAATTCGCGTATTTGTTTGAGTCGCGAGATGCCGGCGATTGGATGGCGCGGCACTTCTTCACCGGTGGCATCATGCCGAGTGACGACCTGCTGCTCTACTTTCAGCGCGATCTTCATGTCGTGGACCACTGGCGGCTCAACGGCAGACACTACCGGAAGACCGCGGAGGCGTGGCTGCAAAACATGGATCGACACCGAACGGAGATTCTCAAACTCTTCGCAGAAACCTACGCCGCCGGCTGGGGTGGGGGAGCTCGTGAGCGCGAAGCCCGGAGATGGCTGATACGCTGGCGCGTCTTTTTCATGGCCTGCGCCGAACTCTTTGGCTATTCAGACGGCCAGGAGTGGATGGTTTCGCATTACCTGTTTCATCGCCAGTAGTCGCGGTTACATACTCGAAACGTAGAAACACCTGTGAAACGTTCTGTCATTTGCTCCCGGCATCAAACGCTCCTACCATCTCAATGGAACTCATGTGACTGTGGTTGCCAGCCGAACTAAGCTTTCCACGCTCTCTCCGTCGGAACCTCGCGCGGAACGAGTGCTTCTGGACGATGTGACCAAGACTTATGTCGCAGATGGACAACCCGTGCACGCCCTTAAGGGCGTCTCGCTCTCCGTCTGTCAGGGCAAGTTCGTAGCCCTGGTCGGGCGCAGCGGATGCGGCAAGTCGACGCTGCTCAATCTCGCTGGGGCGATGGACTTTCCCTCCTCGGGACGCGTCGTGCTGGACGGTAGTTGCACCAGCGAACTGGATGACAACGGACTAACGCGTCTCCGTCGCGAAAAGGTTGGCTTCATCTTCCAGAGTTTCCAGTTGCTGAATACGTTGACTGTGCTGGAAAACGTCGAACTGCCGCTACTCCTGGCAGGCGAATCCTCGCACCCGCGACCGCGCCCAGGCGCAGCTCGAGCTGGTGGAACTTGGTGATCTTGGCTCGCGCATGCCTCATCAACTTTCCGGCGGACAGATGCAGCGTGTCGCCATCGCGCGCTCGATCGTCCACGCCCCCGGATTACTGCTGGCGGATGAGCCGACCGGCAATCTCGACACCGCTACCGGAAACCTGATCCTCGAGTTGATGCGCCGCATCGCGTCGGAGCAAAACACCGCCATCATCATGGCGACACACAGCCTGGAGGCCGCCAGTCTCGCCGACACGGTGGTGAAGATGCGGGACGGAAAGATCCAAGAGGTGACGCGCTCGTAGTATGCCGCTGTCACGATTGTTTTACCGGCTAATCGTTCGTCCCTTCTACCGCGACTCTCTGCGAACTTCGCTTGTCGTGATCGCGGTTGCACTTGGTGTTGCGGTCGTACTGGCAATTGAACTGGCTGGTGATGCCGCCGCGGGCTCCTTCCGCTCGTCCATGGAAACCCTGGTTGGCAATGCCGATCTTGAAGTCGCTGCGGTCGGCGGGGTGCCGGATGACGTCGTCGGAACGCTCGCAAGGTTGCCTTACCCGATAGCAATTCACCCGCGAGTTGAGGGCTATGCCGTGGTGGCGGTGACCAGCCAGACTGTTCCGCTCATTGGACTCGACCTGATTGCCGAGCATCCGGAGAACCTTAACTCTTCCGAAATGAGATCCGTTGTCGGCCAAGGCGCACAGCACCTCGCAGACAGAAGACGGCGTTTGGGTCAGCGACAATCTGGGAGCAAAAAATGGCGATACGATTCGACTGCAAATCAACGATCGTACTCGCGAGTACAAAGTCGTTGGGCTCATCAAGAACGCAAGCGACGCTGGCGGCCTGATTGTGATGGACATTGCGAGCGCGCAGCGCGCGCTGAATCGAATGGGCCGGGTCGATCGCGTTTTGCTTTCGGTGCCTCTCAAGCCATCGCTGGAGCAGTGGGAGCAGCGGCTGCGGGCGTCTTTGCCGGCAGGCGTCGAACTGCGCCGCGAAGGCGCGCAAACCGAAGAGAACCGGCGGATGCTGGGCGCATTCCGCTGGAACCTGCGAATCCTGAGTTACGTCGCGCTGGTAGTTGGTGCATTTCTCATCTTCAACACGATCTCAGTCTCGGTGGTGCGTCGTCGACCGGAAATAGGAATCGTACGCGCCCTGGGCGCCAGCCGAACACACGTGCTCGCGGCCTTCCTCGGCGAAGCTCTTTGCTTCGGTGTTGCCGGAGGACTGCTTGGCATTCTGTTGGGGCGGGTGTTGGCGACGGGAGCGGTGCGCCTGCTCGGCGCGACCGTGCAAGGACTCTACGTCAGCAGTACCCCGGCGCCGATTGCACTGATGCCGAGTTCGATAGCTCTGGGACTGCTGGTGGGCATCGGGGTTGCGCTGGTTTCTGCGGCTTCTCCAGCGCGCGAAGCGTCACTCGTGCCACCCGTCGAGGCGATGGCGCGAGGGGAACGGGAGTACGCGGTGCGGGTCCACAAAACCCGTGATCTTTGGATTGCGATGGCGCTGGCACTGGCCGGAACTGCCGCAAGTTTCGCTCCTCCGATTGAAGGCAAGCCGTTTTTCGGCTACCTGGCGGCGCTGCTGATGATCGGCGCCTCGACGTTTGCTATTCCGGCGCTGGTCAGCGGATTGACCGCAGCCTTCTCTGGACTGCTGCGCCGAGCACTCGGCGTGGAAGCGATGCTGGCCTCTCGTAGCTTGGTCTCGTCCCTCAGGCGGACTGCGATTCTGGTCGCCGCCTTGTCCACGGCCATCGCGATGATGGCTTCGGTGGCCATTATGGTGGGCAGCTTTCGCCAGACCGTCCAAGCCTGGATGGACGACCAGCTCAAAGCCGATTTGTTTCTGCAGCCTGCAGGTGATCCCCGCGCGGACCGTCTGCCAACGCTCGACCCTTCGCTTGCCGACACCATCGCTGCGCTGCCTGGGGTTGCCGGCGTTGACCGCTTTCGCGGATACGACATCAGCTATCAGGGCCTGCCCGCGACACTCGGTTCGGCAGATACTCGCGCCAACCACGATCTCGCGAAAATCCGATTCCTCTCCGGCCGCCCCACCAGTGTGGTCGATGCCGAGATGCGCAGCGGAGACAACGCCGCCGTCAGCGAGCCCTTTGCCTACAAGCACAACGTCCGGGCGGGCGATAACATCACGCTTCCGCTGGGAAACGGCCAAGTCACGTTTCATGTCGTCGATGTCTTCTACGACTATGGCAGCGAAAAAGGCTTTATCATCGTGGACCGCACGACGATGTTGCGCTATCTGCCGGACCCGGCTCCATCGGGCATCGCGGTTTATCTCGCTCCCCGTGCCGAACGTTGACGTTGTGCGCAAAGCAGTTGAGCAGGTTGCGGCGGGCCGCAACGTTCTCATCTTCACGAACCGTAATTTGCGGGCCGAGGCAATCCGTGTTTTCGACCGCACGTTTGCCATCACGTATGCTCTGGAACTGGTGGCCGTTATAGTGGCAATTATTGGGGTAGCCGGCGCGCTGCTCACCGTGGTCATCGATCGCCGCCGCGAGTTAGGGTTACTGCGCTTCCTGGGCGCCAGCGTGTCGCAGGTCCGGAAGATCATCTTCCTGGAGGCCGGGCTGATCGGGTTGCTGGCTAATATCGCCGGACTCGTACTAGGCGTCGTGCTTTCCTTACTCCTGATTTTTGTCATCAACAAGCAGTCGTTTGGCTGGACGATCCAGCTTCACTGGCCGGTTACCGTGCTTTCCGCAGCTCTCATGTTGGTGTTCCTTGCGACCGTGCTTGCGGGCTTCTATCCCGCACGGATCGCGACGCGCCTAAACCCGATCGAGGTGGTGCATGAGGAGTAGGTTCCTAGCCGTATCGCTCCTGCTTCTGGCCGCGATGCCTTCAGCAGCCCAGTATCAGAAGGCCCTTCCTGGCTACCAGTACCAGTTCCCGCGCGATCACTTCAATCATCCTGACTACCAGACGGAATGGTGGTATTACACCGGCAACCTGCGCTCTGCCGACGGCCACAAGTTTGGCTTTGAGCTGACTTTTTTCCGCCAGAGCGTGAGCCGCGGCAAGCCCCAGGCATCGGACTGGGACGTTCAGGACATCTACCTGGCGCACTTCGCGCTTAGCGATATCGACGGCGGTCGCTTTTACCACACCGAGCGCGTCAATCGCGCCGGCCCCGGATTAGCGGGCGCGAGCCAGCAGTCCGCGAAGGTGTGGAACGGCAATTGGCAGGTGCAGTGGGCCGATAACCAGCAGCAGCTGCAAGCAATTGCTCCGAACTTCGCCGTTCGCCTTGCGATGAGCTCGCGCAAGCCGCCGGTGATTCATGGCAAGGACGGCGTCAGCCAAAAGGCGGCGGGCGCGGGGCAGGCGTCCCACTACATCTCGTTCACTCGGCTGTTGACTACGGGAACCATCGAGTTAGACGGCAAAGATTTTGAGGTTGTAGGCACCGCCTGGATGGACCACGAGTTCTTCACTCATCAAGTCGACACCAATGAGAGCGGTTGGGACTGGGTGAGCCTGCAGCTCGACGACAACACCGAGCTGATGCTCTATCGCTTCCGCCACAAGGACGGCAGTGTGGACTCATTCTCGGCTGGAACTTACATTGATGCCGAAGGTAAACCGGCTTTTCTAGGCGTTGCCGATTTCTCCATGCGACCTGGAAGGGAGACGTACGCCAGCCCGGACACGCACGCCGTGTATCCCATCGCGTGGCGGATAACCGTCCCATCGCTCAGATTGGACCTCCTGCTAACCACGCCGCTGAGGTCACAGGAGCTGGTCAGCGGCATGGGTGCGGGTTTGTCTTATTGGGAAGGCGCGATCACGGTCGGGGGAACGCGCGACAGCAAGTCTGCAAAAGGTGTGGGCTATCTGGAAATGACCGGATACGCCCGGCCGTTGACCGGAGGGTTGTAGGTTCGAGTCCTGGCTTAGGAGCCGTTTCTTTTTGGTCCTTCCCGATCCGTTTGAATGCAGCGGTTTCGAATGGTATCTCGGAAATCGCTTCCTTCTGTTTCAGATTCGCAGGTGATGACAAACCGCCCGAAGCTCCAACTTGCGAATCGTGGGAATTGAGCCGCCCCGGCGCAGCAAAACTTTATGAAGCGGCCCCAATTGTTTGCTCGGCCCAGCGCGGCGGTGGCGGCCTGATCGAACGTTTATCGCCGCCGATTGCTACTACGCCGCGCTGCTTGTATGCTGGTGACTTTGAAAGACGAACTATTGTGATTCTCGCCAATTGCACCCGCAAGCCAATGACCGCTCTAGGTTGGATTGTCTCCAGAGGATCAACACTGACGAGGGGAAGCCACATGCAGAACAAACAACAGCGTAAGAAGTGCTCACCCGGAGAGTATCCAGGTAATCGACCGCGGGGCGATGTACGTGAACGCCGTGCTTTATGGGGTAAGGCATTCCTTTTGTGTGGTTGCCTGGTCGCGCTGGCCGTGCTGGGCGGATGCGAGAAGAAGGAAGAGGCCGCGAAGGCTGGGCCTCCCGAAGTGCTTGTAGCTGAGGTTGCACAGCAGAATGTGCCGATTTACCAGGAGTGGGTGGCGCAGCTTACGGGCCCGGTGAATGCCGACATTACTCCCAAGGTGCAGGGCTACCTGTTGAAGCAGGATTACCAGAACGGCTACTTCGTGAAGAAGGGCGAGCTGCTGTTTGAACTCGACCCGAGGCAGTATCAGGCCGCGGTGGAACAGGCGGAGGCGCAGGTGCAGGTCGCGCTAGCGGGCCTGTCAGAAGCCGACAACAATGTGGCGCGAGATACTCCGTTGGCGGCGCAGAACGCGATTCCGCAAAAGCAGTTGGATACTGACTTGTCGTCGCAGGCCGCGCGAAAAGCGCAGGTCGAATCCGCGAAGGCGGTGCTGGCCAACGCCAAGTTGAATCTGGCATGGACGAAGGTCTATTCGCCGATTGACGGCATTGCCGGCAATTCAAATTCGCAGATCGGCGACCTGGTGGGAACAACGACGAAAATGGCCGTAGTCTCACAGGTGAACCCGATCTGGGTGAACTTCAACATCAGCGAGAGCGCGTATCTCGGGAGCGCCGCCAAGATTTCGGAAGTCGTTCGCACCGGGAAAGCCAGCAATACACCGGTGCATTTCATTCAAGCAAATGAGGAAGAGTATCCGCAGGTAGGGCGAGTCATTCAGGTGAACCGGCAAGTTGCAACGGGAACGGGAACGATTCAGTTGACCGCCGAATTTCCGAACCCAAATGCCATATTGCGCCCCGGCGGTTTCGGACGGGTGCGCATCCAGACGGCGGAGAACAAAGACGCGCTGCTGGTGCCCCAGCCTGCGGTAATCGAAGTTCAGTCGCAGTATCAGATCCTCGTCGTGACGCCTGAGAACAAGGCGATGTTCCGTCCGATCAAGGTCGGTGACAGGGTGGGGACGAACTGGATCATCACCGAGGGCCTGAAACCCGGTGAGCGGGTCGTGGTGGAAGGGATACAGAAGATTCAGATGGCTGCGGCGGCAAATCCGCAGTTCGTGAAAGAAGGAGTTCCGGTCAGCCCCAAGCCTTACACGGCGCCGGCGACTGTGGCGGGGAGTAACTGACCATGTCGACATTCTTCATTAACCGGCCGATCGTGGCCATCGTCATCGCGATCCTGATGGTGATGGCCGGCATCGTCGCGATGGTGGGGCTGCCGACCGCGCAGTTCCCGAACATCGCTGACCCGATGATCCAGGTGAAGGCGACGTATCCGGGCGCGGATGCGACGACCATCGCGGAGTCAGTGGCTACCCCAATTGAGCAGCAGATGTCGGGCGTCAGCGGCATGAATTACATGTACTCGCTGAGCGCCAGCTCGGGCGGCGGCATGACTCTGTATGTGGATTTCCAGCTCGGGACCGACATCAACACCGACCAGATCCTGGCGCAGATGCGCAGCGGCCAGGCCAACTCCCAGCTCCCTTCGGAAGTGACGCAACAGGGCGTTATCGTGCAGCCGGGCACGACCGCGCCGTTTATGCTGCTCGATCTGTACTCGCCCAATGGGGCATACGACAGCATCTTCCTGGCGAATTACGCCACCATCAATTTGCAGTATGCGCTGACGCGAATTCAGGGTGTTGGACAGGTCCAGATTTTCGGCGCTGGGCCGTATGCCATGCGAATCTGGGTCAATCCCGATACGTTGGCCAACCTCGGAGTCACGGTCACCGACATCATGAATGCGGTGAAGGCGCAGAACAAGGTGAACCCCGCCGGCCAGGTGGGAGGCGAGCCTGTTCCTGCGGGGCAGCAGTTCACTTACAACGTGCGCGCGCCAGGACGCCTTCCGCGGGCGGAAGACTTTGAGCAAATCGTCATTCGGGCGCAGTCCGATGGATCGATTCTCCGGCTGAAAGATGTCGCACGGGTGGAATTGGGCTCGCAGTACTACTCGTTCGTCGCCCGCCTGGGTACAGTGCCGGAAGAAGGCGAGCACAAGCCTTCGCAACCAGCAGCACTGATTGCGTTGTACCTCACACCGGGCAGTAACGCGCTGGTCACGCGCGGCAACGTTGTGAAGATGATGCAGGAGGCCCAGACCAGGTTCCCGCAGGGCCTGGATTACATCACGGCGCTCGATACCACGTTGTCGGTGAGCGAAGGCATCAAGGAAATTGAGCACACGCTGGTAGAAGCCATGGTGCTGGTCATCCTTGTGGTGTACATCTTCCTGCAAGGGTGGAGAGCGACGCTGATTCCGCTGATTGCGGTGCCGGTGTCGTTGATCGCCACGTTCATGGTTTTTCCGTTGCTGGGATTTTCCATTAACACGCTGTCGCTGCTGGGATTGGTGCTGGCGATCGGATTGGTGGTGGATGACGCTATCGTCGTGGTCGAGGCAGTGGAACATCACATCGAACACGGTATGACGCCGCATGACTCGGCGGTCAAAGCGATGGAAGAGGTATCGTCGCCGGTTATTGCCATCGCGCTGATCCTCGCAGCAGTGTTCGTGCCAACGGCGTTCATTCCCGGCATCACCGGGCAGCTCTATAAGCAGTTCGCGGTCACCATCGCGATTTCGGTGTTGTTCTCTGCGTTCAACGCGTTGACGCTCAGCCCGGCGCTGGCGGCGATGATGCTGCGACCGAAGAAGGAATCGCGCGGCCCGCTGGGGGCTTTCTTCCGCTGGTTCAACCGCGTCTTCGGAGACGCGACCGAAACCTACGTGAATTGGTGTGGCCACCTCATTCACAATGCGTGGCTCGCGTTTCTGCTGCTGGGACTGGTGATTGTGGGGGCGGCATATTACGGCGGCAAGCTGCCCAAGAGCTTCCTGCCGGACGAAGATCAGGGTTACGTTTACGCTGGACTTCAATTGCCTGACGCATCGTCATTGCAGCGCTCGTCCGAGGTTTCCCGCCAGGTAGAAAAAGTCATCATGGACACGCCGGGCGTGAAGTACGTGAGCGCGGTCATGGGATACAGCCTGCTGAGTGGCGTGAACGCGACCTACAGCAGCTTCTACTTCATTTCGCTGAAACCATGGGAGGAACGCAAGACCCCTGAAACCAGCTATCTCGGCATCAAGGGGCACTTGACGAAAGCCCTGGCCCAGATACCGGCAGGCATCGCGTTTCAGTTTTCGCCGCCGGCCATCCCCGGCGTGGGAACGTCGGGCGGCGTGAGTTACATCCTCGAGGACCGGTCGGGCAGCGGCATCGACTACCTCGCCAAGAACACGCAGATCTTCATGGCCGAAGCTCGAAAGCGTCCGGAATTGACCGGCGTCATGACGACGGCGCTGTTCGGAGTTCCGCAAATTGGCGTGAATGTTGACAATGCCAAGGCGATGACGCAGCAGGTCCCGCTGCAGGACCTGTACCAGACGGTGCAGACCTTCATGGGCGGATCGCTGGTCAATTTCTTTAACCGCTTTGGCTTGCAGTGGCAGGTGTACGTCCAGGCAGATGGCAAGTTTCGCACCAATGCGAGCAATCTCGGCAAGTTCTACGTGCGGAACACGTCCGGCGATATGGTGCCGATGAGCACGTTGTCGAGCACCTATCCGCGCGCGGGCGCCGAGTTCGTGATGCGGTACAACTTGTTCAACTGCGTGCAGATCAACGCCAACGCGGCCCCGGGTTACAGCTCGGGCCAGGCGATTGAAGCGGTGAACGATGTGTTCAAGAAGACCATGCCGGGGCAGATGGGCTTTGACTACAGCGGCATGACCTACCAGGAAGTGAAGGCGGCGCAGGGCGTGTCGCCGGCGACCATCTTCGGACTGGCGTTCTTCGTGGTCTTCCTGATCATGGCGGCGCAGTATGAGAGCTGGACACTTCCGTTTGCCGTATTGCTGGGTGTACCGATCGCCATTTTCGGAGCGTTCATCACGTTGCATTTCCGCACGCTGGACAACAACGTGTATACGCAAATCGGCCTGATCATGCTGATTGGACTCTCGGCCAAGAACGCGATTCTGATCGTGGAATTCGCCAAGATGGAATACGACAACGGCAAGCCCCTGATTGATGCGGCCTTGACCGGCGCACGATTGCGATTGCGGCCGATTCTGATGACGGCCTTTGCGTTCATCCTGGGTTGCGTGCCTCTGTGGACGGCCTCGGGCGCCGGAGCCATCGCGCGGCAGACCTTGGGTACGTGCGTTATCGGCGGTATGACCGCAGCCACGGTGCTGGCGATTTTCTTCATACCGGTCAGTTTTGAAGTGGTTGAAAAGTTTGGCGCCTGGATAGGCGGAAAGAAACATGCGCCGCCACCGGGTGAAGCAGCTCCTGAGGTGACAGGAGAAGGCCATGACTAAGCTCAAGACCATTGCCGCTTTCCTGGTCGTTCTCTCCGTTGTAGGTTGCAAGGTGGGCCCGAACTACAAGCGTCCGGCGACGACGGTGCCGGACCAGTACCGCGGCGAGGCCCCCGACGCTTCAGCGCAAGCTGTGTCGTTGGCGGAATCACAGTGGGCGGCGGTGTACCAAGACCCGGTGCTACAGGGACTCATCAAGGAGGCCCTGACCAATAACTACGACATTCGCATTGCAGCCACGCGGGTGCTGCAGGCCAATGCCAACCTGGGTATCACGCGGTCAAACCAGTTTCCGATGGTCAACGGCTCGGGATCCATTACCAACGAGCGTAATTCGCTGACCAATCTCACAACCGACAAGTCGCCGACCTACGACAATCTTGCGCTGTCGTTGAACTACATTGTCGATTTCTGGGGACAATACCGGCGGGCGACGGAATCGGCACGGGCAACGCTGCTGGCCACGCAATTCGGCCAGGAAGTGGTGCGCGCGTCGCTGGTGACTTCGGTGGCAACCGACTACTTCCTACTGCGTCAGTATGACGATCAGCTGGATTTCTCAAAGAAATCGGTTGAGGCGGACAAGGAAATCCTGAAGCTGAACCAAATCAAGTTCAAAGGCGGCGAGAGCGCGATCACCGATGTGTACCAGGCGGAGACGCTGCTGCAACAGGCTGAAGCACAGGTCATCAGCACGCAACAGTACATCGAGCAAACTGAAAACAACCTGAGCCTGCTGCTGGGCCGAAACCCGGGGCCGATTGCCCGAGGGCTTACGGTCACGGAGCAGCCACATCTACCGGAAGTTCCGGCGGGGTTGCCATCGGCCCTGCTGGAGCGGCGCCCTGATATTCGCCGTGCCGAAGAAAACCTGGTGGCTGCCAACGCAAATGTGGGCGTGGCCAAGGCGGCCTTCTTTCCGCAGATTTCACTCACCGGGGTGTTCGGCGCGCAAAGCACGGCAATCACCAGTTTCCTGCAGGGGCCGGCGACGTTCTGGGCAGTGGGCGGAGGCGTGGTGCAGCCGATCTTCCAGGGCGGCAGAATCAAGAGCCAATACAAATTGGCGTGGGCGCAGCGCGACGAGGCGGAGCTGATTTACAAGCAGACCGTGAACCAGGCGTTCGGTGATGTCTCGAATGCACTGGTGGGATACAACCAATCGCGGCAGTACCGGATGAAGATTCAGGAGCAGACCGATTCCTACAAGGCGATGGCGAACCTGGCGAATGTGCGTTTTCAGGGCGGTGTGACCAGCTTCCTGGAAGTGCAGTATTACGAGCAACAGTATTTTCTGTCGGCGCTGAGCCTGTCGCAGGCGTGGTTTGCAGAACTGCAGAACTATGCGGCGCTCTATCAGGCGCTGGGCGGAGGCTGGCAGCAATAAGCTGGCCCGAAAAGGTGCTAGAGCTGGTTTCATAAATAGGTTCGGCCTCAAGGCAGGCACTTATGCGGCTGAGGAGCATTCGGCTTAGCTGTTGGTATGAGGCTGAGTGATCGGCAGTGGGAGTTGATTAAGGATTTGTTTCCCGAGGCCAGGCGGCGGAGCGACGGACGGGGCCGACCCTGGGCCGCGAACCGGCAGTGCGTGGAAGGCATTCTCTGGGTGTTGCGCACCGGGGCTCGTTGGCGGGACTTGCCCGCCGAATACCCCAGCGGGGTGACTTGCTGGCGGCGTCTGCGGCGGTGGGAAGACGAGGGTGTTTGGTTGGAGGCTTGGCAGCAGTTGCTGGCCGCTCTGAATCACCAGCAACTGCTGGAATGGGACGAAACCTTTCTGGATGGCAGCTTCGTGTCCGCCAAAAAGGGGGCTCTGCTGTCGGAAAAACCAAGCGCGGGAAGGGGACAAAGTGGATGGTACTGGTCGATGGCCAGGGCATTCCTTTGGGAGCGCAACTGGCGAGTGCTTCCCCGGCGGAAGTCACGCTCGCCGAAACGACGATTGCAGCAGTCCGCGTCCCGAGCTGGGGACGGGGCCGTCCGCGGCAGAAACCGAAACGGATAATTGCCGACCGTGCTTACGACTCGAACCCGCTGCGGGACCGGCTCCAGAAGCGTGGTATCGAGTTGTTGGTGCCGCATCGGCGCAACCGGCAGCGCTGGTGGAGACAGGACGGAAGAAAGCTACGTCGCTACAGGAGAAGATGGAAAGTCGAGCGCACATTTGCCTGGCTGCAAAACTTCCGTCGCCTTCTGGTGCGCCAAGACCGCATCCTGACGGTCTATCGTGGCCTGTTCCACTTCGCCTGCTTACTCATCACGCTGAGGTATTTATGAAACCAGCTCTAAGGCGACTGCGATGCCGGACGGCGTTGCGGTCGTTTTTTAGTTAGGGGCGCGGATGTCGCTGCCGTCATCGTTAACGTAATAACCGCCGTAGCGGCTGTCATTGCGAAACAGGATTCGCAGCCAGTACCGCACTGCCTCATCCACCACCTGCACAAATTCGATTTCGACGACCTTCCCAACCTCAATGCGGGCCGCGGTTTCGAATCCCACGCCGCCGCGACTCAGGTTCGTACACACGCCAGGATGGTAGACGGGGTTCCCGTCAATACCGACGATGCGGATGGGCAAGCGGGTCAGTACGCGGTCCTGACGGCGACGATCGGGGGCGATCAGCAACTCGATCCGCGGATGGACGGTCTCGAAGGTGTTAGACATGGCTGCAGAACCCATCGGCAGATTTCGCCTAAGACTTGAGTCCGCACCTCAAATTATCTCCACCCTCTCCTACGGCGCGAAATAGCGCTTTGCCTCGGAGCTCGCCACATCCCAATTCCGGTCGCGGTAGACTGTCAGCGCGTCTTCCAGGTGGGTGGAGGGTCCAGAATTGGGCAAACGAGAAGCTGCTCTGCTGCAACAACTTGAGCGCGCGAAGCAATGCTATGGTCCGCGATGCTCCGCTGATTGCGAGCGCCTGCTCGAACAGTTGCGGGACTTGAGGTTTTCCGATGTGCATTCGCTCGTCCTGGCCCACGACAATTTTCTGTTCTTAAGGGCGTTTCCGCAAAGCAAGACCGTGGCAAAACTCTGCGATTCGCTTCTGGCCGCACTGCAACCACAGGTCGAACGGTTCGCAAACTCGCCCACTGATGCGGCAGTGCTGGACGACGAGCGAGTGTCCGGCATCATGGGCACGACGGTACAGAACGCTTGGACATTCGAACTGGCGCGATGGCTGGGGCTGCGGCATTCGGGCCAGATCACAGCGGAATGGGACGTGGATGAGTACTACCGCCAGTTGGCGACGGTGTTGCCGAACTGCTTGCCCTTGCTGGCCGATGATTCGTTCGTGGAAGCTGACACGCCGTATCTGAAGTGGATCGAGACTGCGGCGGGAGGACCGGATCGCGATTTGCCGTGGCTGTTTCACAGCTTCGACTCGTTACCGGTGACTCCATTGGTTCGAACCAGCCTGTATGACAGTTTGGGTGTGAATCTGCGCTGGAATTTGCGCGATTCTTCTGCCAGCCGATCACTCGCCCGCCGCCCGGTTTCGCGGATGTTTCTACACCATGAACCGCTTCTGCAGCGCAGGCAGGTGTCGCTGCACGACGAGATGGCGTCTGCTCCGCTTGATGTGCGGAAGTTGGGCCGGGACGAGGCGCAGGCGCTGATTGACATGGCACGCGATGCGCTGGCGGTTCGTTATCGCGAATTACAGGGCACGACCTGCGCCGACCCCGGCCATGCGTTTCAGGTAGAAGCGGGCAGGGGAGTGCAGTTGTTCCTGTGGGGGCTGGATGCCGAGTGGCGGTTGCCCCTGCGTGCCTACTACGCCGGTTTCACGCTCAAGAACGGGGTGCCCGTTAATTACTTCGAGGCCATCGGACTCTTCGAATGGATCGAAGTCGGCTTCAATACGTTTTATGCGTTTCGGGAGGGCGAAACCGCCTGGATCTATTCCAAGATTCTGCACACCCTGCATCAGCTCGCGGGCGTGACGTGCTTCTCGGTATATCCGTATCAGATAGGACAGGACAACGAGGAGGCCATTCAGTCGGGGGCTTTCTGGTTTTACCGCAAGCTGGGCTTCCGTCCGGGGCGGCCCGATCTGAAGGCGATTACCGAGCGCGAAGAGAGAGGAATGGCACGCGATCCGCGCCATCGGACATCGGCGAGAACCTTGCGCAAACTTGCCGAAGGGCACATGTTTCTTGAGCTACGCGGCACACCCGCTGGGTGTTGGGACTACTTCTCGACCCGAAACCTCGGACTTGCGGTGCAGAAAAAAATGGCTCACGAATTTGATGGCGATGCCGTCCGCATGCGGCGCCAAACCGAGTCGCGACTCTGCAAGGCGATAGGCGTAAGTCCTGATCGGTGGTCGTCCCGCGAGCGTTGGGCACTGAGCAATTTCGCCGTCGCCTTATCTCTAGTCGGTGACATCCCGCAATGGACGCCCATTGAAAAGCGGCATTTGGTGGAGGTCTTTCGTGCCAAAGCGGGGCGTGACGAAACGCTTTATCTGCGCCTGCTACAGCGGCACGGCAAGCTCCGCGACGCCTTTCTACGGATCGGTTCCTCTTCGGCGGGCGAAAAGCCTGCTTAGAAAGCCGAAGAGGTTCGCACAGCTTGCCATCCCTATTCTTGGGGCAGAATATTTCCTGAGGTTGCTTCTCCGGGTGCTGTGTTCGCCTGGTCCGAGGGCATATCGTAGGCAGGGATCGAAGCTCCTTCCAGCCATTTGTCAAACCATCCCACGATATGGTCGAGCCGTTCGATGCGATGCCATGGCTTTCCTGACCGCGAGAGTTCATGCGACTCGCCGGGGAAGTGCACCATCACCGTGGGCTTGTGCATGTACTTCAGAGCGCGGAACATCTGTTCGCCGCCACTGCCGGGGGGCGTGCGGTAGTCGACATCGCCAAGGATAAACATCATCGGTGTATCGACGTCCTTAATGTAAGTGATGGGAGAACGCTCGATGTAATCCTTGGGATCGTCGAACGGAGGCGCCTTAAACCAATTTGGCTGGAACAGCGTGAAGTCGGCGGTGTACCACCAGGAGGTCCAGTCGGAGATGTCGCGCTGGGAAACGGCAGCGTGAAAACGATGCGTGTGCCCGACGGTCCAGTCGGTCAACAGCCCGCCGCCGCTGCCTCCCGTCACGCCCAACTTGTCGGGGTCCACATAGCCACGCTTCAGAATCTCATCGACCCCGGCCATCAGGTCCTTGAAATCGTCACCGGGGTATTTGTACTGGATTATGTTGCCGAAATCCTGTCCATAGGTCGTGCTGCCGCGGGGATTGGGATACAGGACGACGTAACCCTTGGCAGCCATCCACTGAAATTCATGGTCAAAGACCCAACCGTAGGCTGCGTGCGGGCCGCCGTGAATGTTGAGAATCAGCGGATACTTCTTCGTCGGATCGAAGTCGGGCGGCTTTTGCACCCACGCTTGGATTTGTTTGCCGTCGAAACTCGTGTACGTGATTTCTTCCGGCTGGGTAAGGTTCAGCTCAGTAAATAGCGGGCCGTTGATGTCCGTGATCTGCCGCTGCGCGCCGTCTTTCCCGACGACAAACAACTCGTCAATCATGATGGGTGTGGACACATTCACTACCACTATGGACCGGTCAAAGGAACTGCTGAATTGCTCGACCGCCTGGTTTCCATGGGTGAGTTCGACCACATGTCCATTCGCCGCGTCGATGGACGTCAAGATCGTTCTGCCCTGCTTGCCTACGACCTCAAGAATGTGCGAGCCATCGCTGCTCCAGACCGGTCTCGGTCCCCCTGCGGCACGCGGCGCCTGGTTGTCTCCGAACACCCCGGCACCGATATCGAAGTCATATTTGTCAGTCAAGTTTTTCGGCGTCGCGTTCCCGAGGCTCATCACCCAAAGATCGGGCTGCGAATACGATCGCACCGGTTTGGTTGTTTGTGCACGAAACGCGAGCCGCTTTCCATCCGGCGAAAGCACCATGGCTCCGATGCCCATGTCAATGTTTGCGATCATTGTCGGCGTGCCCCCCGCAGTGGGCACTGACATGATTTCGCTGCGAGGGGTGTCGTAATACGGCTCTGGATTGTGGTCGGTGCGGAAAACAATCTGATTGCCGTCGGGAGTGAAGTTGGGTTCTTCGTCGTCGAAGGCGCCATCGGTAAGCTGCTTCGGCATGCTCTTGGCGTTGCTGTTCGCAGGTACGTCCACGATCCAGATGTGTTCGTGGTGTTTAGGGTCAAGGTAGCCGGCGCCGTTAAAACGGTAAATCGCGCGGGTGATTATTTTCACGTCACTTTCGTATTCCGGCTCAGATGGCGTGTCCTTCTTCTTACTTTTGGCCAGGTCCTCAGCGTTCGTGTCTGAGAGAAACGCGATCTGCCTGCTATTAGGCGACCACACCGGATGGCCTGCGCCGCGCGGGAGGTCGGTGATCACCCGGGCTTCCCCGCCAGACAGTGAAAGCAACGCCAGTTGCGACGGCTGCGGTTTGCCGTCTTTGGGCGGATCGGCACTGCCGCGCACAAAGGAAATCCACTTGCCGTCCGGCGACCAGCGCGGCTGCGAGTCGCGCTTGCCACTGGTCAGGCGCACCGGCGATTCCGACCCTGCTGTTGCCACCATCCACAGCGCGGTGTCGTAATTGTCTTTCTTCTCGCTGACCGTGACACGCACGAATACCACTCGCGAACCGTCCGGCGAAACCTGCGGGTCGCCGATCCATTGGAATTGGAACAAGTCTTTATCGCTGATGGGTCGCTTGGTTTGCGCTGCAGCAATCTGACAGAGAACAACGAGAACCAAAAAGCCGGCAATACGACGCATGCAAAAACCTCGACAGGAGATGGATGTTTAGTTATAACCGCCCCGCGCGGGGATGTCGAGGATGCAGCGGACTGATCTCCGCGTGGAGTGTCGAAGCTGTTGGTTACTCTAACGAGTCGAGTTCGATATGATTCAGTTTTCGCTAGGTGGAGAGGGTTACGTGAAGGAGGAACGAATGGGGTACCGAGGGCTGGATCTTTCAGGGAGAGTGGCCGTGGTCGTCGGCGGCACGAGTGGAATAGGTCATGCTCTCGCCCTGGGGCTCGCTGAGGCGGGCGCCGATGTTGTGCCCACGTCACGGCGCAGCGAGCTGGTGGAGAAGACGGCGGGCGAGGTCCAGGCGCTTGGGCGACGCTCGTTGTGCTGTGTGTCGGACGTGCTGGATCGGAGCAGCCTGGAGCGCGTACTCGATGAATCGGTCGGCGCGCTGGGGAAAGTGGACATTCTGATTTGCTGCGCCGGCCAAATCAAGCGCGCTCCGACGCTTGATTTTTCCGAATCAGACTGGAGCAACATCATCGAAACGAATCTGACAGGAACGCTGCGGACGGCGCAGGTGTTTGGGCGGCACATGCTGGAGCGGGGCTACGGCCGCATCGTAAACCTAGCGTCGATCGCCAGCTCCGTTGCCTTGCATGAAGTAGCGGCGTACGCAGCGAGCAAGGCCGCCGTGGCGTCGCTGACGAAGTCGCTGGCGCTGGAGTGGGGGTACCGCGGAGTCTGCGTCAATGCGATTGCTCCGGGGATATTTCCAACGGAGCTCAACCGCCAGTTGCTCGAAGGTACGGCGCGCGGCCGGGAGTTCCTGATGCGCATTCCGATGCGGCGGTTTGGAAGTGTCGATGAGCTCTGTGGAGCAGCAGTGTTTCTGTCGTCCGAGGCGGCAAGCTACGTCAACGGGGAAGTGATAACGGTTGACGGCGGGTTTCTGGCAAGCGGGGTGAATCAATAGAGGTGTAAGGGCTGCGGGTTTACAGGGATTCCGCAACATCGAGGGGCCGGATGCGCGGCGCAAGTATCTGCACGATGGCGAGCGCGGCCAGGTAAGTGGAGCCGGCGATCCAGAAGATGGCCAGGTAGGAACCCGTCCACTGCAGAATGTATCCGACGGCTTTTGCGGCGAACATGCCGCCAATGGCTCCAGCCATGCTGCCGAAGCCAACCACCGTACCGACGGCGGTCCTGGGGAACATGTCTGAAGCAAGGGTGTACATGTTTGCCGACCAACCCTGGTGCGCGCCTGCGGCGACTGCCACCACGGTAACGGCGATCCAGAGATGGTTGGTCATCGGCGCCATTGCGACCGGGACGACCGCGAGGGCGCAAAGCAGAAGAGCGACTTTGCGGCTGCGGTTGAGCGACCAGTTGAGTTTGAGCAGGGCCGAGGATGCCCACCCGCCACTGATGCTCCCAAGCGTGGCTCCGGTGTAGATCACGAACAAGGGAAGGGCCATGGCTTGCAGGCTGAGGTGAAAGCGGCGGCTCAGAAAGTCAGGCACCCAGAACAGGTAGACGTACCAGATGGGATCGGTGAGCAGCCGGCCCAGAGCAATTGCCCAGGCTTCGCGGTGGCTGACTACTGTACGAAGCGGAACGCTCTTGATTTGCGCTTCGGGAGGATCGCTGCGGATGTAGGCGAGTTCGTGCTGTGAGACGTGGGGATCGTCGGCCGGCAGGCGATAGAAGACCAACCAGGCGACGAGCCAGATCAGGCCCAATCCGCCGGTGGCAATGAAGGCCATCTGCCATCCGAAGCGGTACAGAATCCACGGCACCACCAACGGCGTTACGACCGCGCCGATGTTGGCGCCGGAGTTGAAAATTCCCGTAGCCAGGGCGCGTTCCTTCTTGGGAAACCACTCGGCGACGGCCCTGATGGAGGCAGGGAAGTTGCCCGACTCGCCCAGTCCCAAGGCAAAGCGAGCTGCGGCAAACTGAAAAACGGTGCCAGCAGCGGCATGCGCGGTGGCCGCTGCGCTCCAGACGACGACCGCCAACGAGAAGCCCTTCCTGGTACCGAGACGGTCGATGGTCCGTCCCATCAACAACAGCCCGGCGGCGTAGGCGGTCTGGAAGGCCAGCACAATGTTGCTGTAGCCGATTTCGTTCCACCCCAGCTGAACCTGCAAGACCGGCTTCAGAAGCGCGATGACCTGCCGGTCCATGTAGTTGATGGTGGCGGCAAAAAACAAGAGCGCGCAGACCATCCAGCGGCGATTTGTCATGAGCGGGGGGTCGTTTTGCATTTAGGATCCGGGGTCGGTTCGCAGCCGGTAGAGAGTTTCGCCCGCCCGTGGTATCAGCTCGATGCCACTGCCTGCCTGATTTCGCCAGTCCTGCAAATCCACACCGGCAGGATCGAGGTAGCCGAGATTTAGCTTGCGGCAGCGCTCTTCGGTGATCCCCGTCGCCAGAGTGACGCGTATTCGAGGGGTTTCGGCCCGAGTGTTGGAATCGTATGCGCCTTGGCCATACAGGTGGGTGGAATGGGCCAGCACGCCACGAGGCGCGTCTTTGAACCGCTCCCACTGCTGTACGAAGTAGTCACGGCAGTGATAGCCAATCCTGTCGATTTCTGCGCCGTGCGTGTAGCTGACTTCCGAGATATGTGGGGCATAGATAATCACTTCGCCGCCATCAGCGATCGCAGGCTCGACTTTGTACATTCCTTTTGCCGCGGTCCACAGGTCTGCGTAGAGAGGCGGCATGACCGATAGCACTTTCTGAAATGGCTGATCGACCCAGTGAATGTGGGTTTGCGCCGACAGCTCTGCGGCCGCTCGCCAGGCTTCCTGGGCGGGGCCGAAAAAAACTCCGGAGGTGCCTTCTGGCTTTACCACCAGCGACAGGCATGCCACAGGAGTGGTCACCAGGGCTGCGGCCAGGTCGATCATCTCGCGGACCGGGGTCGATTGCGTCCCAATCAGTTCGTAGCTGCCGATTAACGCGCCGAGCCAGTGGGTGTGTCCGATGATTTCCGGGCCTGCGATACCGGGGAAGAGATACTTGTTTCCGCCCGAGAATCCGACCACTTCATGGGGGAAGACCGGGCCGCAAATGAGCAACTGATCGTAGTCGAGAACCAGCCGGTTGATCCGGACCGGCACCGGCTCGTCCATTAATCCGCGAGAAATGCGGGCAACTTCCTGTTGCGGAATGACTCCCAACTCAGTGAACGTACTGGGCAGGTCCCATCGGTGGTTGATTACTTTGGTGTTGTCGCAAGCGCCGTTCACGACCGGTTGGCCCAGGAGTTTCGAGAGTTCCGAATCGCGCATCAGCGGATGGGTCCCCAGCGCGACCAGATAGTCGCACGCAGCGGCGCGGGCCCCGATTTCCTGCTGCAGGATCGAGAACAGGAGCGGCATGGGCATGGTACGCGTGCCATCAGGGATGATGATCAGCACCCGTTTTCCGCCGACTTGCAGTTCTCCGGCGGCCCCGGCGACTACACCGCGGACTTCGTCATCCGTGAGAAATCGATGTGCAAATCCTGTACCGATGACCATGTGATCCAATCGGCTGCGCGCAGACAATTGTGATGTGACTGCGATTCTGTATTGTCGCATCCCTGGCAAGGGGCGGAATGAGTGTGGTTGCAGAGATCAGCGAAAGCGGAGAGCATATTCGCATGACTCCATTCCTGGGTGAAGACTTTCTGCTGCAGAGCGAGACCGCGCGCCGTCTCTTCCACGATCATGCGAAGGGGCAGCCGATTGTCGATTACCATACGCATCTCAGTGCCGCCGACATAGCTGCTGACCGGCGCTTCAGCAATTTGACGGAAATCTGGCTGGAGGGTGACCACTACAAGTGGCGTGCCATGCGAGCCAACGGGATTGCCGAGCGCCTTTGCACGGGCGAAGCGACTGCGGAGGAGAAATTTCGCGCCTGGGCGAGCACCGTGCCCATGACCTTGCGCAATCCGCTGTACCACTGGACCCACCTGGAGTTGCAACGCCACTTCGGAATTACCGAGTTGCTCGATGGAAAGTCGGCGACTGCAATCTGGGAGCGCGCGAACGAGATTCTGCAGCAGGGACTGACGGTCCGGGGGATTCTGGCGAAGTTTCGGGTACGCGTGGTTTGTACCACCGACGATCCGGTGGACGACCTCAGTTCGCATCAAGCCTATGCGCAAGCGGCACAATCGGGCGCCGATCCCAGGGCGTCGGGGATCCTTATGCTGCCGACGTTTCGTCCCGACCGTGCGCTGCAGATCGACCAGCTGGAAAGCTTCTTGCCCTGGCTAGAGCGGCTACGGAGCGCCAGCAACATTGACGTGCGCGACCTGAAGACTTTTCTCGACGCTCTGCGCCAGCGCCACGACCATTTTGGTCGCCACGGATGCCGGGCTGCGGACCACGGCTTGTCCCGGTGCTTTGCGACGGCCTGCGGCGAGCAGGATGCAGCCCGGATTTTTGACAACGCCATGCAGGGCCGTGCGACTGGCCCGGAAGAGCACGAAGCCTTCGCGACATTCCTCATGTTGTTCTTCGGTCGCCTTCATGCTGAGAAGGGCTGGGTCATGCAACTGCACCTCGGAGCGCGGCGTAACCTCAGTTCAAAGGCGATGACCGCACTCGGGCCCGATGGCGGATTCGACGCGATCGGCGACTGGAGACAGGGTGAAGCTCTTACGGCTTATCTGGCCCACTTGCAGCAGGTCGATGCGCTGCCGCGGGTAGTTTTGTACAACTCGAATCCTGCCGACAACCATTTGTTCGCGACGACTGCGGCCAGTTTTCACGCCAGCGATGGAAACTCGGGCGCGTTGCAGTACGGTCCCGCGTGGTGGTTTCTAGACCAGAAAGACGGGATCGCCGAACAGTTGAATGTGCTATCCAGCGTCGGGTTGCTGTCCCGCTTTGTTGGCATGACCACCGACTCACGGTCGTTCATGTCGTTTCCAAGACATGAATACTTTCGACGGATCTTGTGTGATGTGGTCGGGGCCGAGGTGGAGCGGGGCGAGCTCCCCAACGATGAAGCGTTGCTGGGCGACATGATTGGGGCTGTCTGCCAGCGAAACGCGGAGAGCTATTTCGGCCTCGGATAGCGGGGAAATGAGAATCGGGGAGGTTGGGCTGTCGGGTCAGAAACGGCTGGTGAACGCCGGCGAAGGGGCGGCGTATAATTCGGGCACCAGAGCTAGAAAACCGATTTTTGACAGTTTATTTTGAGACACGGATTCCGACTTGCGAGGTGACCATGACGCCGAAAGATGCTGACTCTCCAAATTCAACCAGCCGTCGAGATTTTCTCAAGGCGGGTACTGCCGTTACTGCGGGACTTGTCGCACAAGCAGCGCTTCCGGCAGCGGCCGCATCGCTGCCGCCGCTGCCATCGAATCCTGCTACGCAGGGAGCGATGCCTACCCGCAATCTCGGCAAGACGGGCTACCGAGTGGGCATCTTCAGCCTCGGCGGTCAGGCGGCAATCGAGCGCGCCGATAACGCCGCGGTGGCGGTGCCTATCATCGAGAAAGCGCTCGACCTCGGAGTGAACTACGTTGATACGTCTTCGATTTATGGTGGCCCGCAGCGCTGGAGCGAGCGCTATGTCGGCGAGGTGATGAAGAAGCGGCGCAATGAAGCCTTCCTTGCGAGCAAGACCCGCGAGCGTACGAAAGACGGTTCGCTGCAGATGCTGGAACAGTCGTTGAAGCTGCTGAACACCGATCACCTCGATTTGTGGCAGCTACATGACATTGGCTCCGACAACGAGGTCCAGCAAATTTTTGCCAAGGGAGGTGCGATGGAGGCGCTGCTCCAGGCCAAAGAGCAGAAGATGGTGCGCTACCTCGGCATTACCGGGCACTTCCGGCCGGAGCCGCTGATAGAGTGCATCCATCGCTATCCGTTCGACACAATCCTGATGGCCGTCAACGCCGCTGATCCGCACCACTACAGCTTCGGCGAGCAGTTGCTGCCGCTGGCGGTGGAGAAGCAGATGGGCATCATCGGCATGAAGGTCCCGGCGCGCGGACGGATTCTGTCTTCGTGGACCCCGCCGCCGATCGAGGCCCAGAAACACTCTTGGGAAGGCATGGTGCTGGCCCCGACCCCGGGCACCCTCGACATGAAGCAGGCGATGTACTACTCCCTATCTCTGCCGGTCTCGACCGTGATTATTGGATGTGATTCGGTGGCGCAGTTGGAGCAGAACGTTCAATTGGCGCGCGAGTTCACGCCCTTCAACCAGAAGCAGATGGCTGGGTTGGTGGAGAAGGCCGAACCGGTATCGAAGCAGGCGCTATTCTTCCGCTTCTACGACCATGCATAGAAGACCGGCCCCGCTTGCCGTCCAATTTCGCGATGGCAAGCGGGGCCGGTTCTTTCGAATCTAGCTGGAAGGCTTGTCGCGCGCCGGCTGCGAGGCAAAGAAGTCGTGCTTGAAGCGGCGGGCGTACTCGGCAATTAATTGCTCAATTCGGGCAGGGTCAGTCGAGCGGAGGATCAGCCCCACATGGTGGTCCTTGTTCATGCGCCACACAATCTCGGGATCGGTGTAAGCGCTGGTGTCCGGGCGTTCCTGCCGCGCCAGCGAGATGAGTAGTCCTGCAAAGTCTTTTCTCGATGGCGGTACGTGGTACGGCGATTTCCCGCCTGCGATTTCCAACTTCGCCCACTCCGCCCACAGATTGATGCCAGTCGCTGCCTCGACGAGGTCCGCAATGTGGGCGCCGCCCACGCGAGCCGCGGTCTCCAGAAAGTAGAGCGTTCCGTCACGGCCCTCGATGAACTCGCTGTGCGAAACTCCGCGCACCATTCCAAAGGCCGTCAGCACTTTCTGATTGAGCGAACGCAACGCGACCTCATCGGCTGATCCTTCCGCCAAGGTTCGAGTCGTGAAGATGTCGCCTTCGTGCGAGACGTCCATCGGCGGACGTCCGTATTTGCTGGCGATGGAGAACAGCAGTTCTTTCTCGTAGGTGATGGTGTCGACGTGGAAGATGTCGCCGGGAATATACTGCTCCAACAAATAAAACGATTGTTGATCGCCCAGTCGATCGACGGTCGACCAGAACTCATCGACACTGCCTATTTTCTTGACGCCGATTGATCCCGCCATCGAGCGCGGTTTCAACACCCACGGGGCCGGGACCCGTTGCATAAATTCGTTGAGCTGCCCGTGGTTCAGCACGTGAACAAATTCAGGAACCGGAATACCGGCGTCCCGGGCGCGCGAACGCATCGCCAGCTTGTCGCGAAAATACCGCGCTGTCGTGTCGCCCATGCCGGGCACGCGCAGGTGCTCGCGCAGCGTCGCGGCCGTCTCGACGTCAAAATCGTCCAGGGGAACAATGCGGTCGATGACTTCCGACTTCGCCAGATGGCTGACTCCCAACAGTACGTCCTGGAGTTTCCAGGTCTTGTCCTCATCCGGCACGTAGAAGATGTCGTCCAGAGATTCGCGGGGCCAGTGGGCGTTGGCCAGGCTCTGCGATGTGACCAGCAGAGTCCGGCAGCCTTGCCGTTTGCATTCCACCATGAACTCGACACCTTTGAAGTAACTGGCCAGGCAGACAACGGTCATTGGTCTCGGGTTTGGCTCCAGTGCGGAAGAAGGATCGGGCAACGCAGCCTCCTGGATGAAAAGCTTGAATAAACCTGGAACGACTTCATTGGCAAAACCGCTTGGACTCGATGCCCCACTTCGGTGTCATCACCGAAAACCTAACGACACCAGCAGACCCGATAAGTGCTACTGCAATGGTAGTAGAAGCTTCCCGCCAGTACTCTCAAACGGTCAGTCCGTATTGTCGAAAATCTCGTCGCGCGTCGCGTACCACCCTGACCCGGGAGCTAAGGAATACACATGCAAAACATGGCAGCCTGTCGTTGGTCTACTTATGTCTTTCTGATTGCGCTTCTCGGTTTCGCCATATTAACTCCGATGGCAGCAGATTGCCAGAGTGCGTTCGGTTCCCTGCAGGGCGAAGTGCAAGATGCGACGCATAGCCGTATTCCTTCAGCCAATGTAGTTGTTCGCTCCACCGGTACCTCGGTGGAGCGCCACACCACTACCGACAGCAGGGGAGAGTTTCTCTTTCCCGACCTGCATCCCGGAAACTACGACGTCATGGTGAGTGCGAAGGGATTCTCCGACATCAGCTCTGCTGTGACGGTGCAGGTGAGCATCGTACGCGATGTCTTGGTGACTCTGCGGCCGGCGTCGGTGCAAGAGTCGGTGAGCGTGAAGGCCGCACCGTCCTCCATTACCACCGAAGCGCTCGACACAACGGACGCGGTAAACGGCGGCGTGGTGACGGAGAAAGACCTGCAAGACATTCCCCTGGCCGCGCGTAGTTTCGCCAACATCGCTTATATGGTGCCCGGGACCGAGCCGGTCGAGCCTTCGGACCCGACGAAGGCCCGCATTACCGCGGTTTCGACGGGCGGCAGTTCCGGTCTGAACAATCAATTGACGGTCGATGGCGTGGACAACTCGGACGACTATATCGGCGGGTTTCTGCAGAATTTCTCGCCTGACGTGATTCGCGAGTTCGCGGTGCAGACATCGCAACAGAATGCCGACATCGGGCGTACGACGGCTGGCTCTGTTGTCATCAGCACGCGGAGTGGCACCAATGATTGGCATGGCGGCGGCGCGTTTTATGAGCGCGCCGAAGCGTTGAATGCGCGCTTTCCCATTGAGAACCCGGCCCCGGAACCCAAGCAGCCGTTTTCTCGGCAGAACTACGTCGGCACGCTGGGCGGGCCGATCGTGAAAGACAAGCTCTGGGTCTTCTCGGGATTCGAGATGGTGAGCGAGCATGCCAGCATCAACTACAGTCCCGATAGCCTTACCCAATTCAATGCATTGTCACAGCTGGCGCAGGAGGGGCTGATCCCGAATACGACATCGATTGCGGTGCCGCCGTATGTAAAGGTTCCGTTCCAGTCGTACCTTGGCTCGATACGTCTCGACTGGTCGCAATCGGCGCGTTCGCAGTGGTTCCTGCGCTACTCCCTCGATAATTCGACGACCAACAATGCGTTGGTGCAACAAGCCACTCTGCCGTCAACCGGAGCGATTACACACTCCAATTATCAGAATGGCGTGCTCAGCAATACCTTCCTATTCAACCCGAATTGGCTGGGGACTTTCACCTTCGGGACTAGTTATCTGCACGGCACGGCTGACCGAAACGGGTATCTAGGTTTTGCTCTGGCGTTTCCGTTCAGCTCGACCTCGAAGACCATCTCGGGGTTCGAGACTTATGGCGACAATCAGTTCGTGACGCCAATTACGGCGTTTCCGGTGGTGCGCAACCAGGAGAAATATCAGTTCCGCTACGACGTGAGCGGATCCGTCGGCCGGCACGCTCCCAAGTTCGGCGTGGACTTCATCCACGAGCCGGTTCTGAGCGGTGCGTTTCCGGGGCAGGCAGAAACCACCTACATCCTCACCGAGAATCCGACCTATTACCTTGCGAATCCTACGCAATTGACCGCGGAGTTGAACTGCCTGACACCCTTCGACGGGACGAACTGCCAGACCACGGAAACGCCGGCCGGAAACGGCAACTTCTCGCAGAACGTTCAGCGGCTGGGAATCTACGCCATGGACGCCTGGCGCGTTACGCCGCAGCTGACCATCAACTACGGATTGCGATATGACACCACGTTCGGACTCTTCCAGGCTTCAGGAGTCAGTCAGCTTATCAATCCGGGCGTGCAAACGATTCGGGGCCTGCAATTGCCATTGCCGACCGGCGTGCCCCACGATTACCGCAAGGCGTTCGCTCCACGGCTGGGTATTGTCTACTCCCCGGACAATGTGGAGGACTTGGTCTTTCGTGCCGGTATCGGTATGTACTACAACGACCTCGCGCAGAACGGCTGGGCGCCTGCCTTCCAGGCCGTCAACACGCCGTCGGCGTTTCAGCCGTGCCTCCAGCCTGGCGACGCGGGTTGCTTGCCGGGGGCAGCTGACGGCGGAGAGGGCGTCGTGATTGATCCGAACTACCATACCCCGTATGCGCTGCACGTAACTGGCGGAGTGCAATACGCTTGGCACAAAAACTGGACGATGAGCGCCGACTATGTTCACGAGCAGGGCGTACACGGGTATCGGCGTTATGAGTACACGGCAGGCTACACTTTGTTCTCGCCGCTGTTCCCGCACGACCCTGACACCCAGATGGCCAACGTGCCGAACTTGTCGGTGTTCAAGGCAGACAACCGTTCGAGCTACAACGCGATGCTGCTGCACGTCCAAGGCAACGTCTCTCACCGATTCAATTTGACCGCCAACTATGTGCTCTCGAGCGCGAAGACGTGGGGCTGCGTCCTGGGAGAGCTGTGGGATTACGTCAATGGCGTGTGCAATCCGCTGAACCCGTTTGCTCCCGGTGACTACGGCCCGTCGGGAGAAGATGTCACCAGCCGCTTCACGCTCGCGGGAATTGTTTATGTTCCTGGCGGCTTTCAAGTTACGACGCTGATTCAGGCTGAGACCGGGCGGCCCATTACCCTCACCACTCCGGTGGACGTGAACGGGTTGGGCGATCCTACCAATGACCGCGCCGTGGTCAACGGCGTGCAAACGACGATGGACCAATTCCGTGGGACGCCTTACGTTCAGGTTGATCTGCGCGTCACGCGGCCGTTCCAGATCGGAGAGCGCTGGCAGATCTTGCCATTCATCGAGTTTTTCAACCTGTTCAATCGCGACAACCCGGGCGCAAACTATGTCACCGATATTTCCGCTCTGCCGACGCCGGTGGACAACCTGTATAACGCCACGCACTTGTGTCCAACCCCGGCTTGCAGTGTACCCATCACCAACCCGAATCAACTGCTGGTTCCCGCGGGCGCGTTGGGTGATTTTTTCGGGCCGGGCACGACGGTCGGCATTCCTTTTGCCGCTCAGTTTGGCGTAAAGGTCAACTTCTAGGGCGCACGGCAAGTGAGTTTATGGTTTGCTTCACTCCCAGGGAGCAGCACGTGCTGTAAGGGAACCGCGCGGTTTTTCCAGGACGGTCTGACTTTCCGGCCGGTTATTGTCCGCTGCGTCCGCCGGACTCGCGGAATAAGTGCAGGTTCGATCGCAGGATCACGCCGGGGTTGAGGTAGAGCGTCTGCGGTATTTCGGCATCGTGGAGCAGATGCTCGGCCAAGGTTCGCACGGCCAGTTGGCCCTGCCGGTAAGGACGCTGGTGCATCGAGGCATCGATCGTACCGTTGCGAAAGAGGGGAAGCATCTCACGAAATAGGTCGGTGGTAATCAGTCGTACTTTTCCAGCCCGCCCCGCCGCCGACAAGGCTCGGCACACCGGCAGGCAATTCACGGTATTGACGTAGATACCTGCCAGTTCGGGAAAGCGCTTGAGAAGAGCGCCCGTCTTCCGGAAGCTCTCTTCCGGGTCTTCGTGGCCTTCGATGGTTGCTACCACGGACCCACCGGCGCAGTAGTCGCAAAAGCTCCTGCTGAAACCGTCCGCCTTCTCTTTGTGATCAACAGTCTTTAGCATGCCGGTGACAATTGCGACCTGTGCGCCTCCGCTCACGAACTTCGCCATTAGTTCGCCGGCCATCAGCCCGTTCACTCGCGGCTCGACGCAGACGACGCAGGAACGCCGGCTGGCCGGGGCATCGGTTGAGACGCAGACCACGCGAACCCCGCTTTCCTCAGCGGCGTCGATCAGCGGACTCATCGCCGCCGGAACTCCGGGTGTCACCACGATCCCCTTAACCTCTGCCTCGACCAACTTGCGAAATGACTGTCGTTCGCCCTTCCCCAGTTCCGGCACAGGCTCTAGCAGGAAGTCGATGCCACGGTCTCCGTAACGCTCCACTTCGTGGTGAATTCCATCCCACATTTCGTTATAGAAGTAGCGCAGCTCCTGCGGCACGCACACGCCGACCCTGACACGCCTTCCGGTGGAGAGAGACCGTGCCGCCAGGTTGGGCCGATACCCAATCTTCTGCGCGATGTCCAGCACGCGCTGACGGGTTTCGTCGTTGATGCCCGGACGGCTGTGCAGCGCGCGGTCCACCGTGCCGATCGACACACCGGCCAGCTCGGCGATCCGTGGTATTCCGCTACGTTTCTCTTTCATCGACTCGGCAGCGCTCCGTTACGGCGTTACTTCAAATTTGGCCGATTGCAGGTCGGCGGAATTCGGCCCAACCATCACGGTGAACTTGCCCGGCTCAACCACGCGCTTCATCTCCCGGTTGTAGAACTGCAGCGCCGCCGGACCCAGCGTGAAGGTCACCTTGCGCGTCTCGCCCGCCTGGAGCGAGATCCTCTCGAACCCGCGTAGCTCCTTCACCGGCCGCGTCACCGAGCTTACCTCATCGCGGACGTAAAGCTGTACCACCTCATCGCCCGCCCGTTTGCCGGTGTTCGTGACATCCACCTGAACCGTCACGCTACCAGACGCTGCAATGCTGGCCGGCGAAACCGTTACGTTCGCATACCGAAACGTCGTGTAGCTCAGACCGAATCCGAAGGGGAAGAGTGGCGACTTGTCGGCAAACAGATAGCCGCGTTTCGCCGTCGGCTTCGAATAGTAATAGTCAGGCAGTTGTCCCACCGAGCGCGGCACCGTAATTGGCAGCCGGCCTGCGGGGTTATAGTCGCCGAACAGCACGTCGGCCAAAGCCGTGCCGCCCTCTTGTCCGAGATACCATCCATCGAGAATGGCCGGGGCGTTGGCGGCAATATAGTTGATGGAGTTCGGACGGCCATGGATGAGTACCACAACGACGGGCTTCCCGGTCGCCAGCAGTCGGCTGACGAGTTCATCCTGGCGTCCCAGCAGATTCAGGTCGTCGCGGTCGCCAAGATGATTCTCGGCCCATGCTTCGCGTACGGTTTGCTCGTTCTCGCCAACCACCACAATTCCGACGTCCGCCTTCTGCATGACGGCAACCGCATCAGCGATGCGCTTTTCGTCAAGCTTCGGATCGCTTGGCACGACCTTGTCGGCACTCCAGTCGGGTTTGCTCTCAGTGATTCGGCAACCTTCGGCATAGAGAACTTCCGACTTCCCGCCAACCTTGTCCTTGATGCCCTGAAGAATGCTCACGCCCCGCCCAGGTTCGCCACTGTACCCACCCAGATGTACGTCGGCGGCGTTAGGACCAATGACCGCGATGCGCTTGTACTTGCCGGCATCGAGCGGCAGCAGGTTGTTCTGGTTTTTCAGCAACGTGATGGTTTCACGGGCCGCCTGCAAGGCCAGTTGCTGGTCAGCCTTTGTGTTGCTCACTTCCGCGGCGCGCTTGGGCTCCACATAAGGATGGTCGAACAACCCCAGCTCGAACTTCGCCCGCAGCATGCGCCCCACGGCCTGGTCGATCAGCGCTTCCGGCACCTGGCCGCTCTTCACCAACGCGGGCAGTTCCGTATAGCACTGGCCAAACGGAAGCTCGATATCAACACCCGCCAGAATTGCGTACTTCGCTGCTTCGGCGCAGTTGCTGGCAATGTGATGGCGCGAGATCATCTCGTCAATGGCGAAATAGTCAGAAACTACCAGGCCGTCGAAGCCCCACTCTTTGCGCAACACGTCGCGCAGCAGCCACACGTTGCTGTGATTGGGAATGCCGTCGAGCTCGTTGTATGACGGCATCACGGTGCGTGCGTTGGCCTCTTGAATTGCGACCTCAAAGGGAATGAAAAAGCTCTCGCGGATGGTGCGCTCTGCATAAGGTGCGGGCCCAACGTTGGTGCCGCCCTCGGGCTGGCTGTGAACGGCGAAGTGCTTAAGCGTCGCCAGCACATGGTCGCCATCGATGGACTTTCCTTCGCCTTGCAGTCCCTTCACCGCTGCAACCCCCATCCGACTTACAAGGAATGGGTCTTCGCCGTAGGTTTCCTCGGTGCGGCCCCAGCGCGGATCGCGCGCCAGGTCAATAACCGGCATCAGGCACTCCTGCACCCCGCGAGTGCGCACCTCCAGCGCTGTAGCGGAGAAAATCTTCTCCAGCAACGCCGGGTCCCACGTGCTCGCCAGCCCGATGGCTTGCGGATACGATGTACCGCCCGTAGCTGCCAATCCGTGCAGACACTCTTCGTGGAAGATGAGCGGAATGCCAAGATGGGTTTCCTCCAGCATCAACTTCTGCACCTGGTTGGTGAACTCTGCCATGGCTGCCGGAGTGGCAGGTTTGTGATGCGCGCCTGCCACCGCCTCACTTGGGCGGCTGAACTCACCGAGGCCGTTTTTCAGGGTCGCCTTGGCCTTGGCGACTTCGAGCTTGCCGTCAGCATCGACGATGAATTGGGCTTTGAAGGCGGCTGCGGTCTCCGGCGAGGTCGAGGGGCCAAGATAGGTAGGAGACTCCCAGACGGACTCCATCTGCGCGACCTTCTCCTCAAGGGTCATCCGTCCCAGAAGGTCTTTCACGCGCTCGTCCACGGGAAGGGAAGCGTTCTTGTACGCGGGCGTCGAGGTCTGTGCGAATGACACCGTTAAGAAGAGTGTGAGAACCGTTACGGCCAGGATCGGAAGTCGTCTCATGAGAATGCCTCGGGCGAGGAATCTGGTTCGTGCCGTGCTCCCCTCATTTATATCACCGTTAACGTACACGATTTGACTTTTCTTTCATTCCATTCCGCGTCATAATCGCTGAGAGCACCTTGGAAACCATTCTCCATGCCATCGAAACTTCTGGGAGTTGACGTAGGCACCGGCGGCACTCGCGCGGTGCTGATTGATCGCGAGGGTCGGGTCGTTGCCGCTCGCACCTCGGAACACCATCCCTTCGCATCGCCGCAAACCGGCTGGGCCGAGCAGGACCCCCACGACTGGTGGCGCGCCACCTGCGTAGCCATCCGCGAAGTCATGAGCGCTTCGGGAACCCCGGCCTCTGACATCGCCGCTGTCGGCTTCTCCGGCCAGATGCATGGCGCGGTGCTCCTCGACGCGGAAGGCAACGTGCTTCGGCCCGCGCTCATTTGGTGCGATCAGCGCTCTGCCGAAGAAGCTGCCGAACTGACTGCGCAAATTGGCGAAAGCCAAATCATTGCTTGGACCAGCAATCCCGCGCTGACCAATTTCACGCTCACCAAGCTTTTGTGGGTCCGCAAGCACGAGCCGCATCTGTTCGAACGCTTCCGTACTTTGCTTTTGCCCAAGGACTATGTTCGCTACCGCCTATCCGGTCAGTACGGCATGGACATGGCCGACGCCTCCGGGACGCTCCTGCTCGACGTCGCCAACCGCCGCTGGTCCACCGAAATGGCCAAGGCCACGGGACTCGACCTGCGCTGCCTTCCGCCGCTCTTCGAGTCGCCCGACGTGTGTGCTACCGTCTCCGAAGATGGGGCGAAAGCCACCGGCCTGCTCAAGGGCACACCACTCGTCGCTGGCGCCGGTGATCAGGCCGCGGGCGCAGTCGGTCTTGGTATCGTTCGGCCGGGCGCAGTGCATGCCACCATCGGTACCTCGGGCGTGGTCTTCGCCGCCACCGATCGCCCTGCGCTCGATCCCAAGGGGAGGCTTCATACCTTCTGCCACGCTATTCCCGGACGTTGGCACGTCATGGGCGTCACGCAATCTGCCGGACTTTCGCTGCGCTGGTTCCGCGACAACTTCGTTACCGTCCAGAAGGATGGCCGCGATCCTTACGAGATACTTGCCGACGAGGCCTGGGATGTTCCGCCGGGCTGCGATGGCGTTCTCTGGGCGCCATATCTCATGGGAGAACGCACGCCGCACCTCGACCCACAGGCGCGCGCCGCACTGGTCGGATTGGCGGCCAATCATGGCCGCGGACACATCGTGCGCGCCATCATGGAGGGCGTCGCCTTTAGCCTGCGCGACTCCTTCTCCATCTTCGCCGAGATGAACGTGCCCGTCAGCACCATTCGCCTGGGCGGCGGCGGAGCCCGCTCCAAACTCTGGCGCCAGATTCAGGCCGACGTTTACGGCCACGCCGTCGAAATCGTCGAGGCCGAAGAAGGTGCCGCGTATGGCGCTGCTCTACTTGCAGGCGTCGGCGCCGGCGTCTGGTCAAGCGTGGACTCCGCCTGCGAATGTTCTGTGCGAGTGGCGCACGAGGTCTTTCCCCATCCCGCTGCCGCGAAAATCATGGAGCAGCAGTACGCCGCTTTTCGCCGCATTTATCCCGCGTTACGCGCCATGCGCGGCAATGCAAGTTCATCCGCGGTCGCTTAAACCGCAATCCAATTGGAGGCATCGTGTCGAACGACAAATTCAACCCCAAGCCGGAACACAAATTTTCTTTCGGTCTTTGGACCATCGGCAATCGTGGCCGCGACCCCTTCGGAGAAGCTGTACGCCCCACCATTCCGCCCAATGACATCGTGGCTATCTTGGGTGAACTCGGCGCCTGGGGCGTCAACCTGCATGACAACGACCTCGTGCCAATCGACGCCACACCTGCCGAGCGCGACCGCATCGTGCGTGAGTTCAAGGCGGCCTGCAAAGAACACGGTATTTGCGTTCCCATGGCCACTGTCAATCTGTTCTACGACCCGGTCTTTCGCGACGGAGCGTTTACCTCCAACGATCCTGCGGTCCGCGCCTATGCCGTACAGAAAACCATGACTGCCATGGATCTTGGCGCCGAGCTGGGCGCGAAGATCTTCGTCCTCTGGGGCGGACGAGAAGGCACAGAAACCGATGCCTGCCGCCGTCCCGATGAGGCGGTCAAGCGTTTGCGTGAGGCCATCAATTACCTCTGCGAATACAACCTCGACAAGCAGTACGGCTACAAGTTCGCCATGGAAGCCAAGCCCAATGAGCCTCGTGGCGACATCTACATGGCCACTACCGGAGCGTACCTCGGATTCATCCCGACCCTGGCACATCCTGAGATGGTCGGAGTGAATCCGGAAGTCGCTCACGAGCACATGTCCGGGTTGAACGCGTTGCATGCCGTCGCTCAGGCTTGGGAATGCGGCAAGCTCTTCCATATCGATCTCAACGACCAGCTCTCCGGCCGCTACGATCAGGACTATCGCTTCGGTTCGGCTACTCCGAAGGCGATGTTCTGGCTCGTCAAGTTTCTCGAGGACGTTGGCTATTCAGGACCTCGCCACTTTGATGCCCACGCCTATCGCACTGAGGACATCGATGGAGTGAAGGACTTCGCCCTCGGTTGCATGCGCACTTACGTAATCCTCAAGGAAAAAGCGCGGCAGTGGAACGAAGATCCCGAAATCCAGGCCATCATGAAGGAGATCGCCGCAAGGAATGCAGGCGCGGGCCCGATCGGCAGCTACTCGACCGCCGCGGCGCAGAAGCTACTGGCGACTAGCTTTGACCGCCATGCTCTGGCGCAGAAGGGCCTTCAATACGAGCGGCTCGACCAGCTCACCATTGAATTGCTGTTGGGCGTGCGGTAAATCGAAAAACACCTGCCGAACCGGGATCATCAACCGGTTCTGCAGGAGCACGGTATTAGTCCTGCACAAGCAACACGCTTAGCGCGACGCCTTGAGAGGGCACCGCTTTGCCCGCTGCGGCGGAAGGGTAAAGGATGTCATGAGACTGAACAACTTCAGTCATGCCGTCAAGTGTTGCAAAACATAGCGGGCGTTCGCCTCTGGTTCTTTTCGAGCGTCACAAAAGACTTTTCCCGCAGCCTCCTCCGTCTACGAGGGGTCAGCTTGTCCGACCATTTCAGCAGCCTCGTCACTCCGAAGTGAATTCAGAAACTGACGGCCACCGAGGAGTAGCGTTCTAGTCCTCGTAGCATCCGTCCCACTTTGGGAGAATTTGGTTACTTTCGTCACATACGCCTGCCGATTTCCGTTGTCTCCGCCGCATCCGATGCTGTATCTCTTGATCTCGCCTGGCCCGCCAAGCGACCAGTCAAGGCCCCGCCTCAGTGGAGAGGTCTGCAGCTAAGTTCTTTGACAACAATACTTTGCGTATAACCTGTTTGTTTCTAAGACCTTGCGCAGAATCGCACAAGCCCAGCCACCCAAGCCCTTAGGGGTCCTACGTAACTTATTTGTTTGTAAGACTTTACGTATAACTCCTTTGTTTCTGGAAACTTGTAACGAATTTCTTCCTAAGTGATTGATTCTGCACGGGTGCATGGGGGGTACCCGATTTCCAGCGTCCCCAGTGTCACTTGCCATCGACTAGGCGCCATCCCGCTCCGGCAATTCGTCCTGACCAGCCAGCCGCAGCCCCGGCGGCCTCTTCCACGCCTGGCAAAACACCCAGATGGAAACTGCTCTCGGGATTTATCTCCTGAGGAGCTCGCGGTACTTTGTGAGCCGGCTTTCGGCGTAGAGCATCACAAATGGACGGATCGCAATGCCACGTCCGCCTCCCGCAAACACTTTTGCAGCGCGTACAATGGCTTCGGAATGCAATCGTTTGCCGCCATCCTCGCGGCAGAGGAGATACAAAATGGCCGTGCCCGTTCCTGAGAGCCACAAAGACCTCTTCCAGAAGAAAGCCTTCGGCAGTTTCACCACTCTGATGCCAGACGGCAGCCCGCAAACTACCCCGGTGTGGGTCGACTTTGCCGACGGCAAGGTGATCGTCAATACCGCCCTCGGTCGCCAGAAGGACAAGAATGTCCGCCACGACCCCCGTGTCGCCATCACCCTGATCGATCCGGAAAATCCGTACCGCTACCTCGAAGTGCGCGGCAAGGTGGACGAAATCACTACGGAAGGCGCCACGGCGCATATCGACAAGATGGCTAAGAAATACATGGGCGTGGACAAGTATCCCTACGCCCAGCCAGGCGAACAGCGCGTCCTGTTTAAGATCACGCCGCAGAAGTTCAGCGCCATGGGGTAGCGGTCGGCACCTCGCGTTGTTCATCAGATGAGCGGGCAGACCTTCAGCCAGTTTTTTTCTGCCTGCCTGTCGTCTGGAGCCTTGTTGGGATCGATCCGTTCAAACCCATACGGGCAGTGACGGCAGCCGTTGGTGCAGCAGTATCCGCGGTCCCGCAGGTACTGCTCGGTGAACACCAGCAGCCCGTTTTCGACGTAGTAGTCGATGCCCTCAATCAACTCGCGGTCGATCATTGCGCGCCTGCTTCACGAAGCAATGCATTGCGCTCTTCGGGGTCAACCGGTACGCCGTCGCGAAACTTGACGTACTTCCCGGAAATCGCCGCCACCCGCTCGCCTGGCACGATCAACCCGATGAGGTTCAGCGGGTCGGCGGCCGACAGAACGACTGTCTCTCCGGTTGCCGGCAGATTGCGCATGGCCCGCAGCGATTCAACCGCCTCGGGCAGCGCGAACTGCTCGCCCAGAAATCCGCTGACGAACCTTCCGCCGCGCACTTCGCCTCGGTCTTCCAGTCTGCGGAACATGATCATCAGTTCGCGCCACTTTGGTAGGTTCGACTCCCTGGCAAGCACTTCGCGGAAAACCACCCCGTAACGACGCAGCAACACCCGGCAGGTCGCTTCGATGGTCTTGTTGCGGTCGGTGGCTTCGGCGGCGAACAGCAGTGACCAACGGCCGGTCGAGTGACGAGGCTTGGCCACCTTAGGCGTGCCCGGCGCTGCCCGTCTAGCCGGATTGATCAGTGAGCGCAGGTTCTCGAACCCGTCAGCCGTGACCAAGCCGGCAGCGACCAACTCCCACAGCGCGGTTTCGATCTCAGCTTTGAGCTTGCCTGTGGCTCGGACGATATCGGCAAAAAACGAAGCGCCCCGACGCCGCAGAAATCCCGTTACCTCGCGCGCCCCATCACTGAGAACCCGCTCCTCCTCCAGCTCATCCTCGGGACCACGTGGCTGCATCCAGTCGGAATCTTCCCGCACGAAAAACGTGATGGGCGCCACGCTTGTAGGAACAACCCGCCGGCGGCCGCTGCCCGAGTCCTCCAATGTTGCCGGATGCGGCGACAGCCGCCCCCATCCCACCGACCCGGTTAAGCACAACTGGTCGAGCATGGTAGGCTCGTAGGCATTCACACGCGGGCTTAACACCTGCTTTTCCCAAGCGTTCGCTGGAATCTCGAAGCCCTGCAACTGGCGAAGAACATCCAGCAGCCCGCGTTCGCCGCCCAGTTGCGAGTTGGGCGAAACATGCTGCCAGCGCAGCAGCCAGCGCATGAACTGCGCCGCCGTGACCGGCTCCACTTGCTTGCGGAGAGTCGCAACCGTAAGTTGATGAATACGCGCTAGTAAGCGACGGTCGCACCATTCGGCGGTCTCGGGATCAGCGCCGACAGCTTGTCCGGTGAAGTTTCCCCGCAGCGTCGAGCCGATAGCCTCCATCCTCAACAGAGTATTCGTGATATCGGACGTGAGAAGTCCGAGCAGGAAGCCCAGAGCGGGGGCGCTGGTCGGGCCGGAATGCATCATCCAGCCTTTGAGCATGGTCAGCAGGGCGTCATCGCGCGACTTCACGGGCGATGAGAAATGCGGAGGCTCGGTCTCAAAGCGCGCGTCAGGGAAAACAAAAGCGAATTCACTCTCACGTTCCACCGCGACCAGATATGTGCGATCTACCACGCTTGCCCGAACCACACGTCCAGTCTCGAGCAACTCGGGCAGGAAGCGATACCAGGTAGCAACCACGCCCTGCCACTCTGGATCAACCGGCTCCTCCGGCAGTGCGATGAGTGTCTGCAGGGTGTCATGGAGTTCGTCGGCATCCCGCACGTCTGGACCCGCCTCCTCGCGCACGCGGGCAATCGCAGACTGGTCGAGCCGACCCACCTCACTGAGCACAGCTTCAGGCAGCATGCGCCGCATTTGTACGGCACGGGCGCGGCGCTCCTCCAGCGGAGCATCATCGAGGAAAGCGTAAGGATTCGCATTCAAGATCTCGTGCGAAAACTGCGAAGGCACGGGCGTATCGACCGCGATGCAGCGGATGGAACCATCGCTAATGCCGGTCAGCACAGCGCGCAGTCCGTCGATGTCCATCGCCTCGGTGAGGACGTCTTTCATGACCTCCTGGATCAGCGGATGGTCGGGGACCTTGATGTCGCCCTCGATGTTTTCGAAGCACGCCGCCACGTCGGGAAAGACTCCGGCCAGCAAATCGGCGCTGCGAATACGCTGGATTTGCGGCGGGACTTTCTTGCCACCCTGAAAGCGCAAGAGGGCGAGGGAGCGGCCTGCGTCCCACTTCCACCGCGTGCCGAAGATCGGCGAAGCCAATGCCGCTTGCTCCAGGATTTCCTGCACCGTCTCCAGTTGGAGGTAGTGGAATACGTCGCCCAAGGGAAAACTATGCTGTTCCGCCAGTGCGATGGTCAGCCCATTGTCGGTGGCGGCAGCCTGCAACTCAAAGTTGAAGGAGCGGCAGAAGCGTTTGCGGAGCGCAAGTCCCCAAGCCTTGTTGACACGTCCACCGAAGGGCGCGTGCAGGATCAGCTGCATGCCGCCGCCTTCGTCAAAGAACCGTTCGGCAATGATGGTTTTTTGCGTGGGTACTTCGCCCAGCACCGCCCGCCCGGAGACGATGTACTCCACCAACTGTTCGGCGCCGGAATCATCCAGTCCACAGTTGGCCTTGAGCCACTCGGTTGCGGCTTGCACTTCGGGACTCGACTCCAGTCCGCGGACGCGGAACTTCGGGACCGCGTCTCCTTTGCCGTACGGTGGCGCGGGCCGAGCGGGAAGCGGCGCGGTATTTGGGAGCAGCGCACTTACCTTCTCACGTAACGTTGCGACATATTGCGACAATTCGGCTGTACGGGCCGGCGCCTCACCCAGCCAGAAGGGAATACTCGGCGGCGCGCCGTGCGCGTCTTCTACCAGAACGCGGCCCGACCTCGTTTCGACGCGCGTGATGCGCCACGAGGTGTTGCCCAGAAGCATGATGTCGCCGGCGTTGCTCTCCACAGCGAAATCTTCATCCACCGTTCCCAGTATGATTTCTTCCGGTTGAACGACCACGGTGAACAGTGCAGTGTCGGGGATCGCACCGCCGCTGGTGATGGCTGCCAGTCGGGCTCCGCGTCGTCCGCGCAACTTGCCGTTCACCTGGTCACGGTGCAAATAAGCTCCGTAGCGCCCACGAGCGGCGGCGATGCCCTCTGAGAGCATCTCGATGATCCGCTGATACTCCTCGGCGGTAAGGCCGCGGTAGGGATATGCGCCACGGACGCAATCGAACAGTTCGGCTTCGTCCCAGTCTTCGCAACTGCACATGGCGACGATTTGCTGGGCCAGGATGTCGAGCGGTTTTTCGGGAACATGGATGCGGTCCAAATCGCCGCTCTGAATGGCGTGGATGGTGGCGGCGCACTCCACCAGGTCGTCGCGGGTGGTGACAAACAGACGACCCTTGGGAATTGCTCCGCGCCAGTGACCGGCGCGTCCGATGCGCTGCAGCGCTACGGAAATCGCGCGTGGCGAATTGATCTGGCAGACCAGGTCAACGTTGCCAATGTCGATTCCCAATTCGAGAGACGCTGTCGCCACCAGCGCCCGGATCTCGCCGTTCTTCAACTTACGCTCGGCGGCTAGGCGAAGCTTGCGAGCCAGGCTGCCGTGGTGCGCGGCCACCAAATCTTCGCCGATACGTTCGCTCAGATGCAGTGCAACTCGTTCTGCCAGCCGACGAGTGTTGACGAAGATCAGAGTCGAGCGGTGCTCCAGCGCGAGGGCGGCGATGCGGTCGTAGATCTCGCCCCACATTTCGTTGCTGGCAACCGGACCGAGTTCGGAGGCTGGCACTTCGACCTGTAAATCGAGTTGACGGCGATGTCCGATATTAACGACCGCGGGTGCTGGGCGGCCGGCGCCGGTGAGGAAGTGAGCGACAAGTTCGATTGGCTTCTGCGTAGCCGACAGGCCGATGCGGGTCGGATTGCGGGACAACCGGTCGAGGCGCTCGAGAGAAATAGCCAGATGAGCGCCGCGCTTGTCGTCGGCAACCGCGTGGATTTCGTCCACGATGACCGTTTGCACGTCGCGCAGAATCGCTCGGCTCTTCTCGGCGGTGAGCAGAATGTAGAGCGATTCCGGGGTCGTCACCAAAATATGAGGAGGACGCTTCAGCATGTCACGCCGCTCTTTTGCGAGCGTGTCTCCGGAGCGCACCATGGTGCGGATCTCCGGCATGAGCATGCCGCGCTCGGCAGCAAGTGCAAGAATCTCGCTGAGCGGGCCTTCCAGGTTCTTCTGAATATCGTTGCCGAGGGCCTTGAGCGGGGAGACGTAAAGCACTTCGGTGCGGTCGAGCAGGCTGCCTTCCACGGCCTTGCGGACCAGGCGATCGATGCAGATGAGGAAGGCCGCCAGAGTTTTGCCGGACCCCGTGGGAGCAGAAATCAGAGTGGTGCGTCCCGCGAGAATCTCCGGCCAACCCTGTTCCTGCGGTTCCGTGGGCGAACCGAAGCGTCCCAGAAACCACTCGGCGACCAATGGGTGCGCCCAGGCCAGCGTGACCGGGACTTCTGGGGGAGGCATGCCCGACATTCTAGCGCTTTTCCCGACTTTCGCCAATTGTTCGCCAATCACTAAACTAGTAAACTCGATCCCCGCGCTGCTCCCACACCAACCCTCTGCCGACCCGCTGATAAGATGACCGCATGTCTGAAGAACGCGCCAAGAAGATCAAACTCATCATTTTTGACGTCGATGGAGTCATGACCGACGGCACGATTTTCCTGTTTCCGGCTCCCGGAGGAGCATCGGGGGCCAGCACCGAAGAGCACCGCGAGATGATGGCCGACAAAGTAGGGTTCGGAATCGCCAGTTCGACCATGCTGGAGGCCAAAGGATTCAACGCGCACGACGGCACCGGATTTTCGTTGGCGCGGCTGGGCGGGCTGAAAGCCGCGATCATCACCAAGCGCATCTCGGAGACGGTGGCCCTGCGGGCCCGCGACCTGCGAATCGAGCACGTGTACCAGGGACAGCAGGACAAGGCCGCGGCGTTCTACGAGATCCTTGCGAAAGAGAAACTCACTCCTGAAGATGTTGCCTACGTGGGTGACGACATCATCGATTTGCCCGTGATGCGGCTGTGCGGACTGGCGATTGCTGTGAAAAACTCACGGGAAGAGGTGCTGCGCGAGTCGCACTTCATTACCGCTCACGAAGGCGGCAAGGGCGCTGTCCGCGACGCCATCGAGTTCATCTTGCGCGCGCAGGGAAGCCTGCAGCGGGCCATCGACGATTACATCTATTCGCGCAGCCAGGACCCGGCTGCGAAGGTGCAATAGCGAGTGGCCCCGGCGGCGCCACGATGGTTGTCAGCTTTTGACGCGGATGTTCTCAATCCGGGACAGTCCTTCGATAAGGCCAAAACGAACCAAGTTCGAACCCGAACCACAGTTGCCACGGCGACATGGGTCGCATTGTGTGTTAAGTAATTAACTGTGCATCTGTTGCGAGTGCGTGAGTGTCGTTTCTGGAATAGACGGACGCATGAAGGTTTTTCCGCAAGTTGTTGATCGGATTAGTGTTCGTAGGATAGGGGTCGCGATGGACGCGGGCCAGAGACTGGGAGTGGAGTGGAGTCTGGGGTGTCAATGAAGAGTCGGTCTGTGCCATTTGAATTGGGCGTAGTTTCGATAATTTGGCTGCTAACGGGTGTGGCAGCGGCGGCAACGATTGCGCCGCCCAGTAACCCGAGCTCCAAGTCGCATCATGTCACGGAATCGGCTTCTGCCCAGAAGAAAGTGGCGCACGGGAAGCACAGCACGCGCAGTTCTGCCGGCAACCGCACTTCGGCCAAAGCAAGCACTGCCAAGACAAGTTCCAAAAAGAGCGCCGCGAAAACAAGTTCCGCTGAATCGAGTAGCGCCAAGACCACTACCGCCAGTGCAAAAAGGAAGAAGTCGGCGAAGAAGGGCAAGTACTACGAGCGTTTCTATGCCAGCTCATTCGCCATCGATCAGACAGACGGCGACAAATTCGACGGAGAAGACCCGGTCGTGCGCGCTGCGGCCATCGATGCCTTGGGAAATATGAACGGCACGGTGGTTTCTATCGATCCGGATAACGGCCGCATTTTGGCGATGGTGAATCAGAGGCTGGCGCTGTCAGCTGGGGCGCAGCCGTGTTCGACCATCAAGGTAGCGGTTGCCTTGGCGGGATTGAGTGAAAACGTAATCACCAAAGATACCGAGATTCCGCTGGGCAAGTACTACCGGATGGACCTCACGACCGCACTCGCCCATTCCAATAACGCCTACTTTGCCGCCGTGGGGCAGAAGCTGGGATTCGAGCGGGTGAGCCACTACGCGCACCAGTACGGGTTGGGTGAATTGGCTGGCTGGCATATCGAGGGGGAACACCTGGGCACTTTCCCCAGCACGGAGCTGGACTCGCGGCTCGGCGGTGTGGGGAAGATGTGCTCGTTCGGCGAGAGTATTTCCATGACTCCACTGCAACTGGGAGCGCTAATGGCTGCTGTCGCCAATGGAGGCACTCTGTACTATCTGCAACACCCGAATTCAGCTGAAGACATCGCGAATTTCACTCCCAAGGTGAAACGGCAACTGGATATCGGACAGGCGATTCCGGAAATTTCCGATGGGCTTTCCGGAGCGGTGGAGTACGGCACGGCCCGTTTCCTCCGTACCAGTTTCGTCGAGGAACCGGTGCTGGGCAAAACCGGGACCTGCTCGAAGAATGGTACGCGTTTCGGTTGGTTCGCTTCCTACGCCAATACTGAGCACGGCCGCATAGTGACTGTCTTCTTCCTGCAGGGCGGACGTCCCACATTTGGCCCCAAGGCCGCGGAGCTGGCGGGACACTTCTACCGCAATTTGTACGACCACGATTATTTCTCGGTGAAGTCTTCGAGCGTGCCGGTACGCTCGGCTGAGCAGCATGCCGGCCGGGAGCTCGTACTAGAAGCCGCGTCTCTAGCTAAGCCCCAGAACTGCTGACTTCCGCGGACGACCTGCCTACTGAGCTTGAGACGAAGACTTTCCGCCTGCAGACACTCCAGCGCGTGTTGATAGATCGGCTTGGTGGCCGGATCTGAGGTTTGCGAGAGCTTCTGATTGATCCACTGCAAGGCGGCTGCCCGCGAAGGATGGGGATAGTTCGGCTCGATATCGGTGATGCGCCAGTCACCGTTGACTTCGGAAACTGTGAAACGTGACGTCTCTGAACTTGCGTTGGGGATCCTGAGAGTAGCCCTCGGCCAGGTCGAACTTTCCCAACAAGCGATAGCGGACGGTGACCGAGTATTTGCCGTGCTCGAAGCCGAGGTCCGCATCGACATCAAATCGCTCGAGTGACCATGAACAGGGAAAAGTCCGGATTGGTTGGCCAGGAGACGATGGGCTTGATCTTCGGCCAGTTGGCAGGTGAAAGCCGTGCGCCGGCATAGTCGAGCCGGCAATACCGCGCGACCAGTTCGCGCACAGTCGCCGGCTCCAGTCTGGCATCGGTATGGTTCAACGGAACTCCGAACTGCGCGAAAGCGCTGAGCGAAGCGAGGAAGATGAGTACAAACCAAAGGGCCGCGAATCGCACTGCAGAGAGCAAGGAGCAACCTCGAGGGTTTAGATTTTGACACAAGCAGAATAACCCGATTGCGGCGCGAAAAAGAACCGCCTGGCGTGGCGTCAGGCGGTGGCAGCGATAAGAGCGCTACTGTCTAGGCTCGGCCTGTCTTCTGGTCGCTGAATACTTTGCCGTCCTTGATGTGGATGATGCGGTGCGCGTACTCCGCGATATCGTGCTCGTGCGTGACCAGGACGATGGTGTTTCCTTGCTGATGCAGGCGGTCAAACAGAGCCATGATTTCGACGCCGGTCTGGGAGTCGAGGTTTCCCGTGGGTTCGTCAGCGAGGATGATGGACGGATTGTTGACCAGCGCGCGGGCGATGGCGACCCTTTGCCGCTGGCCGCCGGACAACTCGTTCGGCTTGTGGTTCATGCGGGATTCCATCCCCACCGAGGTCAAGGCCTCTTTGGCGCGCTCGATGCGCTCTTGCGCGGGCATGCCGGCGTAGATCAGTGGCAGCTCGACGTTGTGCAGCGAGGTCGCTCGCGCCAGCAGATTAAACGTCTGGAAGACAAAACCAATCTCCTTGTTGCGGATTCGTGCCAGTTCGTCATCATCCAACTCGCTGACCAGTTGGCCATTCAGCCAGTACTGCCCTTGACTGGGAGTATCGAGGCAGCCGATCAAATTCATCAACGTCGATTTACCCGAACCCGACGGGCCCATGATGGCGACATATTCATTGCGCTGGATGCGGACGTTGACGCCGCGCAGCGCATGCACCTGTTGCTCCGAACCCATGTCGTATGTCTTCCAGAGGTCCTCGGTGCAGATGATGCACGACTCTGGCGGCGCGCTGGTTTGCGGTTCCGTGAGACTACCAGTTCGGTCGCCATCGTCTTCTTCTCCTCGATCGGTGGCTGGTTCGCGGTTGCTCATCGCGCGGATTCCCGTGCCTTCCTGCCGGTGCTTCCGGCGGTTTCAGGTCTTAGGATTCTTCTTTCTTCGTGCCGGTCGTATTGTCGACTTTTACGCTCGGCCCCGTTTCGCAGCGTTCGAAGCACTTTGTAACTTCCGGTCACAATTTCGTCGCCTTCTTTCAGCCCGCTCGGTCACCTCGATGTCAGTCGTTCCGCTGATGCCCGTGGTTACTGGTACGAAAACGGCTTCTTTTTTGTTCTTAAGAACAAATACGCCTTGCAATTCTTCCTTGGGGTTGCCTTTTGTCAGCGAATGCAGCTTGGACCTCAGCCTCTTTCGACTTCTTTTCCGGGGTCAAGTCGCTGCGCTGGCGAATGGTAAGGGCCTGAATCGGAATGGCCAGCGAGTTGGTTCTCGAGGCCGTCGTGATCCGTGGCGGTGGTCGAAAGTCCAGGAAGTAGGTTGGCGCGGCGGGTCCTGGATGGTCACGACTACCTTAAAATCCTTAGCTTCCTGGCTGCTCGACGTCGATTGCGCGGTGGAGACGCCGGTCGATCGCAGAATCGCGTTATTGCCAATCTCCGTGACGACTCCTTTGAATCGCTGTTTGGGAATGGCGTCGATCGACACTTCCGCCGGTTGCCCAAGTTTACGTTGACGATGTCGGTTTCGTCAACTTTAACTTCCGCCGTAATCACAGAGATGTCCGCGATCGTCATCAGGGTGCTGCCGGGGGCGTTCTGGATGCCGATGACTACGGTCTCGCCTTCGCGCACCGGCAAGTTGGTGATGACGCCATCAAACGGCGCCTGGTATTCGGTTTTGCTCAATACGTCTGTCACGCGCCGCAAGTTCGCCGGCGTTTTGCGAAATCCGGCGCTGGGCTGAGTCCATCTGCGCTTTGGCCTGCGCCAATTTGGCTTTGGCCTGTCCGATTTGCGCGGAGGCGGTTCCGTACGCTGCTGTCTTGGTATCGTAGTCGGCCTTGGCGATCAGTTGATCCTTATAGAGCGCCTGGGACCGGTCATAATCCAGCTTGGCCCGCTCGAATTCGGCCTCCGCTTGACGCTGGTCGGCGTTCGCTGTGTTCACAGCCGCCTGCGCTGCCACATAATCCGTCTGGGCGACGTTCAGCGCCGCCTGATTGGCGGAAACATCCGCGGCCGGCTGCACGTTTTCCAGGGTCGCGAGCATCTGGCCTTGCTTAACTCGATCTCCTTCTTTCACATAGAGATGGGTGATCTTGCCAAAAGCGTTGGCTCCGATATTCACGTAAATTTTGGGTTTGATTTCGCCCGACGCGGTAACGATCGAGGTTAGGTCCTCGCGGACTGCTTTGCCCGTCTGTACGGTGACGACGCCTTTTCGGCTCTGTTGGACGTGAATCCCACGATAGCCAGCAGCGCCACGACTCCAATTGCTATAAATGCAATTTTCTTCCCGTTTTTCATCGATCCTCAGTTATGAAACCTGTCGGACTGTGATCTTCGCTCAGTTTCCTTAGCGTACTACGAGCTACGATTGCGAAAGGTTCCTGCGTTACCTTGGCGGATAGGGGTGCCAGCTGCGTCGCAACTGACCGGTTGGGAGGCCATTGATGTGGTCTCATAAACTGCCGTTTTCCGGGCGCCTCGGAAGCTCCAATTATAGCCGTTACTTCGGTCAAAATCGATTTTGTCTGCGGCTATCACTCGATCCATCGCCTACCGGTGTGCGGGATGCGAGGCGTGGAAGCCCTGGCTCGCAATGACTGCGACTTTTTCGGGCCGGGCGGGTTGAGATGGTTATCGGGGCGGGGGTGATTCCGGGTTTGGAGGGCGGCGTGCGATCTTGCTTTAACCGACTGCAGAACATACAATTTAACTGTCCGGAATGTATCGTCAGGAGTTGGTTCGCCTTCATGAAGTTCAGTGTTTCCCGCCCCCTGTTTCCGTTGATCGTACTGATATTTGCCTTGGCTTCGCTGTCGGTGGGCCAGACTGCACCGGCGGCCGATACGGCTAAGCCGGCGGAAACTGCGTCGCCAGCTTCCTCCACTAGCGCGGCACCCCCGACAGATGCGCAAACCGACCCGTTAAAACGGCCTTTGACCGAAAAGCAGAAGAAGGCCAATGCCAAGGCGCTGAAGCAGGAATTGGGTTCGACCTACAAGAAGTGGCTGAATCAGGACGTCCGGTGGATCATCACTCCCGAGGAGCTTTCTGCCTTCAAGCAGCTCTCCAACGACGAAGAGCGTGACCAATTTATCGAACAGTTCTGGCTGCGGCGCGACCCCACTCCTGATACTCCGGAGAACGAGTTCAAGGAAGAGCACTACCGCCGTATTGCTTACGCGAACGAACATTTTCCCGCTGGCAAGCCGGGTTGGATGACCGACCGCGGGCGCATTTACATTGTGTACGGTCCTCCTGACGAGATTGACTCCCATCCCTCGGGAGGAACGTACGATCGCCCTATGGAAGAGGGTGGTGGCACGACCTCAACCTACCCGTTTGAGACCTGGCGCTATCGCTACATCGAGGGTCTCGGCTCGCACAGTCAGGAAGTCATGATTGAATTCGTCGACACCTGCATGTGTGGCGATTACCACATGACCATTGACCCGAACGAGAAGGACGCCCTGCTGCACACGCCTGGCTCGGGCCTCACGATGTATGAGCAAATGGGCCTCGCCAACAAAGCGGACCGGGTTGCGGGTATCGGCAACAGCACAGCGGGTCCGATGTCCGGTATGGACACTACCAAGCAATTCGACAAACTGGAGCAATGGGCGCTGCTGAATCAGGCCCCGAAAGTCAAGTTCAAGGACCTGGAAGAGGTCGTCAGTCACAAGATCAACGTCAACCTGATGCCGTTTGACATCCGAACCGATTTCGTCCGGGTCACCGGAGACACGGTGCTGGTGCCCGTGACCATCCAGGTGAAGAACAAGGACATCACGTTCGTCAACAAGGATGGTATTCAGCGCGGTACGGTGAATATCTTTGGACGCGTGACCGGGCTCACCGGCAAGATCGCTCAGACGTTTGAAGACACGGTCCAGGTTGACGTGCCGAACGATCTGCTGGAGAGGACGCAACTGCATTCCTCGCTTTACTGGAAGGCCCTGCCTCTGCGCCCGGGTCGCTATCGCTTTGACGTGGTGGTGAAGGACCTCAACGGAGACCGAGTCGGCACCTGGAGCCACGGTGTTGTCGTCCCCGATTACAACGAGGACAAGCTGGCCTCCTCGTCGATGATTCTGGCGGACCACATGGAGAAAGTCCCGGCTAAGAGCATCGGGGCCGGGAACTTCGTAATTGGCCAGACGAAGTTTGCTTATCCGCACCTGGAACCGGCCGATGGAAAGCCAGTGACCTTTAAGCGCGACCAGCGCATGAACCTCTGGATGCAGGTTTATAATTTGCAATCGGACGACAAGACCAAACGGCCGTCCGCGAACGTCGAATACGAAATCGTAAACATCGCAACCAATCAGCCCGTGCTGCATGCGTCGGAATCGACGGACACCATGGGTAACCTGGGCGATCAAATGACGCTGGAGAAGAGCCTGGCACTGACCAGCTTTCAGCCGGGGACGTACCGGCTGACGGTGAAGGTCGACGACAACGTCTCCAAGCAGCAGATTACGCCCTCGGTACGGTTTTCGGTCGAATAGCCGGATGGATCCAGAAGCCGGCGGTTTGGTAAAGCTAGCAAGAATGTCCCCAGGGATCCTCTGTTTGGGAGCGTGGTAATGACCCGAATACTGGGATGGATGGTGGTGGTGACGGCCTTGTGCTTCGGCGCAACGGCGGAGGTTTCTCCGGGCTCGATTTCCGGGTCGGTGACGGACTCCGCCGGCATCGCGCAGATGGGCGCCACAGTCGAGATGCTCGCCGTTGGTACCGGCCAGCGCATTCTGGCTTACACCGATTCCGTTGGGCACTTTACGATCAATGGCCTGATTCCTGGGAACTACGATATTCGCGTCTCCGCGCCTTCATTTCTACCTTCGGTGCGGGAGGATGTGACCCTGGCAGCGGGTGCGGCCAAAGTCGTCAACATAACGCTGAATACGCTGTTTGAAGCGGCCCGCATCATGCCGGCGCGGAAGCGCGGCAACGATGACGACGACAGCTGGAAGTGGACACTTCGTTCCTCGGCGAACCGGCCCATTCTTCGCTTTGACGACGGCGTCCCGATTGTCATTGAAGCCAGTCAACAGGACCATGTCCTGAAAGGCTCACTGGCGTTCATGGCAGGTGGCGCCAACGAAGGCTACGGCAGTGCCTCGGACATGGGGACTGTATTTGCCTTGGAGCCCTCGCTGTTCAGTTGGGGGACGTTTGCCTTCGACGGCAGCCTGGGATACGGCACCGGAACTCCCGACGGGGTACTACGGGCAAGCTTCCAGAGCGGCGGAGCCAGCGGCTCGCCCCACCAACTGGCCTTCGCGGTGAGGCGGTTTGCCGGGCCCGATTTGCTGGTCCACCGCGGATCGCTACAGGCCTTCGAGCTATCGTCGGCGAATACGATGGAAGTCGGGGACTTCCTGGAGTTGCAGTATGGGGGTGATTTGCAGACCATCCAGTTTATGGGTCGAGCCAATGCCTTTCGCCCCTATGGAAGCGTTGACTGGCACGTGGGCGACTCGACAGTCATTGAATATCGCTACACCACCAGTGAGCCCACGACGCATGTCACCAAGTCGTTTGATTCATCGGCGTCTGACTTGGGCGACACCGGGCCGCGCATGACCCTGCTCAACGGTACTCCGCTGCTGGAAAATGCCCACCATCACGAGTTGTCTGTGTCTCAACAGGTCGGAGACAACCGGTTTCAGGTCGCCTACTTCCGCGACCGGGTGAAAGATCCGGCGCTGCTCGGAGTAGGGGAGATCGGAGTCGACACCGGCGACGTTCTGCCCGATATTTATTCGGGTACATTCAGTTACAACGGCAATGCGTTGGATACGCAGGGAGTGCGGTTCGTCTATGAGCGCAAGCTGACCGATACCATTTCGGGGACGCTGGACTATGCCTACGGCGGCGTGCTCGACCTGGAGCATCCGGGTATCGGGTGGGACGCGATTCGGACGGACATGCACCCTGCATGGCGGCATTCTGCTGCCTTGAAGTTGACTGGACTGCTTCCTCGCTGGAACACCGAATGGATCGTATCGTATCGCTGGACCAGCGGTGGCGCCTTGACTCCGGTGGACATGTTTAATGCGTCGGCTGGCCAAACGGACCCGTTCTTCAACCTCTTTATCCGCCAGCCATTTCCTCGCATGCGCCTGGTTCCGGGCCGCATGGAAGCGCTGATTGACCTGCGGAATCTGCTGGCGCAAGGTTACGTTCCGGTGATTGGACCTGACGGGAACACGGTGTACCTGGTGCAATCGGCGCGCAGCGTGCGTGGCGGCCTGGCGTTCACCTTCTAGCTGGAACCTGTTCTACCGCATTGCGTCTTCTACTTCACTGAGCCAGTCGGGGCGCTTTAAGACTTCTCGTGGCTTGGGCCCGTCAGCGGCTCCGACGATGCCATCCTGCTCCATCAGGTCGATGAGATGGGCGGCCCGCCCGTAGCCAATCCGCAAGCGCCGTTGCAGCAGCGACGTGGAAGCCTTGCCGTACTCCAGCACGATGCGGACGGCATCCTGGAATAACTCGTCGTTTCCGCTCTCGCTCGAACCGCCGTCAGCACCACCGCTCAGGTTGTCTCCGTCCTCTTTAGGCGCCTGCAGGAAATTCTCCTGATACTGTGCAGAGCCTTGCGACTTCCAGAACTCGACAACCGATGCGATCTCTTTTTCGGTCACGAACGGCGCATGGACACGATGTACCCGCGCCGAGCCATTCGGAAGGTACAGCATGTCGCCGCGTCCAAGAAGCGCCTCGGCGCCGTTGGCGTCAAGGATCGTACGCGAATCGATTTTGGTAGCCACCCGGAAGGACATGCGGGCAGGGAAGTTCGCCTTGATCAGTCCGGTGATGACGTCCACTGACGGACGTTGCGTTGCCAGCACGAGGTGAATGCCCACCGCACGGGCCATCTGCGCAAGGCGGGTGATGGAAGCCTCAACATTTTGACCATCGAGCATCATCAGGTCGGCGAGCTCGTCGATGATGATGACGATGTAGGGCAGGGGCTTCGCTTCGCTGCCGTCCTCGAACAGGCTCGGGGTGCCGCCGTCGAATAGCTTGTTGTACTGGTCGATATTACGAACGCCCTTTTCGGCCAGCACTTTCAGGCGGCGTTCCATCTCGCGTACCGCGTTGCGCAAGGCGTTCGATGCCAGCTTGGGTTCGGTGATGATCGGTGTATGCAGGTGTGGCACACCCTCGTAATTGCCCAACTCCAGCCGCTTGGGATCGACCAGAATCAACCGCACTTCATCCGGCGTCGCCTTATACAGGACCGACATGATGAATGCATTGATCGCCACGCTCTTGCCCGATCCCGTTGAGCCCGCGATCAGCAAATGCGGCATGCTGTTGAGATCGGCGGTGACGATCCGTCCGTTGATGTCTTTGCCGAGCGCTAGAGTAAGCTTCGACTTGCCGCCCAGGAACTCCTGCGACTCCACCACTTCGCGTAGCCAGATGGTCTCGCGTTCGTGATTGGGCACTTGCAGGCCCACCGTGGATTTTCCCGCCATGCGCTCGATCAGGATGCTCTCGGCCCGTAAGGCAAGGCACAGGTCGTCGCTGAGGCCCGTGACCCGGCTGTACTTGATTCCGGCTTCCGGCTTGAACTCGAAAGTCGTGACCACCGGCCCGGGATTGATCTGGGTGACCTGTCCGCGAACGTCGAACTCCGCGTATTTCTCCTGCAGTATCTGGGCGGTTGTCTTGAGCTCTTCCTCATTGATAGCACTGTGTTCATCGGGTCGGCGAAGCAACGCGGTGGAGGGCAACTTGTAGCTGCCTGCCACCTTCGGCATCGTGGTTTTGCCTTGGCGCTTGTCGTCCGCGCGCGAGGTGACCGCAATTGGCCCTGCAGCTGGCGTTTCCTGCGTAGGCGAGTCGGGCTCGTCCGCGAATTCGCGTTTCGGCACGGGCACCGGCCCGGGAGCAGCATGCTGGGCTAGCTCAGTTTCGAACATTCGCTCGATGCCGCTGCGCACGCTCCCACTGGCGGCGGTCGCGGGTCCGCTGGGCAGAGGTGGCGCAACCCCTACGTTGGCGATCGGGCTCCGCTGGGCTATCGCTGCGACGCGGCACTAACTGGGCCGTCACCACTGGCTTGGCGCTTGCGGCAGTCCGCTTCTTCTCCAACTGCTTGGCTGCTTTCTTGCGCTGCCGCTCGGCCCGCCAGTCGGAGAAGCGGTCAAGCGCCGCGTAGGCGAACGAAAATCGGGTATGCGACCAAACCTGCAGCCCGCCGAAAGAGAATGCGGTGGAAAGATACAGTGCCACCGCAATCATCGCGAGACAGACCAGGTAGGCGCCTACGACATTGAGGTAATGGATCATGCTGTCGGCGACGATCCTGCCGAGGAGGCCCTCGGCGGGGATTGCGCCCTTCCAGCGGAAACTCCATGGCAGCAGCCCAATTAACGCGGCCGCCGACACCAGAAGTCCGAGTGCGCCGATGGTCTTGATGTGCGGCGAATTGATCGTCCGCGAGCGGAACCAGCGGACAGAGAGTACCACCAAGAACACCGGTATCAGGATGGCAGCCGCGCCCAACAACTGCAGCAGCAAGTCGCTGGTGACCGCCCCAATCATGCCGACCCAATTGTGGGTGGGGCGAGTCACGAGGGGCGTAGCCGCGGTATTTAGCGAGTTATCCAGCGGTGAATACGACGCTAAGGCGAGGACAAGGAAGGCCGCGACGACAAGCACGAGGAAGCCGATCAACTCGTTGAGTCGACGATTGGACGTAGGAGTAAATGGACGCGACAGTACCGTCATATTGGCGTTGGAGCGCCTCGCCGATTCACGTCGTTTCTGAGTACCCATTCCACCTGCTCAATCCAGCGCAGGCAGACACCACCACTGCACGCGCAGCGGTCAGAAGCACGCGAACCCACGGCTTGCCCGAAGTACGCCAGAGCTAGCCTGATTATCCCAAGAACGCCCCGTCCAGTGACGGAAAATGCGTCCTCAGCCGTTGGCGAAGTAGTGTCCCCCTCGTACCCTCGGAGGAGAATGCTTCAGTGGATGTGGCCAGCGTACCAGAGCACGAAAGCGCCCAACACGATTCGGTATACGGCGAAAATGGTGAATCCACGAGTGCGGACCCAATTCATGAACCATGCCACCACGCCGTACGCCACCACAAAGGACACTACGAACCCGATGGCCAGCACGATCCAAGAGTGCGTGTCGCTGGGCATGACCCCGATCGCCGAGGGCTCTCCGTGGTGCGGCCGCATGGACTTCCAGAGGTCGTACACGGTAGCCGCCACCATGGTTGGGATTGACAGGAAAAAGGAAAACTCCAGTGCGGCCGGACGGCTCATGCCAGCCAACTCGCCGGCCGTGATGGTGGACATCGAGCGGGACGTCCCGGGAAATACGGCGGAAAGCACCTGGCACAAGCCAATCCAGATTGCCTGGCCCACCGACATCTCTTCCATGTCTTCCGTCAGCTTGCCGCGCACGAAGGCCCGGTGCTGCGAGCGCTCGTAAATTCCGTCAACCACCCACATGACGATGCCGCCCACCATGAGTGCCCACGCCATGACGTAGAGGCTCTCCAGGTGCTTGCCAATGGTCTTGGTCAGCAGGAACGCCGGCACAGCAGTCATGACGAAGGCAATCAACGTCAACGTAAGCGGGTGGTCGAGTAACGTCCGGTCGCCCCTCGATCCGTTGGGAAAATCGCTTACAAACTCGACAATCCTGCTCCTGAAGTAGATCGGCAGGCACAAGATTGCGCCCAGTTGGATGACGATCGAAAACATCTTCCAGTATCCGTTCGCAAGATCAACGCCGAGGAGCGACTCGGCAATACGCAGGTGTGCCGTCGAACTGACGGGGAGGAACTCCGTCAGACCCTCAATAACTCCCAACAAAACGGACAGCAGATAGTCGTTCAACTTGCCTCCCAGTGTTACTGCGTTCTATTCAAGAGCATTGCCGAAGGTCGGCATTTCGTTCTGGACCATATACAGCAGGCGCTCCGCGCGGGTGGACCAATCCGTGTTGTCAGGGAACTGCGTTGTTATCCTCTTCGCTGTCGCGGTTGCTCGGGTCGCAGACTCAGACGCCCGCTTGCCGTCGTTGTTCGCCTTGTAAATCACGATCAGCGCCGAGTAGCGCCACGCCGCTTTGTACAGCGCTTCCGGGGTCTTGGGAGACTGCGGATGGTCGTCAGCGTACTTGATGAACATCGACGCCTCCATTTCGGGGCACTTCGCCTGCGCCTCCCACTCGCCACAGGTCTTGTTGTCGAGCATCCGGTAGGCCGCCAGGTCGGCCCACTTTGTTCCCGGAAACTTCTTGATGACCTTCTTCATGTACTGCTCATCGATCTGGTACTTCAGCGAAGGATCGCGCTCCCTGGAGGAGGGAAGGGTGGCTGCGTCGATTGCCTCAATCTGCCAGCGAATGTCCGCCGAGCGGTAGGCGGCCTCGGCCGCAAGAGGGGAAGTGGGGAAGTACTCGGCCAACCGGGCATAGAGTCGCATGGCATCCTGGGCCGCGCCTTTTCGTCCGCCACGTCGGCTAGCCTCGGCCTCGGAATCAACGGCTTCGCCAAATACGATCTTGTCGCCGTCTGGAGTAGCCGCCGTTACAACCCCCTTGTCGCGGATCCAGCCAGTGACGTTGTGTTCCGTCTCCCGCTCGGGGTCGGACTCCACGGTTGCAACGACGTTGGCCCATCCAGGCGCACGTTCAACCACCGCCACCTCTCGCCCTCGGCCAACGTTCGACAGCTTGGCCGACGACGCGTCCGGGGCAACGTAGATGATGGCCTCGCGAATGATGACACCGCGCTCAACCGCCGCCATGGCGGCAGCCGACATGGCAAACAAGAACACTGACACTGCAAACAATCGCTTGAACAACACCGTGTTACTCTCCAGCATTTTTTCGACCGTCTCTCAAACTCGGGCAGCTTAGTCGATGGGCGAATCTTCTGTGATGATCTGCGCCAGTATATGCGGATCGATATTTCCGCCGCTGACGACAGCCACGATCTTTTTCGCGGCCGGAAGTTCGTCTTTGTGATAGAAAGCGGCGGCCACCGCTACGGCTCCGCTAGGTTCAGCCACAAGGCGTGCTTCCTTCGTCATGCGCCCCACCGTGGCTCGTATTTCATCTTCCTTCACCGTGACAATATCGTCCACGCACTTCGCGATGTGTTCAAAATTCAACTTGCCGACCGACTGCGTGCGCAGGCCATCTGCCAGCGTGCTGGAAACCCGCTCGGCCGGCAGTTGTACGATGCTTCCGGAGCGAAAGCTCTGCTGCGCATCGTTCGCCAGTTCCGGCTCGACTCCCACCACTTTCGCCGCGGATCCGCTCAGCTTGAGGGAGGTGGCCACGCCGCTGATTAGCCCGCCGCCGCCTACCGGGACCAACACCAGGTCTACGTCCGGGCAATCTTCCAGTATCTCGAGCCCCACAGTCCCCTGCCCGGCGATGATGCACTCGTCGTCATATGGAGGCACGATCAAGTAACCGTGTTTCCGCGATAACTCTTCCGCTTTTTCCCTGCGTTCTTCGCTGGTGGGCCCGACAAACACGATCTCCGCTCCCAACGCTGCCGTCGCGTCCACCTTGACCTTCGGAGCACCGCGCGGCATGACGATGACCGCTTTCACCCCCAACAGATGTGCGGCGTAGGCCACCCCCTGGGCATGATTTCCGCTGGAGTAGGTGATGACTCCCCGGCGCCGCTCGTCGTCGGTGAACGACGCAATCTTGACGTGGGCGCCCCGCAGCTTGAATGCACCCATAGGCTGCAGGCTCTCGGCCTTGAGATATAGCTCCCCTTCGGGCGCTTCAAGGCGATCTTTGCAGGCAGGCGTGTAATACCGAATCAGAGGGGTTCGCGCCGCAATCCCTCGTAGGCGGCGCTGTGCGTCCTGAATCGCTTCGAGCGTGAGCATACTAGATTTCGAGTATCACCGGCATAATGAGCGGGCGGCGCGAGGTGTGCTTCACGATGAAGCGCTTCAGGTCCTGGCGAATCTTCTCCTTGATGACCCCATAATCGCCGCGTTCCTCGTCGCTCGAACCCTCCAGAGTGCTCATCACCACACTCCGCGCCTGGTCGAGAAAGCCGTCTTCCGCTCCACTGGACGAGAAGCCACGCATCACGATTTCCGGCGAGGTTTCCACTTTGCCCGTCAGCTTGTTGATAGCGATGATGGGCAGCACAATCCCGTCTTCACTCAGGTGGCGGCGGTCGCGGATAACGAGGTCCTCGACCACATCGCCCATCGAATTGGAATCGATGCAGATACGCCCCACAGCCACGCGGCCGGCCTTCCGGGCGCCCAGTTCGTCAAATTCAAGAATGTCGCCGCTCTCGATCATCATGACGTGGCCGACCGAGCCGTGCATTGAGCCCGCAAGCTCCGCATGCAGCTTGAGCTGACGGTATTCGCCATGGATCGGGATGAAATATTGCGGCTTCACCAGGTTGATGATCAGCTTCAGTTCCTCCTGGCTGGCGTGCCCGCTGACGTGCACCGGCGGCGACGAGCCGTCGTCGTAAATTACGTGCGCGTTCCGCCTGAACAGGTGGTCGATGACCCTGTAGATTGCCTTTTCGTTTCCGGGAATGATGCGTGACGACAGCACCACCGTGTCGCCCGACTGAATCCTCGCGTGCTTGTGGTTGTCCACCGCCGCACGCGACAGTGCGGACATGGGTTCGCCTTGCGTGCCGCTAATCAGAAAGCAGACTTTGTCCGCCGGAAGATCGCGCGCCTGCGCAGGATGAACGATTAAACCTTCGGGCGCGTCGATGTAACCCAGGTCTTGTGCTATCTCCGCGGACTCCATCATCGAGCGGCCCACCAGCGCCACTTTGCGCCCGTGTTCAAAGGCCATATCCATGGCCAGCTTGATGCGATGGATCGACGATGAAAAACACGAGATGAACAGCCGCCGCTTTGTGCTCGCGAAAATCTCGTCGAACTTCGCACGCACCGCTCGTTCGCTAGGCGTATAGCCCCGCCGCTCCACGTTGGTGGAGTCCTGAAAGAGCGCTAGCACACCTTGTTTTCCGTATTCAGCGAAGGCGTGCAGGTCGAACAAATTGTTGTCGGTCGGCGTTGGGTCGACCTTGAAGTCGCCGGTATGAATGATCACACCCAGCGGCGTATGGATCGCCAGCGCGACGCAATCCACCAGGCTGTGCGTCACCCGAATGGGATTAATCGTGAACGGCCCGACTTTGAACGGAACACCGGGCTCGATTTCGTTCAGCTCTGCGTCGTCCAGCAAGCCGTGCTCTTCCAGCTTGCCTTCCACATACGCCAGCGTGAACTCCGTACCGTACACGGGAAGGTTGAGCTCCGACAGAATCCACGGCAGTGCGCCAATATGATCTTCGTGTCCGTGTGTCAGCACGATGGCCCTGACATGCTCGCGGTTCTCCGTGAGATACGTGATATCGGGCACAACGATATCCACGCCAAGTAACTCGGCCTCGGGAAACATCAGGCCGGCATCGATTACGATGATGTCGTCGCCCCAGCGAATGGCCATGCAATTCATGCCAAATTCGCCGAGGCCGCCCAGCGGAACTACTTGTAGCTTTCCTGTTGGCATCGGTAGATTCGATGCTAGCACAGCAGCCTTTGAGGCGAATGCAGTAGCAGTTTGCCTATACTGGACATGCTATGCCCGGCACGGCTCCCAACTCGCGAAAGTCTCTTCTGCGTCGCGTCGTGGAACGCGCCACGCGTAATGCATTCATGAAGGCCTACGAAACCGTCAAGGTCGATCCGGAACAGTATCTCCAGCATTTGCGCATCGCCTACGACCTGCCTGCGCTGACCTACCAGGGGGTTTATTCGGTCAACCTCGCGCTTTTGGACGACATTGCCGAAGAAACCATTCGCGGCAGCATGAAGATCGCGGCGGCCGAAGGCGCCGGACTCGGCATCGGAGGACTGCTGACCATCATCCCCGACCTTGGCATTCTCGCCGCCATCACCATCCGCATGATCCAGAAGCTCAGCCTGATTTACGGCTTCTCCTACAACACCGAGCAGGAGGAGGCCGAACTTTGGGTGGCCGCCGCCAGCGCAGCCGGAGTGGACATCAGCCGCGAACTCGTGGAGAAGCAGGTGGTGTCGAAATTTGTTCCGAAGGTGATTCAACGTATTGCCGCCAGCGCCAGCGCTGAGATCGTCGAGAAGTGGACGGCGCGGCTAATCCCGGTCGTCAGTTCAGTGATTGGCGGAGCACTGAACTATTACTTCATGAGGGTCTGGGGGCAACGCGCGGTTAGTCACTTTCGTCAGCGGCATATCGAAATGCGGAAGAAATTGCTGGCGGCGGCTGAACTGCCCGTCTTGCCGGGAAACTAGGCACCGCCCATCGTCCTTGCAATTGCCGAGAGGATTACTGCTGAATCGCCGCGAGCTCTGCCTCCGCTATGTGGCTGTCGTCGAACTCGCCCTCCCAGCGCGCAATCACTACGGTCGCCAGGCAATTTCCGAGCACGTTGACAGCAGTGCGCCCCATATCGAGCAGTTGGTCCACACCGAGAAGCAGAAAGACCGGCTCCGTCGGCAATCCCACCGAGCTCGCCGTCGCCAACAGAATCACCAGGGCTGCGCGCGAGACACCAGCCACTCCTTTGCTGGTGAGCATGAGCGTGAGCATTAGAAACAACTGCTGCCCAAAACTCAGATGTATGCCCGCGACTTGCGCGACGAAGATCGCCGCAACCGAGAGATAGAGGGAACTGCCATCGAGGTTGAAGCTGTACCCGGTTGGAATCACAAACGCTACGATCTGACGGGGTACTCCCAGCCCCTCCATAGCCTCCATGGCCCGTGGCAGCGCCGCTTCTGAACTCGAAGTGGCAAACGCAATGCTGACGGGCTCGAGCACCGCTGTGACGAAGCGCTTGAGCGGCACACGAAACGCCAGCGCTATCGGAAGCAAAACCCCGAAGACGAACACCAGCAGCGCCGCGTACAGCGTGAGCACCAGCTTCAACAGGCTGACGATGATGCCGAAGCCGGTGTGGGCGACGGTGTAAGCAACAGCCGCCCCGACTCCAATTGGCGCCATGTACATCACGATGTTCGTGAACTTGAACATCGTTTCCGCCAGGCTCTCGCAAAAGCCAAGCATGACGGCGCGCTTCTTTTCGCCCACCATGGCCAGCGCGACCGCAAAAATCAGGCTGAACACCACCACCTGCAGCACCGCGTTGTCGGCCACGGATTTCGCGATGTTCTCGGGAAAGACGTGCAGGATCGTATCTTCCGCACTCAGCTTGCTGATGGGCACGCTGTCGGCGGCCGGTGCAGCCGGCAGTTGCACCCCCACGCCCGCCTTTGAGAGGTTGATGGCGCCCAAGCCGAGAAATATTGCGACTGTGGTGACGAGTTCGAAGTAGATGATCGACCGTAGACCGAGCCGTCCCACCTGCCGCAAGTTCGAGTGTCCGGCGATTCCCACCACCAGCGTCGCAAACAGGAGCGGCGCGATGATCGTCTTGATCAGCCGCAGAAAAATCATCGCCAGCACACGCAGATGGATCGCCACCGACGGCACATCGTGACCGATCTCCGCGCCCAGCAGCATGGCAACAAAGATCCATGCCGTCAGCGTCTGCCGAAAGCAGGCATACGCCACCAGCGTCGTCAGCACCAGCCAGCGCATGAGTAAAAGCAACGTAGCTGGTCCCGACTGCACCCAGATCAGCCCGGTCGCACCCGCTGCCACGGCAGCGATCACCAGGAATACCCGCTCGCGTTGCTCGCTGTTCGCCATTCGAAGCCCTAGCGCAGGATGTCCTCAAGCTCAACGCCCCGGTCGGTGCGCTCGTCGCGATACTTTACGATCACCGGTGTGTACAGCGAAAGTCCCCATTCGCCCGCCTTGCCCTTGGTGATGGCGCGCGAACCCGGCACCACCACCGCGCCGTCGGGCACTCGCAGCGGTTCGATTTCGCTTGCTCGATGAATTGTTCCATTCGGCAAATCAAACAGCGGAGTTGATCGCGTAAGGATCACACCGGCTCCCAGCACCGCGCGCGCTCCGACCTGCGTGCCCTCGTAAACCCCGCAGTTTCCGCCAATGAGCACGTCGTCCTCGATGATGACGGGCGACGCATTAATCGGCTCCAGCACGCCGCCGATCTGTGCCGCAGCACTGATATGCACCCGCTTGCCAACCTGCGCGCACGAACCTACCAGCGCGTGCGAGTCCACCATCGATCCTTCATCGACGTATGCGCCCACGTTGATGTACATGGGTGGCATGCAGACGACCGTCGCGGCCACGTATGCACCCGCGCGCACCGATGACCCGCCTGGCACCACGCGCACCCGCTCCTCGTTTGAAAATCTCCGTGCCGGATAGGTGTCCTTGTCCACGAAGCTCAGTCCGCTAGCTGCGCCGCTCTCCACCAGTGAGCCAATACGAAAGCCCAGCAGTATGCCCTTCTTGACCCAGGCGTTGGTCTGCCAACCGCTGGCCGTTTTCTGTGCCGCCCGCACAGTTCCGGCGGTCAGGGCATCGCGAAACGTTTCAAACGTGGCTCGTGCCTCAGGGGCGTTGCCGCCGCCGCTCCAGCAGCGTAATACCGCTCGATGTCTTCTTGCAGGTTGTGCATGTTGCGGGAAGTATAAATGGTTGCGGGAAGTAATGATCAGCTGCGAAATATCAAACGAGAATAGAGAAACTAAGCGGTCTTGTTCTATCCACTATCCACTGGTTTACTGCACCGTCACAGAGTGTGGCTGCAATAGCCCAACTTCCGTGACGACCTTCTCCAACTTCGTCCGGTTCTCCGGTCGCATCGGTAGCATGGGAAGGCGATAGACTTCTTCGATCCGGCCCATCATCGACAGCACCGCCTTCGCCGGAATCGGGTTCGACTCCATGAAGTTGGCCTGCATCAGGGGCAGGTACTTGCGGAAGATCAGCCGCGCCAGGTCCCACTTGTTGGCCAACGCCGCCTGAGTGAGACGGGTCATTTCCGCCGGGATTTCATTGGAAACTACCGAAACGACACCCACTCCGCCCAGCCCAATCACCGCCAGCGTAATCGCGTCATCGCCGGAAAACACCAGGAATTCCTCCGGCAGGGTCGCGCACACTTCGGCAATCTGCGACACGTTGCCGCTGGCCTCTTTCACGCCGATGATGTTGGGAACCTCTGCCAACCGCCGCAACGTCGAGGTTTCGATGTTGGTGCCGGTCCGCCCGGCGATGTTGTAAAGCACCACCGGCTTCTGCGAGGCGTCGGCCACCGCACGGAAATGCTGGTAAACGCCCTCTTGCGTCGGCTTGTTGTAGTACGGAGTGGCCGACAAGACAAAATCCACGCCTTTGCGCGCAGAGGCTTCTTTGGCTTTGGCCACGGCATCCTGCGTGCTGTTCGATGTCGCACCTGCCATGATGGGCACGCGCCCCCCGGCGGCTTCAATGGTGATGTCGATCACCTGCAGCCATTCGTCGTGGCTGAGCGTCGGTGTCTCGCCGGTGGTTCCGCAGGGAAGCAGGAAGTCGATTCCGGAATCGACCTGCCAGCGCACAAGTTGCCGAAGGGCCGGTTCGTCGATACTGCTGTCTTGTCGGAAAGGAGTTACCAGGGCGGTGCCGCATCCGCGCAGTTTCATGTTGCCTGACTACCTCTTGCCCAAAATTGTAGGGCCAAGCGCCTGTGAAAATCAGATCTGGCTAAAAATATCTTTGAAATCGTAGAAACCCGTCTTGCCCGCAATCCACTCCGCCGCCAGCACCGCGCCCTCCGCAAACGTCCGCCGCGACTGCACCTCGTGGCTCAACGTGATGCGATCTCCGCCCGAATTCAATTCGAGCACATGCACTCCCATCACATCACCTTCGCGCTCTGACGTGATCTTCACTTCGACCCCGCAAGCCTGGGCGACCACCTTTTGCAAGGCAACCGCGGTTCCCGAAGGCGCGTCTTTCTTGTGGACGTGGTGCCGCTCGGTGATGTGTCCGGAATATCCGTGCTGCAGCCCCGGCGCCGCAGCGCGTGCAATCTGGAAGAACAGGTTCACGCCATAGGAGAAGTTCGCGCCGAACACGAAGCCCGAACCCGCACGCTCAACTTCCTGCTTGCACCCGGTCCAATTCGCCGTACCAGCCAGTTGTGCCTACCACCATCGGCGCGCGCGCTGCGATGCACTTCGCAATGTTGGGAAGCACGGCCTCCGGAGTGGTGAAGTCGATGACAGCGTCAACCCCTCGAAGGTTCTCAGCGGTCAGCCAGTTTCCGTCAGGGTTCTCGATTTCCGTAAGCAGCGTCGTCTTGTGGCCGCGCTCCGCCGCAACCTCGGCCACCAGCGAGCCTGTCTTCCCCTGACCGAGCAGCACGAGATGCAGTGGCTTCGCCATCAGTCAAAAACCTCGGGGTCCACGTCGGAGAAGAAGCGCGCGTGCAGCGTCTTAATCGCCGCGGGCACATCGCTCTCTTCGATCACGAACGACATGTTGAGTTCGGACGCGCCCTGCGAAATCATGCGTACGTTGATGTCCTTCATCGCGTCAAAAACCTGGGCGGCCACTCCCGGACGCTCGCGAATGCTTTCCCCGACGAGGCAGATGATCGCCTGCCGTCCCGAGAATTTCACATAGGCCAGCTTTTCCAGGTCGGCCGTGATTGCCGGGATCGCCTCATTCGAATCCACCGTCACCGAGATGCTGACCTCCGAGGTCGAAACGATGTCGATGGCGCAGCGGTGGCGGTCGAAAATCTCGAATACCTTCGCCAGGAACCCATGCGCCATCAGCATCCGCGCCGCTACGATCTCGATGATCGTGATGCGCTGCTTCGCCGCAATCGCTTTGAACAGGGTCTTGGACTTCGGCGTCCGCGCCACGATGCGCGTTCCTTCATTCGCAGGGTTGCGCGAATTCAGCACCAGCACCGGAATGTTCTTCTCCACCGCCGGCAGCACCGTCGCCGGATGCAGCACCTTCGCTCCGAAATATGCCAACTCAGCGGCCTCATCAAAGCTGATGACCTTGATGCGGTGTGCGTCGGGGCAAATCCGCGGGTCAGTCGTCTTCATGCCGTCCACGTCCGTCCAAATCTCAATGCGTTCGGCGTCGAGTCCCGCTCCCGCCAGCGCCGCCGAAAAATCAGAACCGCCGCGCCCAATCGTCGTCGTGATCCCGTCGCGGGTCGAACCGATAAAGCCACCCATCACCGGCACTTTGCCGTCATCGATCAGCGGTTTCGCATGCAGTTGCAACGCGTGATTGATCTCGTCAACCTGCGGCACCGCCCGCCCATGCTGCCTGTCGGTGATGATGACTTTGCGCGCATCCAGCAGGATTGCCGGAATCCCCCGGGTTGCGAAGGCCGCGGTCACGAGAATGCTCGACAGCCTCTCACCAAACGACACGACGTAGTCTGACGTCCGCGGCGTCAGCTCGCCCACTGCCGCGATGCCCCGCAGTAAGTGCTCCAGCGACTCGAACTCAGCTTGCAGTTGGGTGTGGACTTCCGTGAAAAGTCCGGTGTGCAGCAGTTCACCGGCGGTCGTGAAGTGCCTCTCGCGCACCTGGTGGCACAATTCCACTGCCTTGTCGCCGTCGCCCTTGCCCGAGGCAGCGGCCATGGCGAGCAGCCCGTCCGTCACTTTTGACATGGCGCTCACTACCACCAGCGGATGGTCGGCGAGGCGCCCTTTCACGATTCCGGCAATTCGATCAATGGCGGTGGCGTCCTCGACTGAGGTCCCGCCGAATTTCATGACAATCACGTTCTTACCACCGCGATGGAAGATGGTGTCACTTCAGACTTCACGACAGGTAGCCCTGGACTTTCAGCAACTCGGCATTCAGTAGTGCTGCTCCAGCTGCGCCTCGAATCGTATTGTGCGACAGCACCGTGAACTTGTAGTCGAGCACGCCGCACGGACGCAGCCGCCCAACGCTCACGGTCATGCCCTTGCCGCGGTCCAGATCAAAACGCGGTTGCGGACGGTCCGGCGCAGAGTCGTACACCAGCGGATGCTCCGGCGCGAGCGGACATCCCGCCTCATACGGCTTCGACGGAAAGCCCTCGATTGCTGCGATGACCTCTGCCGGCGTCGTCTTGGTCTTCAGCTTCACCGAAACCGATTCCGTGTGTCCGTCTTCCACCGCCACGCGATTGCAATGCGCCGTCATACTGAAACCGGCATCCTGCACGCCATGGCTGTTGAGCTTGCCGAGGAGCTTCTTCGTCTCCTCTTCCATCTTCTCTTCTTCATTCTTGATGTACGGAATGACGTTGCCCAGAATGTCGAGCGACGCCACGCCCGGATATCCCGCGCCGCTCACCGCCTGCATCGTGGTCACGAACAGCGATTCGATGCCGAACTTCTGTTGCAGCGGCGCCAGCGCCACTACCAGTCCTATGGCCGAGCAGTTCGGATTTGTGACGATATATCCCCCCGACTTCTTCCGCCAGCTCTGTTGCTCGATCAGCGCGAGATGGTCGGCGTTGACCTCGGGAATCACCAGCGGTACGTCCGTCTGCATGCGAAACGCACTCGAGTTGCTGACTACCGCACAACCTGCTTCGGCGAACTTCGGCTCCAGCTCGCGCGCAATGCCCGCATCCAGCGCGGCGAAAATCACCTTCGGCGCGCCCTCCGGCCCGGCCGGCGAAACCTGCATCCTAAGGACGTACTCGGGAATTGCAGTCTTCAGCCGCCAGCGTACTGCCTCGCCGTACGTCTTGCCTTCCGAGCGGTCTGACGCCGCCAGCCAGGCAACTTCGAACCATGGATGGCCTTCCAGCAACTGTATAAAGCGCTGGCCTACAACTCCAGTAGCGCCGAGAATTCCGACGGGGATTTTTTGCTTGGACATGACTTGTAAAATTCAGTTTACATCACGACGACGGCTCGAACGCTGCGACGTCACGGATAGACTGCCGGGTCAGCTCGAACAGGGAACTTAGCGGGGACGTCGAGCTCAGAACTACACGCCACCTTGATGATGCAGCATCGCCACGATGATGCTGGCGACTTCGTCCGCAGGCCTTCCTGCCGCGCGCACGGTCAGGTCGGCCTGCCGGTACATTGGCAGTCTCAGTTCATGCAACTGCTGGAATCGCGCGCGATCTTCAGCCAGCGGACGGGCATTCTCTGCCTCTTGTTCACTCTCCACCCCGCAACGCTCCGCCAGGACCTCGAAGTCAACGTCGAGGAACACGGTCCTGATCCAGGTTCGACGCAGCAGTTCGGAGTTGATGGCTTGCACGGAAGTTCCCCCGCCCAGCGCCAGTACCGATGGTCGCGAGCATTGGTCCAAAAACGTAGCTAGGGTTGCATGCTCAATCTCGCGGAACGCCGCTTCGCCGCGCTGGCCAAACAGTTCCGCGATGGTTGTGCGCTCTTGCGTTTCGATGAGTTCGTCAAGATCGACAAATTCCCATCCCAGCCGCGCCGCCAACTCGCGCCCAACCGTGGTCTTGCCGCTCCCCATAAACCCGGTCAGCGCCACGATCGTGCGAGGTGCGTCGGATTTGGACTCGCTTTGCGTGGAAACTCCATTCATTCCGTGCTGCAACAACAATTCTGCTAAATCCTAGCATCGCATGCGCGATCGTTCCGCCGCGGCTGCCCGCTTAACGATCCCTTTTCCCCTGCTTTGCACAACCCCAACCCTCTCAGTAGAATGGAACGTTACGGCGTAGTGGTTCGGTCGATTCATCGAAGCCTGCGAATCCAGCGAAGTTTCGCACGCAACATCTTCGGCACGTCCGCTCCTCTCGTTCCCGGTCGTCAGGCGACAGTTCATGGCTTTAAAGCAATCGGAAGCGATCGTGTTACGAACCTATCCGTTGCGCGAGGCCGATCTGCTAGTCACCCTATTCACTCGGGCCGAAGGAAAGGTCAGGGGAGTCGCGCGGTCCGCTAAGAAGTCGCGCAGGCGGTTTGGTGGCGCGCTGGAGCCGCTTACCTGCGTCCGGGCGTACTACGACGAACGCGAGGGGCAGGAATTGGCGCGCCTCGACTCCTGCGAGATTCTGGAGTCGCCGCTTTCGGGCACTTTGGATTATGCCCGCGTGGTTGCGTTGGAGCACATGGCGGAAACCTTGGATGAGTTGCTGCCTGATCGCGAGGCCAACGACGCCATCTTTCGCCTGGCAGTTTCGGTTTTGCGGCAGTTGCGCAACGGCTCGATTTGGTTGCCGGTAACGTACTTCCAGCTCTGGCTGGTGCGGTTGGTGGGCTTTCTTCCGGAACTCACCACGTGCGGCCAATGTGGGCAGTCGCTCAACGGGTCGCGTGCGTTTTACCACGCGCTGGCTGACGGTCTGATGTGCGCGCAACACAAGCGCCTGGCTTCGTCGGAGTTGACCGCCGAGTCGCGCGCGATGGCCGTGCAGATGTTTCGCCAGCCGCTCGAGTCGCTCGCGGTCGAGCCATGGACGAAGCTGCAGGGCACGGATTTACGGCGGTATCTGGTGCAGATCATCGAGCGCCACATCGAAAAAAAGCTGGTTACGGCAGTGATGCTGAACAAGTTGTAGATCGGGCATTTAGCGATTGGGGCCCTGCTTGAGTTGGCTTTAACTAATTGCTGATTGCTAGTTGCTGATTGCTAATATGGCTTCTTCGCAAAATCCGCTGACGTTTCAGGAGCTCATACTTCGGCTCCAAACATTCTGGGCCGGCAACGGCTGCGTGCTGCAACAGCCCTATGACGTCGAAGTCGGCGCCGGCACCATGGCGCCAGAAACTTTTCTTCGCGTCCTCGGCCCCAAGCCCTATCGCGTCGGCTACGTGCAGCCCTCGCGCCGCCCCGCCGACGGACGCTACGGCGAGAACCCCAACCGTCTCTTCAAGCACATGCAGTTCCAGGTCATCCTCAAGCCGCCGCCGGCCGACGTGCAGGAGCTTTACCTCGCTTCGCTCGCCGCCATCGGCATCGACCTGCGCAAGCACGACATCAAGTTCGAAGAAGACAACTGGGAGTCGCCGACCCTCGGTGCATGGGGCATCGGCTGGCAGGTCATGCTCGACGGCCTTGAAATCACCCAGTTCACCTACTTCCAGCAGTGCGGCGGCATCGACCTTGATCCTATTTCCGCCGAACTGACCTACGGCCTCGAGCGCATCGCGGCATTTTTGCAGGACGTGGACAGCATCTACGACATCACCTGGGTCGTCGGTCCCGACGGTCGCCCCGTGAAGTACGGCGAAATCCGCCTGCAGGATGAGCTGCAGTTCTCGGTGTACAACTTCGAGCGCGCCGACGTCGCCAAAGCCTGGGAACACCTCAAGCTGTACGAGTCCGAGTGTCAGGCGCTCTTGGACGGATACAACGCAAGCTTCATGCAGAAGCGTAAGGCGTCAAAAGCTGGGGACGACGGAGAAGCGAATAGCGAAAAGCCAAAAGCGACCAGCGCTGACCGCCGCCGTTTCCCGGTCCTCGGTGCTTTCGACCTCTGTCTCAAGTGCTCGCACCTGTTCAACATTCTCGACGCTCGCGGGGCCATCAGCGTAACCGAGCGCGTAGGCGTGATCGCCCGCATCCGCGCTCTCGCCGTCGGCGTCGCCAAAGCCTACGTCGACCAGCAGCAAGCTGAATCAAACAGCATGACGGGAGCGAAAGACATTTTGGAACCAGCAGGAACGGCGGGAGGAAGCTAATTGCTAATTGCTAATTGCTCATGTGACCCGGGTCACACAATTGCAACACGAAATGCGGCACAATAGAAAGAACGCACGAATTCATGTCTGACTTCCTATTAGAGATCGGCACCGAAGAAATTCCAGCCCGCATGATCGATTCCGCACGCGACGAACTTTCGCGCCGCACCAAAGACCTGCTCACTCGAGAACGCCTGTCCGACTCCCCTACCATCGAGTCCTACTCCACACCGCGTCGCATTGCCGTGTTGGCTCGCAACGTTCAAGGCCAACAGCCCGACGTGCAGGAGCAGCTTACCGGCCCATCCCTCAAGATCGCCTACAAGGACGGCGCCCCCACTCCCGCCGCCGAGGCCTTTGCCAGGAAAGCCGGAGTTCCCGTCGCGTCACTGGGAAAAATCACAACACCCAAAGGCGAATACCTCGCGGCGACCGTACAGAAGAAGGGTCGCGCCGCCAGCGAAATTCTCGCCGAATCTCTGCCCAAAGAAATCGCCGCCCTCTACTGGGCCAAGAGCATGTACTGGCGCGGCAAATCCGCCGAGCGCTTCGTCCGTCCCCTCCGCTGGATGGTCGCGCTCCTCGACTCCCAGGTCGTCCCCATCGAATTCGGCGGCATCACCGCCGGCAAATCCAGCCAGGGCCACCGCATTCTTTCTACCGGCGCGGTCGAAATCGACCAGCCAGCGAACTATTCTGTCGCGCTCGCGACGCACTTCGTCACCGCCACTTCCGCCGAGCGTGAGCACCGCATCCGCAAGGCCCTCGACGCCGCCACTCGCACCATTCCCGGCGCCCGCTGGCGCGAAGACAAGTCGCTGCTCGATACCGTCGTCAACCTCACCGAATTTCCCAGCGTCGTCCTCGGCAGCTTCGATCCGGAATTCCTCACGCTCCCCGCTGAAGTGCTGGTCACCGTCATGCGCGACCACCAGAAGTACTTCGCGCTCGAAGACGCCGATGGCAAACTCTCGCCGCACTTCCTCGCCGTCCTCAACACCGACAGCGATCCCGACGGACTCATCCGCCACGGCAACGAACGAGTTCTCCGCGCCCGTTTTAACGACGCGCGCTTCTTCTGGAACACAGACCAAAAAATCTCTCTCCGCGACCGCGTCGAGATGCTCAAGTCCGTCACCTTCCAGAAAGACTTGGGCAGCTACTTCGACAAGACGATGCGGGTGCAGAAACTCGGCAGCCTCATCTCCGCGCTGCTCGAGAACGCCGGAGTCACGATCCGTCCCGGCGTCGTTCACAAGGCCGCTCTGCTCTGCAAAGCCGACCTCACCACCGACCTTGTCAAGGAATTCACCGAGCTCCAGGGCATCATCGGCGGACTCTACGCCAAGGTGCAGCCCCTCGATCCCCTGCTACCCAAAGCTACGGCCGAAGCCATCGGCGACGCCATCTACCATCACTATCAGCCCGAATCGATGGATGACGCCGTCCCGCCGACCATCTGCGGTGCCGTCCTCGCCATCGCCGACAAAGCTGACACCATCGCCGGAATGTTCGCCCTCGGATTCGAGCCCACTGGCTCCAAAGACCCGCTAGCCCTCCGCCGCGCTGCCAACGGCATCGTCAAGATCATTGCCGAGCACAAGCTCCCGCTCGCGTTGTCAAAGCTCTTCTCCGACGCCCGCATCGAGTACGCTGGCAGCGAAGCCGAAAAGCGCTTCGACCCTAAAGTCGACTTCACCGCCGCCACCACCAACTTCCTGCGCGAGCGTCTCGAGTTCTATCTCAAAGACGCCCGAGGCTTTGCGTACGATGTCGTCAACGCTGTACTCGCCGCGGGAAGCGACGACGTAGTTGACGCCATCGCCCGCGCCGAAGCTCTCACTACCGTTCGCGGCTCCGAAGACTTCGCCTCCATCTCCGTCGCCTTCAAGCGCACCAAGAACATCCTCCGTCAGGCACATGAAACCAACAAAGCCATTGCGCCGAAACTCGACGCCGCGGCACTGACCGACGAAACAGAGAAGGCGCTGGCAGTCGCTCTACCTGTAGTTGCGGCCGAAGTTCATCAGTTGCGCGGGCAGAAGAACTACGTCGCCGCGCTTACCGAGATCAGCCGCCTTCGCCAACCCATCGATCTCTTCTTCGACAAGGTCATGGTCATGGTTGACGACGAGCACGTACGCGCCAACCGTCTCGCGCTCTTACAAACGCTGTTAGCCGAATTCTCCACCATCGCCGATTTCAGCGAAATCGTGACCGAAACCAAAGCTTCATAGCGCCATACATTCAGCAGAGGACCAAAACACATGAGCACACAAACCGTAGAAGTTGAGAAAAAAGCAGCCGACACAAAATCGGTTAAGTACGTTTACTCCTTTGGCGACAATCACGCTGAAGGCAACGGCAAAATGAAAGACGTGTTGGGTGGCAAGGGCGCCGGCCTCGCCGAAATGACCAACGCCAAGCTCCCCGTCCCTCCCGGCTTCACCATCCAGACCGAAGCCTGCCGCGAATACATGCGCGACGGCCGTGTCTCCAAAGAAGTGAACCGCCAGATGGACGAAGCTCTCGACAAACTCGAGAAGCTGCAGGGCCAGAAGCTTGGCGGCGCAGACAATCCGCTGCTCGTCAGCGTCCGTTCCGGCGCAAAGTTCTCCATGCCCGGCATGATGGATACCATCCTCAACCTCGGACTCAACGACAAGTCCGTCGAAGGCCTCTGCCAAGCTCACCAACAATCCGCGCTTCGCCTACGACTCCTATCGCCGCCTCATCCAGATGTTCGGCAGCGTCGTGCTCGACATTCCCAAGCACGCGTTCGAAGAAGTTTTCGACGGCAAAAAGAAGCAGCGCAAGGTCAAGCTCGACACCGAGCTCGACGCCAAGGCGCTCCAGGAAGTCATCGCCGACTACAAGAAGGTCGTCCTCAAGCACACCAAGCAGGAATTTCCGCAGAACCCACACGACCAGCTCGTGATGGCCCGTGACGCCGTCTTCCGCTCCTGGATGAACGACCGCGCCAAGACCTATCGCCGCATCAACAACATCGATGACATGCTCGGCACCGCTGTCAACGTGCAAGCCATGGTCTTCGGCAACCTCGGAGAGACCAGTGGCACTGGCGTCGGATTCACCCGCAACCCCGCCACCGGCGTCAAAGAGTTTTACGGCGAGTTCCTCATGAACGCGCAGGGCGAAGACGTGGTCTCCGGTATTCGTACCCCGATTCACATCTCGAAACTGGAAGAGATTCAGCCCGACAGCTACAACCAGCTTCGCGAAATCACTACGCGCCTCGAAAACCATTACCGCGACATGCAGGACTTCGAGTTCACCATCCAGGACGGCCGCCTCTACATGTTGCAGACCCGCAACGGTAAGCGCACCGGGCGCGCCGCAGTTCGCGTTGCCATCCAGATGGTCGAAGAGGGCCTCATCACCAAGGAAGAAGCCATCTTCCGCGTCGAAGCCAACCAGCTCTACGACTTCCTCGTTCCCCGCCTGGACGAAAAGAATGTGAAGGTCGAAGTGCTCGCCACCGGACTTCCAGCCTCACCGGGCGCCGCTGTCGGCCAGATCGTCTTCACCGCCGACGAAGCTGTCGAGCGCTATCAGAAAGACCCCAAGACCAAGCTCATCCTCGTCCGCGCCGAAACTACGCCCGAAGATATTCACGGCATGGAAGTCGCCAGCGGCATTCTCACCTCTCGCGGCGGCATGACCAGCCACGCCGCGGTCGTCACCCGCGGCATGGGCAAGTGCTGTGTTGCCGGAGCCGGCGACATCGACGTCAGCGAAAAGAACCGCGAAATCAAGGTTGCAGGCAAGACCCTCAAAGGCGGCGACTGGATTTCCCTCGACGGCACCACCGGCCGCGTCATCAACGGCCAGCTCAAGACCGTTGACGCCTCGCCCGACGATCCCGAGCTGCTCAAGTTCATGAGCTGGTCCGAGCCCTTCCGTCGCATGGGCGTCCGCGCCAATGCCGACATTCCCCGCGACGCCCTCCAGGCCCGCGCGTTCGGCGCCGAAGGCATCGGACTCTGCCGCACCGAGCACATGTTCTTCGCCGAAGACCGTCTGCCGCACATGCGCACCATGATTCTCGCCAACAACGAGAAGGACCGCCGCGCAGCTTTGAAGAAGCTTCTCCCCATGCAGCGTGCCGATTTCGTCGGCGTCTTCCGCGCCATGGACGGATTCCCCGTCACCATCCGCACTCTCGATCCGCCGCTGCACGAATTCCTGCCGCGTCGCGAAGACCTCATGGTCGAGATCGCGAAACTCGAAATCAGCAAGCCCCGCTCGCCGAAGCTCAAGGAACTTCATACTCTGCTCAATCGCGTCGAGCAGTTGCACGAAGTCAACCCGATGCTCGGTCTGCGCGGCTGCCGTCTCGGCATCACCTATCCCGAAATCACCGAGATGCAGGTACGCGCCATCTTCGAGGCGGCCGTCAAGGTGAAGAAGGAAGGCGTGAAGGTGAAGCCAGAGGTCATGATTCCGCTCACCACCGGACTGAAGGAAATGGCCAACCAGGCTGCCATCGTCCGTCGCGTCGCCGAAGAAGTCTTCGCCGAGAAGGAAACCAAGGTCGAGTACCTCGTCGGCACCATGATCGAGTTGCCGCGCGCCGCCCTCATGGCCGATGAGATCGCCAAGGAAGCCGAGTTCTTCAGCTTCGGCACCAACGATCTCACCCAGACCACCTTCGGCTTCTCGCGCGACGACGTGGGCAAGATCCTCACCGCCTACCTCGCCGAAGGCATCTTGAAGCAGGACCCGTTCGCGACCCTCGATCAGCAGGGCGTCGGACAACTGATCAAAATGGCCGTCGAGAAGGGACGCAAGACCCGCCCAACCATCAAGCTCGGCATCTGCGGCGAACACGGTGGCGATCCGGCATCGGTCGAATTCTGCGCGCAGGTCGGCTTGAACTATGTTTCCTGTTCGCCCTACCGCGTGCTGACCGCGCGTTTAGCGGCAGCGCAGGCCGGCGCCAGCGCCGAATTGCAAATCGAAGGCGGCAGAACGAAATAGCAAGGGGTGGCCCACAATTGCCATCCTTTGGCAATTGTGGGTACATCGAACCGGGTGCCCCGTTCTACCGGCCGTCCTTTGGCCGGTAGGGCGGGGCTTTTCAATGCACGAGAACAGTTGGGTACGAGACGAGTTGGGTACCTCATCCAAGCCGCTTTTGCTTGTGTGGGGTTTTCGTTTCGACCGCCACCGAAATCGGCGCGGGCGCGAAAGGGCCGATTTCGCGGGCCTTTTCTGACAACTGACAACTGGCTACTGCACCTGCTGCAACTGCGCAATCAGCTTCTGCGCCAGATTATTCTCCGACTCCGACCACAACACCCGACCCTGACAGCTTGCAATTGTTCTGTACCGCCATCGTAAACGCCACCAGCTTCGCCACGTTGAAGCGCACGTGTTCCTCATCTTCGGATGACAATCGCAGGCCTTCAAACAAGAACGGCGTATCCAACCCAAAGTCCACCTCGACGTGGCCGTCGTCGGTGTAAATCCCTTCGTCGAACTGCACCCCATGCACTACAAACCGCACCGCTATCGGTCGTTGCACCCACGCATCGCCCTCCGAGTCCGCATTCGGAACCCACAAGTCCCAGAACGCCTCAAACACGAACCCAAAATCATCGTGCGCAAACTCGCCAGCGACCTCGGCCGCTTCTTCCGGAGAAATCCCCGGATCAAACCGCCGCTCCAGCACCGTCGGCTCCGACCATGCCACCGGATGCACCGACAAATAGGTGATCCCCTCGCGCACCTCGGAATACAAAAACTGCCGCATTACCGACACCGCCCGCGGCATCATGTCTTCTTCGTCAAAGCTGGGAAACCACAAACTGAAATTAAGCGAATCCGCCATCGCTGTATTCTACCGCCCAAGTTTAAGGATCACCGCTGAGGCACAGAGGCACTGAGAAATTCAATTCAAAGTCCTCAGTGCCTCTGCGTCTCTGTTGTGGATTCTTCCTACACCGTCGCCTTAAGTCTCGACGCAAACTTCTGCCGTATCTTCTTCACCTTCGGCGCCACCGCAAACATGCAATACGGCTGGTACGGATTGTTGGCGTAGTAATTCTGGTGATAATCCTCAGCCGGCCAAAACGTCTGCGCCGGCTCCACCGCGGTCACGATCGGCTTATCAAACACTTTTTCCCGCGTGAACTCGGCAATAACTTCTTCCGCCGTCCGCTTCTGCGCCTCATCCAGGTAGAAAATGACCGACCGGTACTGCTCGCCCACGTCATTCCCCTGGCGATTTAGCGTCGTCGGGTCATGCGCCGTGAAGAACACTTCCAGCAAATCGTGAAAGCTGATCTTCGGCGGATCGAACGTGACCTCCGCTACCTCGACATGCCCGGTCACACCCGTGCACACCTGCTCATACGTCGGATTCGGCCGCCGCCCGCCCATGTAGCCGGAGCGAACCGCTTCCACGCCCTCAAGCTGCAAAAACGCGGCCTCGACGCACCAAAAACATCCCCCACCCAAAATCGCTTTTTCATTAGCCATGGACCGTTAGATGCACCACTTGGCGAAAATGTTCCGCACCCCTAGCCCTATCTGATTTTCCAATTAATTGCTAATTGCTAATCTTGTGAGTCATAAATAGATTGCATATATAAATGAGATGTTCTATGGTGAGGTATGAAGCCTCGTCGTGGACGTCCGAAGAAGCATGAATTGGTCGTAAGCCCGGCGCAGGGGATCGAGTTGCAGCGCCTTGCACGACAGTCGCGCAGTGCCCGGTCAGTGGCCTTCCGAGCCCGGATCATTCTGGAATGTGCGACCGGAGCCGGCAACGCAGCGGTCGCTGCCAAGCTGCGCACCACGGGCTTTACGGTGGGTCTTTGGCGTAACCGTTTCATTGCCGAAGGGGTCGTTGGTCTGGGCGATGGGCCGCGTCCTGGGGCGCCGCGTGAGATTGGCGATGAGAAGATCGAACGGGTGGTGCGGCTGACCCTGGAGAAGACTCCGAAAGGAGTTACCCACTGGTCCAGCCGCATGCTGGCCGCCAAAACCGGATTGAGCCAGTCCACCATCAGCCGCGTCTGGCGAGCCTTCGGTCTGAAACCGCACCGCACGGAGAATTTTCAGTTATCGAGCGATCCCTTGCTGATCGACAAAGTGCGGGACATTGTCGGCCTGTATCTTGATCCACCCCATCATGCCCTGGTGTTGTGCGTGGATGAGAAGTCGCAGATCCAGGCTCTGAGCCGTACCCAGCCGGTGCTGCCCATGCGGGCTGGACAGCTGGAGAGGCGCACCCACGACTACCAGCGACACGGCGTTACCAGCCTGTTTGCGGCCCTCGATATTGCCACCGGCAACGTTCTCGGCAAATGCTACCGTCGTCATCGCTCGGTGGAGTTCCTCGACTTTTTAAAAAGGATCGACGCGGCAGTTCCCGCCGACATGGAAGTCCACCTGGTGCTGGACAACTACGGCACCCATAAAACTGCCCTGGTCCGCCAGTGGCTGCAGAAGCGGCCTCGCTATCATCTACACTTCACCCCTACCCATGCTTCCTGGCTCAACCAGGTCGAGCGCTGGTTCGCACTGCTGACCCAACGCCAAATTAAACGCGGCTCGCATCACAGTGTTCAGCAACTGGAAGCCGCAATCCGAGAGTTCATCACTGCCCATAACCAGCAGCCCAAGCCCTTCCACTGGACCAAGTCGGCAGATCAGATACTGGCCTCCATCGCCCGCTTCGCTACTGCCACTCTCGCCGCTCAATCACATCCAAATTATGCTAGAAATCAATGACTCAGGAGACTAATTGCTAATTGCTAATTGCTAGCCACCATCGACCAGTTACCGCTTTTCATAAACCCTCACATAATCCACCAGCATCTGCTGCGGAAACTGCGTCGTCCCATCCGGCGGCCCGGGCCAATCCCCGCCCACCGCCACGTTCAACAAAATGAAGAACGGCTTGTTGAACTCCCACGGCGAACCCGCCGGCAAGTTGGCGGAAGTAAACGTCGCGTACAGCGTGCTGTCCACATAAAAGCGAATTTGCTGCGCCTCCCACTCCACCGCATACAGATGAAAGTCATCAGACAACGCCCCCGTCGGAATCGTATACGCCGCCGTTACATTCCCCGGCGCATAGCCCGGCCCATGCAGCGAGCCATGATTGATCGCCGGCTCTTTCCCGATGTTTTCCATAATGTCGATCTCGCCGCACGCGGGCCACGGATTCGTATCGATGTCCGACCCCAGCATCCAGAACGCCGGCCACATGCCCTGTCCCTTGGGAATCTTGATCCGCGCCTCAAAACGCCCCTGGTTCTGCGAGAACAAACCCTTGGTCTGCATGCGCGCGGAAGTGTAATGGCGAGTGACCTTGTCCGGGCCGGTGTAATCTTCCTGCGCCGCCGTGATCGCCAGGTTCCCGCCTGAGACCTGTACGTTCTGCGGACGCGCTGTGTAGTACTCCAGCTCGTTATTGCCCCAACCATCGCCGCCAGTCTGGATCGCCCACTTGCTGGCATCAGGCGCCGAGCCATCGGTCCCATTGAAATCATCGGACCATACAAGTTGATAAGACTGCGACGGCGGGGGCGTACCGCTCGACTGCGCCGCCTGCCCGCCGCAGGAAACAGCCATCAATGTCGTCAGAATGGAAATCGCAAGAGTGCTGACCAGAGACTGGCGCTTATAAGAATTCATGAAGGCCTCGGAGAGTATGTAAGGAGGATTCTAGAACAACCTGACTGCCGTCGCTGTGACGTTCCGCGACGTCCGAAATCGTAAAAAAGTGAATCTGAAAACTCAGTGTCTCTGTGCCTCTGTGGTGAAGGTTTCCCGCCTTACAGCCCCACTTCGATTCTCGACCGCGGATCGAGAAAGTCGCGCAATCCGTCGCCCACGAAATTGAACGACAGCACCGCCAGCATGACTGCCACGGCAGGGAAGACGACCAGGTGCGGCGCGTCGAACAGGTGCGAGCGCGCGTCGTTCAGCATCGAGCCCCACGTCGCTGTCGGCGGCGGTACGCCCAGCCCCAGGAAACTCATGCGTCGCCTCCGCCAGAATCGCCCCCGCCATCCCAATCGCCGCCTGCACAATCACCGGCTGAATAATATTCGGCAGTATGTGCCGGGTGATAATGCGCAGATCGCTCGCCCCCAGCGCCCGCGCCGCTTCCACAAACTCCCGCTCCCGTACCGCCAGAACCTGTGCTCTCACCAGTCGGGCGTAGCCTACCCACCCGCCAATCGACAGCGCCAGTATCACATTCACCAGCCCCGGCCCCAGAAACGCGACGAACGCAATCGCCAGCAGAATCCCCGGAAACGACATGAACGCATTCATCACAATTACGTTGAGAAACCGGTCGAGAAATCCTCCGTAGTATCCCGCGATTGAACCGAATATCAGGCCCAGCGTAAGCGATGCGGCCACTACGCAGGTACCCACCAGCATCGAAACCCGCGCCCCGTAAACGATTCGCGACAGAATATCGCGCCCCAATTCGTCCGTTCCGAACCAATGCGACGCCGACGGTCCCATCAGCCGCGCCGGAAGATCGATCTGCGCCGGGTCCTGTGGCGCAAACCACGGCGCGAACAGCGCCAGCGCCACGAACACCACGATCATCGCCGCGCCCGATGTTGCCAGCAGGTTGTGTCCTGCCGCCCGCCGAATTGTAGTGAGTTGCGCCGCCGATGCCATCGCTCGTCATCTTAAATCAAGCTCTGGGTGAGATCGAGAATGTCCGGGCAACAACCTCCATCCCACGCTTGCGAGAGTCTTTTCCAATTGAAGAATGAGCCTGAAGTGAGCCCGAGGGGATGGCGGAGGAAAGCTCCTTTCCTGATTTGTATTGAACGAGTCTAGCAGCCGTCGGAGCGGTGGGAATGTGGGAATCGCGCAGCGATTTCCAAGGTGGGTGCGAAACCCGCAGGGTTTTGCATGCACCGTCATTTCCACGGCCCTTCCGCCGGCTGTCGCAACCGCTCGAAGAGTTTGGCCTTGGCTTGCTGCATGCGCTGGGCGGCTTCGGTATCGCTGACGGCAGCAGCGATGCGTTGGAGGACGGCGACGGTGAGTCCCTGGCGTAGAACGGGTGCGGGCTGGAGGGCCAGCAGGGTCTCCAGCGGGGTTTGATAGCGTCGGTAGTGGTGTTGTTGACGACCTTTCGCGTCGACTTCGATATCGGCTTGGGCGCAGGGGCGATGGTAGTTCAGATAGGGATTCAAGTGCGCGCTGTAGAACTGCTGGATGGGTTCGGCGTGTTCAGCCTGGATGTAGCCGTAGCCCATGTGCTTGCGGATGACCGCGCCATTTTTGGTTTCCACTAGCCCATTATCGTTGCTGTGCCGGGGGCGACTTTTGGTCTGCTCGATGAGCAACTTATTCAGCAGACGGGCCACGGTCTGGTTGATGAACTCGCTGCCGTTATCGGAGTGAAAGCCGAGGATGGGGAAGGGGAACTGGCGTAGCAGGGCAGCCAGCACGGGCTCCAGCCAAACTTCGCTGATGCGGGCGGTGGCGCTCAGGATCTCCCACTGGGTGACCTGATCGACGGCGTTGATGTGGTAGACGCCTTTGGCTCCCGGTCGATCGCCCTGATGCACGGTATCGACGCGCAAATAGCCGGCTCGGCCTTGCGGATTGGGCCGTCGGCGCTCGCCGATGCTGACCGCTGTGGGCCTGGTTTTGGTGTAGTTGAGGCGACGCTGCCGGTAGCGTTGGTGGTGGCGCAGGTTATACAGGTGAGCCACTGAGATCGAGGCCAGCCGCTGGTACTCGGGCTTACCGTAGTCCTGGAACTCGCGCTCGAGAATGCGTCGGGTGGCAGGTCCGCTCAAGGTTTCGTGGGCCTCATCGACGGTGGCCAGCAGTTCGATATCGGCGAAGGTAAAGCGTTGTGGGAAGCGGTGCCGTCGATAGGGGGCGGGCTGGAGCTCACCGATGGCCCGATAGCGGGCGATCAGCCGCGTCATCTGGGCCCGGCTCAGGCCGGTCATCTTCTCCAGGTAACGCCGCACCAAGCCGCGGGCTTTGCGGGATTGTTTCGGATATTGCTGGTGGCGCAGAACCTGCTCCACCCAGCCGTAAACCTGCTTGCGATTTTCGCCTTCGAAGCGGATCTCTTCGCTGGCGTTTAGAAAAGCCTCGATCTGATCCAGGCTTAGTTTCTCAGCTTCGTGCACACTGGTTGTCAATCCTCAGCATGCCACCCGCCCCAGGCTCATCTTGTATTGGAAACTGACTTCGCCTTCAGGCTCATCCTGTATTGGAAGAGACTGCGAGTTGCTTTCCAACCCGATGGGCTTACAATCGGTTGTTTGCGGTTTTCGCAATCGGACCTGCGGCCCATGCTGCCTTTCAAACTGGTTTACAGCGAAAAGTACTTCCTCCCCATCGGCGAGCACGTCTTCCGCGCCGACAAGTTTCGCCTGATTCGTGAGCGCCTCTTCGAACTGGGAGCCGTCGACCACTCCGACTTCCTCGAACCCCTGCCCGCATCCGAATCCGACTTGATGCTGGTGCATTCCCCCTACTACGTCAGCAAGCTCATGGACGGCACCCTCACCGCCCGCGAAGAGTTGGAGATGGAGATCCCCTACTCCCCGCAGGTGGTTGACACCTTCACGCTCCATGCCGGCGGCTCGATTCTCGCCGCCGAACGCGCGCTCGCCGACGGCGTCAGCATCAGCATCGGCGGCGGTTTTCATCACGCCTTCCCCGATCACGGCGAAGGCTTCTGCATGATCCACGACTTCGCCATTGCCATCCGCAGCCTCCAGAAACGCAAGCTCATCCAGCGCGCCATGACCGTGGACTGCGACGTTCACCAGGGCAACGGCACCGCCTCCATCTTCGGGCACCCCGGACACAACCCCACCACCCTGCCTTCTTGGTCGGCTCCCGAACTCGGCGCCGCCAACGCCTCCGGAAATCTCCACCAGGGCTCGTGCAAGGACGTCTTCACTATTTCGCTGCATCAGGAAAACAACTACCCGCTCATCAAGCCACCCTCGTCGATAGACGTGAACCTGCCCGACGGATGCACTGATTCCACCTATCTCGCCTGGCTCGATCACGCTCTCAGTTCCGGCCTGCGCCAGTTCCAGCCCGACCTGATCGCTTACGTCGCCGGCGCGGACCCTTACTGCGAAGACCAGCTTGGTGGCCTGAATCTCAGTATTGACGGACTGAAACGTCGCGACGAGCTTGTATTTCGTGCCGCCCGCGCCCGCAACATCCCGGTCTTCGTGACCTTTGCTGGCGGCTACGCGATCAGGATTGAGGACACCGTCACCATCCACACCAACACCATCCTCGCCGCCGCCGAAGTTGAGGCGTCTTTCGGGCGTCTGAGCCCGCAGCCGAAATCCTGAGCGAGCGCAGCGAGTCGAAGCATCCACCGCAATGCCGCATCGATAGCGGAAAGGCCATAGCGACCACTGCGCATTCGTGAAAAGCGAAAACCGAACAGCGAATAGCGAATAGCGAAAACCGAAAAGCGCGTACCTCCCACCGTGCTATCCTGATACTTCGCGGCCTGCCGTAGCCCCGCCGCTCAAAGCGACCTAAATGTTTGATAATCTTACAGATAAGCTACAGCGTGCCTTCAAAAACCTCCGCGGCCAGGGCACCCTAACCGAAGAAAACATCGGCGAAGCGCTCAAAGAAATCCGCATGGCGCTGCTCGAAGCCGACGTCAACTTCAACGTCGTCAAGGAACTCATCGAGCAAATCCGCGACAAGGCGCTCGGCCAGGAAGTCATGACCTCGCTCTCGCCCTCCGAGCAGGTCATCAAGATCGTGCGCGACGAGCTGGTCGCAATCCTTGGCAAAGACACGGCCAAGCTGAAGTTCGCCTCGCAGCCGCCAACCGTCGTCCTCATGGCCGGCCTGCAGGGTTCCGGCAAAACCACTACCTCGGGCAAGCTCGCGCACTGGCTCAAGCAGGGCGGACACCGCCCCATGCTGGTTTCCGTTGACGTCTATCGCCCCGCCGCGCGCGAGCAGCTCAAAGTCGTCGCCAACGCCGTCAAGGCGCACCTCTACGAAGGCGAGGTAGGCGAGGCCAACACCGCCAACGTCGAGCGCCTGGTCAAAGAGGCCCGCCGCGACGCCATCAGCAACGGCTGCGACGTGCTCATCGTCGACACCGCCGGCCGCCTGCACATCGACGAGCAATTGATGGACGAGATGCAGTCGCTCAAGAAGATCCTCAATCCGCAGGAGATCCTCTTCGTTGCCGACTCCATGACCGGACAGGACGCCGTCCGCTCCGCCGACGAGTTCCACAAGAAGCTCACCCTCACCGGCGTGGTGCTCACCAAGATGGACGGCGACGCCCGCGGCGGCGCCGCGCTCTCCATCCGCAACGTCACCGGACAGCCCATCAAGTTCATCGGCGTCGGCGAAAAGTACGAGGCGCTCGAGCCCTTCCATCCCGACCGCATCGTCGGCCGCATTCTCGGCATGGGCGACATCCTCTCGCTCATCGAAAAGGCCGACGCCACCCTCGACAAGAAGAAGTCGCAGGAGTTCGCCGCCAAGGCGATGAGCCACGAAGGCTTCTCCCTCGAGGACTTCCGCGATCAACTGCGCCAGGTCAAGAAGATGGGCTCCATCAAGAGCATCATGGGCATGCTGCCCAAGATCGGCCCTTTCTCCAACATGCAAAAGGCTGCCGACAGCGTCGACGAAAAGGAACTCACCCGCGTCGAAGCCATCATCAACTCCATGACCGCCTACGAGCGCGAGCATCACGAGTCCATCAACGGCAGCCGTCGCAAGCGCATCGCCCGCGGCTCCGGCACCAGCGTGCAAGAGGTCAACCACCTCCTCCGCCAGTACGCCCAGATGCGCAAGATGTTCAAGGGCATGGGCAAGCCCAGCTTCGCCCGCCGCATGGCCGGCATGAAGATGCCGGGGATGTAGCTACAGGCCTTTGGCGGCGGGTCCGGCACTTGGCATATACCCGCGTATATGTCAGACTGGTTCCGGGAGGAATCCTGATGCGACGAGCCGCCAAGGTCTTCATGAACAATCGCAGCCAGGCCGTCCGGCTGCCGAAAGAATTTCAATTCACCACCAGCGAGGTGTTCATCCGCAAGGAAGGAAGCGATGTAATCCTTTCGCCCAGACCTGCCGACTGGTCTTCGTACCTGGACGAAGGCCCGATCGCATCCGACCAGTTCATGACATCGGTCGAGGATCTGCCAGTACAGGAGCGCGAGCCCTAATGCCGCGCTACATGCTCGACACCGACACTTGCTCTTACATCATGAGGCGTGCCAGCGATACCTTGCTGAGGCGGCTCAGAAAGACTCCTGTCAGCGATGTCTGCATTTCCGTCATCACCAAATCGGAGCTGTTGTTCGGCGTCGAGATTTCCCCCCGGCGGCAGCACGACCAGGCGGCGCTTGAGGCATTCCTCCGCTACGTTGAGGTTTTGGACTTCCCCGACGAAGCCGCGTCCCACTATGCCAACATTCGCGGCTATCTTAAAGCCCATGGATCGATGATCGGCGCCAATGACCTGCTCATTGCCGCCCACGCCCGTAGCCTCGGATTGATTCTCGTCACAAACAACACTCGTGAGTTCACGCGTGTCCCAAAGTTGAAAATCGAGAACTGGACAACGCTGTAGGTCAGTTGGGCACCCCAGCTTCGCCCGCCACATGGCCGGCAGGAAAATGCTGGGGATGTAGGAAGCTACTCGCAATCAGCGACTAGCTTCCGGTTCGCTTGGATCTTCGTGATTGCGCCTCCGGGTCGTAGTGGGCCCGTCGTCGGTATTCGTCGTACCACTTTTTGAAGCCGTTGATTTGGTCGGACAGCGAAATCTCGATTGCCCTGAAGCGCCTGGTAGCATTGCTGCCCTTGATTCCCGTTGCGCCACCAGGCGATCTGGAAACGTAAATCAAGAATCCGGCCTTAACTGATTTATATTCTCTCTGTTGAGTTTGCAGTTTCTGCCAATCGTCCCGAGCTTTCTTCGGGTCGAAAATCCGAGTGAATTTCAGCTCAATCCAGATGCGTGGACGCCCGCCCTTCCAGAGCAGAATGTCCGGTATTACCTTTGTTTTCTTGAGGTGCACTTCGCACGTGACGCGATAGCCCTCCGCCTGAGCTCCAAGTGCTTTCACTTTCGCGTCGAGGAAGTTCGCGACTGCCGTGCGCAAGCCTTCTTCCGAGAGAATCTCGTAGCGCCGATAACTATCCGCTACGGCGTCGCGAAAATCGTTGCTATGCAGATATACCTGTATCGCACGCGTTACAGTCATGGTGTCTTCCTCTTCCAAAACATTAAGCCATTGTCCCACCACACCCCTCACCAGGCTTCTTCAGGCCGTCATCCCCGGCCGTATCACCCGATGAAGCTGCCAGGCAAAGGCTCCCAAACCCAAACAATCCATACCCAAGCGGAGCAGTACGCCAAGATAGGGGATGTACCCAACTACGGTGAGGATCAGCATTCCCAGCAACAGTCCCAACAACCAATCGCTCCTGGTCGCCCTGACTGGCTTCAGAAGCATCTGCCCCAGGAACGCTCCAACCCATATCTTTGCCAGGTAGATCGCAACCAGGTACGCCATAAGCAGGATGATCGAGGCCGGCAGGCCAACCAGCGTGACGGCTAACAGGATCATGGCCAACGGCACACCCGCCAGGACCGCAATCCCAAGCACGAGGCTTCGCCAACCCGAGCCCACAGCCGCCGCGCTGGCCTGGAAGAAGCCGGGAAATAGAATCAGAATCAACCATCCCACCAGGATGGAGGCAGCGAGCCAGATCGCTGAGAAGAAGTAGAATGTCGGGCGCGTGAAACGCCCCCCCCCCCGCACCCGGATTTCACGTGAGCCGGTGATCGTCGCGCCATCGGCGATGTGTACGTTTGCCGGGTGGCGCACCCGGGCGCTCAGGTTGCCGCCGATTCGCGCCGTGTTCGTCACCGTAAGGTTATCTCCGGCCATGGCCAGTTCGCGGCCAACCCTGCCGCTCACATCGGCATTGCCGGCGTAGATGTTCACGCTGCGATTCACCTCGCCCTCGAGCGTGATGTCGCCGCCGCCAACCAAGACACCCTCTCCCACGCGGCCCCGGTCATTCACCCGCAACGATTGCATCACCCCGTACAGGCTGTGGCCCAATTGTCCGTCCAGGTCGAGCGAATTGGAGCAGTCGAAGATGTTGCCCTCCACCGTTCCGCTCACCACGATTCTCTTGGCGAAACTCACCAGGTCGCCCTTAACCGTGCCGCGCACTTCCACCGTCCCGCCAAAGACCAACAAGTCCCCATCCACCACGCCATCCACGCGCACGATGTTGCCGGACGCCAACAGTGTGTCCTCTACCGTCTCGTTCGCTCTTACAGTCACGACTTCGCTGTGACGCCGTTCCAGGGAGAAGCCCGGCAACGACAAGGCAAGCAGCACGATCAGTAGGCCCAGTCCAGGTTGGCGTAGTCGCCATCGGCGTCCCAGCAGCAGTGCGCTGCTGGCCACCAGCAACACCAAAAGGAACTTCCCAACGACAGCTGCGTATTCACCCAACATGGCAGTACCTCCGTTTGCAAGGTAATAAGAAAAGTTGAAGATCAGGTTTGTACCACCGCTTGTGCCGAAGGGATCCAGCCATTGCAGCCCTTGCGGAATGCTCAGCGCATCAAACCAATAGGCGACGATTGAACCCAGCGCCAACACCGCGGCCCCAATCGCCAGGTTGCCCCATGTCCACGCCGACCGTATTCGCAAGGCCCGCGCCGGGTTGGGTGCTTCTTCCGTTAGCTCTTGCAGGCTTTCTGTAAGAGCGCGGTTCTCGGCCCGTAACGCGTCCAACAGTTGACGGCAACGACGGCACGAGGACAGGTGGTCTCGCAGGAGCCGCGCCTCCTCCGCATCCAGCTCGCCATCTACGAACATCGATACGATCTGTTCCGAATGACATTCCATGATCACTTGCTCCCGCGGTCCAGTTTCCGGCGCAGCTCCTGCTTCGCCCGAAATAGCAATGCCGCGACGTAGTCCCTCTTCAGGCCCAACTGCTGTGCGATTTCGTCATAGCTCAATTCGCCGTAATACCGCAGGACCACCGGCATGCGATAGTTCTCCGGCAAACCTGCAATGGCTTCCCGCACCTTCGTCCTCTCTTCTGCGGTGAGGACTGCACCCAGCGGCGATGGTTCCGGGCTGACTGCTTCGGTGACCGCGACTCCTTCTTCACCTTCCACAATCACCTGCCGTCCACGTTTCCGGCTCCGCAGCGCGTCGATGCATTGGTTGCTGGTCACCCGTAGCAGCCACCTGTGGAATGGGGTCGACCCGTCGTAGCTCTCGATCGAGCGTTGCAGCTTCAGAAACACTTCGCTCGTGGCATCTTCTGCGCTCTCCCGCGAGTCCAGCATGTAACGGCACAACCCGAACACTCGGCGGGAATAACAGCGATATATCTCCCCCATCGCCTCGGCATCGTTGCCTTGTGCGCGCTGTATTACGCTCTCCAGATCGGGCCCATCCATGTCCGTGGCCTTGCCCTCGCTGGGCTGCGATTCTTTCGCATCGTTTCTATTGGCGTCCATAAAGCAATACGCTGGCGACCGAACAAAGTTACACACATTTTCGGGATGACGGGTGGCAAGGCCGTCCTGCTAACTGGAATTCTTGCTTGAGTCGAGCTTCCGACAAGATCCGGCTGTCAGTTTCGCCCGCCGCGTGCCCCAGCTTCGCGCCGCGCTTTTCGGCGCTAACCAGGGGACCCAGCCGCGGCGGAGGTTCGCATCCGCTTTCTTGGAGCGTTCCCCAGCCCCCAACCCTAAACCCCATATTCAATACTGGTATCGAATACGGTGCACTGAGGCCATTATGAAATCCGCGCGCAAGATAACCGTCAAGGTACCGGCCGACCTGCTAGAAAGCGCACAACTCGCTGGCGGCAAGGGCTTCACCCAGACCGTCTGCACAGGATTGCAGCTGGTTGCGGCATCGCACTCTTACTCTCGCCTGCGACAACTCCGGGGCAAGGTTCGGTTCATTCGCACACTGGCCGAACTGAAGGCCGATCGTTGATCGCGGCTGACACCAGCACCTGGTTCGCTTTTTTCGAGGGCGGCCAGGGCGAGGATGTGCAACTGCTAGACCGCGCTTTGGCTGACCGCCAGGCGGTAATGGCGCCGGGTGTGCTCTCTGTGTCCTCCGTAGTGAAGATCTCCGAATTCTCTGTGTCTCTGTGCCTCTGTGGTGAAAACGTCCTGACCTACCACTGCCTTCGTTCATCCATCACGCGGAACGGTGACTAAATCGCTTGGTGGTCGGACCCCTTCCGTCGTACACTTCCGCCGGAAGGATGCGGGAGAGCTGTCTTCCACCGAGTCGGCAGCCGGACAATACCCCCATTCCCTGTGAGGTGCTTCGACCTGTGACAGGTTCTGTGGACTGCCATTTTTGCTCCGGATATCCCGCCAAACTCCCCGTCTGTCCCCGAAAACGCCAGCCTAACTCCTTTATTAAGACGAATTTGCCTGTAACTCCCACGCGTTCACGAATTTGCGCGGAATTTCTTCGTATCTCTATGAAAACGAGGAATTTCGAGGGGGAGGGGGAGGGGGGTACCGTACACCCGCCTTTCCCAAAACGGGAAAGACTTCGTCGCGGGGCGCTCGCGAGCTTCCCAGCGAGCCTACGATTCCAAGCCTGTTCGATCCGGGATTGCCAACTCAGGTTCTTCCGCCGGGAACTCCAGCGTCTCCTGCGGCTTCGATGCCATCCAGACCGGAGCGAACGACATTCGATGCAGCGGCGTTGGGCCTTTCTCGCGCAGTGCTTTCAAGTGTGCCGGAGCGCCGTACCCCTTGTTCGACGCCAGCCCATATCCCGGATACACCGCGTCGAACTCGCGCATCATGGCGTCGCGTTCGACCTTAGCAAGAATCGAGGCTGCAGCAATCGAGGCCGACAGGGCGTCGCCGTGAATGATTGGCGTGTGGGCGCAGTCACAGTCGAGCGGCATCGCGTCCACCAGAACGTGGTCGGGTTTGGTCGGCAGTTTCCCGACCGCTTCTTCCATCGCGCGCTTGGACGCCCAGTAGATGTTGATCTGGTCGATGACGACGACATCGATGGCCGCGACCGCCCACGCAACGCAGTTCTCGCGAATGCGCGGCGCGAGTCTTTCACGGGTCGCTCGGTCGAGCAGCTTGGAATCGCGCAGCCCGCGAATGCGGTAGTCAGGATTAAGGATGACAGCAGCAGCCACAACCGGCCCGAACAGGCATCCGCGGCCCACTTCATCGACGCCGGCCACGAGCTTCGCGCCTGTCGCCCACGCTTGCTTCTCGTACTTCAGCGTGCACTTCAGGCTCTTGAGCAGGCGAAGCTTCAGCGTCGCGGCGGACACGGCTCCAGCCTCCATTCCGGCGAGAGAGGATTGCGGATTGTTGGCTTTCATCGTCACGCGCGTAGAGTGATCAACGCGATTGTACGGCAGGGAATTGCTCACGAAAACAAAAGGCACCGAGTTTGTAATCTCGGTGCCTCAGTGTCTCGGTGGTGAATTGAATTTACTGGATCGAAACCAGCTGCTCTTTCGCCGCGTAGTGAGATTCCACGTAGTCTTCGAGAATCTTGATGAACTCGGCCACGATGTGATCGCCCTTGAGTGTCGTCATCAAGCGGCCGTCAACATAAACCGGCGCTTTCGGCTCTTCAAACGTGCCGGGCAGTGAAATGCCGATGTTGGAGTGCTTCGATTCGCCCGGGCCGTTCACGATGCAGCCCATCACCGCGACCTTCATCTCTTCCACGCCGGAATATCGCGTCTTCCAATTGGGCATCTGCTCGCGCAAGTAGCCCTGAATCTGCTCCGCCATCTCCTGGAAGAACGTGCTCGTCGTGCGTCCGCAGCCCGGACAAGCCGTAACCTGCGGCGTGAAGCTGCGAATGCCCATCGACTGCAGAATCTGCTGGCCGACCGTGACTTCTTCCGCGCGGTCGCCGTTAGGCGCGGGAGTGAGCGAGACGCGAATGGTGTCGCCAATGCCTTCCTGCAACACGACAGCCAGCGCGGCTGCGCTGCCCACAATACCTTTTGCGCCCATGCCTGCTTCGGTAAGTCCGAGATGCAGCGGATACTCGCAACGCCTCGCCAGCTCGCGATAGACGTCGATCAGGTCCTGCACACCACTGACTTTGGCGCTGAGGATGATCTGCTCGCGCCGCATTCCGTAGCTGACGGCCAGCTCGGCCGAGCGCAGCGCGCTCTGCACCATGGCTTCCATCATCACGTCGCGCGCTTCCTTGGGCTCGTCAAGCTTGGAGTTCTCGTCCATCAGGCGTGTCAGCAACTGCGAGTCGAGCGAGCCCCAATTCACGCCGATGCGCACCGGCTTATCATTCTCGATCGCGACTTCGATCATGGTGCGGAAGTTGTCGTCGTCCTTCTTGCCGATGGACACGTTGCCGGGATTGATGCGGTACTTCGCCAGCGCCCGCGCGCAGTCGGGATACTTCTTGAGCAGGATGTGTCCGTTGTAGTGGAAATCGCCGATAATGGGCACGCGAATGCCAAGGCGGTCGAGGCCGTCGACGATGGGAGCGACAGCCGCTGCAGCCGCATCGTTGTTGACGGTAACGCGCACCAGTTCGGAGCCCGCGCGCGCAAGCGCCGCGACCTGGCGGATGGTGCCTTCGATGTCAGCCGTGTCGGTGTTGGTCATGGACTGCACCACAACTGGTGCATCGCTGCCCACGCGCACGCCACCGACCGTGGCCGTGTAAGTCTCTCTGCGTTGTATTTGAGCCATACGGGTAACTTTAAGTTTACCATGCTGCGCCAGCCGGCCAGACGAACCACGAAAGCCGAGAAGCTGCCGCGACTGGCCACGCGAGACGGTTGAAACGACTGACTACAAAGGTGTTATCTGGACTATGCTATTGGTTTGCCGGGCTTTCGGGGCCGGCTTAAGGCGAGCGCCCTCCATCTCAAGTGCGAGGAACTTTCCCCTCCCGCCGGACGAACTGGTATAGAGCGCACCATCGGCTAACTCAAACCACGAGCTGCCGAGGAACCAGAGTAGAATAGACTCTGCTGGGAAACTCGTACCCGCCGAACGGGTTTGTATGGTCACGGGATCCGCCGAGGTCGTCCCTCTGCGCGTCCGCAGGGAGTCAGCTCCGAAGAAGGTGAAATGATGCGTAGTTGGTTGCGAAATTTCGGTGTCTTCGTGCTTGCATTATTGGTGGCCTCAGTCTCTGCGTGGGGGCAGCAAGGATATCCCACTCAGGATTCGACTTCCGCTCCCCCGGCACAGAGTACGCCGGCGGCCACGCCAGCGGACGACGCACCGGCTCCTCCCTCGAAGCCAGATAAAAATGCGCCAAGTCCCTCGACGCTGAAGAACATTGACGCCATCGGCAATCGCAATGTCGGCTGCAACACGGGTGCGGGCAACTGGTACTCACTTGAGAAGCAAGTCGCCATGGGCCAGCAATACTCGCAGCAGGTCGAACATGGGGTCAAGCTGGTGACCGATCCGGTCGTGACCGAATACGTGAACCGCATCGGCCAGAACCTGGTGCGCAACTCCGATTCCAAGGTGCCGTTCATCATCAAGGTGATCGACACCGACGAGATCAACGCCTTTGCCCTGCCGGGTGGATACTTCTACGTGAATTCCGGCTTGATTCTGGCGGCTGACAACGAGGCCGAACTGGCGGGCGTGATGGCTCACGAGATCGCGCACGTTGCCGCCTGCCATGTGGCCCGCGAGCAGACCCGCAGCAACATCGTCAACCTGGCCAGCATTCCGCTGATCTTCGTGCCTGGCGGATGGGCGGTGTACGAGGCCACGCAGGTGGCCATGGGAATCGGCGTTCCGCTCACCTTCATGAAGTTCTCGCGCAACTTTGAGAGCGAAGCGGACTTCCTGGGCATGGAGTACATGTACAAGACGGGCTACGATCCGCAGTCGTTTATCTCGTTCTTCGAGAAAATCGAGGCGCAGGAAAAGAAGAAGCCGGGCGCCATTGCCAAGGCATTTTCATCCCACCCCATGACGCCGGATCGCGTGGCTAGCGCGCAGAAGGAGATGGCCACCGTGCTGCCTCCGCGTGACGAGTATGTGGTGGATACTTCGGAGTTCGAGCAGGTGAAGGCCCGGCTGGCTTCCATCAACAATAAGCACCGGCTGCAGAACGACAACGGCAATAAAGATCGCCCGACGCTGCGCCGTAGCACGGCCGACAGTCCTACCAACACCGACGGTACCGGCACGCAGAATGGCGATGACCGTCCTACGCTGAAGCGCACCGACGGATCGTCGAGTTCGTCGTCGCTGCAGTAGCCTAGCAACTGCGATCCAGGCAAATAAGAAGGCTCCCATGGCGGGAGCCTTCTTCGTTTTGGTTCCAATTGGCGCCGGTGCGGTGCTCGGTGTCGCTTATGGACCCTGCGACCTTGCAGAGCTTTACTGCAGCTTGTGCGCCAATCCGGGCACGACCTTCATGATGTCGTTGTAAATCACGACCACCGCAAACAACACCAGGAACACGAACGCCGTCTGGTAGATGCGCTCTTTGATCCGGGTACTGATGTCACGTCGCATGAGGCCTTCGACGAGCAGCATCAAGATCATCCCACCGTCCAGAATCGGAATCGGCAGGAGGTTAAAGATGCCGAGGTTCAAGCTGATGGCCGACAAGAAATCAAGTTTCACCGACCAGCCCGGCTGTTGTGCCACCTGGCCCGCAGCACGAGCGATGCCGATGGGACCTTCCATCTGCTTGATGGAGGCTTCATTGCGCAGCATCTTTCGCATCAGATCGACGATCAGGAGCGAGTACTTCTTGTTCTGATCCAGTGACTGCTCCAGGGCCTTGCCGAACGGAAGTTTGCTCACGGAGACGCGCTCGGCTCCAAAGCCCAGCCGGTAGCGCTTGTCGCCTCTATCGTTGGTCATCACGGGAGTGGCCGTGAATTTCATTTCCTGGCCATTCCGAAGCGCCGTAATCTCTGCCGCTTTGCCCGCTGACTTCTGCAGATACGTGATCACCGAGTGGAGCGAGCGCATCGGCACTCCGTCGATCGCGACGATCTGGTCGCCAACATGGATGCCGGCCTGTGCTGCCGGCATGGTCGGCTCCAGCTGCGACACGATGATCGGCTCGTCGGGAACCAAACCGATCGGCTGGGGCTGATCCGAGCTGGCCGAGTCATTCGATGGCGCAATCGGAGTTTCCAGGATTTCATTGCCGCGCTGCACCGCGACGTCGAGCGGTATCTTCCGTTGGATGGCGGATTTCAGCCCTACGTCTTCCCAAGTAGGGTTCTGCCAGCCGTCGATGCGCACAATGCGGTCGCCAGAGCGAATGCCGGCCTTGTCCGCAGGGGAATTCGGTTCCACCTCGCCGACAACCGCGGGCTCATCGAGGAACTTCGGGTGCTCGTAATGCACCATGTTGACGCCGGTCAAAACTCCGACCGCTAGCAGAATGTTCATGGCCGGCCCAGCCAGAGCGATCACAAAGCGCTGCCAGCGCGGGTGCGAGGTAAATTCATCCGGGGCGCCGGTATGCGATTCCAAGGGGTTTTCGCCCGCCATCTTGACGTAACCGCCCAGGGGCAGGGCACTGACGCGGTAATCCGTGTCACCCTTGCGGAAGCCGAAGAGGCGCTTGCCAAAGCCTAGGGAAAACACCTCAACCCGGACCCCGCATAGCTTGGCGGCGGCATAATGGCCGAACTCGTGGACCAGGATCAGGATTCCCAGGAATACGACGAACCAAAGAATATTCCATAATCCCGCTGTCAAAATCGATTGCATAAACCTCTTCTTCCGGGGGAACTACTTGTGCTTGCCTGCCGCATGGCCAGCCGCCGTGGCGGTTCCGCGGCCCGTGCTGCGAACCAGGTGACGGGCCCGACGGCGCGCATCGGCGTCCAGATCCAGCACCATATCTATAGATTCCGGTTTGTGGGCCGGCGTTTCACGAAGTACAGCCTCAATTGTCGCCGGGATGTCTTCAAAGCCGATGACGCCATCCAGGAATGCTGCTACCGCCACCTCATCGGCTGCATTGAGCGCAATGGTCCTAGCTCCGCCTGTTTGGACGGCTTCGTAGGCCAGGCGTAAGCAGGGGAACTTGTCCAAATCGGGCGGGCTAAAGTCCAGGTGCCGCAGCTCCGACACGGGGAAGCGCAAGTCCGACTCGATCCGGTCGGGATACGTTAGCGCATAGAGGATGGGCAACTGCATGTCGGTGACGGACAGTTGCGCCAGCAGGCTGCCATCCACGAACTCGACCATCGAGTGGATCGTGCTTTGAGGATGCACCAGTACGCTGACCTGGTTGGCGGGCATGTCGAACAACCGGCACGCCTCGATGACCTCGAATCCCTTGTTCATCAGCGTGGCCGAGTCAATGGTGATGCGCTTGCCCATCTTCCACGTGGGGTGGTTGAGCGCTTCCTCGATTGTGATGTGAGGGAAGTGACGTTTCGGAGTATTTAGAAAAGGACCGCCGGAGGCTGTGAGCCAGATACGGTGCACTTCGCTGCGACTTCCGCCGCGCAGGCACTGATGGATGGCGTTGTGCTCGCTGTCGATGGGCAACAGAGGCTTGCCTTGTTTACGCGCCTCCGCCATGATCAACTCACCGGCCGTGACCAGACATTCCTTGTTTGCGACGCCGACGGTCTTTCCAGCCTTTACGGCTTCGTAGGTGGCCTCGAGTCCGGCGACGCCGACGATGGCGCTGACCACGAAATCGGCCTCAGGGTGCGTGGCAACTTTCACCGTTCCGGGCGAGCCAGAGGTAACTTCGATCGCGTGACCCAGCCCAACCTTCTTCAGCTTGTCGTGCAGATGTCCGGCTGACTCCGCCGAGGCCATGGACACGATTTTGGGATGCCAGCGCAGCGACTGCTCGAAAGCGAGGTCTATATTTCCGCCGGCAGCCAGGCTGGTGACGCAGAACCGGTCGGGGAATGCCTCGACGATCTTCAGGGTACTCTTGCCGATGGAGCCGGTGGAACCGAGGATGGCGATGTGTCGCATGGGCGGCTCCTACTATGGTAGCTCAAGCAATGCAGTTATACGGCAGCGAAATAACGGCTGAATGCGGCGAGGTAGAAGACCATTCCGACCGGCAACGCAAAGAGCAGGGCATCGATTCGGTCGAGCACGCCGCCATGACCTGGCAACAACGTCCCGGAATCCTTGACGCCGGCGCCGCGTTTCAGGGCGGATTCCACTAGGTCCCCAAGTTGGGCGGCGACGTTCACTACTACTGCAAAAAACGCAACCAGCCAGAGCGGGGCACTACTTGCTCGGGATTCCAATGAGGCATAAGAGGAAGGGATCTGGGCTGGGTTCATTAAGTGAACGCCACGAAATGCCATCGCAATCGGCAGGGTAAAGTGAAATAGCAGCCATCCCACCAGAACGGCACTTACCACCGATGCGACCGCGCCCTCCCACGATTTGCCCGGGCTCACTCGCGGAGCTAGCTTGTGCTTTCCTATCGCACGGCCCACGTAATACGCCGCGATGTCGCCGCACCAAACGAGCAGCATCAGGAATAGCACAAATAGCGCTCCGTTCCTTGCGGCGCGTAAGACGGGAAGCAGCCCTAGCGTGAACCCCACGTACGGGAGCAACATGTACGAGACCGCAGAGTCAGGCAGGGATTGCGAAAGTGGTTCGCGCCGCAAGCCGAGGAGCATCAGCAGCAGCGGTCCCAGTAGCGTTATGAGCGGCAGGCCGCAAAAGAAGATAATGCCGACGAGACCCGCTTGCACGGTCAGGTGTTCGCCGGGGGGGATTTCCGCGACCAGGGCAGCAATCAGATAGAAAATCCCGAACGTCGCAGCCAGCAACGCATAGCCCGAAATTCGAAACGGCTGGTACCCCTGCGCCTTCACAATGCCGAAGTACTCATGCGCGGCGAGCACCGCGACGCCAAACACCAGCAGCGAAAATACCCACAGCGGCGCCTTGAACAGTGCCAGGATGACGAGAGGAACAAGGATTGCCGCGGTCAAGACGCGTTTCACGAGGAGTGTCCGTCGCCGATGAGTCCACCGAAGCGCCGCTCGCGTTTCTGGAAGGCCTCGATCGCTTCAAGCAGCTCGCAGCCACGAAAGTCAGGCCACAGCGTGTCGGTCACGAAGATTTCGGCGTAGGCTGCCTGCCACAGTAGGAAGTTGCTCAGCCGCATCTCCCCGCTGGTGCGAATCAGCAGGTCCAGTTCCGGCAGTCCGCGCGTGTAGAGATGCTGAGCTATCGACTTCTCATCCACGCGCATGTGGTCCAGACCCCCGTTGCGCGACGCCTCGCGTGCCAGAGCGTTGAAACAGTCCACCATCTCAGTGCGGGCTCCATAATTCAGCGCCAGGGTCAGCACCATTCCGGTGTTTTTCTCCGTGGATTCGCGCGCCCACGACATCCGCTCCTGCACTTCCTGGGGAAGTTCGTGCTGCCTGCCGATGTACTGCAATCGGATGTTGTTTTCCATCATCGTCGGCAGTTCCATTTTCAGGTAGCGCCGCAGCAGGTTCATCAGGTAGCTGACTTCGCCCTTGGGCCGCTTCCAGTTCTCGGCCGAAAACGAATACAGCGTCAGTGCCGGCATCCCAATGCGCGCCGCGGTCTCGATGGTCGAACGTACGGCGGCGACACCGGCCCGATGCCCGGCAATGCGCGGCAGATGGCGGCGCTTGGCCCAGCGGCCATTACCGTCCATGATGATGGCTACGTGATGTGGAAGCCGCTCCGGATCGAGGCGGGAGAACACCTCAGCCTCTTTGCGGTTCAGCCCGGCGGGAACTGTCGCGCGCAAAGCAAACCTCTCGTAACTTATTGAAAATAACACAGGATAGCGCTACTTGCAACGCAACTTGCCTAACCTGGCGGCGATGCCTCAGAGGAGTCGCGGCGTGATGTACCATCGTCTTTTCGCACCGCATCGAGGCCGCATGTCTGTCGCTGACCTGCAATCCGTGCTGGATGGTTCTCCGTTTGTTAAGCAGTACGACTTTCGAGTGGAATCGGCCGAGGGCGGCAACTGCACCCTCTATTGTCCCGGCAACCCGGACTTTCTGCGTCCCGACGGGATCATGAGCGGCCCGGTGTTTATGGCCGCTGCTGATGTGGCCATGTGGATCGCCATCATCAGCGCGCTAGGGCCTGACGCGGCGTCCACGGTTACGGTAGAGATGAAGACCAACTTCCTCTCCGCGCTTGAGGGTGCGCAGGACTTCCGCTGCACCGCCACCGTGCTGAAATCAGGATCGCGTCTGGTTTACGGATCAGGAGACTGCCGCGACCTCGAAGGACGGATGCTCACACACCATACAATGACCTACATCCGGCGCGGGAAATAATTCGCGCATAGAAAAGCCGAGGCTCGCGCCTCGGCGTTTTCCGGTCGGCTATGGTTCACACGGACGGCTCACAGGCAACCAATCCGCGCAGGTTGGAGAACACCGGCGGAGCCGAAACTCCGCCTCGCGTTGCACGTCACCGCTGATATACAACGCGAAACTTGACGATGCGGTGCCCCACGTTCGCGCCCAGTTTTTGGACGCCAACATGGGTTCGAAAGCTTACGCGCCGCGCCGAGGATGCGCGACCATGTCGCGTATCTGTGCCAGCACACTGGTGCGCTGCATGGCATCGAGTTGCTTGGTGAAAGCCGCCATCTCGGCGATGAACGGGTCGCCCAGCAACTCATCGATTTCATTCTGCCGCGCCGGACTGCACGCATTCAGCAGGTCGGGCACCGAAACCACCAGCGCATCCGCCAAACGCGCCAGGGAAGAGAGCGTCGGCGTTGCCTTTTCATTCTCGATTTTCGAGACGTAGGTGCGCGGCACACCCATGCGAAGGGCCAACTGCCTCTGGCTCAGCCCACTGCGTTGCCGCAGACTGCGGATGGCCTGCGCCACCTGCACTTCCGAACGGCTTGAGCTGACCGGCTCCATGACCGGTATCGGCTGTGCGAGGATTGGCTCCGGCTCGTCCTCATCCAGGGACGTGCGGCACTTCCGGCACATGTTATTGACGGTTCTGAACTGGACGAGATGACATTGGTCGCATCTCACCACTTCCCGGTTCTCTACGGGTGCGAGAGTCGTGGCCATCTAGGTTTTGGGAGTGCCAGAGCAAGGCACCAATTCCCCATGGATCAATTCAACTACCCCCAGATCCATTTGGACTACCCGTACTTTGCGGCATAGGTTTGATAGAGTCAAGGTGCAAGATGGCTGAAACCCGAAAAAGCTGTGCAAAATCAATGCAGTGGACCCATGCCATCCGACAAAAACCCTGCAAAGACCGGAGAAAACGGCAATGACGCGCGATGACGCCTGGTGTTTACTAACTGAGTTCACCCTGTCAGAAAGTTTGCGCAAACACGCCCTGGCTGTGGAAGCCTGCGTGCGCGCTTACGCCCGCAAGTTCGGCGAGGACGAGCAAGTGTGGGGTGTGGTCGGCCTCATTCACGACTTCGATTACGAGAAATATCCGACGGCGGAGGAGCATCCCTTCAAGGGCAGCGAGATTCTGAAAGAGCGTGGCGTGTCGGAAGAAATCCGTCGGGCAATCCTGTCGCACGCCAACTACAGCGGCGTGCCGCGCGAGAGCCGTCTGGAGAAGACGCTGTTCGCCTGCGATGAGCTAGCCGGGTTCATCACTGCCAGCGCTCTGGTGAAGCCCAACAAGTCGCTGGCCGAATGTGATGCCAAATCAGTTCGCAAGAAAATGAAGGACAAGGCTTTTGCCCGCTCGGTAAGCCGCGACGACATCATCAACGGCGCCGCCGACCTCGGCGTTGATCTCGAAGAGCACATCGCCTTCTGCATTGAGGCAATGAAAGGGATTGCGCCGGAGTTGGGGTTGGCAGGCACGCGGTCGGCAGAATGAAAGCTCCGGCAATCGCTCCGACTTAGGGAAAACTACCGTCGACTCACTGAGGCAAATCCCGACGGCTCGTATCCCTGCGTCCGCACCCATTTTCTGACTACGCCTTCCATTTCCTCATCCGAGGCGAAGCCACCAGCATCTGCCTCAGCAAGTCCTTTACGTATTTCTTCGACCTGCCGGTCTTCAAGCTGCAAATCATCCGGTAACTGACTCATCTCCGTGTCCTTCGGGCCCTCCGTGGCGAAACTACCCCCGCACCAGTTTCCGCACGTGCTCCACCACCGCGCCCACCGCAACATCGTCCCGCGTGCTTCCCGCGCGGGTTACGACTTCCACGATGCCGTCCACCAGTTTCTTGCCCACGTTGATGCGGTAGGGGATTCCCACCAGGTCCGCGTCCTTGAACTTCACTCCAGGACGCTCGTCGCGATCGTCCAGCAGTACATCAAGACCAGCAGCTTCGAGGGCCTTCGCGATTTCTTCCGCCCCGCCATTGATTTTCTCATCTGTCGTATTCGTGGGCGTGACGACAACTTCGAACGGCGCGATGTTGGCGGGCATCCAGAAGCCGTTGTCGTCGGCATTCTGCTCCACACAGGCTGTGAGGATGCGCTCCAACCCAATGCCGTAGCTGCCCATGATCGGCGTCACTTCCTTGCCGTGCTCGTCGAGCACACGCGCGCCCATCGACTCCGAGTATTTGTAGCCCAGCTTGAAGATGTGGCCAATCTCAACCGCTTTGCCGATTTTTAGCGGATGTCCGCAGTTCGGGCAGCCTTCGCCCTCGACCGCATTACGTACATCGGCTGTGATCGTCGGCTGGAAGTCGCGGCTTGGCGTGACGTTGCGCAGGTGATAGTCGAGCTTGTTAGCGCCGCAAATCATCTCGTGCCGGCCTTCGAGGCCCGCATCCATCACCGCCGTGAAGCCACCGTCGAGAACCTGCTTGGCAAACGTCGGACCCACCGGACCGATGAAACCACCCGGCCCGGAGAAAAACTGCTCCACCTCGTCGGCCGCCATGGGACGCAGGTCCGCGATGTTCACCGCCTTGCCCTGCTTGCGCAACTCGCCGTGCAGCGCGCCCAGTAACTTGGTCTCGCTGACCGTGTGGTCGCCGCGCAAAAACACGGCCACGCCCTGCGCCTTCGGGGCCTCTTTAAGATCTGCGCTGCGCACCACCGCCATATACGCTACGGCCTTGATGTCCTGCTGCGGCAACACCTTCAGAAACTCCGACACGTCGGCAATTGCGCCCTTGCCCGGGGTGTGTACCAATTCAGGATTGCCGTCGCCCGTGGGCACCAGTTCTTCGACCGCCTCCAGCCGCGACGTCGCTTTCTCTAGGTTCGCCGCATAGCCGCAGTCCGGACAACTCACGACTAGGTCTTCTCCGGCATCGGTGTACACCATGAATTCCTGCGACCCCGACCCACCCATCGCGCCCGAATCGGCGTGTACGACCACAAACTTCAGGCCGCAGCGCTCAAAGATTCTGCAATACACGTCGTGGTGCTTCTGGTAGCTTACGTCCAGACCGGCGGCGTCCATGTCGAACGAGTATGAGTCCTTCATGGTGAATTGCCGCACGCGCAGCAGGCCCGACTTCGGCCGCGGCTCGTCGCGAAACTTCTGCTGAATCTGGTACCAGATTTGCGGCAGCTGCTTGTAGCTGCGCAGTTCCTTGCGCGCGATTTCGGTCATGACTTCTTCTTCGGTCATGCCCAGGCACATATCGCGCCCGCTGCGGTCTTTCAGGCGGAACATATTGTCGCCCATCACCTGCCACCGCCCGCTGGCCTCCCAAATCTCGCGCGGATGCAGCGCCGGCAAATAGAACTCCTGCCCGATGGTGTCCATTTCTTCGCGCACGACGTTTGCGATCTTCAGCATGGAACGATGCCCAAGAAAGAGGAACGAGTAAATTCCGGCGGCGAGCTGGCGAATGTATCCAGCGCGAACCAGGTACTTGTGACTGGCGACTTCAGCGTCGGCCGGGGCCTCGCGGAGGGTGGGAATAAAGAGCTTGGACCAACGATGCATGCTGTTGAGTGGCTTTCTTTGAGAGTCGAAGAATCTACTATTCTATCGGATTCGCAGACTCCTTCGTTTCGGATGCCTAGTGCAGGTAGTGTCCTAATTTTCCTTATCGCTTTATTTCGGGTGGGTCAACACACCCAAAATGATCGTATTTTCATCGAGCGGCGGTGATAAAGCCTGTGCAGCCGAACCGACACGTTGTGCGCGGTCTGTCGAAATAACCTGCGGTCCGAAAACGACAAAAGATATGTCCCGAAGGGCCTTTGCCAGTGCCTCGGCAGCCGCTCGTGTCGAAGGCGATGCCCTGTCAACGATCTCGACGTTTATTCCATATCCTTGGACGCTATACAACAAGGCAGTTGGCGGCAAGTTCCAGCCCGCTTCTTTCATAACGCCCACTAGGGCATTGGCCAGCCCTACGGAATCATCGCCCAGCGGCGTCGCGCTTACCACGGTGCCATTAACCATGAAGGCGTTTGCGCTATACCTAATATCAACCTTTTGCCCGGCAAATAGTTTAAGCGCGTCTACGAGCTTCAGTCGATTATCTCCAGACAGCAAATTCTCTCTCGGACCTTGCAGCACGAGTTCTTTTTGCAGCTTGAGCGCCTCTACCTCTAGGGCGGCAGCGCGTTCGTTTGCTTTGGCGGCTTCTGCATTCGCCGTTGCGATGTCCGCCTTAGACCTTTCCGCATCCGCTCGTAATTCTTCGGCTTGGGTGTTCAATACAGCAACCTTGAGATTGGCTTGTCCCGCGCTCAGTTGCGCACCTGCAACGTCCTTCCTTAAATGCGCTTCTTTAACATTGCCCATCCATACCAGCAGAACCGTGGAAACAACGCCTACAACGAGACCAACTATCAGACCACCGTTAGCGACGTCGTATAAACGAGATGCGACTTCTGGAGATGGCCACATTCCGATGCCCCCTTGGTTTCCAGTGTTGGCAATAGGCAATGTCATATTTGTTCGCACTTTGGGATTTATAGCTCAATCTCGGGAATTAGGACACTACTCCGGGGTTCGCTCCGTCCCGAGGTCTGGGAAACGCTGTGGTGAACACAACCTAGCCGCGGTGAACCACTTGACTTGTTCATCCGTCACACTCAACCGTGACTAAATCGCTTGGTGTTTGGCCCTGCCTGGCGTAGACTTTCCCCCGGAAGGATGCGGGAGAGCTGTCTTCCAATGAGTCGACAGCCGGACACTACCCCCATCTCCAGTAAGGTGCTTCGACCTGTGATGGGTCATGTTCGATCTCGATTTCATGCCGATCTTCCCGCCCAAGCCCTCTTCCGGCCTGAGAAAAGCCAACCTAACTCCTTTGTTAAGAGGAATTTGCCTCTAAGTCCAACGGGCAGAGGATTTTACGGGAACCACAGCCCCTATCCCCAATGGAATGAGGATTTTGCAAAATGGGTGGGGGAGGGGGGTACCTCTCGGACACTGTCCGGCTTAGGGAATTTCCGGACTCAGCTCAAAAACCGCGCGCGTTGTTCTTCCGTCGGAACCAAACAAGATGTTGCGGAGGTCGAAAATCGCCGCCGGTTGCGCGCTATGAAGCGATACACCGCATTGCGCAGGAAGGCTGGAACCAGCCCGCCAATCGCCGCCAGAGTCGCCCAGATTCCACCCAGATATTTCGCGGAGTTGAGCACCGCGCCGGACTCAATCGCAGCTTCGCCGTCTGCGATCCAAAGCAGAGATTCGACCGCTTCGAGATGGAATTGGCGGCGCAAGTCTTTCCCGAATTCGGAGTCGCGCGGAACAAACAGCAGGTCGTGCCGTTGTTCGTGGCGAAGGATGAATTGAATGGAGCGAGAGCAGAATCCACAGGCGCCGTCGTACACCAGCAGCGGCGGTATCAGCGCCGCCAACGAGTCGTCGGCCGACTTACCGCTATCGCGCCGCGCATGGTCACGGATGTGCCGCAGAGACACCGCGCCGCACAGAGAGTACGGCGGAAAGTCCGTTGCCTTCTCAGGCTGCGTGTCTGTGGCGATGGGTCGTTTGGCAGCCATACTTGGCGTCCCAGAGTTATAGATGAACCACAGAGACACTGGGACACAGAGAAAATTAGTTCTAAAAAATACTCGGTGTCTCTGTGCCTCAGTGGTAGATGGTTTAGCCCTTGTAACCCGCGCTGCGCAGCGCGCTTCCGAATTTGTCCAGGAAGTCGTGCACATGGTCGCGCGTGGCCAGAGGTCCCATGAGTCCGATGCGGAAAACCTTGCCGGCCAGCGGGCCGAAACCTCCGGCGATCTCGATGCCGTGGTCGTGCAGCAGCGTGGCGCGTACCTTGGCGTCGTCCACTCCTTCCGGCACTTGCGGCGTGTTGAGGTTCCAGATGCTGTATTGCTCGGGGACGAGCATCTGAAGGCCCATTTCGCCGATGCCCTTCACGAACTCATGATGGGCCTGATGATGGCGCTCCCATCGGTGCTCGAGGCCTTCTTCCTCGATCAGACTCAGACCTTCGTGCAGCGCATAGAACAGCGTCGCCGAGGCAGTGTGATGATAGCGGTGCGAAACGAAAAGGTAGTCGGAGATGAGTTTGATGTCGAAGTACCAGGAGCGGTTGGTCGTCTTGCGCGCCTGCAGCCACTCGGCCGCGCGCGGCGAGACGGTGATGGGCGAGAGTCCCGGAGGACAGCTCAGCCCTTTCTGTGTGCAACTGTAGGCGATGTCGATGCCGGTCTTGTCCACGTGGACAGGCATCGCGCCGAGCGATGTGACGCAGTCGGCAATGACGATCGCTCCGACTTCGTGCGCGGCCTGGCAGATGGCTTCGCCGCGCTGGAACACGCCGGTCGAGGTTTCTGCCATAACGTACATGACGACTTTGGGTTTTTCGCGGTGTATGAATTCAGCGGCCTCGCTGTCGCCGAAGGCGCCGCCCCAGGGCTTCTCGAAGCGGATGACGTCGCCGCCGTTGCGCTTAGCCATCTCGGTCATGCGGTCGCAGAAGAATCCGTTGGCGAATACAACCACCTTCATGCCGGGCTCGACGAAGTTGCTGATGGCGGCTTCCATGCCGCCGCTGCCGGTGGCCGAAATAACGAACGTCCATTCGTTCTCGGTGCCGAAGACGCGACGCAGCATGCGCTGGTTGGCCTGGCTGACCTCGAAGAAGTACGGGTCAAGGTGTCCAACGATCGGCTGAGCCATCGCCTGGTACACCCGAGGGTGCACCTGCGTGGGCCCCGGGCCGAACAAAAGTCTCTTTGGGGGATGAACAGAAATTTCTTCGTTGGATACAGTAGGACTTTGCTGAATAGTTGACATGGAAACTCCCTTATAATGTCGGTACTAGTATAGCGACGATGCGGCAGTCTCGTGGGCGCGATTTCCCGTTGTCGGGCTGCGTCGTCAAGCGGCGCCCTTCAGGAGATGGAAATGTTGGTTTGGCGGCTGCTCCTACTGGCCGGAGCAGCAGGGTTGGTGACGAGCACGGGCTATCTTCTGCTGGCAATCATCGCCAGCGTCCGCTTCCGCCGCGAGCGGAAGCTGACGAGAGCTACGTTGTCCGCGTTCCCACCGGTCACCCTTCTCAAACCCGTCTGTGGCATGGAGCCCGGCCTGGAAGCGCATCTCACCGGCTTCTTCGAGCAGCAGTATCCCAGCTACGAGATCATTTTTGGCGCCCGGCGCCATGACGACCCGGCACTTGATGTTGTCCGTCGAATCATGGCGCGGTATCCTTCGGTGCCGGTGACGATTGTGGCCTCGGGCGAGCCATGGCGGCCCAATGCCAAGGTGTGCTCGCTGGTGAAGATGTATGAGCGAGCGTCGCATGATTACCTCATCATCAGCGACAGCGACGTCAAGGTTGAGCCAGACTACATCGCGGCCGTGGTGCAGCCCATGCTGGATCCGCGCAATGGGATGGTGACTTGCCTCTACCGTGGGCTGCCTACCGGCGGAGTGTGGTCGAAGCTGGAAGCATTGGGCATGAGCGTCGAAATGACCTCGGGCGCGATCGTGGCCAACCTGCTGGAGGGCATGAAATTTGCCCTGGGACCGACCATGGCGATCCGGCGCGATGCGCTGGATGCGATTGGGGGATTTGAACAGTTAGCCGACTATTGTTCCGACGATTACATCCTCGGGCTCAGAGTCGCCCAGAGCGGACGGCAGGTAGTGCTGTCGCACCATGTAATCGATCACGTGGTCATCAATCGTGAGTTCGCCAGTTCGATGCAGCACCAGATCCGGTGGATGAAGAGTACTCGCTGCTCGCGCCGGGCGGGTCATGCCGCGACGGCGTTGACGTTCGCGGTGCCGTTCGGTCTGCTTGGCTTGATCGGAGCGGGCGCGATGCATCATTGGACGCTTGGGATCGGGTTGTTCGCTGCGGCGTATCTCAATCGAGTGTTGCTCTCGGTGGTCGCGGGATGGGGCGTGGTGAGGGACCGTCGCGCGCTGCGGATGGCGTGGCTGTATCCCTTGCGTGACCTGATGGGATTCCTGTTCTGGTGCGCCAGTTACAGCGGGCGGGCCATTGTATGGCGCGGCGACCGCTATCGCCTGGAAGAGTGCGGGCGCATGGTGCTGGTGGAGCCCGGCGCGGCGACCGTGCCGGGGACGCCTGTGGACGCCGATCTCACCGCCACGACCGCTGTTGCCGACCGATAGCAGAATCTACTCCGTCGTCGAAGTCCGGTCGAAGCGGTCCGTGACTTGAACGACTGTGGGAGTGCGCATCACGTAAGGCGGGCTTCAGAGTGAAGAGTCTTCGTAATTTGGCAGCGAGATGGTACCTGCCTTCACGGAACTCTTGCTTAGCTAGAGCTGAACATCGATGTGAGAACATGATTTCAGAGGGCGTCGTGCGTCCCGGCTATCCCTGCGAGCATCCATATACCGAGAGTGCGAATGGTGATAGACCCATCTTTCTGCTGTAATGCCTACACGTACATCCGAGTGAGACTCATTTCACGATGAAGCTGAATTGCTCCCGATTGCTTGTCTTCGCCTGCGTCCTGGCCGCATTTGCGTTTCCAGCTGCATCTCATGCGCAGTCAGAGAGTACGGCGCAGCCGACCACAACCGCCGCGAGTGTAGCGCGCCGCGATCCACTACACCTGTTCAGCGACTCCGTCCAGGAATTGACTGGCAAGGTAACGAAGTCGGTAGTGCAGATTGTGGCAACCGGATACGGATTGAAGTCGGATAAGCCGGCCAGCGACACCGCGCTATTCGAGCCGCAGGAGGCCATAGGCGCGGGCGTGATTCTGTCGACTGACGGATACATCGTCACCAACGCCCACGTGGTGCAAGGAGCACGCAAGATTCGGGTGCGGCTTCCCGGACTGGAATCGCCCGGAGGAGACGGCTCGCAGCCGCATGGCCCAGTCACAGCCAAGGTTATCGGGCTCGACCGCCAGTCGGACCTGGCGGTGCTGAAGATCGATGCTACCGATCTGCCCGCGCTGGAACTGGCTGACTCCGACCGCCTAAAGCAAGGGCAGGTGGTGTTCGCCTTTGGCAGCCCGCAAGGGTTGGAGAACTCGGTGACGATGGGCGTGGTTAGCGCCACGGCGAGGCAGGTGAGCGAAGATAATCCGACGACCTACGTGCAAACAGACGCGCCCATCAATCCCGGCAACAGCGGCGGCCCGCTGGTGGATGTAGACGGTCGCGTCGTGGGCATCAATACGTTCATCCTTTCTGAGTCGGGCGGCAGCGAAGGGCTGGGATTTGCGATTCCCAGCAACGTGGTGCGTAACATTTATGACCAGCTCAAGACGGAAGGACATGTGCATCGCGGGCAAATCGGGGTGTACCTGCGTACGGTGACGCCCGACCTCGCCGAAGGACTGAAGCTGCCGCTCAATCATGGCGTGCTTCTGGAAGACGTCACGGCAGATTCTTCTGCTGCTCGTGCGGGTCTCAAGGTGGGCGATGTCATAACGAGCATCGGCGGCAAGCCTGTGGGCGACGTGAAGGAATTCGCCACCATCCTGTTTTCTTTCAAGATTGGGGAAATGGCCCCGATCGGGGTGATGCGGAACGGCAAGCAGGAGACGGTCGAGGTAAGGGTGACGGAGCGGCCGGACGACCCGCAGCGTTTTGCCGACATGGTTTCCGGCCCGGGGAACGTGGTGAACCGGTTGGGCATCGTCGGCATCACCATCAACGACGACCTGAGGAAGGCCATGCCCGACCTCCGGATCCCTTCCGGCGTCATCGTGGCGGCGCGCACGCCGGGCGCCCTGCTGCTGGGCGACGGGCCGGAGCCGGGAGAAATCATCCACTCGCTGAACACCACGCCCGTCAAGGACCTTGACGGACTGAAGCAGGCGCTCAAAGAGCTTCAACCCGGCCAACCGATCGTGCTGCAAGTGGAACGCGACGGCGAATTAAGTTACCTGGTGATGGAGTCGGAGTAGCTAGACGTCGGCCACGCCGCAGGTTCCGGGCGCGTTCGGGTCGGCGTCTTGCGGGCCCTTGGGGCCACCTTCGCGCATCTTGGCGCTGGTCTGCTCGATCACGACTTCCACCACAGCCGTCGACGTGAGATGCGACGATGGCGCGGGCGTATAGTCGCGTCCGGCGGTGCGACCAGGAAAGTACCGCTGAGTCATCGCTTCGAACATCACTCGCTTGGCCTGTTCGTCTTCGAAGATTCGGCCGCGGCCGAAGCACATCACGCAACGGTAATTTGCGGAGTGATACTTGGCATCGCGAGAGTACACCAGCCCGTCGAGCTCGGTCACGGTGACGCAGACCGGGATACCCTTCGCAAGTTCGTCGAGCATGCGACTCGACATGCCGCCATGCAGGTAGATGCGATCGGGCTGCTCGGGCGAATAGTGGTAGAGCGTGGGGACGACATAGGGAAGGTCATCCTGCACGAAGCCGATGTGCGCGACCATGCCGTGCGCAAGAAACTCCTGGTCGCGCTGCGGCACGGCGCGCTCGGGATGCTGGTGAACTTCGGTCGTCCAGATGTTGGTGGCGTCGCCCATGCGTAGTCTCCTGCCTTCTAGAATGGCGGAAATCAGAGTGTATGGGAAGAGGAGACTATCGGCGGGCAGAGAGTTCGTGCCGGACTGGACGCGAGCCTAAGTCAAGCCGCTTCTCGGCGACTCGCAGGAACCACTGATTCACTACGACGTTCTGGCAGAAAGATCGGTTGCGGAGGAGTTGGCGGCCGGCGAATTCCTTCAAAACATGCGGCAGAGCTTGGGTAAGGGAATCCACGCGGCTACGTTCGCGGTATAAACGTTGATTGAGCAACTCGCTATACAAGATCAGGATCTTCTCGCTGTAATTACCTTCGGCGGTGAGAATGGTGTGCGCCGCGATCAAACCTGATTCGATAGCAGGGCGGATGCCTTCGCCGCTTTCGGGATAGGCGAGCCCGGCGGCATCACCGACGAGCAGGACTCCGTTGTCAAGGATCTTGCGCGCGGTCCGTCCCCACAAGCCGTACGCATGGCCAGCGATGCCTCTCTCGGGCGTTTCAACAGCGCGGGTGCTGCGCAGATAGCCAACGAAGTCTTTCACGTGACGGGAAATCTCGTGCGAGTCGGTGCGGCCGAGTCCCACATTGAGGAAGTTGCCTTTGCGGAACACCCATCCGTAGCCAAGCATGTCGCGACAAAAGAAGAGTTCTGGCAGTTCACCTTCGACATTCGAGCGCGCAGATTGAGAGGCGTCCATCTCGAACTCGACTTCCTGCGCAAGCACCGGAGCCGGCGATCCCTTGTTGCCGAGATAACGGCCAACTGGGCAGAAGTGGCCGCCCGCTCCCACTAACACGCGCGCACGGATTTCGCCATTGATGAGCCAGCCACCATCATTGCGTTCAATCGTCGTGAGCGCCACGCCTTCGCGAATCCGCGCACCGCTTCGCCGCAGGAGGAATTCGTCAAACTCGCAGCGGCGAATGCCGTAGCTCACGACCTGTTCACTGCGGATTTCAACTTGCGGGCCGCCGATAGCACTCAGGCGGAAGCCGGTAATCGGTTGAATCGTCAGGCCGGGCGGATAGTCCGCCGGCGTGAACTCCAGTTCGTCGAGGATCAGGGGTGTAATCCATCCGGCGCACAGTTTGTTACGCGGAAAGACGGCGCGATCGAGCACGAGCACATCGAGGCCGGAGCCGCGCAGCGCCCAGGCGCACGACGATCCGGCAGGTCCGCCTCCGACAATGATTACATCGCACGTGTCCATAGCTCGCGATTCGTTTCCTCGTCGAAGGGAGCGTACAGGTGCTCGCGTGTCCAGGGAATCCACTGGCAGCGGCTGCCGGCGAACAGGACCTGGAACAATTGCAGGTTTCCGGCCCGGAATGAAGCGATGGATCCGGCAAGATAGAGCCGCCACATGCGGGCGAAATCCATGCCGAACTCGTGTACGACCGTGTCGAAGGAAGCATCGAAGCGGGCCAGCCAGTGCTCGAGCGTTTTGGCATAGTGCATGCGCAGGTTTTCGACGTCGAGCACGGAGTAGTTCTGCGGTTCGAGGACTTCCATTGACTCGCGAAGGGTCGGCGCGTAGGCACCGGGGAAGATACGCCGGCGGATCCAGACGCTGAAGGGCTGGCTGCGACTGCGGCCGATGAAATGCAAAAATCCGCGGCCGGTATCGCCGATAGTGCTGTGGATTACACGGCCCAACTCGCCGTAGTTCTCCCGCCCCACGTGCTCCAGCATGCCGACGGAGACGAAGACATCAAAGCGGCCGCTGACGTTGCGGTAGTCGTCCTCGACAAATTCGACCTGCGAAGAAACACCCGCCTCGCGTGAACGCTCGCGGGCCCACGCGATCTGTTCGTGCGAGATGTTGAACGCTTTGACGCGCACGCCGTAGTGCTCGGCCATGTAAATGGCGAGGGCTCCCCAGCCGCAGCCGACTTCGAGCACGGTTTCGCCCGGACGCAGGCCCAGTTTGCGGCACACCAAGTCGAGCTTCGCATTCTGGGCCTGCTTCGAGCGAAGCGTCGGGGCTCGGGAAGTAGGCGCAAGTGTAAACCATCTGTTCGTCGAGCCAGAGGCGGTAGAAATCGTTGGACAGGTCATAGTGGCGATGGATGTTACGCGCCGAGCCGCGCCGGGTGTTGGATTGCGCCCAGTCCAGCCACTTGGCCAGCAGCCGCCAGTACCCGTTACGAATGCGCGGAGAAGAGGCGTTGACGTGCTCCAGAGCACGAACCAGGTCGCCGTCCATTTTGATCCGGCCGGAAGAGTAGGCGTCGCCAAAACCAACTTCGGGGTTTACGACCATCGAAAACAACGTGGAACGGTCGGGTATGCGGACTGTCCCGACGATACCGTCGTCGCATTCGGGCCGGTTCTCCGTGTCGCGCAGAACCAGCGCGACGGGGATCGGGCCGATCAGAGAGCGCAGAGCTTGCAGGAGTTGACGATCCATCCAGGAGGTAGAGGCCTTCATCGCTTCCCCCAAATTCCGACATCATAGCCGGAGACATATTGTCAGCACTACACGCAAAACATACGCAGAGTCGGCCGGGCCGACTGGACATTACCGTCAAGACCAGTGTCGCACTTTTGGAAGTAGAACGCAGCCATTTTGTAACTGTTCCGCCGGAGCTGCGAGAGTTTTCCGCAAGGGGGATCCGTCACCCAAGCCACAATATAAAAGCGACCGCAGGTCGGCTATGCAGCCACACCCGTCGCCGTGGTGATGGTCTCCAGTCCGTGGGAATCGGGCCCGGTTTCCCGACGTCGCAGCAACAGAGCAAAGAATAGTGCCAGAAAGCCGAGAATGGAGAAGATCCACATGCCCAGCGCATACCCCGGGAAGTTTTCCGGCCCGGCGTGCCTGAAATCGTTGGCCTGGCCGATGGCAAGATTAAAGATGAAGAAGCCGATCTGCTGCAAAAGGCTCATCAATGCGTAGGCCGTGCCCAAGCGGTGTTCGTTGACGATGTAAGCTACCGACGGCCACATTACGGCGGGAATCAGCGAGAAGGCGATGCCCATGAGCGATACCGGCACCATCAAGGAAATGTCGCTGTAGGCGATCAGCAGGTAAACCGGCATCATCAGAAACGAACCGACCACCATCAGGGTGGCACGTTTACCGATTTTGTCGGCCAGCAGGCCGAACAGCGGCGTGGCGATCATGGCGGACATCGGGAGGACGCTGTTGAAGAACCCAGCCTGGCTTTGCGCGTGCGCAAACGCCGCCGTCGAACTGGCTGCGGCGCTCATTTGCGAAAGAATCTTGCTGGTGAACAGGTCAATGGCAAAAGTACGGAAGGGGAAAATGCCCGAATAGAAGGTGAAGCAAAGTGCCACCACGTACCAGTACGAAGGGTTGAACTTCAGGCCTTCGGAGAAGCTCAGCTTGTCGGGCTCACCTGATTTGCCCAACGTGTAGCGGCCCTCGGCGTAACTCTCCAGCGCCCAATACACCGCAGCGCCAATGATAGCGGTGGAGCCCACGACGACTGCCAGCAGCAACGGGAGGTGCCAGCTTGGCGGCGCGTTCACGCCATTGGGGAAGAAGGCCCACTTAGCCCACGTAGGCGAGTTGTCGGCAGCTATGGAGGCCATTCGTGCAATCGTGAGGTTAATGCCGAATGCGAAGCTCAGCTCCTTGCCTTTGAACCACCGGGCCAGAGCCACGGTGACGGCAACGATCTGCGACTCGGCGCCCAGGCCAACCAGTGTGCGACCGGCAACCATGGTCGAGAAACTGCCGCGAAACGCAGTCAACGCAGCACCCGCCACACATAGCGCGGAGAAGAACAGCAGCGACTTCTTGAGGCCGAAGCGGTCGATGAGAATTCCGCCGATGAGCAGCGTCAGCACGGCGGCAACGCTGTAGCTGGCGTTGAGCCACCCGAACATCGAGGCGGAGAAACCGAGTTGATCGAGAAAGATACGCTCCAGCGGATTAATGCTGTCGTAGATGTAGTAATTCCCAAACATGGCCAGGCTGACAAAGATCAGCACGAGCCAGCGATACATCCGACTCGGTTGAGGACGGCTTTCGAGCAGCATTTCTCCGGCAGACATGAGACCTCGTAGGGTTCGGTGTTCGATTCGCGCAGCAGGCGCAGGAAGAGAAACGATATCAGATGGAAGTGGTGAGAGTTAACTGGCGTGATAATTTCCCCACACTTCCGAATCGGAGGGCGTATCGCCTCCGCGGCGAGCTTTGTTCGAGCACTTTCGATAAACTAGACGACTCGAAGCCGCTTGCTTTGCCCGTGAAAGCGCGACATAATTCGCCCTCAGCCTGAGGAGTAAAAAATCATGACCGCTCTCCCCGCCAATTTCAACTGCATACTGCTCAACGCCTGTGGAGCCGCTTACAACGTCAAGCCCGGCACCAACGTATATTCCCCGGACACCGTTTACAGCCCGCATGTTCCGTACGCGGAGAATCCGCAGGTCGCATACGGTGGCGAGGGCTTCATCAACATAGCCACGGTCGGGCAGTGTCCATTTGGCATCGTCGTGGCATTTCGCGGTACCTTGCCGCCCTCCAAGACCGATCCTGACAGTTGGCTGGACTGGCTACAGGACTTTTTCGCGATACCCGCCTCATGTCCCAGCGGGCCTAACCGCTTGCCCGGCCAGGTGCACAGCGGTTTCTTCAACGCGACGGCGTCGATCATTCATCAGATACAAACTCTGGTTGAGAAGTGCCAACCCGGTCCATCCAACCCGGTTTTCGTCACAGGCCACAGCAAGGGTGGCGCTATGGCCAGCATGGCGGCTTATATCCTGAGTCAAAACCTCGGCGTGCCCGACGTGCAACCGTTGATCACGTTTGCGTCACCCCGGCCGGGGGATATCGGGTTCCAGAAGGGATTCGAGTCGGTGCTGAAGCAGACGCGATTCGAGAACTACAAAGACCTGGTTCCCCTGGTGCCTCCTTCGATGGATTTCATTGGGCGTGTCAACGAAATCCCTGCCCTGCTCGTTACGGCCGCTGGGCGCAGGCTTCGCCACATGCTGCAAAGTGCCAAAGACTGGAACTACGTGCCGGTGGGGAACATGCTGTTCGTCACGAAGGACTTCAGGGTGATCGCGAACGAGGACTTGACGGCACAGAAGTTGGATGTGGCTGCCGAATTCGTCGAGGACTTCGTGAAAAAGAGTTTCAGCTCCTTCGGAGACGCCCACACGCTTCGGCCTGGGTTTGGATATAACTCGGGTATTTGCGGCACCAGCCACTGAAGCACGTGGTTGGGGTATTGAGCAGGCGTGGAATCGGCCCGGACAATTGGAATCGTGGGCGCAGCTACGGGCCGTGAAGAACCGTGTGCCGAGGCGGTAACGGCAAATTGAGTGCTCGGGCCAACAGCTTGCAATCTGATTGGCGTTCGGGGCATAATCCCGCATCGTTCACATCACATGCGAAACAGGGCCTCCATCGGAGTGAGCTTCGCGATCCGCAGCCGTTACTTCCGCGCGGCCGTGCTACTCCTGCTGTTTGGCGTGCTCACAGCGTGCAAAACGTCGCAGGAGGCGATCAATGCTGCCAATCAGCTCACAAGTGCTTCCCAACAGCTCGATGCCTATTACATAGATTTGGAGCAACAGATCAACGACACCGTCAGCCTAAACGAGATACAGTCGCAGATGCTGGGCGTACCCTTTGAGCAAGTCGACCGCGACCAACTAGACACTACTCGGCAGGAGCTGGCCAAGCGTGCCGCCATGGCCCATGCGTTGGGAACCCTCGCGCAAGCGTATGCCGGTCTCGCAGGCTCGAAGGCTGGTACCGACATTGGGACGGCGGCGTCGGCGCTATCAAACGAACTTGCGGGAATGAAGGCAATCCCGAACGGGCCCGCAATCGGCGATTTGGTAACGCAGGCCAGTACCGTGCTGGTGGAGCTGGTTCGCGCGCATAAACTGCAGCAGAGCTCGGGAAAGATCGCCGAAATCGTGAATAAAGTCAACTTGATGTTTCAAAAAGAATCTTCGACTTACGAGTCAATCAACCAGCAGCGAATAGTGCTCGCCGAAAGCCTGGCGGTTCTGCTGGTGGAGAAGGACATGGTGGACGTCAGTCCTGCGCTGGCTCCGGCGCTGAAACCGTTCGCGCTGAACTCCAAGCTGCCGTCCGGCAAAACACCAGCAGAGGTCCGAAAGGTGGCGGAGGCAGAGATCACAAGCCGTGGCGCGGGTGAGATTAGCGACTACGATGCCGGTACCGAGGCGCTATCGGCTACGCTCTCTGCGACAGCCAAGCAGGTTGCGGCCGTGGCCAGGGCGCGATGAGGCCCGATTTGTGTGCGGTGATTAGGGCCGCCGTGTACGGATAAGATCGTCCTCAGCGGAGTTTCGGAGGGAGCGAAATTAGGCATGGGAGCAGCGCGCACAAGTCTCGAAGCACAATACATTTTTCTCACGCAGCACTTAGCGGCGACTTTGGCAGCCTGCCAGAACGGCGACCAGCGCACACAGGTACTTGCGCAGTATGTAACGTCACGCCGCAATTATTGGAATGCCATCAACCAGGTCTTCCACGACGACGATCCGGCAATCGAGAAGGTGGTCGGCCAGATGAAGGTAGCGCAGGATTCGCTGCAGAAAATGACCGAGGACCTGGCGGACGTGGCCAAGGTCATTAATACCATCACCACTGCGGTAAAGATTGGTACCGAACTGGCGTCCATGGCCGGCTAGCGACGCTGTCACGATTGCTCATAACTTCCAGCGAAAATCCAGAACGCAGGTCCCGGCTTCGGCGATTTGCGCCCGCCCGCTGCATGCTGTCCAATAGTGCTGTCGTAGAGCGGAGGCGGGCGATGTCATATCAGGCGATTTGTTTTGTGGACATGCCGTTCGGCAAGAAGCCGGACCTCACCAGTGGCATAACGGTTGATTTCGACCAGATTTACGAGACCGGCATCAAGCCGGCTATCGAGGCCGCCGGTCTCGAACCGGTGCGCGGTGACCAGGAACGCACAGGCGGCATCATCCATGTTCCGATGTTCGGGCGCTGCTGCTTTCGGACTTCGTGATCGCCGACCTGACGCTCTCTAATCCGAATGTGTTTTACGAACTGGGGATTCGGCACACGGCCCGGCCATTCACGACCGTGCCAGTGTTCGCCGCCATCCATCCCATTCCGTTCGATGTGGCGCTGGTAAGGGCCATCCCTTACACGCTGGTGGACGGTAAGCTTACGGACGAAGGTGCATTCGCGCTTAAGACCGCGCTGGGCGCTCGCTTGAACGAGGCTATTCACGGTGCGGCGTCACAGGATAGCCCCATCTACCAACTCATCCCCAGCTTTCCGAAGATCGACTTGCCGCATGAAGTCACGGAGATTTTTCAGGACCAGGTGCGGCACTCCGATGAGTTCCGCGAAAGGCTGGCAGATGCGCGCGCAAAATCATCGGACGCAGAGCGGACGGTGGCGTTGAGAGCAGTCCGTGACAGCCTCGGCGATCTTCACGCAACCCAGAGAACGGCACTGGTGGACCTGATGCTGTCGTTCCGCGATGTGAGCGCGTGGGATGACATGGTGAGCCTGACCGCCGAATTTCCAGATGGCCTGAAGTCGAACGTCATGGTGAGGCAGCAGCGAGCGCTGGCGCTGAACCGCCGGAACCGGCCGGGCGATCGCGACGAAGCGCAGCGGATTCTGGAGAAGCTGGTGAAAGAGAAAGGTGCCGACCCCGAGACGCTCGGTATCCTCGGGCGCGTTCACAAGGACCGTTACGCCGAGCTAAAAAAGGCGGGTGACCTGATGGCCTCGGCGTCGCTGGACGAAGCCATCGAGGCCTACACCAAGGGCTTCGAGAGCGATCCGCGGGACTACTATCCGGGCGTGAATGCCATTAATCTGCTGGTGCAGAAGGGCGACGCCGACGCCCTCAAGGAGGCCGACCGGCTGGTTCCGCTGGTCAGCTTCGCGGTCGCGAGGCGCGGCGGCGCTTCTTCGAGCGATTACTGGGACCTGGCGACGGTACTGGAATTGAGCGCCATCGGCGGTGATTGGACGATCGCGAGCCGGGTGTTACCCAAAGTGCTCGCGGCCGGGAAGAGTTCGTTCAATCTGGATACCACCTTAAAGAACTTGCGGCTCCTGAAGTCCGCGCGCGAACGCGACGGCCAGTCCCCGCCCCAGTTGGACCAGATCATCGGCTACATGCACGATCGCTTTCAAAAGCTGAAAGGAGAAGAGGCGGACAAAGTCAGTGAGTAGAAATGGGCATCGGCGGCGACGAATCGCCAGGTGGTAGAACCTGGAAGCGAACCGTTTGCTACAGGGGGCATCCATTTGTGTTTCTTCAATGAACTCGACCCGGTTAGCTTGGGCGACGTCCTCGCGGACGGCGGCACGGAAGGTAGGCGTCGTCAAACGTTGACATTTGCAAAGGCGGAACTTCCTGCTCGTTTCTGAAATGAACTTCTATCGCCTTTGGAGAACGGAAAAGTACGACCTGTTGCAGCCTTGCGCCAAGGTCAACGAGATTAAAATGCCCTGCCTCGGAACCCGAGGCAGGGCATCCCTTTACTAAGGAGCCTGTACTGCCTTCAAGATGTTCAACAGTCCTGAACCAAAGACAGCGTTCGGGGCGGCTTGCCCACTGAAGCCGCCGCAAGTTTGCGTGCTGAACAGCGGCGTAGCATTCTGGGTCAGCACCTTCAGGGTTTCGTCGATCTGGCCCTGCAAGGCGGGCTTCGCCTGCCATAGGAGTGCCACCCCGGCGGCAACGTGGGGCGCTGCCATCGAAGTGCCCATCCAGTAACTCTGGTACATGTTCATATAGGGTATTGCGCCCCTGATGTAGTAACCGGGGGCGACGAGGTCTGGCTTCAGCCGTCCGCTGTGGTCGACCGTCACCGGACCGCGGCTGCTAAATCGAGCGATCAGGTTAGAAGAATCGGTAGCTCCAACACTCACTGCGCTGCTGTAAATCTCAGGGGAGGTGGTAACCGTGGAACAGTTGGGACCGGAATTTCCGGTCGCCATGACTGCGAAGATGCCAGCGGCCTTTACCGCATCTACGATGGCTTGAAGCGTAGTGATCGAGCAGCCCTCGCTTGCAGGGCATTCCCACGAATTATTGATGACGTCAGGAGCCATGGCCGGGTTGGCTAACTCAGGATGTCCGACAGGATAAGGCGCCATCAGGAACTGAAAACACTCAATGTAGGTGGATGGAGATCCAATGCCGTTCTGGTCCATGTTGCGGCACGCGATCCATTTCGCACCAGGCGCAACTCCAACCTGATTTCCCAGCCCGTCGTCTCCCACCATCTCGCTCATCGTAAATGTGCCGTGATACTGGGGATCGACTGGAGTGGCCGAATGGTATTTGGTGGCATCGTGCCAATTGTAATCGTGATTCACGGTACTTCCGTTCCAGCCGCGGTAATGAGACTTCAGAGAAATGTGGTCCCACTGTACGCCTGTGTCGGCGTTGGCAACGACCATGCCTTCGCCACGAAAGCCCAACGCCCATACCTGCGGCGCATTCACTTGCTGTACGTTCCATTCGATTGTTCCGGGCGTCTGACTGGATCCCAGAGTCGATTTGGTTGAGTCCGCGCTTCCACGAAGGATGAGATTGGGCGCGGGAATTGAGCTCTTGACCTTCGGGTTGGCGTCGATTCGCAACACTTCATTGCGAGCTGCCAATTCGTACAACAAATCGCGGCTGGCGGTGACCTTGATCATGTTGACGCCATAGAACGACTGGTAGGGGACGCCGCGCGCCTCCAACATTTTGCGGATGGGTGCCTGGGTGCGATCAGCAACCGTCCGCAGCGCGTTGTAGACGTAGAGTCCCTTTTGCAGCTTGGTAGGCAGTTTGGATGCGCCGCTCAAGTCTGCCTGTTCAGAGAACACGATCAGAGCTTCGCTGCTCCCGCCGAGGGCCGTCTCGGACGTCAACTGCGGCGCGATCTTTGCCGTGGCTGAAACGTCCGCTGCGGATAACGACGGAATCACGACGAACAGAGAAGCCAACAAGAGCACAGAGGCAACGACCCGGAACTCGATTCGAGCTAGACGTGACGATAAATTTGAAAAAATCAATTTACGGGGGGGGGCTTCACATCTTGTTATGTGCATTCATCACCTTTTGAGTTGGAGTTTTCCAGATGCACCGGCGAGCTCGCGTGATCGGGAAATTCCGATACTACTGGTGACAAAGCTCTTTTGACTAGAACAAAAGTGGGGGAGGTACACTACTACAGGTGTTGCCGCCCGAGCGGATTCGTACGACCTTTAATTATCAATAACATAGCTAGGTTTAAAGTAACCAGTTGGCTCAGAATTGTTGGTTACTAAAGTGTGAAGAGTAACTGCGGGCTGCGGAAAGAGAAGGGAACTTCTGCAGTGGGTAAAGCGCCGCGATCAAATCGGTGTGCAGCGTGCACCGGGCAACAATGAAGCAACCGCGCCAGCGAATGACTACGGCCGGCAGACCGCTTCCACTGGAGTGACTTATTGCAAGTCGCTCGTCAAAACACAAATATCCATCCGATGGCTCCTGGCAAAACGGACCGTTAACACGAACCTTCTAGCCAAAAGCCACCGACTGGACACCCGTGGAAAGAACGCGTCTCTCCACTTAACGCCGGTTGTACATCAACTTCTTCTCCGCGTTCGGCCGAGGTATCAAAGGCCTAACTTGCGGCGAACAAAACTTCCGACAACGATCAGGCCGGCGCCCATCAATCCCAGCGACGCGGGCTCGGGAATAGCTGCCGGTGCAAGCGCGACGCCAGAACCCGCGGTCCCATCCTGAGCGGACACATAACCGTCGGTATACTGCGTTGCTTGAGTCTGGATGACCATCAACTGTGTCGTCTCGCCACGGTTGATCTGATCGCCGAATGGGGTGAAGTTGAAGGCAATCACTTCTCCGTCCGTGCTCCAGGTCATGTTGATCGGGTCATGCACTCCAAGAGTGTCCATACCCACGTTGACGGACGCTGACATACCTAAAGTCGCGAAGCTCGACATCGAGAACCGTTCCAAGACGTCCCTTGAATTGATGTCGTTGTGGAACTGATACACGAAATCGAGACAGTTGCCGTTGCAACCAGGAAGTGAATTCCCTGGGTCGCGATACACCCACTCCCACCAGGTGGCGACAAAACTAGGGGTCGTGATGGTACCCGAAGCAGTGCCGACCACCGTCCCGCCCGGGGTAATCTGAGTCGGAAAGGCAAGGCCGCCCACACTAAGTACACTAGCGTGCGCAGTAGGCAACAGGAGAGTGAATGCCAACAAAACAAGGAGCTTGGCGGCGAGTTGACTTGTTACGAACTTTCTGACCATTTTGAACCTCCGGCGTACGGCAGTTTCTCTTCAGATACAAGCTCGGTGAGTACGGGTTGCTACCCGGAACTCCCTAAAAACTCCATACTCACAGATCGAGAGGACTTTTCGTGGAGACAACTCGTGGTGCAACAGTACACTTCACAAGTGTAGTTGCAATTTAGACGCCACTTCCTGAATCCAACCAAGTCATTTAAATCCATGCTAATACCGCAAAAATCACTGGTTTCACGCTGCGGAGCTATGCAAATGGTTGCACATCGTGGCGAAATGTTTTCCCACGACGAGGGAACCTCTACGGAGACCCGCCGAGGTCGCCGAGATCGACCGCATCGGTGCATAGCTATGACGTCATTGGGGACAGGCAGGATCGACTCCAAAAGCTGAAGGGCAATTGTCTGAGGAGGACAGCAGATTAGGACGAAGTCCGCGAGCTCTTCATAGCTCTCCAGATGGGACGCGACTCCTCTCGCATTTGCAAAATTGCTTTTGACGCCTGCTTTGTTTTCAGCGGTTTGGAACAAAAATCCTGGCAAATGTGCGATTGCCAAAGGTTTATAGCTATCCAATTCAGCCGTAAGGAGTTAGATCTGCCGACGCGGTGGCAGTAGCGGACAGCAATCCGACAATTATCTTGTCAAAAGTCCGCGGAATCAGTTGTTTAGACCAAATTAGTAAATAGTGTGACGACGGAAGTGATGGTAGGTTGAAGGCGGCGAGATCTCCCGACAACCCTGGATGGCACGACCTTTTTCGGACGATTTGCGGCGCAGGATTCTGCAGGCCTACGTGCAAGGCGAAGGCACGCAGGCGGAACTGGCGCAGCGCTTTCGCGTCAGTCTGGACTATGTGCGGAAGATACATCGGCAATGGCGACGTACCGGGAAGATGGAGCGCGTTCCCCATCGGCCGGGCCGCAAGCCGCTGTTTACCGAGCCAGTGCGGGAGCGGCTGCGCGGCTGGCTGAAGCAGCAGCCGGACCTGACCCTGGCGGAGATGCAGGAAAAACTTGGCCGGGAGGCCCATCTCGGGGTCAGCATACCCTCGCTGTGGACGGTGCTCAGGAAGATGGGTTTGCGTCTGAAAAAAAGTCACTCCACGCCCGCGAGCGCGACACGGAAGCCAACCAGCAACGGCGGGCGGCGTTCCTGGAAAAGCTCGCCACCATCGCGCCGGAAAAGCTGATCTTCCTCGACGAAAGCGGGGTCACGACGCAGATGACCAGGGCGTGGGGACGAGCACCGAAGGGAGAGCGGATCGCGGAGGCGACTCCCCAAGGCCACTGGCAAGTGCTGACCACCTTGGGAGCCATGAGCCTGCGTGGCATGGCTGCGGTCATGACCATCGAAGCCGCCACCGACGGCGAGGTCTTTCGCGCCTATGTGGAGCAGGTGCTGTGCCCCAAACTGCAAGCTGGAGATGTGGTGGTCATGGACAACCTGTCGGCCCACAAGGTGCGGGGCATCCGCGAGCGGATTGAGGCTCAAGGCGCCGAACTGCTGTACTTGCCGCCCTACTCGCCGGACCTGAATCCCATCGAGAAGGCTTGGTTCAAGCTCAAGCAGTTTCTGCGTGCCGCCAAGGCGCGCACGGCGGACGGGCTCGATCAGGCCATCACCGAGGCGCTCAAAACCATCACCGCAGAGAACGCTGCCGCCTGGTTCCGCCATTGCGGATATGCTTACAGATTAAGATGGAATTTTGTGGCAAGATCCGACGCCGGATCAATGTGCAGGCAAAGTCTTTATTTCAGCGAACTCACCGGCTTAATCGCGATGACCTAACTTTTGCGCTCCTGCAGGGCAAGAAAGTCCAGCTTTCCTGATTGAGCGGACCGCGCACGGTATTACGAATAATCGCGAGAGCAAAGAAACGAAAGTAACCGGCGAATTCGGGAATGGGAAATCCCATGCAGACGCCACGTTTGGCAGCGCCGGCGGATATCGGCCAATCGCGACCCACATTTGTCGACCGCAGGCAAACGTGGGCCACTAGCGGATTTCCCAAAAGTCAGGCAAGTGGGGGCTACGTTCCCCCAGCAACTTGCCTGACCGCTCGACTCGTTGTTAGCCGCGCGATGGAAATACGCCCTGGAACGCGATGATCCAGTTAAGAGTCAGGTAAGGTTGGCGAATATCGACCGGCTGTCCGCCACCGGTCTGAGAAATCGCCGCAGGGTTGAGCGTGGAATTCGGCGCGGCCGAAGTGTAGGGTCCTGTGTTGGCTGCCGGGCTCAGGGTTTCCGCGAGGAAGTGATTCGACGGGTTGGTGGAATTGCCGGTAGCTGAAACCGTATTCACGTTGTGATTGTGGGCCGGTAGCTGAGCGACACCCAGAGTAGCGGACTCTGCGCCGCTGGCTTGGCCAAGAACATAGTCCTGTAGCCCTGGGCCTTGCCCGGAGCTGATCGGAACTCGTCCGCGCAAGTCGGGAAGGGCAAACGTCCTGACGCCGTCGCCGCCGTATGTGGTGCCGAGCAGCGAAAACAGCGCCGCATATTGTTGGATGGGCAGGAGCTGTCCCTGGCAGAGCAGCCATCCCTGGGGAGCGAAATTGTAAGGGACGAGCAAGAGCGAGCCGAGAAAAGGTTCCATAAGCGAGATCCCTTCTGAATTGGATTACCGTGAGGTAGGGCGAATGGTACTACCGATGGTCGCTCAGGTACAACTTCGCCCGCCGTGGGTGGGACGCCCAGACCTACGCCCCCACATACCTCGCATACAGGCTTCGGGCGATGGCGGGGTCGGTGGTGCCTTTGATGATGGCGCGGCCGTCGGGGAAGAGAGTTATCTCGTAGGGGTCGTGCCAGAATTTCAGTACGAACTCGTTGTACTTGACCGTGCCGTGCGGGGTAAGGCGGCGGGTGATTTCGTCGAAGTCGATCGGGCGCTGGCGCTCGTGGATTTGCACCGAGTTGCGTCCGCACATGGAGATGTGAGGGCGGCCAACTCCTGCGAGGTGGATGAAGTCGCGTTGCTGGCAGGCGCGGCAGCCTTCGCGTGGATGCGCGGTGGAAACCTGCGCGAGTGCTCGTTGCTCCACACGTCGTAACGACAGCAAGGTACGGCGGAGCTTGTCGCGCGCGCCGACGATGAGCTTCATCGCCTCGGTCGCCGCGATGGACGCCACGAGGTTCACGGCTGAATTCAGAATGCCCGAGGTGTCGCAGGTCTCGACCATTCCCGTCGGGGAATCAGGGAAGATACAGGCGAGGCAGGCGGTCTCGCCGGGCAGCACGTTCATGGTGACGGCGTAGCTGCCGACTCCGGCGGCATAAATCCACGGCAAGTTCTCACTCACAGCGAAATCGTTAATCAAGTAGCGCGTCTCGAAGTTGTCGGTGCCGTCGAGAATGAGTTGGACGTTACCCAGAAGCTCTTCAACATTGTCGGGAGTCAGGTCGGCGACGTGTGTTTCGACTTCGATTTCGGAGTTGAATCCGCGAATCTTGCGGGCGGCGGCGATCGCCTTGGGGAGCGATTCGGCCGCATCGGCTTCGTCGAACAGCACCTGCCGCTGCAGATTGCTGGGCTCAACGTAGTCGCGGTCGATGATGCGCAGATAGCCGACGCCGGCGCGCGCCAGAAGGGAAGACAGGGACGATCCAGTCGCGCCGCAACCAACGATCGCCACTCGCGCGGCGGCCAAACGCTTCTGGCCTTCCGCTCCGAGGGGTTGAAAGAGTATCTGGCGGGAGTAGCGTTCGGCGAATTCCAACCGGCTTACCTGCTTTCGGGATGCGTCCTTCGTTATTATAGGTAACGCTACCGAGGTTTCGTCGGGTTCAGCGGGACTCGCAGAGGTGCGGCGGGTTTGCGTAAAGGTGTGGGCAGCGCGACCGGAGCGCTGGACAGGCTGAATAAGTTTGACCGCGGCGGCTGGTAACGGGTGGATTCATCAAGGGTTACGGGATTGAACAAGCCAACCAAGCCATTCATCTTCGTGGCCGTACTGCTGGGCGCGCTGATGCCCGGCCAGCCGTCGGCTTGGGCGCAGAACCCGCCTCCCGTGCCCGTCCCGCTCGACGAGACCGTCGACTCCCAGACCCACCCACTTCCCTCGCTGACCGGCGCTGCCAAGTACGAAGGAGAGATCGTCCGCGAAATCGAATTCAAGGGAATGGCCGGTACCAACTCGGCCATGCTGCGGAGCCTGCTGCTGGTGAAAGAGGGCGAGCCCCTCGATGCCGACGCGTTGCGCGAGTCCATTCGCGTGCTCTATGCGACGGGGCGTTTTTCGAGTCTGCATGTTGAGGCTGCTTCTTACCGCGGAGGGGGCATCGCGCTGACGTTTGTGACCACCGAAAACTTCTTCAATGGCGACGTCGAGATTGCGGGACTGAACTCAAAGGCGTCGCCCAAGCCGCACCAGTTGGTGAATGCCAGCAAGCTCGATCTGGGTGCACTGTTCGCGGAAGACAACCTGAAGCTCTCCATCGACCGCATGACCAAGGTGCTGGCTGACAACGGCTATTATCAGGCGTCCATCACCTACGACCTGGTTCCGCATGAAGATACGAGGCAGATGGACGTGCTCTTTCATGTCACACCTGGCGCAGTAGCCCGGGTGGGGACGGTGAAGATCGAGGGCGATGCGGGCATCGAGCAGGCGCAGATCCAGCAGATTACCAAGCTCAAGCCAGGCAACAAGGTCAAGCTTTCCGACCAATCCCGGGCGCTCGACCGCCTGCGCAAACACTACCAGAAGAACCAGCACCTCGAGGCGCAGGTTTCGCTGACCAATAAGGACTACAACCCGGCCAGCAACACGCTGGATTTCGTCTTCGAAGTGGAGCAGGGAGCGAAGGTAGTCATTGTGGCGGAAGGGGCCAAGATCCGCGGCGGCGAGATGAAGAGGCTGATACCCGTGTACCAGGAGAACGCCGTGGACGACGACCTGCTCAATGAAGGCCGTCGCAACCTGCGGAACTACCTGCAGACCCGGGGTTACTTCGATGCCACCGTTGAGGTGGAAAGGCAGCCGGTGCCCGATGAGGACCAAGTCAATATTGTTTACCGGATCGGCGAGGGCGAGAAGCACGAACTGGCGGCGATCCTGATTTCAGGCAACAAGTACTTTGACGACGACACTATTCGCGAGCGGCTGAGCGTCCAGCCCAAGAACTGGGTCATCACCAACGGGCGCTTCAGCCAGCGCATGATGGCTGACGACGTGGCTTCCATCAAGGCGCTATACCAGTCCAATGGCTTTGAGGAAGTGAAGGTTGAGGCCAATGTCGAGGACAACTACGGATCGCAGAAGGGCGAACTGGCGGTGGTGTACCGCATCACGGAGGGCCCTCAGACGCTGGTGAAGAACCTGTCCATCGAAGGCAACACCGATTTTCCGGACGAACAGCTCGCGCCACTGCTGAGCAGCGTTCCGGGTCAGCCCTTCAGCCAGGCAGACATGGTCAGCGACCGCGACGCCCTCACTTACTTCTATTACAACCGCGGTTATCCCGATATGCAGTTCGAATCGTCGGCCGCGGCGGTGGAGGGGGAACCGTATCGCGTCAACGTGACTTACAAGATCGCCGAAGGACAAAGGGTGAATGTAAGTCAGCTGATTGTGACCGGCACGGAAAACACCCGGCCTTATATTGTGAACCGACAGATCCGCATTCGGCCCGGAGATCCACTCAGCCAGGCCGTTATGGTGGACTCACAGCGCAGGCTCTACAACTTGGGCATCTTTAACCAGGTGGACATGGCGGTGCAGAATCCGGAAGGCATCGAGCCGCAAAAGAACGTTTTGTTCAACCTGGCCGAAGCGCCGCGCTGGACCTTCCGCTTCGGTGGCGGTATCGAGTTTGCCACCGGCAATACGCCAGCCCTTAATAACCCGCAGGGGCAGGCCGGAGTGAGCCCCAACGGTGTGCTTGAGATCACCCGGCTGAATATGTTTGGAAGGGACCAAACGTTGAGTTTCCGTGCCCGGGCCGGCTTGCTGACCCGGCGCGCCCTCATCAGCTACGATGCGCCACGGCTGATGTCGCGCGAAAAATGGCACTTCACGCTGAGCGGTTTCTACGACAACACGGTCAACGTCAATACCTTCACCTCCGAGCGTTTGGAAGGCTCAGTGGGAGCCGAGCAGAAGTACAGCCGTTCGACCACGTTCCTGTACCGACTGACTTATCAGCGGGTCAAGGTCGACCCAGCCAGCCTGGTGATTGATCCTGACCTGATCCCGCTTTACGCCAAGCCCGTGACCATTGCCATGCCCAGCATGACCTGGGTACGCGACCGGCGAGACAACCCGGTGGATACGCACAAGGGCAGCTACAACCTGCTCGATCTCGGCTTGGCCACCAGCGCGCTAGGCTCGGAGTCGAACTTCGGCAAGGTGCTGTTCCAGAACTCGACGTACTACACGTTTCACCGCAAATGGGTGCTGGCTCGCAATACCCAGATCGGTATCGAACACGCCTATGGCACTAATTACTATCCCGGCGGAGCTGCCACGGCGATTCCGCTGCCCGAACTGTTTTTCGCCGGTGGCGGCAACTCGCTGCGGGGCTTTGCTATCAACCAGGCGGGCCCGCGTGACCTGCAAACCGGATATCCCATCGGAGGCCAGGGGTTGTTCGTAAACAATCTGGAACTGCGCACGCCTCCGGTGTTGTTGCCGTTCGTCGGCGAGAACATGAGCCTGGTCCTGTTCCATGACATGGGCAACGTATTTGCTACGTCGAGTCAAATCCTGAGCGGATTGGTGCGCTTCCAGCAGCCTTCGATTGCGGCTTGCGCACCGGCCAAAGCGTCGTATGGCTGCAACTTTGCTTACAACCCGCAGGCGATCGGCACGGGCATTCGCTACAAGACGCCGGTGGGCCCGGTGCGCGGCGACGTCAGCTACAACTTCAATCCAACGCGCTATCCCATTCGGGACCAGAGCAAGGTGGAGACCCTGAGTCATTGGAATTTCTTCTTCAGCATAGGACAGACTTTCTGATGAAACGGCTGCGACATGTCGCGATACTTGCGCTTCTGCTGGTGCCGGTCGCCGGATTCGCCGGCGAGGTCCTGGACGGCGTCGTCGCCACTGTCAGCCGACAGCCCATCCTCCAGAGCGAGTGGGACGATGCTACTCGCTTCGAGGCGTTCATGCAGCAAAAGCCGTTGTCGGGAGTGACGGAGAAGGACCGGATCAACGCCCTGCAGAGGCTCATCGACCGCCGCCTGCTGGAAGCGCAGATGAACGACCGCATCACTTTTTCGCCCTCGCGCGATGAATTGCGCTCAAACCTCGCCAACCTACGCGCGCAGATCCCGGCGGCGAAAGACGAAGCCGGCTGGCAACAGGTGCTCATGTCGTACGGGTTCACAGAGCGCCAATTCGAAGACCAACTGCGGGCTGAGATGCAGATGATGAACTTTATCGAGGTGCGCCTGCGGTCTAGCGTTCATGTTCAACCGGAGGAGATCGAGGCGTACTATCGGGCGAAGTTGTTGCCCGAACTGGAAAAAGCGGGGGGCCAGCCAGTGACGCTCCCGGAGGTTAGCTCCAAGATCCGCGAGTTACTCGTACAACAACACATGGACGAACTACTGGATGCGTGGCTGCACAATCTGCGCCAGCAGACTCCTATTCGTAGTACGGTGCCGCTGGCTGCGCCGGCGGAACGCGAGGCATTGGGCGGCGGAAGCTGATATGACCGAAAACGCAAAAGTACGGCTGTCGCGCTTCCCGTGGTGGTTCTGGGTGGTGATTGCCGGCTTGTTTGTGATTCTGGTGCTGGCGTTGGGCTGGTTCCTGCAAAGTCCGGCGTTTCAGGATATTGTGCGACACCGGGTGATCGCCGAACTGGAAAAGGCCACCGGCGGCACGGTTGAGTTGCAATCGCTGACCTGGAACGTATCGAAGCTCGAGGTTGAAGCCAAGGGAATTACCATCCACGGGCTGGAGCCGGAAAATGAGGCGCCGCTGGCGCACGTCGACCGGCTGTATGCGCGCGTCCATGTGGTCTCGTTCTTTGGTGGCGACATTGACCTGCCGCAGCTCACGCTCGAGAACCCGGTGGTCCACATCATCGTGAAGCCCGATGGCGCGACCAACCTGCCGGAGCCAAAGGTCAAGTCCAGCGGCGATCCACTGCAGCAGCTCTTCGACCTCAAGGTCGGGCGCGGGGAGGTACACAATGGCTCGTTTCTTCTGAATGAGGAGAAGTTCCCGCTCGACTTTCAGGCCAACGACCTCGGTCTCCAGATGGGCTATCAACTGTTGGACAAGCGCTACGACGGCACACTGCACGTCGGCAAGGTGGATGCGCGGTTCCCGGAGATGCGCGACATTCCGGCCACGGCCGATGCCGATTTCAGCCTGTGGCGCAATCACGCGCAGGTGCGGAAACTCACTCTGACCTCGCAAAAGTCGTCACTCGAAACCAGCGGCACGGTAGACGACTTCAGCCACCCCAGTGTGCATCTGACATACAGCGGGAACTTCGATCTCGCGCAGGCCGGAGAAATCACCCGTCTCAATAAATTGCGAGGTGGCAGCGCCAACTTCAGTGGTTCAGGGACTTTTGGGGCGGAAAATCTATCCGCCAGCGGCCGGCTGAACCTGCGCGGCGTGACCTATGCCGAGCCAGGCATGGAGGTACGCGATGCGAACGCCACCGCCGAGTTCTCGCTCGATCAGGACCACATCCTGCTGAAGAAAATCGATGCCCGTTTGCTGGGAGGCACGGTCACTGGTGACGCCGAGGTGAAGCACTACGCTCCCACGCTCGAGGTGACACCGGCGCTCGTCAGCAGCGAAAAGCCCGCGAGACCGGCGAAGGCTGTCGCCGGCGGCAAATCTCCAGCCCTGGCCGTGCAGCAAGGTTCTGTCAGTTTGAAGGTCGCGGGCGCGTCCCTCGCCGAGGTCGTGCGCATGCTGGCAAATCAGGACGTGGCGGTCGAGAAGCTGAACCCTGTGGGCACTGTGGACGGGACCGTCAAAGCGGCGTGGAACGGATCGATCAGCAACGCGATGGTGGACATCGCTGCAGACTGCACCGCTCCGACGCAGTCTCAGGAGCACCAGTTGCCGGCCAGCGGTACGTTTCATGGCCGCTTCGATATGCGCTCCGGAACGACGCAGATCACGACGTTCAACCTGGCAACACCGCACACGGAAGCCAATGCTTCGGGCGTGATCGGCAAGCGGGACGCAGAACTTCAACTGGCCGTAAATACCAGCAGCTTTGCGGAAATTCAGCCATTGCTGGCCGCGATGGGCTATTCGGCTGTGCCGCTGGAAGTTGGCGGGCGCGCCAGCTTCAATGGAACGCTGAGCGGGCCGCTCACCAGCCCTGACATTGTGGGACGGCTTCTAGCCACCGACTTTAACTATCTGTACGCGCCGCCCGTCCCACCCTCCTCCAAGCCGTCTCAGCCGAACAAGCTGGAGAAGCTACTGCACCTGGCATCGGCCACGCCCGGACCCACGTCCACGCCTCAACCGCGCCGCATCCACATCGACTCATTTGCCGGAGACGTTCGGTACAGCCACTCCTTGCTGGCCTTACATAATGGAGTGATGCAAGAGGGTGCTGCCCGGCTCAACCTTGACGGGAGCGCGCAACTGGAGAATGGGGCCTTCAGCGACCGATCCCCGATTGAGGTGCATGCGTCGTTACGCAATGCGGGTGCCACCGATCTGCAGAAGACCCTGGGCACCGACTATCCCTTAACGGGCGTGGTGAATCTCACACTTCAGGTGAGTGGTACCACGGCGAATCCGCACGGGAAGGGTAATGTCTCGCTCAGCGGCGGTGAAGCGTACGGACATCCCATCAAAACCGCGACGTCTGACATCGTGCTGGTCGGACGTGAGGCGCAGTTCCAGAACATACGATTGGAGGCTCTGGGCGGGACCGCCGCCGGATCGGTGGCCTACAACTTCGACACCCAGGAACTGCGTTCCGACCTTCGCGGCGACAAGATCGACTTGGCGCTGCTCCACGAAGTTCAGTCCGTCTCGATCCAGGAGCACGGCATCGCACGCTTCACCCTGAAAACATCAGGCTCGCTGGGGCAACCCGTGGTCGATGCTCATGTGGAAGTGTCTAACTTTGCAATCAACGACGAAGTTGCGGGCGGCCTGACTCTCGATGCCGTGACCCGCGACGGCAAGCTGCAGGTGGCCGGGCGCTCGAAGTTTACTTACGCCTCGCTGGACATGGACGGCACAATCGACGAGAAGGGCGACCTGGAGAGTGATCTCCGCTTGCAGTTTCACGACGTCAATATCGACCCACTGCTCAAAGCCGAATTCAAGACTAGCGTGACTGGACACTCGTCGTTAAACGGGCGCGCCACCCTGAGCGGTCCCTTGCTCCAGCCGCGCTCCCTTAAGGGTTCGATGCACGTCGATGCTTTTTCCGTGGAATTGGAACACATCGGCATCCATACCGAAGGTCCTTTTGAGTTGACGCTGGCCGACCAAGTGATCACGTTGCAACGCTTCGCCCTGAAGTCGGAAGATTCCACTCTTAGCGTGGGAGGCACGATCGACCTTCGGGGCGACCATGCGCTCGACCTCTATGCCAAGGGACACCTCGACCTGGCGATGTTCCACGTGCTCGACGACGAGATCACTTCCTACGGTACGGGCGACGCCGACGTCACGGTGAAGGGAACCCAGGCGAAGCCGGTGATGAACGGCCGTGTTGTGATTGCGCACGCTGGTTTTTCGATGATTGACCTTCCCGCGGCGTTGGGTGAACTCAACGGCACCATGGTCTTCAGCCAAGACCGACTTGAGGTGGAACACCTGGCAGGCCGCGTAGGCGGCGGACAAGTTGCATTCTCCGGCTACATTACCTACGGGAATGGTATCGGCTTCGATCTGCGCTCGACCGGCTCCGACATTCGCTTTCGCTACGGAGGTGTCAGCGTTACCGCCGACCAGGAATTACGCCTGAACGGAACGTTGAATAGTTCGCTGCTGAGCGGCCAGGTGACCATCACACGATTTGCGCAGATTCCGGCGACGGAGATGATGGGAGCTTTTGTCTCCCAGCCGCCCACCATTCCGAACCCCACGTCCCCACTGAACAACCTGCGGCTGGATGTGCGGATTGTTTCGGCGTCTGAGATGACGGTGCAGACCACCCTTGCCAAGCTGTCGGGCGATGCCGACCTGCGGCTGCGTGGCACGGGCACTCGGCCCGCGCTGTTGGGCCGTATCAACGTGGCCGAGGGCGACATTAATCTCAACGGCACCAAATATCACCTCGACCGTGGCGACATCACGTTCGCCAATCCTGTCCGCATTGACCCCATCCTCGATGTCGAAGCGACCACCAGAGTGCGCGACTTCGACATCACCATAGGACTGCACGGCACGATCGAGAAACTGACTACGACTTACCGCTCCGATCCTCCTCTTTCAAGCGACGACATCATCGCGCTGTTGGCTTTTGGGCGCACCCAGGAGGAGGGCTTCGCCTCGGCAAAGAACAGCAGCCTGGGCGAGGGGGCGGGTGGCCTGGTGCTGGGCAATCTCATCAACCAGCAGGTCAGCAACCGGGCATCGAAGTTGTTCGGAGTCAGCTCCATCCGCATCAACCCGGCGGTGGGTGGCCCTGACAATAATCCCAGCGCGCGGCTCACTGTGGAGCAGCAGGTGTCGAACAACGTGACCCTCACCTACATCACCAATCTCACGCAATCGGCGCAACAAGTGGTCCAGTTCGAGTACAACATCAACGAGGACTACACGGTGCAGGGCGTTCGCGACGAAAATGGCGTGGTGAGCTTCGATTTGCTGATACGGAAGCGCAAGAAGTAGGGCGCCCTGCAACCGAGCGCGGCTGCCTTCGGCGGCGCTTCGGCACGGCTGCGGTTGTCTTCGCGAAATTGGATGGATACATGACGGACCCCGCGGACTTCGCCCGGCAACGGGCTGTCATGGTGGAAGTGCAACTGAGGCAGCGCGGCATCCGCGACGAGCGCCTGCTGACGGCCATGGCCAAGGTGCCGCGCGAGCGCTTCGCCGGACACGAGTTTCAGGCTGAAGCTTACGCCGACGGGCCCCTGCCGATCGCACATGGGCAGACGATTTCGCAGCCGCTGATGGTGGCCACGATGATCGAGGCGCTGCACGTGAAGTCCTCCGACCGCGTTCTGGAAGTGGGCACGGGTACTGGCTACGAGGCGGCCGTCGTGGGCGAACTGGCCCTCCACGTATGGACGATCGAGAGGCACAATGAATTAGCAGACCAGGCGGATCAGCTTTTGCAGGAACTCGGCTATGCCAACGTGTTTGTGGTCTGCGGAGACGGCAGCCTCGGCCTGCCGCAACATGCCCCGTATGACAAGATCCTGGTGGCCGCTGGTGCACCGAAGGCGCCGCCGAGCTCTGATAGCGCAGTTGGTTGAGGGCGGCATCATGGTCGTACCGGTCGGCGACCGCGTCAACCAACAGTTGCAGGTGATACGCAAGACCAGCGGAAGCATCGTCTCTTCAGTCCAAACGCTGTGCCGCTTCGTGCCCTTGGTGGGGAGCGAGGGATGGCAGTCGTGATTCCTCAGCGCAGCAGCAGCACGGTGGCGGCAGTCGCGATGCCGGCCGCGGCAAACAACATCCCCAACATCCAGTAATGCTTACGTCCCGTCAGCAGGGTAATTGAGGTCACAACCAGAGAGATCTCAAGGAACACTTCGCCCAGGTCGAAGCGGTTGGCGCGCTGCGTCTCATGAGCCAGTTCGGCCTCCATTTCGTGCGCCTTGTCCTGGATTTCCTTCTTTTCCTCGGCGTATTTTTCGATGTTGCCTTCGAATCGTTTCTGCACCTGCTCGGCCTTTTCGTTCTTGCCTTCGAGAGCGGTCAGCACGTCATTCAACGCCTGCAGGTTGTTCAGCCGCAGGTTCTTGGCCTGGTAATAAGCCCACTCGTCGGTGGCTTTGTTCTGCAGCAGGATTTCCTCGGTGTGGGCGCGGTGTCCCAGCAGCGAGATGGTCGCCACCAGCACCGCCACAATGGCCATGGTCAAGCTCACCGGAGCCAGGGCTTTTCGTTCCTTGGCCGCTTCGGCATTTTCCTGCAATTCGTTGAGTTCTTCGCCAGCTGACATAGGTCTCCCTGGTGGGTGGGGTGCGACTTGTATTGGTGATTGGAAACGATACTACTGGTGCGGAACTACGCACACAAGTGCGAGACCATGAGTTGAGCCAGCCGCGGAGCAACTCGCTCCGCGGCCCTGGCTCTCGATCAGAAGTGGAACCCCAACTGCGCGGTCACCGTCCGCGGACTTACGTAGTGGGTTCCGCTGAAGGTCGAAAGAAAGTTGTAGAGTGCGTAGTTGTTGGTCAAGTTGATGATGTTTACCTGCAGGCTCCACTTGTATCTGTCGCCTCGAAACAGATTGTCATCTCCGACCGCCACATCAAAAAGGCTGCGCGGCGCAATGCGCTGCGGGTTGTGGTCGTCATTCTGCGTATTGGGCGCTGGGATCGAAACCAGATTCGACCCGTAGAGTCCCACCGGACACGGCGTCGGCAGCGGCGTGTACGGGTTTGCCTTCACGCTGCCGCAGTACAGTCCGGCCTGAAATTCCTGATCGGCGCTTAAGCCGCTCAGGTCAACCGCAGGCTGGCCGTTGGGCAGCGTGGTTGAAGTAGGACAGTCATTGGAGGCCAGCACCCCGTAGCACGGCACTGCGCCTGCGACCAGGCCGCTGTCGTAGCGCCAGTTGAAACCAATCCACGGACTGTTCGGCTTCGGCTGATACTGCAGGTGTAGCGTTTGGTTGAAAAGCTCGTCGTGGTCGATGCGGAAGGGGTAGCCCCCCGATTCCACGGTCGTTCCCAACCCGCCGACCTGCGGCGGGAAGAAGCGCGCCGCCACGCTCGACATAACCGCGAGGGCGCTGAAACCATGGAAATTCGGCATGTTCACGCGTAGAGCCCAGCCCGGAATCTTGGAGTTGTGCCACTCGATTGGGAAGGTGATCGGCGTGTTGTCGAGCACGCTGAAGTCATAGGCGTTATGGGTGTACTTCCAGATGTATTCTCCTGAAACCACCAGGTACTTGCCGAACGCCTGCTGCAAGCCGGCATGGAATTCGTTGCGGTAGCCCGGATCCAGCGGTGCTGCCACACACGGCACTAGCGCGGCGATTACTGGATAGGAACATCCCGTACTGGAGAGCACCAGGTTTTCGTTGAACGGCGTCTCCAGCGTGCGTGCATACGAGACACGCAGCACCGTGTTGGTGCGATGAATGTTGTAGGCGATGCCGACTCGTGGTTCGGCCTGGCTGGCTACGGAGAGCCCGTTATACATGTCACCGCGAATGCCCAGGGTAAAATTCCAACTCTTCCAGTTGATGTTGTCCTGTACGTAGAGCGCCAGCTCTTTCACGTCGGTGTGTCCGACGAACGGATAAAACGCACTGTGTGGCGATGAGCAGCCCGCCGACTGCGGCGGAATCGGCCGCGTCAGGTCGTAGCAGCTCAGGATTGGCGCGTACGACGGATTCGGGCTATATCCAGCCGCGGCGCACTGTGACGGGCTGTTCAGCCCTGGCACCGGATTTCCGTTGGCGTCCACGCAGGGCGCGTTCACCGTGGGGCTCACAATGCCGATCTGGTCGTTCTCGTCCAGAAACGTCTGGGTATAGGCAACGCCTGCCTTGATGTTGTGGATGCCCTTGGCGTACGTCAAGTCGGCGCGCGCTCCGGCATTCAGCAGGCTGCGCTGCTGCGCAATCGAAGACGACTGGATCGGGCTTAAGTCGGCAAAGGGATTTTGGCTTGGGTAATAATCGAATGCGTCGCGCCGCACGAAGCCCACCAGCGTGAACACGGCGTTGTTGTTGATGGTGTGCGTCCACGAGGGTGCGATGTTGAAGGTCAGGATTTTCGAGCGCTGGTCGGCCGGGCCGACTAGGTTCCCGTCGGGGCCCAATACGCCGTAATTCAGGCTGTCATAGGAATTGGGCGTCTGAAACCACGAGCGCGTGAATCCAGCGTTGATATGAAGCGCGTCATTTTGCGAGAACAGGTAGTCGAACCGATCAAAGAAGTTTTCCTCGTTGCCATGAGCGTGAAAGACGACAAACTCCGGCGGATCGAGGAAGCGCCCGGTGTTGAGCCCGTTCGCGGAAATAAAATTGCCCCAGTTCTTTCCCCCATACGAGAAGTTGAATCCGAGGTTGGAAGAGCCGAAGGTGCCGTACGAACTAGTCACCTCGCCGTGCGGCGTGGTAGATCCCAGACCCGAGCGCGTGGTCACGTCAATCACGAGGCTGGTCTTGTCACCGTATTCGGCCGGCGGTGCGCCGGCAATCACTTCCATCGACTGCACCGCATCCAGAGGAATCTGGTTGGAAAACACTTTGCTCTGCTGGTCGGTGATGGGTTGCCCGTCCAATGAGAACGAATTCTCCGCGTGGTCGCCCATTCCATGGAACATGCCGTTGGAATCGGCTGACACACCCGGTGTCGCCAATGTCACGAGTGAGCTGAGTTGCGACGACGAGCTCTCCAGCGGCAGCTTGTCGAAAAGCTTGCGGTCGACATCGGTATGAAACGTCGGATCGTTTTCCAGCAGGTCGCCGGCTTCGCTTTGCACGTTCACGGTTTCGGAAGCGCCGCCAACCTGCAAAGTGATCTTCAGAACGATGGGAATAGCCGAGTGTGCGTCCACGTCCTCTATGTAGCTGACGAATCCGGTTCCGGACACCACAAGGTGGTAATTGTTGGGCGGAACGTTGGGGAAACTGAACTTCCCCTCGCCATCGGTGGTTGCGGTCCGGCTATATTGGCTGACCGGATTCTGGATTTCGACTGTCATGCCGGGTATGACTGCGCCCGTCGGATCGGTGACAGTGCCGTCGAGAGTTGCGGCGTTGCCGCCTGCGGCCGCAAACCCGAATCCACTGAGCGACAATACTAGCGCGCAGATCGACAGGCCCCGCAGCCAAATACGGCTGGACGCCAAGCATCCCGCTAAACCAATTTTTTGCGCCCGATTCCGCGCGACAAGGTTACCGAACATTCAAACCTCCCAAGCTGTTGCCCGCGTCCCGAGTGACGCCGACTAGAAATCTCTTCCAGAAGCAGCTTTCCAATGAACTAAGTGAGTACGCCCCGCAATCGTGCGGGCCGAAGGTCAAGGGAAATGCAGCGGGAATTACAGGCTGGGCGGAGGAGGACGAATATACGAGAAAGCTACCTGCAACCGGGATTCCAGTTGCGGCTCGCTGGCGGCGAACACGGTCGCCGCAACCACCGGCAAAGGTGCTACGGCGACCGGGCTGATCAGAACGGCACTGTGCGCCACTACACATAGCGAGCAATGCGACGTCGGGGAAGACGTCTCTGCCGCCAGAACATCGTGCATGTGTACAGCCTGCACGAAGCCGAAACCAGCAATCACCAGCACGCACAGCAGGGCTGTCCATGTCTGGTACCGCGTCGGCTTGCGCTGGCGCAATGGCTTCATAAGGTTAGGACTTTCAAGAGTCTATCCCAATTAGACGCTTCCTATGGCGCCTCGGAAGCAGAAAAACCGCTCTTTCGTGCTAAATCCTTTCATTGCTTAACTTATCAACCCGTTGGTCATTTGCAGTTTGTGCGTGAAAGTGCCGGAAGATTGCCTCTGCCTGCGGCCGGCTCACGACTGAAGCCAGCGCCGCCGAGTCGGCCCGTTTCACCGCCTCCAGGCTGCCAAAATGCTGCAACAGCCTCTGTGTAGTTTGTGCACCGACGCCGGGAATTTCCAGTAATTCGGTTTTGCGGTCGCGCATCTCGCGCCGTTTGCGATGGAACGTTACGGCGAAGCGGTGCGCCTCATCCCGTACCAACTGAACCAGGTGCAGCACCGGCGAGTGGCGGTCGAGCACCACCGGGTCGTCCTCCTGACCGTGGACGTAGATGATCTCCTCGCGCTTGGCAATCGAGGCCAGCGGCTGGTTGATAATTCCGATGGCTTCCAGCGCATCGGCGGCGGCGTGTAGTTGCCCGATGCCGCCGTCAATCAGGATTAGGCTCGGCAGCTGGCTTCTCCTCCGCCTGCAGGCGCGAGTAGCGGCGCGTTACCACTTCCCGCATGGAGGCGAAGTCATCAACGCCAATGACGGTCTTGATGATGAACTTGCGGTAATCCGACTTCTTCATCTTGCCGTCTTCCCACACCACCATCGAAGCCACGGTCTCGGCACCCTGGATGTGCGAAATGTCAAAGCACTCAATGCGCTTCGGCGGTTCGGGCAGAGTGAGCGCGTCCTGCAGGGCCTCTTGGATGACCTTCGCCCCCGGCTTCATGACCCGGAACCGCTGGTCGTAGGCCTGCTTGGCGTTCTGTCCGACCAGATCCACCAGAGAGCGCTTATCGCCACGCAGCGGTATATGGATTTGCACCTTGCGGTTCTGCCCCTCGGAGAGCACTTCCTCCAGCATGGCGCGGTCTTCGAAGTCCACCGGCACGTACACGTTGTGCGGAATGTACTGCTGGTCGAGATACACCTGCTTGAGCAGGGCCGAGAAGAACTCGCCAGGCTGGAAACCCACGTCGCCGACGATTTCGTCCATGTCCTCCCAAAAGAACTCCCGCTTGTCCATGATCTTGCCGCCGCGCACGTGGAACAGGTTCACAGCCAGCATCTGGCTCTCGTAGTGATAGCCGAACACGTCAGCGTCGTCGCCATCGACGGCGTGCATGCGCTGCTTGGACTCCTGTAACTCGACGGTCGAGATCAGGTCACGATACTTGGCGGCCAGTTCATATTGCTCGTGTTCGGCGGCGGCGGCCATGCGTTCGCGCAGCGAGTGAGTCAGGTCTGCGCCGCGCCCTTCCAGAAACAGCTTCACGTCGTGCGTGGCCTCGGAATAACGCTCCGGCGTGGTGAGGTCCTTGACGCACGGTCCCAGGCACCGCCCGATGTAGTACTGCAGACACGGCCGCGGATAGTACCGGTTCAGATCCAGCTTGCACGACGGGATCAGGAAGTGACGGTGAATCAGGTCCACCAGCCGGTAGGCAAGGCTGGTAGGGAAGTAAGGCCCAAAGTACAGCGATCCGTCCTTCCGCAAGCGCCGCGTCACGTACACCCTCGGATAGCGCTCACCCATCGTCAGCTTGATATAGGGATACGTCTTGTCGTCGCGCAGAAGAATGTTGTAGCGCGGCTTCTTCTGCTTGATGAGGTTGTTCTCCAGCGCCAGTGCCTCGCGCTCGTTGTCCACCACGATGTAGTCGAGATCGACAGCCTCGCGCAACAGCGAACCCGTCTTCGCATTTTCCGCCGCGCCTTCGACGAAATACGACCGCACCCGCGCTCGCAGGTTCTTCGCCTTGCCGACGTAAATGACCTGCCCATCGGCATTCTTATACAGATACACGCCCGCCGACGTGGGCAGCGTACGGATTTTCTGGTGCAAGTCCATCGTGTGAAATGCAGATATTAGTTCTACGAAAGGTGGTAGCGCCGGGTCTTCGTCCGGTGGAACGTTCTCAGATCCAGAAACGCCTGCAACCTTGGCCCCCAAGGCGAAAGCCGTTCCTCTGAATACCGCAACCGAGCTTGATTACCCCATAAAAATTCTACTCCTTGCATCTCGATTATCTGGAGCGCCCTCGAATGCTTGGAATCAGTCCTAAATCAGGATTCCCGAAGTGATACGCACATGTCGATTTCCGCGAGATTTTTGCTGCGGCGAATTGAAGTGCAACTAAAGTGGTGTCCTCCCCCGAAGAACTCAGATTTGAGTGTGTCTTAAGGAGGAATATGAAAAAACTAGCATTACTTCTCTGTCTTGCCTTGGGAATGGGTACGGCCTGGGCGGGTGTAACCGGCACGACCAATCCCTTCCTGTTCGAAGACACCGTAGATTGGTGCGTGCAGTATGGCTGCAACAACGACTACACAGTCTTTCCGACACCACAATCCTTCATTTCGCAAAATGGAGTAACCGGGAGCGTCGGCCTGGTTGGCACGTTGCAGGGCTTCTACAACCTTCAGGAAGACTATACCTGGAGTGGGTTTTTCCCCTCTGGTATGGGGCTGATTTACGACGGCGTGGCATTCGGCAACATTCCTACCCAGATAGCCGCCACATTTGACGTCGGCGTCAAGGGGGCCGGTGCCTGGATCCAGGGCAACTACTACGGGGATACCTATCTCGCCTCCATCGAACTGTTCGACAGCAGCTACCAGTCCCTCGGCCAGTACTGGGTAACTGTTGATCCTTACTCGGCCGTGTTCATTGGTGCCTTTGGCAACTCGGTGCCGGTTTGGGCCGCGCAGTTTGATATCTACGATCAGACCGGCGACCATGATCAGGACTTCGCCATCGGTACCCTTAAGGTGAGCTCCGTTCCCGAGCCCAGCTCGCTCCTGCTTCTGGGGTCTTCGGCTCTCGGACTCGCCGGTGTTCTTCGCCGGCGTTTTAAGGGGGTGCTGTGATGAACCTTCGTAAACTCCTTCTCATTTCATCTGTTGTACTGCTGGCCTGCCAGTTGGGTTTCGCCCAGTCGGCCTTGCAGCAGTTCAATAAAGCCCAGGCAACCGGTAAGGCGCAGCTTGTGATGCCAACTGCCGTGGCGGGCACGCACGCCAAGTCGACGGCAATGTTCTCCGGTAAGAAGGTTGCCATCCAGAAGGGCGTCAAATACGCGGCTGCTCCCGGCGAGCCCTGGTTCTGCGATTGGAACAACGGCAGCCAGGTTCTGGTTTGCCCCAAAGGCGTACAGACTGCCTACGGGACGAACTTTGTCGGGGCCAATGGTGGCGCTGGCATGACCATCGCCATCGTTGACTATTTCTACTACCTGGATGCGGAAAACGCACTGGCGCAGTACAACGCTGATATGGGTCTTCCGGCTTGCACTGTGGCCAATGGATGCTTCGTCCCCATTGACATGAGCAATGGCAACGAGTGCTTCCACGACGCTGATTGCTACGGCTGGGAGGTCGAGACCATGCTCGACATCGAGGCTGTGCATGCCATGGCTCCCAACGCGAAAATCGTTTACATCGGGGGCGACCCGTACAACTATGGCACGGCTGAAGAGATTGCGGCCCAAGCTATGGGTGACGCGACCTCCAACAGCTGGACCTTCAACTCTGGCGAGAGCGTTGACGCCATCTTTGGACCCGCTTTGGGTAAGGGACCGCCGACGCTCTTCGCTTCCGGTGATTACGGCTACTTCCCGTACGCGGGGATCGCCTATCCGTGCACCTCGCCCGATGCGACCTGCGTGGGTGGGACTTCGCTTTACCTGAACCCAAACCTAACCCGAAATTCGGAACCTGCATGGAGTGGTAGTGGCGGCGGCTGCAGTGGCATTTTCATTCAGCCGACGTATCAGAATTACACCAACGCAAACGGAGCTTGCGGAGGCCTCCGCTCAGCGCCTGATATCGCCGCCATCGCCGATCCGAATACCAGCTTCGCGGTGTATATCGGCGGGGACTATGCAGGCTACTATTACGGGGTGGGTGGCACCAGCCTCGCGACCCCGATCCTGGCAGGGCTCATCGCCGATATGGATGCTGCTCGCGTCAGCTTCGGCAAGACCAAGCTGACCTTCAGCAGCTTCGACGGCGAGATTTACCCGGCTGCTGCGTCCAACTACAACTACTTCTTCTATGACGTAACGTCCGGCAATAACGGCTATCCCGCTGGCTTCCATTTCGACCTGGTTACCGGATTGGGCGTGCCGACAGGCAAGAACATGGCCAACCGCTTCTTCGGTCTCCCATGAGACTCGGTTGACGGAAGAACAAAAATGCTGTGGTAGAAAGACAGACCCTCACCCAGAACCCCATCCCGGGCAACCGGGGTGGGGTTTTACTTCGGCTGCCGCCGGGCGAGTCATTCCAGTGGTTTGCGGGTTGCAATATGATATGAGTGTGCGGCTCAGAATTTTTTCGATTGCGTTCCTTGCCCTATGCCTTTGCGGCATTGGGCTGGCGCAAAGCAACGAACCCGAAGGGCCCCTTCCCGTCGAGCGCGTCCCTGTCGATAAATCCGCCTCCAAGCCCAAGGACAATCGCAAGCAGCCGCCGCGCTCCGACGGACTCGCGCCCGACGAGAGTTCCAGCAAGCAGACCGAGATCGACGTTGCTCCGCCCAAAGACGACGAAAAACACCCGGGCGCCAGCGACGAGGAATTGGGCGAGTTTCATCCCTGGGACCCGCACAAGGCCGCCAAGTGCATCGAGGTCGCCGATTACTACCTGAAGCAGGGCAACACCCGTGCCGCCATCAGCCGCTACGAGGAGGCGCTCCAGTGGAAGCCGCGCGACGCCGAAGCCACTTACAAACTCGGCGTTGTGCTGGAGAAGACCGGCGACCTGAAGGGCGCGATGTCCAACTACCAGGCTTACCTGAAGATCCTGCCCGACGGGTCCTACGCCGTCAAAGCTCGCGAGGGCGTCAACCGCCTCAAGCCCAAAGTGGACGCCGTCGCCGTTTCAGCCCCCAAGCCAAGCTGATCTCGTGGGCCGGATCCGGCGCGCGCGTTTCTTTCTGCTATCGTGAACCTTGCTCGTGAAAAAGACTTCCACTGCCAATCCCTATTCGCTGCTCTCCCAACGCCGCAGGCTGCGCGTCAGCAACGCCGTCCCCTTCGTTCTGCTCGCCATCTTTACCATGCAGTCGTTCTGGTTCATCAACACCCAGTCGATGACTTACGACGAGCCTGCCCATATCATCGCCGGAGTGGACGCCTGGCGGCACGGCCGTTTCGAGCACTGGAACGACCATCCGCCGCTCGGCCGCCTCTGGCTCACCCTGCCCATCCGCGACCTCGACAGCCAATTCGTGTGGCGGCAGGGGCCCACCGGCTACCGGGTCGACTCGATGCAGCCTCTGCCCGAAGACATGGCCGCTCGTACTCGTCCCATGAACACGCTGCTCGGCATCTTCCTGGGCCTCGCCCTCTGGTTCGCCACGCGCCGCCTGTTCTCCGACGGAGCGGCGAACTTAGCGTTGGCGTTATTTGCCTTCACGCCCTCGCTGATTGCCAATTTTTCCGTCGTCACCACCGACGGCATCGGCACGTTGTTTATCTTTCTGATGGCGTTCCAGCTTATTCGCTGGCGAAGCAAACCAAGCTGGCCGCAAACGATTCTGCTCGGCCTCGCTCTCGGAGGACTGCTGCTGTCCAAGTTCTACGCGCCTCCGCTGGTTCTGCTGGCTCTGGTCTTGATGCTGGTTCTCAAGCCCGATAGCGTAGCGCTGCACCCTCTGCGATGGAATTGGAAGCCCACGCTGGCCGCGTTGCTGCTAGCGCTGGTCACGCTGTGGGCGGGATATTTCTTCCACGTTTCGCACTTCAAAGTCGCTGACGGACAAGTGACCGCGACCTTCCCCAACCGCGGCCTCAAAACCTGGGCGACTAAATCGCATCTCCACGTCAACCTTGTTGTTCCCGCCGGAGAGTTCTTCGAGGGCCTCCGCGAAGTTGCCATGAGCAACAAGCACGGCCGCCCCGCCTGGTTCTTTGGTGAGATCTACCCCACGGGCGGAATCAAGCTCTACTATCCCGCCGCCATCGCGCTCAAGTGGCCGACGGTCTTGCTGGCGCTGCTGCTCGCGGCCGTCTTGATGGGCGTGCGCAGAGTTTGTCGGGCTCCCGCCGATCTGCTCGTGATGGGTGTCTTCGCTGTGGTCTATCTGTTCTTCGCCATCCAGTCGAAGTACGACATCGGCGAGCGCCACATTCTGCCGCTCTATCCCTTCGCACTGCTGATCGCCGGTTCGGTATGGGAACAAGTCGTGGCGCTGAAAGCTAGGATCGGCACCGAGGTCCCGACCTGGTGGGGGCCGAAGCGAATCAACTACAACATGATTGCCCTGCTGCTCGTGCTGGCGCTGAACGCCGCCGACACGCTTCGCGCTGGCCCCGACTACCTGACCTACTTCAACATTCTGGTACGGCCGCAGAACAGTTGGCGTTATCTCACTGACAGCAACCTCGACTGGGGCCAAGGACTCATTGCGGTGCGTGAGTATGAATTCCGGCATCTGGGGGAGCCGCTGCATCTGGCGTATTTCGGCTCGGTTAATCCAGCTCTCTACGGCGTGCGCGCCACGCCTCTTGCTCCCGGCGAGCAAGTGACCGGCAAGGTTGTCGTGGGTGCGAGCGCGCTTTCAGGGCAGGTCCTGCCCGACCCCAACGGTTACCGCTGGCTACTGCAGTACAAGCCGGCGGAGATGCTCGACCGCTCGATGTTTGTGTACGCAATCAATCCAAGCAATCCAGCTTCCCAACGGTAAGGGCAGTAACCAAAAACCGCAACCAACAACAAGCCTACTGGCCTGTCGTTTCACGCACACCTCGCTGGATCTCTGGTCTCGACAGAAAGTACCACTCGGGCTGCGCGCCGGCGATTTGCTCCGCCAGCGCGTATTCGTCGTGGGCCTCGCTGCGGCGTCCCAGACCCTTCAGAGCGTTGGCTAGTTGCAAGTGAGCCAACGTGCTTGTCGGCAGGGTTCGCGCGGCGGCCTGCGCGAGTGGCAGGGCTTCTTCGTAACGGCTGTCGTTATTCAGCATCATCGCTTGTACCGTGTTATGCACGGCAACCACCCGCGTCATATCGAACGTGCCCTGATAGACCATGTCCGCGCCGCCAATAACCGCTACCGGCTTTGTGTCTCGGAAAATCTGGTACGGATTCAAGTCCGGCCGTTCCCACTCGATGCCCGACAAACTCAGCCCGCTGATCACGACCGTGCCAGTCAAGGCGGTGGGCGGCGGAGGCCCGTTCACGCCGAACAAGTTCGGAACCAGGAACCGGCACGGCACGCCAGAATGCGAGGGACGAGCCATCCCGTCGTACGCAAGCCAGCAATCGTGGACATCATGCTCCCGAAGCCATTGCGCCAGTTGGGGTAGGGCTTGGCTCCAGTCGTTGTTGGAATCGGTGAGCAGGTTGTGGCTGTTGCTGACACCGCCAGCCAGCTCGTTGCCGTAGGCCATCTCGTTGGGGAAGCTCGCCAGCGAGGACGCCGCATGTGCCACCAGCAGCAGCCCAAGTACCGCACGATAGCCTCGACCGTGTCCACGCCACAGCACAACCGTAGCGGCTCCGAGCAAGCAGCATGTTGGCGCGATGATCGGGAGCACATGACGGTACCCGATGTTCAGAGTGGAACCCATCCCGCCCATCATCCATATCACGGCCGGAGTCAGAAGGTAGACGGCCCGCATGTCGGCGGCGAGCTTACGGCGTAGCAAAGCCACCACTGCAAGTACACCGAGCGCCAACATCCCGAGTGTCGACTTGAGAAGCACTACAATCGGAAAATACTGCGGCACTCCGTGCGCATAGAGATGTCCCAGCAGATATGACGACTGGCCGGGGTTCGAGATGCTCAACACGTCCACGAAACCGTAAAGATAGGCTTCCGGCAACAAGTGGAAGCGGGCCATCGCGGGGATGATATGCAGCATGAAGCTGCGATTGTCCTTGGCCGTGGTGTCTGCGATGAAGTCGCTGAGCGACAGCGTGAGAGTGGCTCCGTCGGGGCGGGCTGCGTAGCGGAACAGATAGGTCGCCCACAGCACTCCCACTCCCATCGCGAAGATGACCAGCAGCGCGCCAGCGTTCCTCAGCAACAGGCGTCCAGTGTCTGCGCGCCTCTTGCGATGCTCGACAAAAACGTCCATCGCGCCAAGAACGAGCAACACCGGCACGATCAGCACGCCCGAGTGCTTCACGGAGAACGTGAGTCCACAACAAAGGCCCGCCAGCAGCAGTCGCCATACGCTTGACCGTTGCTGATAGCTGTAATACGCAAACACCGCCAGAAGTGACATGGCCGAGAGCGCCATGTCAGTTGTAACCAAGGCGCCATGCGCGATCAAGGTGGGCTCAAATGCCAGCAGACCAAGCGCCACCAGCGCGGCGGTGTCTCCGTAGAGTCTTCGGGTAAAGAAGAACGTTGCCAGCGCAAGTGCAATCGCGAACAACGACATGGCAAGGCGCGCCCGCCACAGTACCTTGTCCACGTCAATGCGCGCCGGCCTGTCGGGCGTGCCGTAGAGCCAGTGGTCGGATTCTCCGTAGCCAATTCCCTTGACCGTCGAAATTACTGGGCACGGAGGCGCAGGCGTGGCCTCGTGGGACAACACTAGCGGAAGCGCCGCAATCAGCTTCGCCAGAGGAGGGTGTTCGGGGTTCACGCCAAAGTCAGCGCACTGCCAGTACCGGATGCCTGCGTAGGTGTGGTAGCCCTCGTCGTTGGTCATTACCTCCCGGCGGACCACAGCCAAAATCTGAACCAGGAAGATGACTGTCAGCGCAAAGGCCAGGAGGCCGGGGCGGAGCGAGGCGGTCGCAGAATTCGGCTTCGATTCTTCCATCCCCGCGATACTACGCGAGCGAAATCAGAGCATGCAAAGTGGGGACGACTGAAATATCAAAGTCACCCACTGTCACTTCACCCCATCCGAATACCGTTCTCGCCAACCGTCTGGAACACCTGCATCATGTGGGTGATCCCCAGCAACTGCCGGACCGACGTGCCCACGTTCAGGAGGTCCAGAACGCAGCCCGTGGACTTGGCATGAACATATAACCGCACCAGCGTGCCCAGGCCCATGCTGTCCATGTGAGTGAGGTCGGTGAAGTCGAGCACAACGCGCTTCGATCCCGGAATGAGCGCACTGACTTCGCGGTACAGCCGATCGCTCATCCCTGCCACCAATCGTCCGCTGCAGCGCACCACCGGCGTGCCCTTCGACTGTTCCACCACCAGCGTCAGCCCCTTTGCACCGCCGTTGTCAGCCATCCGAACCTCCTCTCTCGAAATCCTGGAATTGGAACGACACCACGTTCGCCGATTGTCACACATTCAGGCACTGAAGGGAACAATTGTGATGCCCGTGTCACGATGTTCCCGAATTGCAAATAGTTCTCCTGGAATGCCCGGGCCGGATGATCTCAATCGGCCCACCGCATTGCAGAAATTCAGTCGTATTGTGCTTCCTTAATCATGGCGACGCGAGGATCTGTCGTATTCTCGTTCCTGCGGGATGTGGGGGCGCACCAATGACACGGCTCTTCCTGACGCTGCTTGTATTCTCTCTATCGACTGGTCTTCATGCCGAAACACCAAAGGGTCCGGCTGCCACGCCGACGTACGTCGTTAAGCTCCTGCAACTGAATCCGCCTAAGTTGGCGGTTACTGCCAAACTGCCGATGGATGGCATCGCGCTCCTGATGGACCAGAGTCGCTCTGCCGAAGTGCCTGAAGTGGCAGACAAGGGGTGGCCAGGACTGATTCGGGGCCTGCAAGTCAGCGACCGCGATGGGAGAAAGCTATCCGTGCTCTCCAAAGGCGATGCTGGATGGGAGTTGGCCGAAGCCTATCACGGCACCCTGACATTGAACTATCAGGTCGATTATTCCGGGCCGGCGGCGAACAATTGGCCCGCCCCGCGCGAGACTGCATTCGCGGATGCGGACCATTTTATCTTCGTCTGCCGGTCGGTGTTCATCACATCCGCGGCGGCTTCCCCGGCGGACGTGGAGTTTGAACTTCCGGCGGGCTGGTTTTCTGTCGCTCCCTGGAATCCGTCAGGAAGCATCACGGACAAGTACTCCGTTGCCTCGGCCGACGACCTTGTGAATAACCTGGTAGTGTTGACTCGCACCAATCCTGAGGTGGTACAGGCCGGAGAGTTTCAGGTGTTCGCTGTCCCCATGGGACAATGGGAGGCGGTGCGATCTGACCTTAGGCGACTACTGCAGGGAGTCATCGCCTACTATGTGCGCATGATGGGTGATCACCGGCCCACCAGATACCTGGTCGTGCTGCTACCGATAGCGGACAGCGGGGGCGAGTCGTTCCGTTCCAGCTTCGCATTCAATGTCGAAACGCCGCCCACCAAGGCGACGCTTGTCGTTTGGGGACACACTATTGCCCACGAGGTCTTTCACTATTGGAACGGGTGGAGGCTTCGCGGTTCTGATTACCAATCGTCGCAGTGGTTCCAGGAAGGTTTCACGGAATACGCTGCAGACCGCGCGCTGTTGGCTTCAGGGTTCATGAACGAGTACCAATTTCGCAAGCGTCTTGCCGGTTACATCGATCAGTACCTCAAACTGACTACCCCGCTGAGTGCGCCCGGCGGCAGGAAAGGGCCTCCGCTCTACAGCGGCGGAGCACTTGTTGCCTTCGGTTGGGATGTCCAAATCCGGAATGCCACCCGCAATCGCAAGGGCCTCAACGATTTCTGGCGGAACCTGTGGACCGCAACAAACGAAGGTCGCATACCCTACGCTTGGGCTAACATCCGCACTGCGCTGCTTTCCGTTTCGCCAGGGGATTGGGAGGCCTTTTACCAGAAATACATTGTCGCGTCCGGGCCGCTTCCGCTGGCTGATCTCTTCAGCTCAGCCGCTCTGCAAGTGGATCGCGAACAAAATGGAGAGACGAAAGTGAAAGTGAATCCGGCTGCCTCGCCACAAGCATCAGCGGTGTGGAGGTCACTCGCTCGTATGCCGGAGAAATAGCAAGGTGCCCTCGCTCACGCCGTCCAGGTTGCCGATGCCCGATCAGGTCGCTCACTTCGCTGGACGGTTGCCCTGAACTGGCTGGTAGCCAGCAGCTACTTCTTCTTTTCGGTCTTAACCAAGATGGTCCGTCCGACGGGCACGATCGCCCCCTTCGTGGCATCGGCGGCGTGGGCCCGCGCCATCACTTCCGTGCGCACATAGCTGACAAAGTCCGACATCTGCCGCTGCATCTCTTCCATGCGCTCGCGCAACTGAAGAATGATGGCGATCCCCGAGATGTTTACCCCGAGGTCGCGTGCCAGCGACAAGATGATCTCCAGCCGTTCCAGGTCTTCGTCGGTGTATAGGCGCGTGTTGCCTTCGGTGCGCGACGGCTTCAGCAGTCCCTCGCGTTCGTATAGGCGCAGCGTCTGCGGATGGATGTCGTACATCTCGGCCACCGAGCTGATCATGTACGCGCCCTGTTTTTTACGTTTGGCCATAATCCTCACGCTTCATTGCATACACCAAATGGGGAAGACCGGCATGAACGAGATGCCGCTCTACCTGCATGCCGTTCCGTTCTGCTACCCGACGTGACGGCGCATTCTCCGGCCGGATCAACGAAATGACCTTTCCGGCTCCGAAAGCCCGGAACGCCAGCCCCATGCAGGCCCATGCCGCTTCGGTTGCGTAGCCGTGTCCCCAGTGGTCGCGCCGGAAATGATAGCCGACCTCTAACTGGGGCCCGCCCTCGATGTTCTGCCGTATGATGCCGCAGTCGCCTATCACCTTGTCGCTGTCCCTGAGCGTGACCGCATACAGCCCGTGCCCGTTCTCGGCGTACCGGCGCAAGTTGCGCGCTACCCACTCTACCGCGTCGTGACGGCCGAAGGTCCTCGGATAGTACTGCATGGCCAAGTCATCACCAATGATGGCAAACACCGCATCTGCATCTTCGCGCCGAAACCGCCGCAACCGGAGGCGCATGGTCTCAAGAACCAAATCAGGCTCCGCGGACTTTGAAATTGAGGGCATCAGCTTCGCCTATCCCAATCAAGCGATTATTCCGCTAGTCGCCAGCAACCTAGTACCTGCCAGTATCGTCTAAACCGCTAATTGCTAATTGCTAATGTGACCTTTGCCCACAACTCTTGTCGCGGGTCCTCGGGATTTAGCTTTGCCAATTCGCGCATGATCTCCCGCGACTTCTCATCGCGCAGGTTGGGCACCACGACCTTCACTTCCACAATCTCGTCGCCCCGCACGCCTTCCTTGACGGCCGACGGCACGCCCTTCTCGCGCAGCCGCAATTTCTGTCCGCTCTGCGTTCCCGGAGGAATCTTCAACTGAGTCCGTCCGTCAATGGTGGGCACGTCCACCTTGCTGCCGAGAGCCGCCTCGCTTACCGTTACCGGAATGCTGAGGGAAATGTCATCGCCATCACGTTTGAACACCGGATGATCGCCTGCCCGCACGATGATGTACAGGTCGCCCGCCGGTGCGCCCATCGTTCCGGCGTTGCCGCGGCCCGCCAACCGGATACGCTGTCCGTCACGCGTGCCCGGCTTAATTCTTACCCGGATGTTCTCTCCGCGCTCCACGCGTCCCTCGCCGTGGCAAACCATGCAGACCGTGCGGTTCTTGCCACTGCCGCCGCAGCGCGGACACGGCATATTGAACTTCATGTTGCCGCTCTTCTGTGTAATCTGGCCTTTGCCGTGGCACTCCGGACACTCACCCGGAACCTCCAGGAATCCTCGCCCGTGGCAGTTGGCACAGCTCTCCAGGTGCGGCACGCTGAGTTGCAGCTCTGCGCCCTGGATGGCCTGCCAGAAGCCGACGTTCATTTGGTATTCCAGATCGCTGCCCGGCTCCTGTTGCGGATGCGCAGCCTGCTGGCGCGCGCCGCCGCCGAACATCGAGGAAAAAATATCGCGGAATCCGCCGCCGCCGCCGCCACCGCCCGAGCGCCGAGCGCCCTCAGTGACATCGCTGAAGTCGAAGCCGCCAAAATCGAAGGGAACCTCCTGTTGGTACTCAGCCCCCCGCGCGCCGCCTCCGCCGGACCCGCCGGAGCTACCCCCGCGCGCATATGCCTCGGCCGCGGCCGGATCGATGTTGTCCGAGTAGAACCCAAGCTGGTCGTATACCTTCCGCTTCTTCGGGTCGCTTAGCACTTCGTTGGCTTCAGAGATCGTCTTGAACTTCTCCTCAGCCCCCTTGTCCGGGTTCACGTCCGGGTGATACTTGCGCGCGAGCTTGCGGAACGCCTTGCGGATCTCCTCCGCCGAGGCGGTCTTCTTCACCCCCAGCGCGCCGTAATAGTCTTTTTTGTCGGTTGTGGCCATTTCGTTTTACGTAGCGAGTCCCTCCGCACTGGAGGGACTGCTCTCACTTGCAACTTTATCAGAGCGATTTGTGCGCGATCATTTGCCTAATTGATGCTCTTCAATCCTTCGCCACTGATTTGAACCATGCCGTCGTGCAGCGATCCCGCTTCGTCATCGAGTACCTCGATAGCCTCCATCATCCCGCCAAACACCGGCCGCAGCAGATACCAGCGCCGCTCGTCTGCATTGAAGTTCAACATGTACGACTGCCCATCCAATTCAAAATGCACTTCCACTCCTCACCCTCTGACCCAAACTTCCCGTATCTGGAATCGGGTGCCCCGCTCAAGCGTCTTTCGCTTACGTGGGGTTTTTGGTCCCGGACCGCTGAAACAGTCAGAACCCAATCCCGAACGGACAAGGGGCGCATCCCAGCGCCCCCGCCCTAAGCTAATTGCTAGTTGCTAATTGCTAGCGGCTAGTTACTTCTTGTCTTCCACATCCACGTACTCGGCGTCGATCACACCTTCGTCCTTCTTCTGCTGCTCGCCGCCGGCATGTCCGTCTCCACCCGGAGTCGGATCACCGCCCGCCGGAGCCGCCTGTGCCTTGTACATGGCTTCGGCCAGCTTGTGCGAAGCCGCTGTCAACTGCTCGCGCGCCTTGTCCATCGCCTTCGCGTCCGTGCCTTCCAGCGCTTTCTTCGCATCGCCCAGCGCATTCTCGACCGCGCCACGCTCTTCGCCCGAGATTTTGTCGCCATGCTCGCGCAGCATCTTTTCAATCTGGTACACCATGCCGTCGAGCTGGTTCCGCGACTCAATCTCCGCCTTGCGCTCTTTGTCTTCCGACGCATGCGCCTCGGCTTCCTTCGCCATGCGCTCGACTTCCTCTTTGCTCAGTCCCGAAGACGACGTGATCGTGATCTTCTGGTCCTTGCCCGTGGCCATGTCTTTCGCGGTCACGTTGAGGATGCCGTTGGCATCGATATCGAACGTCACTTCAATCTTCGGCACGCCGCGCGGCGCCATCGGCAGGCCCGTCAGGTGGAACTTGCCCAGCGTGCGATTGTCTTTCGCCATGGGCCGCTCGCCCTGCAGCACATGCACTTCGACCGAGTCCTGGTTGTCGGCCGCCGTCGAAAACGTCTCCGTTTTCTTCGTCGGAATCGTGGTGTTGCGCTGGATCATGCCCGTCGCCACGCCGCCAAGTGTCTCAATCGAAAGCGTTAACGGAGTCACGTCGAGCAGCAGCAGGTCTTTCACCTCGCCGCCCAGCACGCCGCCCTGAATCGCCGCGCCGATCGCAACCACTTCGTCCGGATTCACGCCCTTATGTGGTTCTTTCTTAAAGAGTTTCGTCACCAGAGCCTGGATCGCCGGCATGCGCGTCTGTCCACCGACCAGCACCACTTCGTTGATCTGGTCCGCAGTTACGCCCGCATCCTTCATCGCCCGTTCGCACGGCCCGATGGAGCGGTCAATCAAATCCCGCACCATTTCCTCGAGTTTTGCACGAGTTAGCGTCTTCACCAGGTGCTTCGGACCGCTCGCATCCGCCGTGATAAACGGCAGGTTGATTTCGGTCTGCATGGTGGTCGAAAGCTCGATCTTGGCGCGCTCGGCCGCATCGCGTAACCTCTGCAGGGCCATTTCGTTACCCTTGGCCTTGAGGTCCAAACCTTCGTCCTTCTGGAACTCGGCGATCAGCCACTCCACGATGCGCTGGTCGATGTTGTCGCCGCCTAAGTGTGTGTCACCATTGGTCGATTTGACTTCGATGACGCCCTCGCCCACTTCCAGAATCGAAATGTCGAAGGTGCCGCCGCCAAAGTCATACACCGCAATGGTTTCGTCCTTCTTCTTGTCGAGACCGTAGGCCAGCGCGGCGGCCGTGGGCTCGTTGATGATGCGTTTTACATCCAGTCCGGCGATCTGGCCGGCGTCCTTGGTGGCCTGGCGCTGCGCGTCGTTGAAATAGGCCGGAACCGTGATGACCGCTTCCGTCACTTTTTCGCCGAGGTAGTCTTCCGCGGCCTTCTTTAACTTCTGTAGAATCAACGCGGAAATCTGTGGCGGGGTGTGTTCCTGCCCCTGCGCCACGATGGCCACGTGATCGCCCGCCCGCACCACTTTGTACGGAACCATCTTCATTTCTTCATTGACTTCGTCGTAGCGACGGCCCATGAAGCGCTTGATGGAGAAAACTGTGTTCTCCGGGTTGGTAATTGCCTGCCGTTTGGCCACTTGGCCTACCAAACGCTCGCCATTTTTGGTGAATCCTACCACTGAGGGCGTGGTTCTGCCCCCTTCTTCGTTGGGGATGACCTTGGGCTCGCCGCCTTCCATCACGGCCACGACCGAGTTGGTGGTGCCCAAGTCAATTCCGATAATTTTACCCATGTTGCCCGCCTCCTGAACTTGATAAGCTGCTAAGTTGCTGAATAATAGCGGCTTGGTTTTAATGCCAGCAGCTTATAACAGCCTCACTATAAGACTTGAGTGTCTTAGTGTCAAGGTGTTAGATGAGGATTTCAAGCGTGGAGGTGCACCATTTTAGGAAGGTTTTGCACGATTCCGGGGAGGGAAAGGCGATGGACTCAGGGTGCCCCAGGTTCGCGTCCGTTTTGTGGACGCTAACCTGGGTTCACGTTGCGAAAGGTTCGCGCCCGATTTTGGCGCTAACCTGGGCTCGGTCTTGGGTTCTGTCATCACGGGGTCGCCGCAGGCGACCGAGGGATCCGCTTTTCCTATCCACGATCCACTAGCACTTATAACCTCCGTTATAATGGCTCGTATGAAGACGAAATTGCGCATGATCGGGAGCGGGTACGGAGTGCTGCTGCCGAAGAAGGTCATCGACGACCTGCGGCTGTCGGTCGGAGACGAGCTGGAGCTGGACAGTCAACGAGGGTGGCATCGAGCTGTCGCCGTTCGATCCCGAGTTTGCCGAACAGGTGGAGGCGTTCCGGCGGACCGAGGGGCGGCACCGCAACAGCTATCGCGAGATCGCGAAGCGCCAGGCCAAGTCGCCAAGGCCTGAACGGACTGCTGATGAGAGCGGTTGGGTAGAGCTGGCCTTCAGGCCAGCGTCCAAGCGCTCTATTCCTGTCATTCCGAGCGGGCTTTAGCCCGCGAGGAATCTGCTCTTCGGCTCTTGCAGTAGGCTTGAAAACTCGTTTCCTCGACCGGTTCGTATCAGGGCACGACTTTAGTCGTGCCGAAATTGCGACAAATACGAGGGGGCTTTAGCCCCTGCCATCGGAGGCCCACGAAATGCCGAAAATCACGCCAACGAACCGCCTGTCGACGCGCGGCCTCATCGCCATTCACGGCGAACTGCTGGCGCGCTACGGCGGACACTCGCGCAAGGTCGACACGTCGAAGCTGGAGATCGCGCTCTCGCGGGCGGAGAAGTCTGCCGCCGACGGCAAGCGCGACATGCGGGCCCGGCTGGCCGCGGGATACGCGTGGGCGCTGCTGAAGAGCCGTCCGTTTGCCGAGGGCAACGAACGGGTGGCGCTGGCGGCCATGGTGGTGTACCTGGAGATGTCACGGCTGGGGTGGAAGTGCGGCGAGGTGGAAGAGACAGCCATGCTGCTGCGCGCCGCTGCCGGAAAGATGAAGGAAGCCGAGTGGGAAGCGTGGGTGGTGGGGAAGGTGGGGAAGAGGGGGTAGGCGAGGCAGTTATAGTTATGACCCGCCGGGGAGATGGTTTAGAATTCGCACGTCGTGATTTCGTCTCTCGCAATCGATAGTCCGCGCGTGTCTACCGCCACTAGAACTCTAACGGTGGCCGGGTACGCGATCGAGAACAGCCACCGCCAGCCAACTCATATCGAGATTCTCTGCCACGCCACCTCGCCGCTGGCTTCGCCCATTCGCTACCTGATAGCGCTGACGGACGAGCCCGAATTCTCACCGACTTTAGTCGGGGAACTGCAGGGATTGGCGACACGAGACGGGCGGTCGCTAGTGCTGGTAGGTGCCGAATCGACGTCTCTACAACTTGGCTGGATGGACTTTCTTGATGCGATGGGTGGCGCTGTTCCCTCATGGAGAGCTCTCGGGGAACAATATTCCGAACACTTGAAGACCGCATCCGAAAATGAGAATCCGACCGGGCACGTGGGAGAGGCCTGGCGACTTATTCGAGGACTTGGCCGCCGATGGCCTTGAATTTTGCTTCGGGCGGAAAGTAAGGCGCCTTGGAGCAAGAAAGCGCGGCCAACGGGTCAGCGACATGATCACCCAGTTACCAGATGGCGCGGTGCTCGTTGTGGACGCAAAGGCTACAAAGTCTGGCTTCAACGCCGCGATTTCCGAACTTCGCGCACTGGTTGAGTACACAGAACTGCAGCGATTGCGCCAAAGAGGGCACAACGAGGTCTTTTCATCCGTGATAGTGTCGTCTTCGTTTCAGCAGGCTGCCGACGGGTTGGTTGTGGCGTCCCGAGAATTTCAAGCTCAAGCGTCGGTGCCAGCCTCATTTCTAACCGCTGATTTGCTGGGGAGGATCGTGCGTGACTTATCTCGAAGTCCCCAGATTCGCAATGCAATTAATTGGCGTCGGCTATTTGCTGGTGGCCTCGTCACTCGGTCCGAATGGCAGAAGCAGTTGGATCAAGCGATTACCGAACGGTATTAGGGGGCATCTTGGGAACGTCTAAGAACGTTGCGTCGCCAAACACTCCGCCATGGCGACCTGCGTTAGCTGTAATAGGACGAGAGGACGTCCCACCAGATAGGCAGGCACGCGAACTCTGGCTAGCTGCCTATGCGGACCGAGGTCCGAGACTTGCCGAAGACTTCGGTCAGCCAACCTTAGCAGCCGCCGCAAAGATCTTAAGCACAGGTGCGCCGGTACACCAAGCGCTGGCGAAATATGACGAAATTGCAAGACAGAATCACTCCGCTGGTTTGGGATTCGAACTAGGTCGCCGAGCGCTTGCGCGATGTGCTGCACAGCGTGTTGGCGCCGCTGAATTTGCCGCCGAGCTATTTGCAGAAGCAACTACTTATTACGCTTCGAGGGACTTGGGCAGCTTCATCGCTGCACGCGGCAGGGTCGAAAACACAAGTTCAGCGATCAAATTGAAGAATTCGCTCCGGGCGGTAACCCGCGACATAGTCAGGGCAGCGGGAGAGCCATCAACACGGCCGGATTATTGGGGACGATATGTCAACAAAGTGATCGCTGGACTTCGAGAGGGCCATTAGCTGTGGATTATTTCATATTTCGAAATTCGGACTCGGCTGCCCCTGGCATCCACCTTCAGTCTGGCGCTCACATCGCTACTGGTGAAACCTCTTTCAAGTCATACTTTGGGGCTGTAACGTCACTTGAATCTGACCTTCTGCTTGTCGCAGCGAGCATCTTCGCGGCAGACCGAGGCACGCCGCGCGGAGAGCGTGAAGATTTTGCGCGTCAAATATCCATTTCGATTCCCGTCGTAAATATCGGCGTGATTCAATCGGTTCGCGTCGAGATTGAAGAAGTGCTGAGACTGCTTTCGAATGACCACTGGCACGTGACATTTCGGCAAGATCCTGGAGCCTTGGACAATACCCCTGCCGTAAGTTCTGAAGGCAGCACGCTGCTTTTTTCGGGTGGATTGGATTCCTTAGCTGCGGCGTTAGATTACGCTTCTGAAAAGAATCTGGTGCTTGTGAGTCATGTAACCCACGGTTCCCAGGCTCGTAACGCTCAAGTCGACCTAGTATCGATGCTCGGTCAAGCCGGAATTGCGCTCCCACATTATCAGTTTTTCGTATCATCTCGCGATCAGGCGTCATTCGACCACGATGTGGAGAGCAGTCAGCGTACTCGGTCTTTTATGTTTCTAGTGTTGGCTGGACTCGTGGCGCGAAGGCTTGGACATCGGCGCATCGTGATGATCGCTGAAAATGGGCAACTGGCCATACACCTTCCTCTCAATCCTGCACGAGTTGGTGCGTTCTCGACCCACACGGCCCATCCCGACGTGCTGATGGTAATGCAGAAAATACTGGGTCGGCTATTCGGCTATGACGTGACCATCGAAAACCCATTTTCGAAAAAGACAAAAGCGGAAGTGGTGAAAATGGTGTGGGATGGGCTGAAGTCCGCGATCCCAGTCGCAAATTCCTGCTGGAAAAGCGCCAGGTTGGCAGCGGGAATCACGCACTGTGGGGAATGCATACCATGCCTCATCCGGCGGGTTGCTATCGAGACCCACGGGAGTGACCCTACGGCGTACGGCGTCGACGCATTTGGGGCGGACTTTGCGTCACTCCCGCCTGACAGCGAGGCTAGGCGCAATTTGGCAGATCTTTGCGAGTTCATCACGTGCTTCGGTTCAATGTCGGACGCTGAGTTGTACGATGAATGGCCCGAACTGTATTCGGAAAATATTCCGGCTCCGGAGATTATTGGGATGTACCGGCGCGCGTCTGCTGAGACAAGGGCTGTCATGCAGAAATATCCCGGGCTGGTGGCCGTACTTACATGAAGATCTCGCATAGAGAGCTCGAAGTTTGCCGCTTACGTCCGAGGTCCTGGGTTCAGTCGCAACAGTCGGCCAGCGGACCTCGAAAGTTCGGCTATTCTCAAGCCGTCGGCAACTCGATTCGCAAATTCCATAAGACGGGCGATGCGGATACGGCCCGGGCGCACCTCCAGGACTTAATCGACCGCCACTTCACCAACCAGTCGCGCATTGCTCTAATTGAGGGATGGTTAGACGATTACATCTCATGGTATGAGTCGTCAGGGGTGGTCGTAGCGGACTCATACATCCTTGTAACGTTACAGTCTGGTGGTTTACTGGAACTCGGAGGCCTCGTTTCCCGGCTCGACGTTACGGAGACGGGGTATTGCGCGGTCCTTCTAGGAGGGGCCGCTTCTGGGTGGTCCTCAGAATTGCGTATGCCGCTAATTCAGCGAGCTATTTCGGTTAAGTACGCGCGACCCCTGCCTGAAGTGCAAGTTGGCGTGCAGAAGCTTGATGGGTCTGACCTTCAAGTTTGCTCATATTCAACTAGGGAGATTGCGGCTGCTATCACAGAATTTCGAAAAATCAGCGCTTCGGTTCAGCGCATCCTCGGCGGGGTCACCGTGGGCCCGTGATGACCAGCGTGGAGGGAGGACGCCGGGTGCCGCAGCTTCGCGCCGCGTTTGTCGGCGCTAACCTGGGAGCTCGTCCCCGGATGGTAGACGGGCCACACGCGCTAACTGGGTCTAGGCTCGAATGAGTTGCGGGCGGCGGAGGGTTGGCAGGGCCTTGATTGAGTTGCCCGACTTCTGCCCCGCGAGGCGGATTTCATAGAGGCTTTGCAGATTCAGCCAGAAGACAGTTGTCAGTGGTCGGTTGTCAGTTGTCAGTAAGAGCAGATCCGTCGGCTTCGTGCGCCAAATCTCTTGTTTAACAGACCGCGCAGGACGAGCAACGCGTGCGCTGATTGACCCTTTCCCATAAATATGGGAGCATACCGTATGAAGACGACACTGGAGATTCCCGACAACATTTTTCGCCGTGCGAAGTCGCTGGCAGCCCACCGCGGAATTCCCCTGCGCGAATTTGTTACCGAAGCCGTAAAGGAAAAGCTTGGCGCCGACGCTAAGACGACAGAGACGCCGTGGATGGCGGCTTTCGGTAAGCTCCGTCATCTGCGGAAAGAGTCGGCCAAAATCAACCGCACGATCGAAGAAGAATTTGAGCACATCGAGCCTGAGGACCGGCTGTGATTTTAGACACCAATGGCCTTTCCGCCCTGGCTGACGGCGAGCCGGCATTGCAGCCTATCCTTCGCCGAGCCGCACAGATTGCGGTTCCCGTGATCGTACTCGGCGAATACCGGTATGGAATTTCGCAATCCCGCTTCCGAAAGCAGTACGAACAGTGGTTGAGCGACTACCTGCCGGGATTTCGAATTCTCGATGTGGACGAGCGAACCACAATGTCGTACAGCGCCGTTCGCGCTGAGTTGAAGAAGGCTGGAACGCCGATTCCATCGAACGACGTTTGGATTGCCGCCCTGTGCCGCCAGCATTCGCTGCCGCTTCTCAGCCGCGACCGCCATTTCGACGTCGTGCCTGGAGTCACCCGGGTCCACTGGTAATGAAAACAACAGTTTCTGGATTGTTGCCTTTTCTATCCACTAACCACTAGCCACTGCCCTATCACACTCTTCTGTGACCGGCGTCCTAGCGGACTTCCACCCCCGCACCTAAACTCCCACTGAAGTTGAGGGAGAGCTGTCTTTACCAGCCAGCCGCTGACAATCACCCTCATCTCAGTAGGTGACTCGACCTGTGATGGGTCATGCTCGATCTCGATTTCTTGCCCGTCTGCCGTCCAACGCCCCCGTCCGGCCCCCCAAAATCCAGCCTAACTCCTTTGTTAAGAAGATGTTGCCTGTAAGTCCCATGGGCTCAAGATTTTGCCCAGAGTCGCTTGCGCAAGTCCTTTGCTATGAGGAATTTGCAAATACAGGGGGGGGAGGGGGGACCCAAGACCCTCCACTTCCCAAAACGAGAATCGCGCAAGGAAGGAAAAGCAGATCCCTCGGTCGCTGCGCGACGTGATGACAATCCAGAAGAACCGAGCGAAGCCCCAATCGCCAGTTACTAATTACTAATTTCTAATTGCTGACTGCTCGCAACTACTCAATCCGCAGCAGCAGCACCGGTTCGACCATGAACTCGAAGGCGTTGATCTTCTCTATCGCGCTGCGGACTTTGGGTTCGGAGACTGGTTCCACCGTGAAGAACAGCGACAGGCGCTCTTTGGGTGAATGCGGTTCCTGCTGCACCGAGTCGATGTTCATGCCTTCGCGGGCCAGCGTGTCGGCGACGCGCGCGATGATGCCGCGCTGATCGTGCACCGTCAGGCGCAAATACCAGCCTGCAGGTTTGGGCTCGGGAGCGATCTCGAGCTCGTGCGGATCGAGGAAGCCGACGACGTTCTTGGCGCTGAGGCGTCCGGCGGCGAGATCGCGGGCAATCTCCACCAGATCTGACACGACGGCCGCGCCGGTCGCGTCGCCGCCCGCGCCGCGTCCGTAGAACATCTGCGTGCCGAGGCGGTCGCCGACCAGGAAGACGGCGTTGTTGACGTCCTCGACCTTGGCCATCATCGAGCGCCGGCTGACCAGCCACGGACGCACGGAAACGTCGAGGCCGGTGTCGGTTTGCTCGGCGGAGGCGACCAGACGAATGGTGCGCTCGAGGCGCTGGGCGGAGCGGATGTCAACGGCGCGCATGTGGCGAATGCCGTAAGTCGGAATGCGGTTGACGTCAAGGCGTCCGCCGAAAGCCATGCGGGCGAGGATGCAGAGCTTGTCGCGGGCGTCCTGGCCGTCGATGTCGAAGGTGGGATCGGCTTCGGCGTATCCGGCCTTCTGCGCTTCGGCGAGGGCCTGGTCGAAGTCGATGCCGCGGGCCTCCATCTGGGTGAGGATGTAGTTGGAGGTGCCGTTGAGGATGCCGTGCAGGGCGCGCAGGCGGTCTCCGGCGGTGGATTCCTGGATGACGCGCAGGATGGGAATGCCTCCGGCAACGGTGGCTTCGAAGCCGATGGGAAGATTCTTGGCGACGGCGAGGGCGAAGAGTTCGTCGCCGTGCTCGGCGAGGAGCTTCTTGTTGGCGGTGACGACGGGCTTGCCGTGCTCGAGGGCTCCGCGGAGAAGTTGCAGGGAGTGGTCGACGCCGCCCATGGTCTCGACGATGACGTCAACGTCGTCGGAGGTGAGGAGCTCGCGCCAGCCGGTGGTGATGCGGGCGCCGTCGGGAGCGTCTTCGGGCTTGATGGGCTGACGGCGGCAGACGGCGGTGACGATGAGCTTTACTCCGCTGCGCTTCTCGATGAGCGAGGCGTGGTGGGCGATGATGTCGGCGGTGGCGCGGCCGACAGTTCCGAATCCGACAATTCCTACGCGAACTTGTTTCATAAGTTAGTGGTCAGTGGTTAGTGGCCAGTAACGGCGAGGGATAAAGCCCCGAGCTAAATAAGGTACGCGATCGGCGGACTCGTGCTCCGATGACAACGTTGGCCGCAGCCAGATCTACGTAGAAATGCTGGCCTTTGACTCGGACGCGCGAATTAGCGCTACTGGTTAGGATGACAACTACTCTAAGATATAAATCAACTTTACAGTTTGGGACGTCGACGGATGGAGGCTTTGCGGGCAAAGAAAAAGGGCCTGGAGGGTCCGGCCCGAGCGGAAAGAGAGTTACTTATGCGAAGCGGCGACGGATTGCGCCGAAGGCCCCGAGGGCTCCGGTAGCGAACAGGGCGATGCTGCCCGGCTCAGGCGTGTTCCCGTTGTAGGTGAAGTCGTCCATGACATAGAAATCTTGGCGACGGGTAGACGCCAACCGATGTCAACCTGCCGCCGTACCCGGAAGCTAGCCAGGTCGGTACGTCCGAGGGGGCCAAGCTGCCCGAAGTCCAAACCAGATTGCCGCCGAGATAAAGGTTGAAGCTTCACGGCGGCAGAGGCGTAGCCGGCAAAATAGGCGCCGTTGAAGACAACGCGGAGTACCGATGTTGACGAGGTACTCGCCAGCGCCGCTGTTGGGCGTATATACGCGTCGAGACGGAGAAAATGCAGTTATAGGGTGGCTGGACTGGAGTCGTAGTAGTTCCAGACGCCATTCCAGGTATTAACCCCGCAATACCCGTCAGGGACGGTACCGGATCCAGTAAACGAATCGAAATTGCAGTCGGTAGCTGAGGCGAAGCGTCGCCAATGCGAAAAGCAAAGCGGCGAGAAGAGCGTACTTCAAAATTCATTCGAATTTCCTCCCAAAAGTTGAAGCGGTCGCCGAAGACGAGCGAGTGACGCAGATGGCGATGCCCAGCATAAATAGTAGCAATTCTATCTCCAGAACGAGCTTCTGTCTAATGGACTTGTTTTCATGTACGTTACAGTTCAATGGTCGATTAGTCTGAGGTATATGTGCAAAATCTTGCAGATTTCGGCCTGGAAATGTCCCACATTGGGATGGTTCAGACGGTCAGCCGAACCAGTTCGGTGGTGTGCTTGAGCTGGCCGCAGGCGGCGTAGATGTCGCGTCCGCGAGGACGGCGGAGGAAGGCGGGGATTCCGGCGGTCGGTGAGGATCGGACTGGAAGGCTTGCGACGCGATCGGCGTCGGGCATGGAGAAGGGAATTTCGGGGCCGGGGTTGAGGGCGATGAGGTTGACCTTGGCGCGCAGTCCGCGGATGAGTTCGACGAGCTCGCGGGCGTGGGAGGGCGAGTCGTTGAGGCCGCCGAGCAGGACGTATTCGAAGGTGAGGCGCTCGCGGTTGCGGAGAGGGAAGTCGCGCAGGGCGGCGAGGAGCTTCTCGATGGTCCACTTGCGGGTGATGGGCATGACTTCGGTGCGGAGGGCTTCGTTGGACGCGTTGAGGGAGACGGCGAGCTTGGGGCGGATTTCTTCGGCGCCGAAGTCGGCGATGCGGGGGACGATGCCGGAGGTGGAGACGGTCATGCGCGAGGCGGGGATTCCGGCGTCGGTGACGAGGCGGCGGACGGCCGCCATGAAGTTGTCGTAGTTGAGGAAGGGCTCGCCCTGTCCCATGAAGACGAGATTGATGCGGTCGCGGTCGAGGTCGACGTGCTGATCGTTGAGGACGGCGAGGACCTGGCCGGCGATTTCTCCGGCGGTGAGGTTGCGTTGAGGCCGAGAAGGGCGGTCATGCAGAATTTGCAGTCGACGGCGCAGCCGACTTGGCTGGAGATGCAGATGGTGGCGCGCGTCGGGAGAGAGTTCGAGTTTCAAGTTTCGAGTTTCGAGGAAAAGCAGTCCCTCGACTGCAGGTCGGGTGCGCGCTCAAGCTTCGCTCGGATGACAGGAGGCAGTCCGTACTTCGCGCCGCTCGGATGACACACTCTGACAGTATTTCGGCATAGTTCTTCGTCGCCGGAGTCGGAGCCGTCGCCGGCTTCGCCGCCGTCGCCTTCGGGCATCCAGACGGTCTCGACGATCTGGCCGTCGGTGAACTGAAAGAGGTAGCGGACGGTGCCGTCGGAGGAGGTGAACTTCTGTTCGATGGCCGGGAGGCCGACCGAGTAGCCGAGTTCGCTAGCGAGCTGCTCACGGAGGGAGAGCGGCAGGGTGGAGAACTGGTCGAGGCCCGACCACCTTTGGCGGTAAAGGCCGTCTAAGAGCTGCCGGAGGCGGTAGGGGGCTTGGGCGAGACCTTCAACGATGTCGCAAGTTGTTGCATTTGAAAGGCTTAATAGTTCGGATTGTTGCGGTTCGGCCATGCATCCAATATCCTAGAAACGGTGGCAACCCGTCTTCCCGAGTTCGCAATCGGGAGCCCGTGCACCAAGCGCGTTCATTTTATCCCAGGCTAGGGACGCGAGAGTTGGATTGGCAGCGCGGGGAAATGATTCGAACATAGAAATAGGTACTCATGGCAGCAGAAGCGATTGGTGCTTGCAGTCCGACCGGACAATCCACCGGGAGGTTTTGCCCAATGGGCTAACCATCCTGACGGAGCAGATGGACCACATCCGCTCGGTGTCGATGGGGGTGTGGCTGAAGGCAGGCTCGCGGAACGAGGAGCCGGAGACGAACGGCATCTCGCATTTTGTCGAGCACATGGTGTTTAAGGGCACCACGAGGCGCATCGGCCGAGGACATCGCGCGGGAAGTGGACTCGATTGGCGGCAACATGGACGCCTTCACGGGCAAGGAGACGGTGTGCTTCAACATCATGGTGCTGGACGAGCACCTGCCGATCGCGGTGGACGTACTGAGCGATATGGTGCTGCATCCCGGTTTTCGACGAAACAGAGATGGTGCGGGAGCGGGGCGTGATCGTGGAAGAGATCAAGATGGACGAGGACAATCCGGACAGCCTCGTCCACGAGATCTTCACGCAGAACTTCTATAAAGACCACCCGCTGGGGAGGCCGATCCTGGGGACCAAGGAGACGGTACGAAAGTTTGACCAGGCAAGACGTTGGAATACTACCGCAAGAAGTTCGTGCCCGAGAACATGGTGATTTCGGCGGCCGGGCATGTGGAGCACGAAGCCCTGGTGGGGTTGCTGAGCAAGGAGTTTGAGCCGCTGCCGCGAGGAAGCAACGGACTGGCAGGATAAGGCGCCCAAGATCAATTCGCGGATCATCCTGCGCAACAAGAAGGCGCTGGAGCAGGTGCAGATCTGCATTGGCGTGCCGTCGTACCGGATCAACGACGAGCGGCGGTTTGTGGGCTACGTGTTGAACACGCTGCTGGGCGGAGGCATGAGTTCGCGGCTGTTCCAGAACGTGCGGGAGAAGCAGGGGCTGGTGTACTCGATCTTTTCGGAGCTGAACCCCTATAAAGATACGGGATGCCTGGCGGTGTATGCGGGAACGTCGTTGCAGTCGGCACCCAAGGTGGTGCAGTCGGTGATGCGGGAGTTTCGCGCGATCAAGGCTGGCGGGCTTCCCGAGGAAGAGGTCAAGCGGGCGAAGGACCAGTTGAAGGGCAGCCTGATGCTGAGCCTGGAGTCGTCGATGGCGCGGATGTCGAACCTAGCGCGGCAGGAGATGTATCACGACCACTTCATGGGGATGGACGAGATCATCGCACGGGTGCAGGAAGTGACAGTCGAAAGCGTGGTGCAGGCCGCCAATGAGATGTTCCAGCAGGAAGCGATTGCGGTGACGGTGCTGGGGAATTTGAACGGGCTGAAGGTGACGCGCGAGATGCTGGAGTGCTGAAGTACAGTTGCCAGTGGCCGGTTGTCAGTAGTCAGCAAAGGCACCAATCCGACATCGCGTTTTGACATTAATGCGGTGCTGCTCAATAATTTCCTGTTTGAGTGCGGAGACGGGAACGGCCTTCTAACGTCTATCTTGTAGTGTGCCTCCGCTAGAATCGGAATGAGGTTCCTAGACATGTCGAAACGTAATCGCGATCGCGGCTTTACCCTGATCGAGTTGCTGATCGTGGTGACGATCATCCTGATCATCGCGGCGTTCACCATCCCGAAGATCACGAAGTCGCAGATACCGGCGCACGAGGCGTCGGCGATTGCGAGCATCAAGGCGATTAGCGCTGCCGAAATGATTTATTCGAGCAGCCATCCCGAACTGGGGTTCACGGCTGATCTGGTCATGTTGGGCGGGACGGCGCAGAGCGGCGGGGAGCAGACCATCGACACCAACCTGGCCAGCGGACGCAAGAGCGGCTACAGCTTTACCTACACTCCGGGCGAGAAGGTGAATGGCGCGATACGGTCGTACACGATTACGGCGGTGCCGGACCAGGTGGGCACGACGGGGCAGCGGCGCTTCTACTCAGATGAATCGGGCGAGGTGCACTACAACGCCAGCGGCCCGGCGGACGCGACCAGCCCGGTAATTCAGTAAATCTCAGGGCAAGCGTGGCCCATGAGTCGCCGAGCAGCTTAGGGCCATCTCAACGTGAGCGCGTAGATCTCCTGGGTGCCAATGTCGCGGGTGAAGACCGCCGATCCGTCAGGTGCGACGCTGATTTGCGTATTCCAGTCCGTGCCTGTCGCACGGGGCAGGTCCTTCAAGCTGGTGATGAACTCCACCTTATGATCGGCCAGGCGGACACGGAACACCTGCGGTTCCGGACCTCCGGTGGTGTAGTACACATACTGGTAATCCGGCGAGTGGGCCCAGTTGACGAGGGTGTCAGGCTTCGGAAGCGAAACCAACTCGGACCATTTATGCGTTTTGACGTCAAGAACTAGCATTTTGGTACGGTCGCTGGAGACGGCGACTAGCATGTTCTCCGCAACCCATTGCGCGCAGATGAGGTCTTGCGATCCAGGAACAACGGAACTCTGTCCCGTTCGGAGATCGAAGAACTGGAACCGGGAGTGCGGGGGCCCAATCCACTCGCCGAAGACCAGCATGTTTCCGTCCGGAGACCAAGTTGCACCCCAGGTGTTTCGTTGCTCGAATGCTCTGCGGCGAGCCGCCGTCCATGTTGATGATATAGGTCCCGCGGTCTCCGACCCTCTGATAGCTGACCCGCTTTCCATCCGGCGAGATGAATGGGTACGCTGCCTGCTCGGGAGGATAGGTGAGCTGCAACCGCTCGGTTCCGTCACTACGACTGCGCCAGAGCGAATGGTCGGGGTAAGAAGTGTAGGCGACCCACTTCCCATCATGGGAGAACGTGGGATTGAAGGCCGAGATGCCGGAGAGAAATGGAACGAACTGCTTCGAATTCACGTCATAACGGACCACTTCGCCGCGCCGCTTGGTGCCAACAGCAAAGACTTGTTTTTCATCCCGGCCCGGAATCGGCCCCTCGTAGGACAACGGCCCGTTAGTGAGTTGAACCGGCGGGAGAACGGGTTGAAAGAACCCGGTTTGCCACTGTGCTATCCAAAGGTCCGGCCGGCCTCCATTGCGATCCTGAAAGACAATGTACCGGCCGTCCGTGGTCCATCGGGCGCAACAGACGCGGCTTCCTTGTCTGCTGTTCACGACTTTGCGCAGGCCGGAACCGTCTGCATTGGATACCGCAATGAAGCTAGACGACAGCACATTAACCGTAAAAGCCAGATGCTTTCCATCTGGAGACATGCTCGGCTCGGCGATCTGTCCCTCTGCGGTGAGCAGTTTGCGAGGATTCGAGCCATCGTTCTCGGCGATGTAGAGGTCGCTCGCCCGACAGAACAGAATGCGGCCATCCGTCGCAAACCCTGCATCCTCAGCTTCGAGGGTGCCAAGCCGGCGTGGTTCTCCTGTGGGCAACGGTATCGTCCATAAAGGAACTGCGGGGCCACCTGCCTGTCCGACCAATGCCAGCAGCGAGGATCCATCGGGGTTCAGTCCTACGACTTGAGGAATCGCAAACCTGGAGGGAATGATGGCTGTGGATCCACCGGAAACCGCGACCTGTGCAATTTTCATTCCCCAGCGAGTGCCTTCGTTGAAGTAGATTCGCGAACCGTCGGTCAGCAGATTGTCAAGGATCCACTTCGGCTCGCCGTCATCCGTAAGTTGGGTGACGGCTTCCACGGCGGGGAGGGCCGGTGGTTGCATCCGCCACACAACGAGGGCTGCGGCGATTGCGACAGCGACACCTCCTGCTGTGAGCCAGATCCATCGGCGGCCTGATTTTGTTTGGCTGAAGGCAGGGACAGCCACGCTGCTCGAGTCGGAGAGCGCTTCCAGCGCAAACGCCAGATCGGACGCGTGCTGGAAGCGCCGCTCCGGACTCTTTGCCAGGCAGCGGTTCAGCAACCTTTGCAACCCCGGTGGAATGTTGAGCGCTATTTGCGATACTGCTGGCGGGTCTTCGTTCAAGATCGCGGTCATGGTTTCCGCCGATGTCGGCTTGCGGAAAGGTGGTTTCCCGGTCAGCATCTCGTATAGGATCACGCCGACAGCAAAGATGTCGCTGCGCCCGTCGGCGGTATGACCACGCACCTGCTCGGGCGACATGTAGCCGACTGTGCCAACTACGTGTCCAGGATGGGATTGGGTATGGAGACTGACTGTATCCCCATCTCTACTTTCTACTTTAGCGGGATTGAGCTTGGCTAGTCCAAAGTCGAGAATTTTGATCCGCCCATCTTTCGTAACCCAGATGTTTTCCGGCTTGAGATCGCGGTGGATGATTCCGGCATCGTGCGCAGCGGCGAGTCCACGGGCGATTGCCATGGCGTTGTCCAGCACTTCCCGCAGCCGCATCGGACCTCTGCGAAGGCGATCGCGGAGGGTCTCACCCTGCAGCAACTCAGTGACGATGTAGGGCGAACCATTGCATTGGCCGACATGAAAGATCGAAATGATGCTGGGATGATTGAGGGCGGCAGTGGCCTGGGCTTCCTGCTCGAAGCGGCGGAGGCGTTCGGGATCGCGGGACCAGTACTCAGGAAGTACTTTGATGGCGACGTCGCGCTTTAGAGTGGTGTCGCGGGCGCGATAGACCTCGCCCATTCCACCCTCGCCGAGAGGAGCGACGATTTCGAAGGAATCCAGCCGAGTGCCCGCGGCCAGTGGCATACGTGGCGTGAATTATACCCTGAGTCAGAAATATCGTGGCGTTCTTTCTAGGCGCAACCCGATGCGGCGGAAGATGCTTTTCTCGGGTCGGACCGGTTGACGTCGCGCTGTCATCATCCTGTAATGCACCATTGCTAGACTTCGGGCGCAGTTGAAATCTTGTTTGAGGTGTGACATGAATTTGGTGCGTCGTCGTACAAGCGGCCATCTGCTGATGGTTTTGACACTAACTTTTCTAGCGGCCACGTGGGCTTTCGCGGGTACGAATTATGCCGCAGGGAACCTGGTGGTTTCGGTCGAGGGAAATGGCTCGGGCACGGGGAATTACCTGGACAACCAGGCGGCGCCACTAACGCTGTACCAATTCCATCCGACTGGAACGACGTCGGCCTCGTTCGTCAGCTCGCTGGAGTTGCCGCAAAGCAATTCTGGAGCGAATTTTGCGGTGTCAGGCGAGTATGGATCGTCGTCGGAAGCGATCCTGCAGCTTTCGGGAGATAGCCGGTACCTGACGATTATGGGGTACGGCATCAACGCCAATACCTTCAACGCGAACCCGGGAGCGTATGGTCCGAACCCGGCCAATACAGCGCTGGCGCAGTCGGGCAGCTTGCAGGGACAAGGCTACACCCCGGTGACGCGGGTGGTGGCGCTGATCGACTACAACGGAACGGTGAACTCGACGACGGCGCTGTACGGGGTATTCGACCAGAACAATCCGCGTAGCGCTTACACGCTGACGGGAAGCAAGATTTATGTTTCGGGACAGGGCAACTACCCGGATGCGACGGGCGGAGTGTTTCTGGCCAACCTCGGTGCTAATGCGGCAAGCGTGTCGATCACCGCGGGCGATGCGGGGAGTGGTTACAACCAGGACACGCGGGTGGTAACGGGTTACAACGGGCAACTGTATGTTTCGACGGACAGCAAAAAGGGAAGCACGAACCGCTCGTATATCGGAAAGCTGGGTACGGGCTTTCCGACGACCACGGTTGGCGCTCCGACGCAGTTGACGGGCACGGGAACAACCACAGGCAAGTACACGATGACGACGGGAGCGAATGGCAACGGGAATGGACTGAATGCGGGAAAGCAAATCAACCTGAGTCCGGAGCAGTATTTCTTTGCCAATGCGACGACGTTGTACGTAACGGACAGCGGTTACGGCAAACAGGACTCGGCCAACAGCGCGATCGGGGATGGCGGCTTGCAGAAGTGGTCGCTGATTTCAGGTAGCTGGGTGCTCGACTACACGTTGTCGGCGGGGCTGAACCTGGTGGAGAATCCCAACGCTAACCCGAACAACACGGCGGGTACAACGGGACTTCTCGGCTTGGCGGGAAAAGTCGTGGGCGGCGAGGTTGAGTTGTATGCCACCAACTACACGATCGGCGATCTGGACCAGACGTACCTGTTCGGGATCACCGACAACTTGTCGGCGATGCTGGCAAGTCAGGTGACGGGCGAGTCGTTCTCGATTCTGGCGACTGCTCCGGCGGATTCGAACTTCAAGGGAGTTTCGTTTGCGCCGATTCCCGAGCCGGGGACGATGGCGCTTCTGGGAACGGGCGTTGTGGGCTTGTTCGGCATTCTGCGCCGCAAACTCCTATAGGCAGTCCCACAGCGCAAGTGTTGAAGCAACCGAGCCCCGGAAATTGCCGGGGCTTTTTTCGTTTGGAACGCGGCCATGGGACGTGCCGCCAGCTCATGCCGGCCCGGATTCAAACCAGTGCAGAAGATCGCGAAGTCTATGGCGAAAACAATTCCGCCGCTGCGCGGTTTGTCTGGTGGCGTCATGCTAGGCATTCGTAGTAATAGAAAAGCCGGAGTGAATTCTCCGGCTTTTGTGCAGGCCACGCAAGGTGTCAGCAGGAAATGGCGGCTTCGAGCTCGGAGAACTCCTCTTCGAGGTCCACGAGGCGCGCGCCAACGGGCTCAAAACGGGCCTGGAAGAAGCGCAGGTACTTGGGCTCGTACACCATCTTGAGCCCGTGCACTTTGTCGCGGTTGGCATAGACCTCGATGACCGATTCGGCGACGACATCCATGTGGGCCTGGGTGTAAACGCGACGCGGAATGGTCAGGCGGACCAGCTCGAGCTTGGGCTTGTTGTCTTCGCCGGTCTCCTTGTTGCGTCCGGCGGAGACGATGCCGCGCTCCATCGAGCGCACTCCGGAATCCAAATAAATCGCCGCGGCGAGGGCCTGCGCGGGATATGACGTCTGCGGGATGTGAGGGAGGAAGGCCTTGGCGTCGAGGAAGATGCCGTGTCCGCCGATGGGCTGTACGATGGGCACGCCGGCGTCCATCAGCTTCTTGCCGAGGTAGAGGATCTGGCCGATGCGGGCGCGGATGTGGTCGTCCTGCACGGCCTCTTCGATGCCGCTGGCGAGGGCTTCCATGTCGCGTCCGGCCATGCCGCCGTAGGTGTGCAGTCCTTCGTACACGACAGCCAGATTGCTGGCATCATCGTAAACGCTCTGTTCGTTGACGGCGAGGAATCCGCCGATGTTGACCAGCGGGTCTTTCTTGGCGCTCATGGTGCAGCCGTCGGTCTGGTCGCACATCTCACGGAGAATCGAAGCGACGGACCAATCCTGGTAGCCGGGTTCGCGCTGCTGGATGAAGTAGGCGTTTTCGACGGCGCGGGCGGCGTCGAGAATGATGCGGATGCCGTGCTTCGAGCACAGTGCGCGAACTGCTTTCAAGTTGCCGAGCGAGATGGGCTGTCCACCAGCCATGTTCACGGTGGCGGCCACGCTGACGTAGGGAATCTTTTCTGCGCCGTACTTCTGGATGACCGCTTCAAGCTTCTGCAGGTCGACATCGCCCTTGAACGGGTGAAGGCTGTGCGAGTCGTGGGCCTCGTCGATGATGATGTCAACGAAGGTGCCGCCGGCGAGTTCCTGGTGCAGACGGGTGGTGGTGAAGTACATGTTGCCGGGGACGATGTCGCCGGGTTTGATGAGAACTTTGGAGATGAGGTTTTCAGCGCCACGTCCCTGATGGGTGGGGACGACGAACTTGTATCCGTAGTATTGCTGGACGATGCGCTCGAGGCGGTAGAAGCTGCGGCTGCCGGCGTAGGCTTCGTCGCCGACCATCATGGCGGCCCACTGCTTGTCGCTCATGGCGGAGGTGCCGGAGTCGGTGAGGAGGTCGATGTAAACGTCGTCGGACCGGAGCAGGAAGGTGTTGTAGCCGGCGTCTTCGAGGGCGCGTTCGCGCTCCTCGCGGCTGGTGATCTTTACGGCTTCGACCATCTTGATCTTGAAGGGCTCGGCCCAGCTTCTTTGTTTGAGGGACATTAGTAGTGCTCCTGATTGGTATGAACTGACATCTTTAGCGTAGCGGGGCGGGGAGCGAGGAACCATTTATAAACGAAGTAAGTTGTGGCGTAATGTCTTATAATTAACGGATATAACTCGCTAATGCATTCGAATCGAAGGCCCCATGAAGAAAAACAAGCCGCTGGACAAGACTGACTGGAAGATCGTGACGGCTTTGCAGGCCGATGCGCGGGTATCGACGGCTGAATTGGCGCGAAAGACCTCGCTCTCGGCGCCGGCGGTGGCCGAGCGCATACAGAAGTTGCGGGAGCGCGGGGTGATTCGTGGATTTCATGCGGTGCTGGATCCGGCGGCGGTAGGACTGCCGGTGACGGCGATGATCCGCATGAGCGTTGTGGGAGACATCCTGCCGCGGCTGGCGATCCTTCTGCAGTCGCTGCCGGAGGTAGTGGAGTGCTACCGGGGAACGGGGAATGACTCGTTCATCATGAAAGTGTGCGTGGCGTCGGTGGAACACCTGGAGCAGTTGATCAACAAGTTGACGCCGTTTGGGATGACGACGACGTCGGTGGTGCTGTCGACGGTGGTGCCGCGCAGGGTCCTGGATCCGACGATTGCGGAGTGGAAGACGCGGCTAAAGGGGAAAGACGGGCGGAACGCGGGGCGGTGAGCGGGGACACCACAATTTAGAGAGAAAGGCAAAAGGGGGCCACCTTACCATGCGACTACACTGCCATCTACGGATTCACTGCGAGGTACAGTGCGCGCGCCGGTCGAGTATCGCAGCAATCACCCGGTCGGTCGCTTGAGGGAGATCACCGTCTGGGTTGACGATCGACACCCAGCGATGTTCGTCTTTCAATCGCAGCGACTCATAACACTCCCCACGAATTCGAAACACTTCTTGATTGGTTTCGGCGTCCGCCGGTTGGAGCTCGCGCCCAGCCCTCTGAAGTCGCTCGCGGAGACGCCGGTCTTGATGGTCGTGAGGCGTTTCAACCAGAATGGTCAAATTCGGCCGGACTTGTAGTGGCTCGAACACCGAGGAGAGCCACTCGCAGGCCTTCTGCTCCGACCAGGCGAATCGCCTGGTGAGGACGGGCAGCTCGTGTGCGATCAGGGTGTCAAGGTGACGCTCTTTCAGCACGATCCCGCCGGCGGCGACCATGGGAGCAATCAGCGCGCCATCGAAGTAGAACAGATCGGCAGCGGCGGCGAGGCAGCGCGATATTACGATAGAGTCGGCGCCGGACGGCCCAAATAGCTCGTCCGCGTCGTAAACCTCGGTGAGCCGGCGACCGGTTGGAGATTTGGAAACGTCCGGCAGGTGCACCACATGCTCATGTAGCGCGGATCGCAGCCCGGCCGCCACCTCATGAATGAGGGAAGACTTGCCCACACAATCCAGACCCTCGAAAGTCACTAGCATGGCGATTTTTTTGACCGGACTCTGATTTCGCTGGGCCGGCGGTCATAGGCCCAGGAGCTGTGCGGCCCGTGGCGCTGCACGTAGTGGAACAGAACGTGCGCAACGGGGTCGCCCGCGGACAGCGTGTCGCGCCAATGCAGAAGTTCATGACCTCTGAAGGTGACGGCGCCACGCGGCGGAGGGCAGCAGTCGAGGGCTTGTCCACCAATGAGGATGTGGAGAGGCCACTGGGGATCAGAAGCGAGTGATGCCGCAACTGTTATTTCGCATGCAGGACGATCGCGATGGGCAGCTACGCGATCGCCCGGCCGGTACAAACGGAGATAGCTGTAGGTGGGGATTAAATCGAGATGAAGCAAGTCTCCCAAGTACGGCATTTTCGCGCGCATCAGCTGCTCGGCGACCGGGTCCGCGTACTCGCACGGGGCGCCCTCGACCTGCGTGTCGCCGTGCTGCGAGCGAAACAGGCGGTGGCGGACCTTGTTGTCCACGTGCTGACGCAAGGTATCGAACTCGGCCTCAGTGAAGAACTCGCCGATCTCAGCGACGCCGCATTGAGCGAACGTCTGCTGAACGTTATGAACAGGGACAGGGCTCGGCGAACCGGGAGGTGCGGCGGACGGCTGGCGCGAGCCGGCCCGACTAGCGCCCAGCGGAAACCTTCGCGGAAAGCTTGGCGACCTCCTGGCGAAGGTCGAGAATGACCCGCATCAGGTCTTCCAGCAGGACGCTGCCGCTCCCCGGACCCGCGATCGCGATAGACGAAGGCGGTGTAGGGGGGGCACCTCCAGCTCCGCCCTCACCATCGAGCACGTGGCCGATACTCGGTCCGTATTCGCGCAGAATCTCGACCAACACGCCGGGGGTCTTCCGCAGATCGATGACCTGTCCGTATTGTGATGAAATTTTCTTAATTAATTCTTTCTCACGCTTCGTCTGCATGATTTGCCTCTCCTTCTGAAAGCGTCTGACTCGTCAACCCCACGCGATTTGCGAGGTCCCGAGGAAATGGGCGCTGGCGCTGCCAACTGGCCAACGTCAGTTTGATTCCTTTCTCCACCGGGGCCCCGGAGTGAATCATGCGGTGGTCAGCCTGCCCGGTGTCATCGTGGAGGTTCAGCCAAAAAACGAGGCGCCCGGGAGCAGGAGGAACGTCGAAGCCCAAGGCTCGAAACGAGGTCGCGCCGCCCACCTCCGCCGCCACCAGGTGCAGCAGGAAGGTTGTGATCCGGTCACCGGCAGGATGATCGCTCCAGTATCCGGAGTCACGGTGAAATTCAAAGGAGCCTCCGGGTTTGTAACGGGTCGCCTGCCACGGCTCCAGACACTCGCGGTCAAACCCAAATACGGTACTGACTCGCTGGTCGAGCAGGGCCAGGTAGTCCAGGAGCTTCGGAGTGAACCAATGGTAGTACGCGGATTCGCTGGTGCGAAAACTGTTGACTACATCCCGCGCTGTGCCGTCGGGCATCGCCTGATAAGTTGGACTCGGCCGCCAGTATGCGAATTGAAGTTCACGCGTTATGAACGAGACGTCATCAGGCGACAAGAACTGATCAATGTAGCCGATCCTGTCGTGAAGAAATACAACCTGGTCCCCGAAATAATGGACGAGATTGGAGAGCATGTCCTGCCCGTTCGAAGTTGCTGGCCTGGATGCCATCGCGGATTAACTCCACGTACGAATTTCACTTGGCCGGAAGAGTTGTAACATACTACACCCGTTCCGTCCGATTGCGACATAGTGGAACGGCTTTTCATCTGGAGCAGCCTTGGCGGTGTTAGCGCCCCGAGGATCCGCGCGCATTCGGATCTGGACCGGTGTATGAATCTGGGCCAGACTCGGGATAGTCGAACCACGCGTACCACCACCAGCAGTCATATGGCAGAGTTCATGTAGATGAATATCAAACACGCAATGGCCGCGCTTGCGGCCGCAATCTGGTTCACTTAATAAGAAAGGCCGAGACGCTGTACAAGCGACCCGGCCGTGGCGGAAATGTCGGTTGCGCGACTATTCGTGCGATTTGGGTGCGTTGCCCAGCAAGCGATACACAGTCGCTGTTTTGGTGGCGCCGAGGTTGATGTAGTCTTCGGCGGCGAACTGCAGCCCGATGAAGAACGCTTCCGTGCGGCGCAGGGCATCTTTGCTGAGTTTGTTGCGGTCCTGGAAGCGGAACTGGTAGGCGAACTCGCCGATGAGCGGGCGGTGCTCGCCACGGGTACGCCAGATGGCCACGTTGGCCTTGCAGGTGAGGCCATCGCCGAAATCAAGCATGCCGATGTCCTGAAGGACCTCCTCGACGATAGTGTTGCTGACGAGATGGATCTGTTCTTTTCGGGTCGCTTTGACTTTCTTCAGCACGGGGAGCATGATCGACCAAAGCATCCATGTCGTTGATATTTTCGCGGCCAAGGCCGATGGCGCCGCGGGTGAACTGGACGTTGTGGGAGTAGAGCAGGCGGATGCCGCCCAGCTTCTCCTTCAAGGGCAGGGCCTGGACCTTGAACTTGACGCGGTGATCGCCAAGGATGTTGGGCCGAACGTCGGTCTCAGCCGCGGTCTGCAGTTCCCCACTCCTGTACTTGAAGACTATTTCGGGCTCGCCGATGGGGAATCCATCTTTGTAAGGAATGCGGCGGCGCAGGATGAAGGCGTTGTTGTAGAGGCGGAAGTCGTCGGTGTCAATGAACAGCACTTCGCGAATCTTGACCGGCTGTTCGATGAAGCCTTCAGTGGTGTACTTGACGCCGTGCTGTTTGGCGGGCTCCTTGAAGACCTTGCCGAAGTCAAAGAAGCTCTCGCGCGAGTGGAACTTGTTGGGGCGCAGGATGAGCTTGCAGCAGACGTATTCGGGCGAATGGATGGGCATGCCGTCGGCATACTGAGCCGGCTTGAGTTGGGGGACGCGGCCAACCCAACTCTCGGTAACTGCCTGGCGGGGCGGGGTTAGGAGCTTGGCTTTGTCCTTGATTTGGACTTGTTTGCTGGGTGCTGGTTTCGTGGAAGTGGGCATGACAGTTCCTTACTTTGACAGAGTTCCTTGCTGATGGAGGTCGAAGACGGGATTATACACCGAAATTCGTAATGTTCCTGTAACGTGCATGATCCCTCGCCCGGCTGGCAGGGCTGGAAATCAAGACCGGCGCTCACGGTTCCAATAGAATCGACAGAGCATGTTTCGAAGCGTGACTTTCGCCCTGTTCTTTTCGCTGCTGATTCTCACTTTGCCGGGAGCGCCGAGTCTGTTTGCGCAAAGCGACGTGCGCGCCATCGCCGGGAAGGTGGACCAGCGCTACAACCATATCCAGACGCTGCAGGCGCAGTTTGCCGAGACTTATACGGGAGCGGGCATCAAGCGTATGGAGAGCGGGACGCTGGAGCTGAAGAAGCCGGGGCGGATGCGGTGGGACTATACCGAACCACGTCCTAAGATGTTTGTGACGGACGGCAAGACAGCGTGGTTTTATGTGCCGGGGGAGCGGCAGGCGAGGCGGGCTCCGGTGAAAGACATTGAGGATTTGCGGTCCCCACTGCGGTATTTGCTGGGCAAGGCCAAGCTGGAGAAGGAGTTCGTCGGGCTGACGATTGCCACCGACGCCAAGCCGGTGAATGCCGGCGACATTGTGCTGCGCGGCGTGCCCAAAGGGATGCAGGAGAGGGTGTCGCAGACGCAGCTGGAGGTCACGCCGGAGGGGCTGATAACGCGCATCGTAGTGGAGGAGATGGACGGGTCGGTGACGGAGTTCCGCTTTCTTCAGCAGAAGGAGAACGTCCAAGTCAGTGACCAGCGGTTTAAGTTCGTTCCCCCGCCGGGTGTTGAGGTGGTGCAGGCAGCAGAGTTGACGAACTAGTGGAGAGTGGTAAGTGGATGGCGATAAGCAATAACAATAAGCAATAAGCGCCTAGCTTCGTAGGGCAGAGGGTACGACGGCGCGCGCCGCAGGGCTAAATCGAAGCAGGGCTGAATGTTAGACTACGTTGTGCGAGTGCCGCTTTTGTCGGGCCCGAGGGAACCTGAGTAATGGCCGAGTACATGATCCGGATGGCCGACGAGCGCGGCCATATCATGGAGCAAGTGGAGCTGGGGAACTCGGAAGGAGAGGTCCGCGAGCGGTTTGCGCAGCAGGGGTTCCTGGTCTATTGGGTCAAACCGAAGGGTCTGTTCGCCTCGGATATTCGGCTGCCGCAACGCCGGAAAATCAAGCAAGACCAGTTTGTCATTTTCAATCAGCAGTTTGTGACGCTGATTCACGCGGGGCTGCCCATTATCCAGTCGCTGGAGCTGCTGATGAAGCGGCAGCGCAATCCGTTTTTTCGCACGGTGCTGCATAACGTGCGTGACCGGGTGCGAAGCGGCGAATTGCTGTCTGAGTCGTTCGCGGAACAAAGAGTGTTTCCCAAGGTTTATACCACCACAATCCTGGCGGGGGAGAAATCGGGCAATCTGGAAGAGGTGATGGCGCGCTACATCGCGTTTCAGCGGCTGGCGCTGACCTTTCGCAAAAAGCTGGTGTCATCGCTGGTGTATCCGGTGCTGCTGGTGGTGATGCTGACGGTGATGCTGACGTTCCTGATCACGTTCGTGGTGCCACAATTTGCCAACCTATATAACCAGCTGGGTGTGGAACTGCCGCCTCTGACCATGGTGATGCTGTCGATTGGAACGAATGCGCAGCATTATGCGCCGTACGTGGCAGGGGTGCTGCTGATTGTCGGATTCCTGACCTGGCGATGGATGAAGAGCGATGCGGGCGCGATGCAGGTGGACCGCATCAAGCTGAAGGTGCCGCTGCTAGGCGGTATCTGGCTGAAGTACCAGGTGGCGATCTTTTCGCGCATGCTGTCAACCCTGCTGGCGGGCGGATTGCCGCTGGTTCCGGCACTGGAGACGGCAGGCGAGTCGATGCAGAGCAAACTGATTACGCATGGCGTGGATGCGGCGGCCGGGAAAGTCCGGGAAGGACAGCCGCTGGCGAAGAGCCTGGAGTCGTCGACAGTGATACCGGACATGGCGGTGGAGATGATCGAGGTGGGCGAGTCCACCGGATCGTTGCCGGCGATGTTGAACTCGGTGGCCGAGTTCTACGAAGAAGATGTGACCAATGCGCTGGCCACGGCGATGGCGCTGATTGAGCCGATCATCTTGATTGTGATGGGCGTGGTGGTGGCGTTTGTGCTGATTTCCCTGTACCTGCCGATCTTTAGTTTGGGGGCAGGGGGGATCCATTAGTGGATAGTGATTAGTGGAAAGTGGATAGCGATGAAATGGCACCCGATGAAGAAGTCGACCTTCTCTGCCCCGTGCAGGCGGGACGCTGGCAACCGGAATTCTAACCACTATCCACTCGCCGAAGGTGACGATGGCAGATAAGAAATCGATTTTCGTGAACGGTGGCAATGGCAACCTGTCGGTGGCCGACGAGTTGTTGCAGGCGGAGGACCTGGCGCGGCGCTATCGCTGCGAATTCGTGGACCTGAAGAACTTCCACATCCAGCATGAGTTATTCCGCAAGATCAAAGTGGATTTGATGTTCCGCTACAACTTTGTGCCGCTGCAGGAGACGCAGGACGGGCGGCTGGTGATTGCGATTGCCGATCCCAGCCAGCTGATGATGATCGACGAGATCAGCCTGAACCTGGGACGGCGCATCGTTACCAAGGTGGCGACGCTGACCCAGATCAGCGACGTGCTGAAGAAGACCGAGCAGTCGCAGCGGGTGCTGGAAGAGGCGGGCGAGAACTTCGCGCTCGACGTGATCCGCGAAGACGAGAACGCGGACGAGACCATCTCCATCGAGAGGCTGACGGCGGAGAGCGACATCAGCCCGATCATCAAGCTGGTGGACACGATGATCTTCACCGCCCTGCAGCGGCGGGCCAGCGACATCCACATTGAGACGCGCGATGACTCGGTGGTGATCAAGTACCGCATCGACGGCGTGCTGCAGCAGGCGATGCCGCCGATTGCGAAAGAGCACCATTCGACCATCATCTCGCGCATTAAGGTGATGAGCGAGCTGGACATTTCCGAGCGGCGCGTGCCCCAGGACGGACGCTTCCGGGTGCGCTACAACGGGCGGTCCATCGATTTCCGGGTGTCGATCATGCCGTCGATCCATGGCGAAGACGCGGTGCTGCGCGTGCTCGACAAGGAGTCGATGAGCGAGAAGTTCCACAAGCTGACGCTCGACGTGGTGGGCTTTAACGACGAAGACCTGCACAAGTTCCGGCGCTATATCAAAGAGCCGTACGGCATGGTGCTGGTGACCGGGCCGACGGGTTCGGGCAAGACCACCACGCTGTACGCAGCGCTGAACGAGGTCAAGAGCGACGAGGAAAAGTTCGTCACTATCGAAGACCCGGTCGAATACCAAATCGTGGGCATCACGCAGATCCCAGTGAACGAGAAGAAGGGGCTGACGTTTGCGCGCGGACTGCGGTCGATTTTGCGGCACGATCCCGACAAGATCATGGTGGGCGAAATCCGCGACTCGGAAACGGCGCAGATCGCGATCAATGCAGCGCTGACCGGGCACCTGGTGTTTACGACCGTCCACGCCAATAATGTGGTGGACGTGATTGGCCGGTTCCTGAATATTGGCGTGGAGGCGTACAACTTTGTGTCGTCGCTGAACTGCATCCTGGCGCAGCGGCTGGTGCGGTTGATCTGCGAGTTCTGCAAGAAGGAAGTGCATTACTCGGATGAGGAACTGGCGCTGAGCGGGCTGGACCCTGAGGAATGGCGCAAGGTCGCGTTCTACGAGGGCGAAGGCTGCATCGAGTGCTCGGGGACGGGATTCCGTGGCCGCACGGCGATTCACGAGTTGCTGGAACTTACCGACAATGTCCGCGAGATGATTCTGGCCAAGCGGCCGAGCAGTGAAATCAGGCGGGCGGCGCGGGAGGAAGGGATGCATTTCCTTCGCGAGTCGGCACTTGATAGAGTGAAGCGTGGATTGACGACGCTGAAAGAGATTAATAAGGTTACGTTTATTGAGACGACAAGGTAGCAACGAGCAATTAGCAATTAGCAACTAGCAATTAGCGAAAAGCGAAAATCCTTTCTGCTACGCGTAGTCTGAAACCGAGAAGGCGAAACGTAAGAGTGTCGGGCAACAACAGTTCGAGGCCGAGGGTGGCGTGCGAGGTGACGGCCGAGCGCGTGGTGGCGGCGCGCGCGGGCGAAGGCGCACAGTCGCTGGAGGCGGTCCAAGCGCAGAACCTGCCGGCGGGGACGGTGACGCCCGGACTGCAACAGGCGAACGTTTCGGCACGGGAGGCGCTGGTGGTGGCAGTGCGGGAGTCGCTGGCAGCGGTGGCCGGGCGCTCGCGCGATATCACACTGGTGATTCCTGACGCCAGCACGCGTATTCTGCTGCTGGATTTCGACACGCTACCGGACAAACCCGAGGACGCGGATTCGGTGGTGCGCTTCCGGCTGAAGAAATCGCTGCCGTTCGACGTGGACACGTCGGCGGTTTCGTTCGAGCGATATACGGCGGAGAACGGCGTGCGGGTGGTTGCGGCGGTGAGTCCGAAGAGCGTGGTGGAGGAATACGAAGGGGTGGTGCGCGAGGCGGGCTACAATCCCGGCGCGGTGCTGCCGTCGATGATTGCGGCGCTGGGAGTGGTGGACGGAACGCGCCCGACCATGGTGATCAAGGTTGAGCCTGGGACGACGACGTTTGCCGTTGTGGACCAAGGCGAGTTGCTGCTGTACCGGTCGCTGGAAAATGGCGGGACGGCGGTGACGGGCGAGTCTCTGGTGGATGACGTGAATACCTCCCTGGTGTATTTCGGGGACCGCTACGGAACTTCGGTGGACCGGTTGCTGGTGACCGGCGTGCAGTCGGCGCAAGCGCTGCAAGCGGCGTTCGGGAGCAGCCACATCCGGGTGGAAGAGTTGGTAACGAACAGCGTGGCGGGGGTGGGTGCGGACAGCCTGGCCCGACCGGCGCTGGCGGGCGTGGCGGGGGCGCTTTTGGCCTGATGCGGATCAATATCAATCTCGCGTCGAATCCCTACGAAGCTGCGCGGGAGTACGCGCGGCGGATGGGGATGCTGGTGGCTGGGTTGACGCTGCTGGCTGTGGGGATGATGGGCTACATCCTGTATCAGCGGTCGCAGACGCGGGATATCGACCGGCAGATTGCGGAGGCGCGGCAGGAGATTGCCAGCCTCGATGCGGAGAAAGCGCAGGCGCAGGCCACGCTAAACCTGCCCCAGAACCGCGACATAGCGGACCAGTCACAGTTTCTGAACACTCTGTTTGCGCGCAAGGCCCTGTCGTGGACCAAAGTGTTCACGGAGATGGAGCGGCTGATGCCGCCGAATATCCATGTAGTGTCGATGAAGCCGGAGTTCAACCGGGCCAACCAACTGGTGTTGCATGTGGTGGTGGCCACCGGCGCGCGTGACAAGGCGGTGGAGCTGGTGAGGCGCATGGAGAAGTCACCGCACTTCCGGTCGCCGCAAGTGGAGGCCGAGAACGCGCTCGGCGTTGGCGCAACGGGGCTGGCTGGCGGAAATATTCAGTTTGACGTGGCCGCCGTGTATCTTCCATTCGTCGACGACAGCGATGCGGTAACCGAGGAGAAACCGGAGAAGAAGCCGGTCAGCAAAAAAACCGCCGGATTGACGTCGACGGCTCGTGGCACGGGAGGCGGACGCTGATGGCAAGCATACGCGAATCCCGCAAGACGCTGGTGCCGGTGGTGGTCGGGTTGCTGCTGCTTGTCCTGGCTTGCATTGGATACCTGATGTCGCCATGCCGGGCGCTCACGCGAGGCGAGGCAGCGTGACCTGAGCGCGCTGAAGGTGCAACTGGCAGCGAAGCGCAATGAGGTGCTTCCGGCGCGCGGCATGGACGGCAAACTGAAGCAGGCGTCCACGGACATCGCGGAATTCGACAAGGAGCGGTTCCCGGCGGAGTACTCGACGGTGTCGGAGCAGTTGGGCAAATTGGCGGCAGCGAGCGGAGTTCAGATCGCAGCCGTAAAATATGACGACAAAGACGCTCCGGTGGAAGGACTGCGCAAGCTCAAGATCGAAGTGGCGCTGTCGGGCAGTTACCTGCAGGAAGTGAAGTTCATCAATGCGCTGGAGCGCGACAAGCTGTTTTTCGTGATTGACGGGGTGACGCTTGGGTGAGCAGCAGGGCAACGTACGGCTGCAGATCAAGTTGGAAACATATTTCCGCAGCGGGGCGACTTCGTGAAGCTGGGCACCGAGAACAAGACGAAGACCGGCAATTGCCGCAGTGCTGGTGGTATTGGCGGGGTTTGCTCTCTATAACTGGGTGTTTACCAGTCAGGACGCGGAAACCGCGAGTACAGCGGCCGCCGTGGCCGCAACTTCCGCGGCCGCAACGCCTGCTGCGAAGAAGGCAGCGGGAAAGACAGGGCCGAGATTACTGGCAGAGTCGCTCGATCCCACATTGCGGCTTGACCTGCTGAAGTCGAGTGAGGACGTGAGCTACAAGGGCACGGGACGGGACATCTTCCAGAACCAGCCGGAGCCGGCGGAGATTCCGAAGCCGATAGGGACAGTGATCAACACAGGACCTCCTCCTCCAGCGCCACCTCCGCCGATTCCGCTGAAGTTCTACGGCTTCAGCGGCAACAAGAGCGGGCCTAGACAGGTGTTTCTTTCCAAAGGCGACGACATCTTCATTGCCAAGGAAGGCCAGATCATCGACCGGCGATACAAGATCTTGAAGATCGGACCCAACTCGATCGAGGTCGAGGACGTGCTCAACAACAATCGCCAGACGCTGCCGCTGACGGCGGGGTAGGGCGGTCGACGAGTCGTATGCGGCAGGCAGAATCCATCCCGCACTCATCCCACGCAAGTGAGAGGAACCGCCCAGGGGCCTCCCAATCCGTGGTCATTCCAGTCGAGGGGCTTGCAATCGAATCGAATCGCCCGCTCCGCCGTGACCGCGGCGCCATGCTGCTGGCCGTACTGTTCATGATGGCGATCATGGTGATCACGGCGCTGGCGGTAGCGCCCGCTTTTATTCAACAGGCCAAGCGCGATCGCGAAGAAGAAATGATCCATCGCGGCACAGAATATGAGCGGGCAATCAAGAAGTACTACAAGAAGTTCGGGCGCTATCCCGCCAACCTTGAGCAACTGGAGAATACGAACCAGATACGTTTCCTGCGCAAGCGATACAAGGACCCTCTGACCAAAGATGGACAGTGGAAGCTGTTGCACGCCGGTGACATCCAGGCACTGGCAGGAGTGACGGGGTTTGGCGCGGCGGGCCTGCAGCAGGGAGCGCAAGGCGGATTGCAAGGTACGAATTCGCTGAACTCGGCGACAGCCGGAACGGGAAGTGCGACGGGCGGCGACCTGGGGGCGAGTACGGCTCCTGACTGGGGCGCAATTGTCACCACAGCAACAGAACGGATTTCTTGGCGGGCCGCAACAAAGCGGGGGGCAGCCGGGCGGAGCCACATCCGCATTGGGCCCGGGCGGCGCAGGAGTATCGGCGTTGGGCGCTGCTTCGGGTGGCGCAGCAGGGCAGTCAGGATTCAGCCTGGGGTCGGCGCCGGGATCGGCACCGACCGGCGGCGTGGGTGGATCACAGACTCAAACCGCAACGGGACAGACCGGCAATAACAACACCATCTTCGGCAACAGCGGCGTCGGGGGGCAGACGTTCGGCGGTGGAGCGATTGTGGGTGTGGCCAGCAAGAGCAAAGAGCCCACCATCCGAATATTCAACAAGAAGCAGACTTATGACGAGTGGCAGTTCATTTACAGTCCGATGATGGACCGCCAGAATATTTGCTACGGGGCCCTACAACGGCCAAACGATGACGGGTGGCGGCCAGTTCGGCACGCCCGCCGGGCAGTTGAACCAAGCCAACCAGAGCGGAATGGCGCAACCCTCCAGCGGCTTTGGGCAGCAGAATCAGCTTCAGAGCCCCCAAAATACGCCGCAGACGCAATTTCCTCCCGATCAGACACAGCCGCAGTGAGAAACAGTTGCCAGCGGTCAGTCGTCAGTAAACAGACCGCGAGTGGGCGATAAGAAGGGGAAGCAATGCCATTTCGCTATAATGGTTCTGAAAGAAAGCCATAAGTCCTGAATTCGGGCGGCAGCCCGCACCAAGACGCGGGCGTCATAGTTGCGAGGGTTCCCCTGCCACCAACGCATCGGCGGATCCCCGGCCCGAACCAAGGTTGAACCAAAAATTCCAAATAAGAAATTGTCAATCCGAAAAACTCAAGGAGAAAGAATGCAGAAGAAGAGCGCAGTAGCAGTACTCATTGTGGCCGGCGCGATGGTGCTTGCCAGTGTTCCGATGTTTGCCCAGGCGGCGCAGAGCGTCCCCGGCGCGAGCGCGCAGCCCAAAGCCAACGTGGACCAGGACATCCAGTTGCTGCGGGAAGACGTTCGCTCGCAGAAGAAGCAGCTGGTCGCGGCCAATATGAACCTGACTGCCGACGAAGCCACCAAGTTCTGGCCGATCTATGACCAGTACTCGGCGGAAGTAGCCAAGATCGGTGACCAGCGCGTGGCCCTGATCAAGCAATACGCAGAGAGCTACGAGAACATGACCGATGCGCAGGCGAATGAATTTATGAAGAAGGCTGCGGGCATTGACCAGCAGTTCTCGTCACTGCGGATGAAGTATGTGCCGATTTTCGAGAAGGCCATTTCGGCCAAGAAGACGGCCCTGTGGTTCCAGATTGACCGGCGGCTGGACCTGCTGATCAACCTGCAGTTGGCTTCGAGCATTCCCGTGGTGGACACCACCAAGTAACTTCGCCTCGAACCGAGACGGTAAAATGAGAGCAGCGCATCGCAAGGTGCGCTGCTTTTTTGGACTTACGTGGTCATGTCTTGAGGCAGCAGCCACGCACCGGCTAGAAGCAAGAGTGCGGACGCCGCGACAAGGTAGAAGCCGACGAAGAAACCCACGAAATAAAACATAAGTAAGGCGTCGACCAAAGGGATGAGCGCCAGGTAGCGAAGCAGCGAACGCATCCCATGTCGGCGGCTGATCCACACAAGTGCGGGCGCTAAAAGAATCCCGTGCGCGGAGACGACCAGCCAGACGCACTTGATTGCTCTAGCGACTCGCGGTTCGATTCCGGCTTTCGCCAACACCGGAAAGACACCCAACGATCCACCCACGATGTGGAGCAGCGCTCCCGCGAACATGATGATGCTTCCCAAAAGGATGAGCAGGCGGGCAAGCTTCATGCATCAACTCCTTGCAAGAATTTGAAAATCTGACCGCTAGACGGCGCGGTTGGTGAATTCTACCAGCAGCTGCAAGCGCTGGCGGGCATGGCCGCAATCGATGGCATAAGCGGCGAGCGGGACAGCTTCGGCGATGTGATCGGCGTGGGCGGCGGCCACCAGTGCGGCGGCGGCGTTGAGTACGACAACATCGCGGCGGGGGGAGCGCTCGCCGTCGAGAATCGCGCGGATAATGGCGGCGTTCTGTTGCGCGTCGTCGCCTCCGGCGATGGTCTCGATCGAGGCCGATTTCAGGCCAAATTCTTCGGGAGTCACTTCGTAGGTGCGCACGCGGCCATCGCGGACTTCGGCGATCTTGGTTGGGCCAGTGATGGTGATCTCGTCGAGGCCGTCGCGCCCGTGGACAACCAGCGCGCGGCGCAGACCGAGCTCGCTGAGCGCTTCGGCCAGCTTCTCCACCAGGTCTGCCGAATAAACGCCGACGACTTGCGCGGAAGCGTGCGCCGGGTTTGTCAGTGGGCCGAGCAGGTTGAAGACGGTACGCAGGCGCAGTTCGCGGCGGGCCGGCTGGACGTACTTCATCGCCGAATGCATGGCCGGCGCGAAGAGAAATGCGATGCCGGTTTCGCGCAGGCAGGCGGCGAGGCGCGTGGGCGGCAGATTGATGTTCACGCCAAGGGCCTCCATCACATCGGCCGAGCCGCATTTGGAGCTGATGCTGCGATTGCCGTGCTTGGCGACGCGCACGCCTGCTCCGGCGGTGACGAAGGCCACGGCGGTGGAGATGTTGAAGGTGCCGGAGGTGTCTCCGCCGGTGCCGCAGGTGTCAACCAGGGCGTCGCGGCCAGTGCCGCTGACGTCCACGGTGTCGCCGTCTTCACCGAGCAGGGGAGTGGCGGCAGCGCGAATGGCCTGGGCGAAGCCGACGATCTCTTCGACCGTCTCGCCCTTCATATGCAGGGCTACCAGCAGCGCCCCGATCTGGGCGTCCGTGGCTTCGCCGCGCAGGATTTCCGCCATGACGTCGCGGGCCTCGTCGCGTGTGAGCGAGGTGCCGTGGTTGGCGATCTTGTGCAGCGCATCGAGGATCATGAAGAAGCAACTAGCGATTAGCGATTAGCAACTAGCGATTAGGGTAGCATTCGGGCGGGGCAGTGTTCACCCGTCATTGCGGCATCGTTCGCCCGTCCGGTACACTAAGCAGTTTCCTGTAGTACAGCCATTCTCACAAGGAGCAGACGATCCGATGCCCGGCTAGCGGGACCAGGATCAGCGGGCACGGCGCTCGCATCCGTCATACCAACATGAAAATTCACGAATATCAGGGCAAGGCCATACTTGCGAAGTACGGCGTAGCCGTGCCTCGCGGACATATGGTGGAGAGCGCCGAGGAAGCCGATACGGCCGCCCGCGACCTCTTCCACGAAGGCGCAACCGGAGTGGTGGTCAAGGCGCAGATCCATGCTGGAGGCCGCGGAAAAGGCGGCGGCGTGAAGATCGCCAAGTCGCCGGAAGAGGCCGTCGAGCTGGCCAAGAAGATGCTCGGCATGACGCTGGTCACGCACCAGACCGGCCCCGAGGGCAAGAAGGTGCAGCGGCTGCTCATCGAAGAGACGCTGCCCATCGCGCGCGAGCTGTATCTCGGCATCGTGCTCGACCGCGGCAACGGACGCAACGTGTTTATGGCGTCAGCGGCGGGCGGCATGGAGATCGAAGAGGTCGCTGCGAAGGACCCTGACGCGATCATCAAGGAGCACATCGTTCCCGGCATCGGTCTGCAGGCGTACCAGGCGCGCAAGATTGCTTTCAAACTGGGGCTCGACCCCAAGTACATCAACGGGGCGGTGAAGTTCATGATCGCGCTGGCGCACGCTGCGGAAGATACGGACGCCTCGCTGGTGGAGATCAATCCGTTCATCACCACCACCGACGGGCGGCTGTTCGCGCTGGACGCGAAGATGAATTTCGACGACAACGCTCTCTACCGCCATCCCGACATCAAGGAACTGCGCGACCTGAGCGAAGAAGATCCGCTGGAAGTCGAAGCCAGCAAGTACCAGCTGAACTACATCAAGCTCGACGGCAGCGTGGGTTGCATGGTCAATGGCGCCGGACTGGCGATGGCGACCATGGACATCATTCAGTACGCGGGCGGCATGCCGGCGAACTTCCTCGACGTGGGCGGCGGCGCCAACGAAGAGCAGGTAACCCATGCGTTTGAAATCCTGCTGGCGACAAGAACGTCAAGGCGGTGCTGATTAATATTTTCGGCGGCATCCTGCGCGTGGATACGCTGGCCAACGGCGTGGTGAGCGCGGCCAAGAAGACGAACATCCAGTTGCCCATTGTGCTTGCGGCTGGAAGGAACGAACGTCGAGCAGGGCCGCGAAATCCTGAAGGCAAGCGGACTGAATTTCATCGTGGCGGAAAACATGAAGGACGCGGCCGAGAAGGTCGTCGCGGCGGCAAAGGGGGGCAAGTGAGCATCCTGGTTGATAAATCGACGCGACTGATCGTGCAGGGACTGACGGGACGTGAGGGAACATTCCACGCCAAGGCTTCGCGGCATACGGAACGCAGGTAGTGGGCGGCGTGACGCCGGGCAAGGGCGGAACGACGCATGAGGGCTGGCCCATCTTTAACACGGTGAGCGAAGCGGTAGCCAAGACCGGCGCCAATGCGACGGTGATTTTTGTGCCGCCTCCGTTCGCGGCGGACGCGATCATGGAAGCGGCGGATGCGGGCGTTCCGCTGATCGTATGCATCACGGAAGGCATTCCGGCGCTCGACATGGTGAAGGCGTGGGAGTTCCTGAAGACGAAGAACTCGCGGTTGATCGGACCGAATTGCCCCGGTATCATTTCGCCGGGCCGCTGCAAGATCGGCATCATGCCCGCCAGCATTCACAAGGAAGGCAACGTGGGCATCGTGTCGCGCTCGGGCACGCTGACCTACGAGGCGGTCCATCAGTTGACGGTGCGCGGCATCGGGCAGTCCACCGCCATCGGCATCGGCGGCGATCCGATTATCGGGACAAACTTCATCGACGCCATCACGCTGTTCAATGCAGATCCCGAAACCGAAGCCATCATTATGATCGGCGAAATCGGCGGCAGTGCCGAGGAGACAGCGGCGGAGTACATCAAGGCGAACGTCAAGAAGCCGGTCGTGGGCTTCATCGCCGGCCAGACTGCGCCTCCGGGACGCCGCATGGGCCACGCGGGCGCGATCATTTCCGGCGGGAAGGGAACTGCGGAAGAGAAGATCGCCGCCATGAAAGCGGCGGGGATTCACGTGGCGAGCACTCCGGCGGACATTGGCGAGATGCTGGTGCAGCCGCGCCGAAGCTGGCGAAGGCATAAATCCACGCCCAGAGTACACAAAAACACTGAGACCGAACAGCAAAAGCGATAGCAAGCGATTTCCATACGAGGACTGATTTCCGAATGAAGACATTGCAACGCACTCTATCTATCGTCAAGCCGGACGCCGTCGAGAAGGGCGCGCACCGGCGATATTGTCAACACGCTTCTCCAACGGGTTCCGCATTATCGGCATGAAGATGCTGCACATCAACAAGGCGCAGGCCGAAGGCTTCTACGCGGTCCACGTGAATCGGCCATTCTTTCGAGTCGCTGACGAACTTCATGTCGAGCGGGCCGATTGTCGTGATGGCGCTGGAGAAAGAAGACGCCATCGCCGACTACCGCAAGCTGATGGGCGCCACCGACCCGGCCAAGGCCGAGGAAGGGACCATCCGCAAGAAGTGGGCGTCGAGCATCGAGAAGAACGCCGTGCACGGCTCGGACGCGGAGGATACCGCCCGCTTTGAGTTGAGCTATTTCTTCGCCGGATTCGAGTTGGCAAAGTGAAGTGAAATCGCTCTTCGCCGTGCGCTCTTCGTCCTTTACGTTTGAACTGATAGGCGAACAGCGAAAGGCGAAGAGCGAGACTGTTTCTGGTCGCTTTCGTTGGGGGGGACGCACTTATGGCGCACGTACAGATCACCATGCTGGAAGGCCGCACCGTCGAGCAAAAACGTCGGGCAGTGAAACGGATCACCGAGGTCATGCAGGAAGAACTCAACGTGAACCCGGAGAAGATGACCATTGCGTTCGTGGAAGTGCCACGCCACAGCTATGCGCGTAACGGGACGCTGATCAGCGACCGTACTTCATCGGCATAGGCACTTGATTCGTCCCGCCTGGATCCGGCGCTGCAACAAAGAAGCCGTCCCGCGAGGGACGGCTTGATCATTACAGCAATTACTAGTCTGGTTTACAGCAGTTTGCGGCGCAGCGTGCCAGCCAGGCCGATGAGTCCGGTACCCAGCATGACGATCGTGCCCGGCTCCGGAACCGTGTTCTGAACCAGCGTGCCGTCCAACGCGAAAGCGACGCTAACGCCGCCAATCGGCGCGCAGGAGCCGAAGAAGCACTGCCATGCCTTACCAGGACCGGCCGCCTCGGCCCAGCCCCACTGCGGCGGGAAACCGAGATCCGGCACGACCGAAGCCCAGTAGGTGCCCGGGCCCATGTCAAAGCTCTGGAAGTACAGCGAGTACATGTAGAGGCCAAGGTTAGCGTCAATCAGGGTTTCGTTGCCGTTGCCGGGAAAGAAGCCCACGGCGATCGGGTTTCCGGGAGCGCCAGCATTGTCGTTGTAGAAGGTCAACGTCCAGGCGGTAATCGCGGCGGGATTGCCATTGTAATAGCCGCCAACGAAGTGGAAGCTCTCGACATCCCAGGTCTGGCTGAGGCTGAAGGTGTCATAGACAGTGGCGAAGTTGCCATTACCGCCCGTGGTGTCATTCTGGGAGGCGTACAGGTTGCCCGTACCGTCCTGACCCTGACATAAGATTTGGTTGGCTACGCCGCAGGGCTCATTCGCCGCAAATCCGGCGAGGGAAGTGGCCAATGCAAACACGGCGACAAGCAAGGCTATTTTCGTGGTGCGAAATTTCATTCGTAGCTCCTGAAAAATAGATTGAACAAATGGAGTTACCCTGTCTGCGACATGCGAGCAGACCAAACGGCGATCACAGACGACTGATCGTACCTAAGTATAGCAATTTTGCGGCCACATCCGGCAGCTCTAAGTTCCATGTTTTCAGTGGTTAGTGGATGAAAATACGATTACATGTGCAAACTTCTGCATATTTTCGGAATCTCTTCTCCATTATGGGAAATTATATGGCCTGAAAGTGGTGGTTCCTCTGTCCAGTAGCTCGTAACGAACTGACGTTCTTAGACTTCCAAAGGTGACGCAGGAGGCCCGGCCGATGCGATCCGGGACTTCACGTCGGCTTCACGACTCTCATTAGGTTTTTGCAAATTAGAATTCTAATCTTCGTCCCGTATCTTGATCGCGCCTTGAGAATGTATTACCGACGGCCAGAACGAGGTTCAATGCTACCGGAAAAGCTCTTCGGCGATCGCACGGGGCCGGGCATTCCACATGGCCGCCAGCATGCCGCGGACGCGTTCGTTCTCTTCGCGAGAGAACCTCGCCAACTCGATCAGTGAGGGATGATTCACGTTGGGAACGTCCATCCTTTCAATGAAATCGAGCGCTTCTTCCGCCGTGTCAAGGAGGAGGGAGTTCGATGCGGCCACCAGGCTTCGCGCCGCGGCAAGAAAGTCCGGATCGTAGGGGCGATCGGGGTAGTCGAGGCGTGCTTCAAACAAGAGGCCGCGCAGGCGGTCCCAGATCGCGTCCTTGCCGTAGTTTCGTCCGCAGAAGGCAGCCAGCGAAAAGTCCCAGAGCACGTCGAGGCGGGGGTCGAGGAAGTGATAGTCCGCCTCCAGCGCGGGACCGACCAGCCGGCCTTCGGCGCGCATACGCTGCTCCATGGGTGTGCCGACGTAGGGAAGGGTTCGGCAGAAGCCGGCGGCGGAGTAGCCCCCGGCGCAAAACTCGCGAAGAAAATGCAGGTTGTTGCGAACCGTGGAGATGGTGCTCCAAGGCTCGAGCAGCATGAAGCCAAAATCGAAGCTCAGGTTCAAGCCCCGCAAAATCTCGCCGGCGCGAAGGTGCACCTCCGCCGTGATGTGTTTGTTCAGGGTCTTCAGCGAATCGGCATCGCCTGCCTCCACGCCCAGGTACACATGGGTCAGGCCAGCCTCAATGAGGGGGGCAAGCACATCTTCGCGCACCTCATCCGAGCGGCATGAGAACTTGAACCGCACATGCTGATGCAGGCCGCGCGCGATCATCTCGCGGGCGATGGTGAGCGCCCATTCACGGGCGTCGCGGCCGCCGGCCAGGAAGTCGTCATCCTGGAACAGGATCAGGCGGGTTCCCTGCCGGCGCACCAGATGTTCGACCTCATCGACCACGAGCATGGGGTTGCGGCGTCGCCGTCCGCGGGTTCCGTTGCCCTCGTAGAACGTGATGATCGAGCAAAACGAACATTTGTAAGGGCAGCCACGAGACGCCAACACCGAAGCCGTCGGCATCGAACCGCGGTGGTATCCGGTGTTGCTTCTCTCGGGCCACGGCAGGGAATCCAAATCGATCGAGTCTTCGCGCGGCGGATTGATGTGTACATCGTCGCCATCGCGCCACGCCAGCCCCCGGATTTCTCTCCACGGCTTGCCGGTCGAGATGGCAGCAGTCAGCTCGGCCAGCGGGAGCTCGCCTTCGAAGCGCACCACGCTGTCGAGGTCGGGAATGAGCTTCAGAATCGTGTCGGGAGCGAAGGAAGCATAATGGCCGCCCATGGTGATGTGAGCGGTGACGCCGCCAGCGCGGAGAGCGGAAATCACCTGTGCGAAGTCGTGCCCCATGAACTGGAAAATCATGGAGAAGCCGACAATGCTCGGCTGCCACTGGAGCGCCAAGCGCAGCAGCGGCAGGGCGTCGGTCCCGAAGCTCTCAATACGAACTTCGTGACCGGCCGCCCTGAGGCTGCTCGCCAGATACCCGAGGCCCAGGTTGTCCTGGTCTTGAAAACCGACCAGTAAGACCCTTGCGGCGCGGGCTTTCACTTCTTCGCCTTCTTCATCAGCGCCTGCATGGTCGAGATTGCCGTCTGGCCGAGGTTGACGGTGGCCTGAAGGGACTTAACCGCCACCTTCAACTCTTCGGCGCTCATACGCGGTGCCGCCTCGATGATCTGCTGGAACTCGGATCCAACACGATCGGCAGGTTGTGACTTCCGCAGGACCTCCTCCAGAATCGCCAGCCGGATCCGGTCTTCAGGAGAGGGATCCACTGGGCTGTACGGCAGAACTGAAGTGAGCTCAGCCAGAAGCTCTCCCAAGTTCACGGTGAACCGGCTGCGCGCGCTGTTGCCATAAAGCGCCAGCAGGTCTGCGGCACCGCCCTTGTTGACGTGGAATGGCCCGCTGCCGACAGGGAAGAAACCGGGGGACCCAGGAGCCGCTCCCGTATCGGTTTCCACGAATTCTCCGGAATCGTCACCGCCCCAAATCAATTGCACCCAGCCGGCGAATTGAAGAAGCGTGAACGGATCTTTGGCGACGACGTCCACCGGGCCGTTGGCCGTGCCGATAGCGTGGTCGTCCCCGTTGAAGGGATAGGCCCCTGACGCATAGGTGCTGGCGGAAGAATCGATCGCCGTGCCGCCGCTGGTGATCGGTGCGTTCCCGCCGATGGTGAAGGGATCAACGCGGACCCGCAGGGACGGCGGTCCGCCGGGCCCCGGCGTGCCATACCACTTGGTAGCTGTCCACAGCCCCCAGCCGCCAACGCTGAAATTCCAGCGAACGTGGCGCTTGTTGGTGACATGTCTTCCGGTGTCCCAGAAGAGGAACTGATATTGCTGCGTCCCGTCTGACGAGATCACGAAGCCCTCGGCGTGGCGATCGAAGGACGCAGGAACCGTGACGACGTTGCTATCGATATCGTCATTGTTGAGACTGTCTCCGCTGGGCCACAGTTTCTTGTCCACGCTAAATTGGTCCATAAACACTCCTTTGGACGGGTTTCGGTAGTAGCACCGCTCGTGGCTCGCCACTATATACCCGTTTGGTGCTAGAGTTTGAAATTTATTTTTCCCCGATCAGGCGGATTGGTTATCTGAGCCAAGTCGGCAACCATATCATCTTGGAAATGGCCGCCGGTGGTCGGGACTGCTCGATTTCTGCTCATGACCGGCCTTCGCTGCGTGAGAGGACGTCGCTTGACCACGTTCTTAAGGCACAATAGATAGAGTTGGGTTATTCCCGGAGAGTTGAATCTTGGACATCCAGGTAGGCCAGATCATCCTGCATTACACCGTTCGGCGGCAGTTGGGCGCCGGCGGCATGGGCGTGGTGTACGAAGCCGAGGACACCAAACTGGGCCGCCACGTGGCGCTGAAATTTCTGGGCGCGGGCGTGGAGCAGGATCCCTCGGCGCTGGAACGATTCAAACAGGAGGCGCGAGCGGCGTCGGCGCTGAATCACCCCAATATTTGCACGATTTACGCAATCGAAGAATGCGAAGGGCGCTGGTTTATCGCCATGGAACTGCTCGAGGGCGAGAGCCTGAGCGACAAGATTCGGGGCATTCCCCTGCCGTTGGAGAAGTTGCTCGACCTTGGCATCCAGGTGACCGATGCGCTGGATACGGCGCACGCCAAAGGCATCGTGCATCGCGACATCAAGCCAGCCAACATCTTCGTAACCAGCCGCGGCCAGGCAAAGATCCTCGACTTCGGATTGGCCAAGCTGGCCCGCGACCGGCATGCCTCGATGGAAACGATCGCGGGCGATGCACCGACCATAACGCGTCCGCAGCTCACACAGCCGGGCACGGCGGTAGGGACGATCGCCTACATGTCGCCGGAACAGGCTCGCGGCGACGAGCTCGACGCCCGCAGTGACCTGTTTTCATTCGGCGCGGTGCTGTATGAGATGGCGACGGGAAAGCTCCCGTTCGACGGCAAGACGTCGGCCGTCATCTTCCAGGGGATTCTGAGCGGCACGCCGGCGCGGCCCATAGACTTGAATGCATCGATTCCCCTGAAGCTTGACGAGATTGTCGAGAAGGCGCTGGAGAAAGACGTGGACCTGCGCTACCAGTCGGCAGCGGAGATACGCGGCGACCTGAAACGCGTGAAGCGTGACAGTGACGGCAGCCGCTCCTCTGGAACACACACGCAAACTGCCAGGGTGCCGGCGGCGACGGTCACATCAGGATCGTCGCCGCAGGCGGCGCACTCCTCGTCGAGCGGTCGGGTGCTGATGGAAAATGCGAAACAGCACAAGGCCCGCGCTGGCATCATTACCGTGGCGGTGGCGGCAGTTCTTGCAGCTGCGGCGTTTGGGGTCTATTCGTTCTGGAGCCGTCACAGCAGCGGGCCCATGCCGTTTCAGAACATGAGCCTGGAGAAACTGACCAGCACTGGCAAATCAATCCTGTCCACGGTTTCAGCCGACGGCCAGTACGTTTACAACGTGCATTTCGAGCCTGAGGGCCGCGAAAGCCTGTGGATGCGTCACATCGCCACGGGCAGCGATAAGGAGATTCTGCCTCCGATCGAGGCGCACTACACGGGCCTGACGTTCACTCCGGATGGGAATTACCTGTATTTCACGCGCATTGAACCGGATCGCCCGGATATCGCGATTCTCTATACTGTCCCCGTGCTCGGCGGAACGCCGCAGAAGCTCATCGAGGACATCGATAGCGCGGTGACCTTTTCGCCCGACGGAAAGCTGATGGCTTTCGTGCGCAACAGTTCGGCTGACGCGAATTCAAAGCTCATCATCTCGAACTCCGATGGCAGCAACGAACATGTGCTGGCTACGCTTCCGATTCCCGGCTACTACGATCCCGCATGGTCACCCGACGGCAAGCGGATCGCCTCTCCGCTGATCGAACCCGGCGGCAAGAGTCTGGGACGGATCGTGGCACTCGACGTCAAGGATGGCAAGGAAACGACCTTGTACTCGGCCACGGCACAGATGCACAAGCCGGCATGGTCGCCCGATGGCCGTTACTTGTTCTTTATCTTTCAGGATCCCAGCACGCGCTGGGATGGCCAGATCGGCGAGATCGAGGTCCGAAGCGGAAAGTTCCAGCGGGTCACAAACGACCTGAACAACTACAGCAGCCGGTCGCTCGCCGTGACACGCGACGGCCAGCACTTGGTGACTATCCAATCGATGCCCGAGATTGGGCTGTATATCCTGCCCGCAACAGGAAGCACTCCGGCGAACCTGAAGCCAATCGATAATCACGACGACGCCGGGATGGTATGGCTCAGGGATGGCCGCTTGGCGGTCTCGGACATGGATGGCGAGATTGCGTTGATCAACGTCGAGAACGGCGACCGCAACGTGGTTTTCACGACCAACCTGCCGATCATCTCGCTGAGCGTCTGCCGGGAGACCGGCCAACTGCTGGTCTCGATGCCCAACAAGGAAACAAAAGCCATTAACATATTTCGCATGGACGCAAGCGGGGGAAAGCCCGTCCCGGTGACCAAGGGCAAGTACGACGTCCAGGCGAATTGCTCGCCCGATGGCAAGTTTTTTGTGTACACCACTTTGGCGAACGGCAAACAAACCATCATGCGAGCCTCGACCGACGGTGGCGATGCTAAGCCTTTATCGGACGATTTTGCCTCGCTGCCAACGATTTCTCCTGACGGCCAGCAGGTCGCCATGGTGTCGCTCCAAGGTCAGGGGGCCGACCAAAAGGCGATCATCAAGATCATCCCTGCTACCGGCGGAGCGGCGATCAGGGTGTTGAACGGGCGTGGCGATATGTCGGGGCCCATGCAGTTTTCCGCCGATGGGAAAGCACTTTACTTTCCGGTATCGCTAAAGGGAGTCTCGAACCTGATGAAGCAGCCGCTGGAGGGTGGCGAGCCAACCCAGGTCACAAACTTTCAGGAGTTGTCCGGTTATGGTTATTCGTACGACTGGGGAAAGAACCGGCTGGCTATTGCGCGCGGCAAGCCGGTCAGCGACGTTGTGATCATTACGCAGCAAGCAGCGCAATAAATTTACGAATCATGTGTTCATACACACGGCGCTTCTGAAGCGCCTGCGGCCAATCACAGTTCGGAGGGATGGATGTTCTGTATCGAGTGCGGTCAACCGATGGCGGACGAGGCAAAATTCTGTGCCTATTGCGGCACCCGGAGGGCGGTCCCGGCGGTAAGCAGAGAGGTGGTTGCTCCTCCGGCACCCCCGGTGAGGCCCGAACCACCTAGTGTCGCTCCGCCCCCAGCCCGCACCATTCGTTCCACGGCGGAGATCATGCCGATCCGCGTACAGCGGCCGACGGCTCCGCCACCGGCCATGGAACCTCAGCCGGTTCAGCCAGAAGCTGTCGAGCAAGTCGAGTCCGCCGTGCCTTGGCCGTCGGAAGAACCCGAGCCCCCGCGGTATGCTGCCCCGGAGCCGACCAGACCATCCGCGCCGTTGCCTCCAGCCTATATTGCTGCGCCGCCCGCACCTGTGGCGAACTCTGGCGAAAGGTATGCGGCAGTTCCATTTGCGGCGACCCCCGGTGCTCATGACGTCGAAGGGGAGCGCAGGAAAATCTCGCCGGTGTTGATCGGAGCAATTGCTGTTGCGCTGATCGCAGTCGCAGGTATCGTCTGGATGATGCGCTCGTCCATGTCACCGGGCGCAAAAGCCCCAGCCAATGTCACGATCACCATCTATCCCACTTCGGCCAAGGTGGTCCCCGGGAAAGGGGTTGATTTTGTCTCCGAAGTGACAGGCGCGCCTTCCAGCGAGGTCACGTGGAGCGTGGAAGAAGGTGACAGCGCAGGCACGGTCACCTCGCGCGGAGCTTCCGCCAAGGGAGATACGATCTCGCTGTATTGCACATACACCGCGCCACAGAAGCCGGGGACGTATCACTTGGTTGCTACCAGCACGGCTGACAAGAGCAAGTCAGCGACGGCCGAGATTACCGTCGCCGGGAAATAGGCGGCGCACTGCCTAGCGACTTTTTCACCGCCCTCGTCAGCCAGGGGTGAATTGACCGTAGCTGCGTAGCGGTGTTCTTGGCTTCAAAACAGACCACGTGTCATTTGATTCATCCGTTCCAGTTTGGAAAAATCTGGTTACTTTCGTCACATGCGCGTGCCGATTTCGCTTGGCCCCTCCACACTCGCTACGGTATTTCTGATTCTGGCTGGCCCCGTACGCGCTGCGGCGAGGCTCCTCCTAAGCGGAGAAACCTGCCAGCTAAGTTCCTTGATAACAGGACTGTGCGAATAGCCCGTCAGGTGTTTCTGTGATTTTGCGTTGTATCGCTGGACAACAGCCGAATTCCGGTGCCAAAATGCAGAAAAAGCATGCCTAACTCATTTGTTTGTAAGACTATACCTATAACTCTTTTGTTTCTGTACCTTTGCGAAGAATTTCTTTCTAAGTCATTGATTCTGCATGGGGGCAGGGGGGTACCCCCATTTTCCGCGCACCCAATCTCACTTGCCATCGACCGGGTGCGTCTGTTGAATGATTGTCTTAAAGTCTACCGCGCCTGTTCTTTGATCATCGCGTGGGCTTCGGCGATCGACCAGTCGGGGATGGCTCCCGAACGGCTCGCTACCAGCGCGCCCACCGCATTGGCGCATTCCGCGATGCGGTTGGAGTCCCACCCTTGGCTTAGGCCGTGGACAAAGGCGGCGGAAAAAGCGTCACCAGCGCCGACCGTGTCGGCAACAGTCACCTGGTAGCCCGGTGTCTGGGTGAACTTGCGGTCCTTGAGGATGGCGCACCCCCGCTCGCCGAAGGTCACGCACATGGTGGAGCATCCGAAGCGGTCGCACCAGCGCCGGCAGAAGTTCTCGATGGAGTCGCCGGGGCCTTCGGAGGCGTCCACCGAAGCGTCGAGCGATTCGGCTTCCGAATCGCTGAGTTTGGTGACGGTGGCGAGCGCTGACAGTTCTTCGATCGTGGCCAGGCTCCAATGGCCTTCGCGGAGGTTGACGTCGTAAAAACGCCGGGCCTTGGGAACGGCCTTGAGCAGCTTTTTCGTCGAGGCGAGCGAGTGCGCTGACATGTGGTAGAGCGTGCCCAGATAAATCCAGTCGGGCTGCAGCTCGGCGATGCGCTCGAGTTCGGCGTCGGTCAGATCGACGAAGTCGTAGGCTACCTGGCGAACGATGCGGAAGGTTGGCTTGCCTTCCATGTCGAGCTCGACCTCGGCGGTTCCGGTCGGCTTGTCTTTCACCACCTGCACAAACTCGGTGGACATGCCGCGGGCTTTGAGCAACTCAAGCGCCTTGTGCCCACGTTTGTCGGCACCGACTCCGCTCAAGGGATAAACCTCATGCCCAAGCTTTTGGGCGTGGGCTGCGAAGTTCAGCGGCGCGCCGCCCAGGTATTCATTCTTCCCGATTACATCCCAGAGAATCTCGCCAACACTGACGATGCGCACGTGTGGTGCCTCCTGCGGCCTGCCGGGACCGGTTGCGTGCCGCTCGCGCCGCAACTGGCCGGGCGGAGTCACTCTAACAGACCTGTTGTAAATGGCAAGCGGTGGCTGGAAAACTCTGCCTTGCAATCAGCAGGGATGGGTTTATCATCAGGGATCAACCGGGGTGAAAGATGAGGTTTCCGTTCGGACGTGCTGACAGCGAGACAGCGGGGAGCCAGCTAACTACGGCTGAGCTGCCCCAGTTCGCCGGGGCCGACATCGCGGGCCTGGTACACGGCAAGCGGGTGGGCGGCGACTTCTACCAATTTGCGCGCGCCAGTTCGCAGCGAATGGTGTTCGGCCTGCTCGACGTGGCTGGCGATGCTGGCGAGAACCGCGGCATCGTCGAGGCAGCGCGTGAGACCTTTCGCGACAAAGGTCCAGCCTGTCTGGCCAGCGACGAAGTGAATGAAGCCGATGCCATGATGGAGTTCTGTCTCGAGCTTAACGCCAGCATTCGCAAGGCGGCCAATGGCGTTCGTACCTGCGCGGCCTTCCTGGGCTGCTACAACGAGTCGCTCGGCACCGTCTGCTACGTGAATGCCGGACACACGCCGGGGTTGTTGCGATACGACTCCGAGGTAAGCGAGCTGGTGGCTACTGGAATGCCTCTGGGATTGTTTTCGGCGTCAACCTACGAGGCGCCAACGGCGGCGGTTCCACGCGGCGGTGCGCTCTTGCTGGTGTCGCGTGGCGTAGTTGAGGCCAGCCGAAAGAGGGAGGAGTTCGGGCTGGAACGCCTGAAGCAGAGCTTCGAGCAAACTCCGTTGATTAGCGCCCAAGTAGTTGCGTCTGCCGCTCTGCAAGCGGTGAGGGAGTTTACTCAAACCGGGGACGTTAAGAATGACCTCACGGCGCTGGCGCTGGTTCGACCGGCGAAGGCCTCTCACTAAGCGGTGCTGCTGCTTTTGCCTGGAAAACCGACACGATTCGCACAATCGCAACTACCATGCTGAATGGGTCATCCGCCGAGAGAGGCCGGTGTTGCCAAGATGAGGATCTTTCGAACGCTCCAAATTACGGGTGGCGATGCAGCACGTGTGTCGCGATGTCAGGCCAGAACTCACGAAAGACGTTGGTAAGGGCGTCGCGCCCCAAAGCGTAAGCGTATTTTTCGGCCAGCTTTTCGCCGCTGTTGCTTGCGCTTGGATAGTACGTGGTCGATATCCCCTGGGCAATGGCTCGGCCCATGACCTCAGAAACATTAAACGTATTGTCTCCGTTGTACTTTCGTGCGACGAAGATGCGAGTGGCGGCGTAGGTGCTACGCTTCCAAAAACCGCCTTCACCCAACGCGTAGTAACGCTCGTCCTGATGAAAAACTGTCGGCAGGAGAGAAATCACCCAGTAATTGCCGTCCGTCTTGTCGACAAAGCCGCGCCAGTAGTAGTTCCAAAAGCCCTCCATGCCCTTCCCCAATTGCGGGTGGGCGTTCGTTCCCTCGGCAATGGCGGAGGTGACACCTACGAATATGAACGACGAATAGTCAAAGCTATTCAGGGTAGCGATTTTGAGGGACTGCTTGAACGAAGGAGGAGGCGGAGTTGCCCCCGGACTGACCGCGCGGAAATTGGGCATAATGCCGAGAATCCGCTTGGGTTGCTGCTTTGTTGCGTCCACGGCCGGTTGTTCTAGCGACTGGCTTGGGGCGTCGGGTAGGTTCGTGGCGGCAGCAGGTGCGGATGGTGGCGTCGCCGCGGGCTGACTTGGCTGGTCACTGGAAGGCGTCTGCGAAGCAGTTGCCGGTACCGTTGGTGTTGCAACGGAATCTGGCTGTTGCGCGAACGCGCCAGCAGTCACCAAAATAATTACAAACGCCAACGAAAGACGCAAGAATCCCTCCACCACCTGAGGCAAATTACCAGTAAACACATTCTAAACGTTGCGCACGTGACCGTCTTGTAATGGACCAATTAAGGCCCGATGGAACCTGGCACGCGGCGCAAGGGCCCAGCCGCGCGATTTCGCAGATTAGCGTTCATCGGTCGCGATCTTCCGAACAAACACGAAAAGCCGGCTATTGTTGTGGGATGGAAGTCAGCCGGACGACTTTGTGAGGCGTCCCAACCGAAAAGCCGATAAATCCAGCGTTAAAGGCAATTCCATGGCGCGCTGCGCCAGTGCTTCGCCCACTGCAGGCGAGTGCTTGAAGCCGTGTCCCGAGCATGCCGACGCGAAGACCACGTTTTGAGCGGCGTCGGCGTAGTCGATGACGAACCTCGCATCAGGCGTAACCGTATACAGACAGGTGGCGGTCCGCAGACAGCGATCGCTGAGGTCGGGAAAGCGTGGCGCGATGTACTCGGAATGCATGGCGGAAATCGAGTCCTCGCTGACATCGCGCCGCACGTTGTCCGGATCAACGGTGGCCTCATAACTCTCGGTGGCGACCTTGATGCCGCCAGCAGGGCCGTCGATCGCCGGGAAGCCATAGAGCATGTCTTGCACGCGGCTGCCGGTGATCCAGATAAAGATGGGGAAGTGCTCTGGCGAATACCGCTCGGGATTGCGCGCGAGCGCGAACCAGCACAGCGTCTGGCGATAGACGCGAAAATGCTTGGCATATTCCGGCGGCAGGAAGCGTGCAATCCACGGGCCGGCCGTGAGAATGACTTTTGCTGCCGCGTACTTCGCGCGGTCGGTCGTAACTGATACCGTTCCGCCACTTGATTTCACTTCCAGCACGGTCTCCGAAGTGAGTATCTTTGCACCGAGTATGCGTGCCTGCTCAAGCTGCGTGTCGATGCACGCTTCGGGGCGAAGAAATCCTGCGCCGGGCTCGAAGTAACCTTCTTCGTCAGAGGTGAGGCGAAACTGCGGAAAGCGGCGGCCGATTTCGTCGGTGCTCAGCCGCTGGTGAGCGATTCCGTAGGCGTTGGCCGCATCGATTGTGTCCTGCAAGAAAGAACTGGAACCATGATGGCTGCCGGCGACGCCGGGCGTGGCAAGCACGAGCCCACCGTTGCGGGCCATGAGGCTGCGGCCTGTCGTGGCCTCCAGTTCCTCCCATATTTCGTTCGAGCGCAAGACGAGCGGCACGAACTCGCGCCCTTCGCCGATAGCCTGGCGGGTTATGCGCGTCTCGCCATGCGACGAGCCCTGGTCGTGCGGCGGCGTGAAGCGGTCAATGCCGATGACCTTAGCGCCCAGCCTGGCCGACTGGTAGAGCGCGGCGCTGCCGACTGCGCCGAGTCCGACGATGACGATGTCCGCGGCGATTGCCATTCGCGTCATGATGCCATACCGGGCGTCCTGCGGCGAAACCCGGTCACCCGTGAGAAACTGTTGCGGGGATTTTTCGCATGACGATCCGCCAGCTCAGCTCCCGCGTGGCATACCGCAATCACTGGATGACCGTCCGCGAAGACGAGATCGAGCGCGACAATGGCACGCGCGGCATCTACGGCGTGGTCGAAAAGTGTGATAGCGCCATCGTGCTGGCCATCGATGGGCAGTGGACCTATCTAGTCGAGCAGTATCGCTACCCAATCGGGGCAAAGTCGCTGGAGTTCCCGCAGGGCAGCCTGGAGACGAACGATCGCGATCCAGTCGAGATCGCACGCGAAGAATTGCGGGCAGAGACCGGCCTCTTGGCGGAAAAGTTCGACCTGCTCGGAGAAATCCACATCGCCTGCGGCTATGCCAACCAGAAGACCTACGCGTTTCTCGCCACCGGACTGAGCCAGTCGGTCGGCCAGCGCGACCCGGAAGAGCACGATTTGGCCGTCCGCAAGGTCAGCCTCGATGCTATGGAGCAACTCATCCGCGGCAATGTCATCAAAGACGCGCAGACTCTGGCGGCGTGGGCACTCTATGAAACGTACGTGCCAGCTTCCACGGAGCGGCCGTGAGGCATCGCACGGAGGCTTGGCGCAAGATCGACGGCGCGAGCTTCGATGTCTGCGTCATCGGCGGCGGTGCGACTGGCGCAGGCACTGCGCTCGATGCGCAACTGCGCGGACTGAGCACTGTGCTCATCGAGGGAGGGGACTTTGCTTCCGGCACTTCAAGCCGCTCCACCAAGCTGATTCACGGTGGCATTCGGTACCTGCAGGAGGCGGTCACTGACTTCGACCCCGGCCAATTCAACGTCGTGAAGCGGGCGCTGCACGAGCGCCGCATCATGCTGGAGAATGCTCGCTTCCTGGCGCATCCCGCCGAATTCCTTGTGCCCTGCTACACCTGGTGGGAGGCGTTCTACTACGGCGTGGGCACAAAGATTTACGATCGCATCGCCGGCAAGCAGAACTTCTTTGCCAGCCGCTTCCGTTCCGCCCATGAAGCCGTGGCCCGCTGGCCGCTGCTGCAGACCCAGGGCTTGAAAGGCGCGATCGCCTACGGTGATGGGCAGTTCGACGACGCGCGCTACTGCGTCGCTTTGGTGCAGACCTTCACCGAAGCGGGCGGCGAGGCGGTGAACCACGCCAGAGTTGTCCAGCTGCAAAAAGATGCCACCGGCAAAATCTGCGCAGCGCAGATCGCGGATCAGCTCACGGGCGCGCGTTCCACATTGCAAGCGAAGGTTTTTGTCAACTGCACCGGGCCGAACTCCGACCACATTCGACAGATGGCGAATCCCGAGGCCGAGCCACGTCTGCGACTCAGCAAGGGCGTACACATTCTGCTGCCGCTGGATGAGCGGACCAGAGACGCGATGGTGGTTCCCAAAACCGATGACGGGCGGGTGATTTTCGCGATTCCGTGGCTCGGGCGGCTGCTGGTGGGCACTACCGATGACGAAGTTACGCACCAGGACGAGTTAGTCGTAAAGCGAGCGGAGGCGGAATACCTGCTGAAGCAGTTAAACCGCTTCTTGTCTCGGCCCTTCGCGCTGGCGGACATCGTCGGTGGATTCGCCGGAGTGCGTCCTTTGGTGAGCCAGGGCAAGGGCGCTAAGACCAAGAAGCTGATTCGCGAACATGAAGTCGAGGTTGACCGCGAGAGTGGTTTGATCAGCGTGCTCGGCGGAAAGTGGACGACTTATCGTGCCATGGCAGAAGACGCCGTCAACGCAGTGCAGCAGCAGCTCGGTTTGCCGGTGGGAGGATGCATCACCCGCGATAGCCACCTGAGCGGCTCGGAGGGCTACAGCGCGGCGTATCCCCAAACTCTGGCGGCATCCTACGGCGTGTCCGCGCCGACAGCGCGACACTTGTCGGAGAAGTTCGGCACGCGGGCGGCGGCCGTGTTTGAGCTGGCGAAACAGGAGCCGGAGTTGGCGCAGCCGATTGTGGATGGCTATCCGGCGGTTCGCGCCGAGATCGCCTACAGTGCGCGCTTTGAGATGGCCGCCACGCTCGATGATGTGCTGGAGCGCCGCACCGGCCTGCAATTTTTCAGTTGGGAATGCGCCATGGCGGCCGCCCCGGTTGCGGCGGCTGTGATGCAGCGCGAGATGGGCTGGGACGCAGAGCAGACGCAGCGCGAATGTCCGTAACTATGTTGACATGCTTTCAGCGTGGGAGCGGAAGATTGGGTTGGCGAAAGACGGACTAGAGGCGTAGAACCATCCTCTTGGGTTGAAATCTAATCGAAGTCGAAGGACGGACCATGGCGGATTACGTAGGCGCCATCGATCAGGGGACTACCAGCACGCGCTTCATCGTGTTCAGCCGCGGTGGCCAGATTGTCGCCACCGCCCAGCACGAGCATCAGCAGATCTATCCCCAGCCGGGATGGGTCGAGCACAGCCCCGCAGAGATTTGGGCGCGCACCGTCGAGGCCATTGCCGAAGCGTTGCAGTCGAAAGGGCTATCGGCGCATGACCTGGCGGCGGTGGGAATCACCAACCAGCGTGAAACCACCGTCGTGTGGAACCGCAAGACCGGGCAGGCGGTGTACAACGCAATCGTGTGGCAGGACACGCGCGTCAGCAATTACGTCGAGGAGCTGTCGAAGAATGGCGGGCAAGATCGATTTCGCGCCCAGACCGGGCTGCCGCTGGCCACCTACTTCAGCGGGCTGAAGATTCGCTGGATCCTCGAGAACGTGCCCGGCGTGCGGGCACTGGCCGAGGCCGGCGAGGTGCTGTTCGGCAACATCGACACGTTTTTGATCTGGAACCTCACCGGCGGGCCCAACGGCGGCGTCCACGTGACCGACGTGACCAACGCCAGCCGCACACAGTTAATGAACCTCGAAACCCTGCAATGGGATTCCGAGATATTGGCGGAGTTCGGCATTCCGGCGGCGATGTTGCCGCGCATCGCCTCCAGCAGCGAGGTGTACGGCCACATCGCCTTCGGCCCTCTGCAGGGCGTCCCGCTCGCCGGAGACCTCGGCGATCAGCAGGCGGCGCTGGTGGGGCAGACCTGCTTCGAGCCGGGCCAGGCGAAGAACACGTATGGAACAGGTTGCTTCCTGCTTCTTAACACCGGCGAGAAGCCGGTGCAGTCGAAATTTGGGCTGCTGACCACGGTCGCCTACAAGTTTGGCAGGCAGGCTGCAAACTACGCGCTGGAGGGCAGTGTGGCCATCACCGGCGCGCTGGTGCAGTGGTTGCGCGATAATCTCAACGTCATCCAAAGCAGTCCCGAGATCGAGGCACTGGCCGCCACCGTCGACGACAACGGCGGCGTGTACTTCGTCCCCGCGTTCTCGGGCCTGTTCGCGCCGTACTGGAAGTCCAATGCGCGCGGCGCAATTCTCGGGCTCACCCGCTACGCCACCAAAGCGCACATCGCGCGCGCCGTGCTTGAGGCGACCGCCTTCCAGACGCGCGAAGTCGTCGAGGCGATGGAGAAGGATTCCGGCATCGCGCTCGACGTGTTGCGCACCGATGGCGGCATGATTGTTAATGAAGTGCTTATGCAGTTCCAGGCTGACATTCTCAATCGCTCGGTGGTGCGGCCGCAGATCAAGGAGACGACTGCGCTGGGCGCGATGTACGCGGCGGGACTGGCGGTGGGCTATTACCGCGACCTTGATGACTTGCGCGCCAACTGGTCGGTGGAGAAGACTTGGACGCCGAACATGGCGGCGGAAAAGCGCGAGCGGATGTATCGCACTTGGAAGAAGGCGGTCACACGGACGTTCGATTGGGTCGAAGATGCTTAGCTTGTTGTCGAAACGAACGAGGACACATGCATTCACCATTCATGGGCGAGTTTGCAGGGACGTTGGTACTGATTTTGCTGGGTGACGGCGTTGTAGCCAACGTGTTGCTCAAGCGCTCCAAAGCCGAAGGTGCGGGCTGGATCGTCATCACGGCAGGCTGGGCGTTCGCCGTGCTGTGCGGCATCTTTACCGCAATTGCGTTCGGCAGCGCCGATGCGCATATTAATCCCGCCGTGACGCTGGCGTTTGCCATCACCTCGGGCAATTACGCGAAGATCGTGCCGTACTGGAGCGCGCAGTTTCTGGGAGCGTTCTGCGGTGCGACTTTGGTCTGGTTGTATTTCCTGCCCCACTGGAAGCTGACCGAAGACACCGACGCGAAGCGGGCCGTGTTCTGCACCGCTCCTGCCATCCGGCATTATCCCGGTAATATTTTCTGCGAAATCATTGGGACGATGCTGCTCATCGTGGTGGTGGCGGCGATTGGCTCCAAAGCCTTAGCTCCCACTGGGCTGACTTCCGGAGCAGGCCCCTACTTCGTCGCCATTCTGGTGTGGGCGATTGGATTGTCACTCGGAGGAACGACCGGGTACGCCATCAATCCCGCGCGCGACTTCGGTCCTCGCGTGGCTCATGCGCTGTGGCCGGTTTCAGGAAAGGGCAGCTCTGACTGGGCCTACGCGCCGATTCCCGTCGTCGGGCCACTGATCGGCGCGGCGCTGGCCGCGGTAATTATCAAGGGCGCGGGAATCGCCTAAGCTGACAGAACCTGTCTGGGTTATTGGCGTCCGCAGAGTTAGGGCACCACCTTCGTCGCCACCCGGTACCGCTGATAGTCCGTGTACCGGTGCTCATTGCGATAGCTCAACTCATAGAACTCGTCCACATCGCCATTGTGTGTGGTGAATTCGACAAACACCTTTACGCTGCTGGGTAGCCACAGCGGCGATGCAATGTCGGCGAGCTGAACTCGGCTGAGCACGACCTCGGTCGTCTGCTGATTCAGCCCTACATCCCATCGCGGCGCCAGCAAATCGGTGCGCAGCCGCACGATTTGGTAATTTCTCTTGTTGATCCAGGCGATGCCCTGCACCAGCATGTGTACAGGATCGCCGCTGCGTCCCCGCATCCGAATCGTCAGCGTGGCCTTTCCGGGTTGCTGGGCGAAGCCCACGACATAAGTCTCGTCCGCACCCAGCTTCTGCTCTCCCAGGTAACGGAACGTGGACTCGCCCTGAAACCCGGTCGCGAAGTAATTGCAGTCCAGCGCAAAGCCTGAAGTGACGATGTAGCCTCGCTTGACTAGGGTCTGGTCGTAGCGGTCGCCCTTGGCGTCCGTACGGTACTCGACGATTTCCGTGCGGTTTTTACCGCCATGTCGCAGAATCAAGTAGCTGTCGCGCACCCGCTCACTCGTCAACTCGGGCCGGCTGGTTGGCAGCTCCTGTCTGAACCGCAGCAATGAGATTTCTTCCCGGGCCGTCAGGTCGGTGATATGGCGGAAGAAGTCATCCACGCGCTCGCCGGTCTTCTGCAGGATGACTGGCAACTCCGCCTGGTCTTCGGCTGGCTGGAGATGTTTTAACTCCGGTACGCGCTTGATGAGTTGCGGCAGCGGCTCGTCAAAGTACGGGTGGGCGTTCGCGTAAGGATCGGGCTCGTTGGCGGAGCGGGATTCGGCTGCGAGGCCCATCAGCGCGAGCATAAGCGTGGCCCCAGCCATTGCCGCGAGGCCCAAACCTCTTGCACCCGCGATGGCCCTGCAACGCACAGCTCAGTGTAATGCACCGAGCATAGGTTGCCATGTCTTCGACCGCAGGGCCGTCGGCTTGCTAAATCTGGAAGTCCATCTCAATCGCGGATTCGAGCGATCTCGCTGTGGATGTGTTCCCGCCCTTCCAGTCGCGAGACCTGCTCGCGCAAAATCTTCACCTCGGTCGCGACCGCAGCCAACGCCTCGGACAGCGGGTCGTTAATCTGCTTAGGGTCGGTAATCACCACGCGCTTGCCGTTGCGGAAGACGATGTGGCCGGGCACGCCGACCACGGTTGAGTCGGCGGGCACGTCGCGCAGCACCACCGATCCGGCGCCGATGCGGCAGTTCTCGCCGATGGTGATGTTGCCCAGGATTTTCGCGCCTCCCCGACCACAACGCGGTCGCATATGGTTGGGTGGCGCTTGCCTTTGTTGAGCGATGTCCCGCCCAGGGTGACGCCCTGATAGAGCGTGACATCGTCGCCGACTTCCGCTGTCTCTCCGATCACCACACCCATGCCGTGATCGATGAAGAATCGGCGGCCGATTGTCGCTCCGGGATGAATTTCAATCCCGCTGATCAAACGTGCGAATTGCGAGAGCGCCCGCGCCGGGAATAGCCACCCGTGCCTCCACAACCAGTGATGAATGCGATACCACCACAGCGCATGCAGGCCGGAGTAGAGCAGCACAACCTCCAGCCAGCTCCGCGCCGCAGGGTCGCGCTCCAGCACCGCGGCGATGTCTTCGCGCATCAGTCGGAAGAAGGAAAGCATGCCTATACCGTGACCGGCTCGGTCTCCTGCGACGTCACTTCGTCACGCACCTGCTGGAACAGCACGCTGCTTAGGTAGCGTTCGCCGAACGACGGCAGCACCACCACAATCAGCTTGCCAGTGTTTTCCGGTCGAGAAGCCACGCGAACTGCCGCCGTCACCGCCGCGCCCGACGAGATACCCATCAGCAAGCCTTCTTCCACCGCCAGTCGGCGCGCCATGACCAGCGCATCGTCGCTCGAAACCTGCACCACTTCGTCGATGTAATCGGTGCGCAGAATGCTCGGCACGAAGCCAGCGCCGATGCCCTGAATCTTATGCGGTGACGGCGTACCGCCGGAGAGCACCGCGCTTTCCACCGGCTCGACGGCAATCGCCTTGAATGTCGCCTTGCGCGGCTTGATGTACTCGCTGATGCCCGTAAGCGTGCCGCCCGTGCCCACGCCCGAGATAAGAATGTCCACTTTCCCGTCCGTGTCCTCCCAAATCTCCGGCCCAGTGGTCTCGTAATGAATCTTGGGATTCGCAGGGTTGTCGAATTGCTGCAGGATGTAGCCATCGGGATGCTTGGTGAGAATCTCTTGCGCCTTGGCGATCGCGCCTTTCATCCCCTTCGGGCCCGGAGTCAGCACAAGTTCCGCACCAAACGCGCGCAGCAACACGCGCCGCTCGACGCTCATCGTCTCGGGCATGACGATGATCAGGTGGTAGCCCTTCACCGCCGCGACGAATGCCAGCCCGATACCCGTGTTGCCGCTGGTGGGCTCGATCAGCACGGTCTTGCCGGCGTGATTTTGCCAGCCTTCTCGGCTTCGGCAATCATGCTGACGCCGATACGGTCTTTGACGCTGGCGCAAGGATTGAAGCTCTCCAGCTTGGCGACGACGATCGCGCCGACTCCTGCCGTCACTTTGTTAAGCCGCACCAGCGGGGTGTGTCCGATCAGTTCGGTCACATCATTGGCAATCTTCATGAAGGTCCTCCATGTGCTTAAGACTCAATTCAACTTGATTCGGTTGCAGATTTCGCGGGGCCGGAGAGTTCGATTTTTAGCGACAACAACAGCGGCCGGAGAGGGTGGCCATCGTGATAGAGCACATCTTCGAATTGCTGTTCGCACGAAGCATCATGTTGCCCGCTATCCTACCAGCAGACAGGCCGATGTGACCAGCGAAGCACCCTCTGCTGCGCGGTATAATCGAGGTTCGCGCAAGTCATTCCCGTTTCAACAGGAAACCAATCGTGAGTTCTCATACACATTCGCACGGGCCCGCACCGGCTGCCCCGCAGCCGCTGCCGGGCGTCGATTCCATTATTGCTGTCGGTTCCGGTAAGGGCGGAGTCGGAAAGACCACGCTCGCCGTCAATCTCGCCATCGCGATGGCGCGCATGGGCTTCAAAGTCGGACTCCTCGATGCCGACGTTTACGGCCCCAACGTGCCCACAATGCTGGGTACCACGGTTGCGCCTGAAGTTCTGGAAGGCGACCGCATCCTTCCGCCCGAGCGCTACGGTTTGAAGGTGATGTCCGTGGGTTTCCTCAGCCCGGGCGACAAGCCGCTCGTCTGGCGCGGACCCATGTTGCACTCCATCATCAAGCAGTTTCTCGGACAGGTGGAGTGGGGTCAGCTCGACTACCTCATCATTGACCTGCCTCCCGGTACCGGCGACGTTGTGATCTCGCTGGTGCAAACCGTTCCCCTCACGGGCGCCGTCGTTGTGACCACGCCCAGCGACGTCTCGCTGCAAGATGCGCGCAAGGCCATCGAAATGTTTAAGCAGGTCAAGGTTGACGTGCTCGGTGTCGTCGAGAACATGAGCTACCTCATGTGCCCGCATTGCAATCAGGAGATCGACATCTTCTCCAAGGGCGGAGGCGAGCGCACGGCAGCACAGTTTGGCGTGCCGTTCCTGGGCGGCATTGAAATCGATCCTGACATTCGCAAGGGCGGCGATAGCGGCCAGCCGGTTGTGCTGGAGGGCGATCAGTCGTCGCACGCGCGCTCACTCTTCAAGTTCGCCCGCCACGTGATTGATCGCGTGAGTGAATTGAAATCGGCCGTAGGGCCGGTTATCGAGATCCAATAGCTGAATTGCCCAGACGCACGAAGGCCCCGGAGTTCCCGGGGCCTTTTCGTTGCAAACTAAGTTGTGGTGGCCCGTTCTTTCGTTGGTTGACGGAATCGGGCTACCTGTTCCCATCCGCTGCGTCAGTTTCGGCGCGCGCGATGGGAAGAACTTTCGGGGTGCCGCCTGCCTTCGATGGTTGTCGAAGAGGCGGTCCCAGTCAGAACCGTTCTCCCGTCCTCTCACCTTGTTTCGGCGAAGGACGGAATCAAAAACTTAGCAAAACACTTCGCCCGGCAACCGGTTGAGCGTGCGCGAGTCGAGCGTGTTCTTGGTGGGGCGGGGTTGCATCGTCGCACTGTCGTAGCCGTCAACCCGCTTGCGCGCGATCTTCAGCTTCAACGTGCGTTCAATGGCCCGCAACTCGCCGATTTCGGCGCCCGATACCAGGGTCGAGGCGCGTCCCTTCAATCCGGCGCGGCCCGTACGGCCCACGCGATGGATGAAGTCTTCGGCCAAATCCGGCAAATCGTAGTTGATCACGTGCGCCACGTTGTCCACGTGGATGCCGCGTGAGGCAACGTCGGTCGCCACCAGTACCTTGTAGTGGCCTTTGTCGAAGCCATTCAGCGCATTCACGCGCTGCGACTGCGAGCGGTCGCCGTGGATCATCGCCGCCGAGAATCCGTCGCGAATCAGGTTCTTCGCCAGTCGTTCGGTGCCGCGCTTGGTGCGTGCGAAGATCAAGGTTTGGCCCTTCTCGTCGTACAGCAAGCGGCGAAGCGTGTCCGACTTGTCGGCTGCCGGCACTTCAAAGGCCTGCAACTCGACGCTCTCCACCGGCTTGGTGGTCGAGCCCAGCGCCACCCGCACGGGGCTGCGCATGTAATCGTTTACCAGTCCGGCCACCGAGGCTTCCAGCGTGGCTGAGAAGCACAGGGTCTGGCGCGTCTTGGGCAGTACGCCGACGATGCGGCGTATCGCAGGCAAGAAGCCCATGTCGAGCATGCGGTCCGATTCGTCCAGCACCAGCATTTCGACCTTGCTGATGTCGATCAGCCGGCGCTTCAGGTAATCTTCCAGTCGTCCCGGAGTGGCGACGATCACGCCGGCGCCTTTACGCACGGCTTCCAGTTGCGGTCTCTCGGCCATTCCGCCGATCACCAATGCCGTCTTAGGCAGCATGCCGTGACGGAGCGCGTCATACTGCGCCTGTACCTGCATGGCCAGCTCGCGCGTAGGGACGAGGATCAAGGCCCGAACGCCGGGCAGGTGTTTCGCGATCAGCTTCTCCATCATGGGGAGCAGGAACGCGAGGGTTTTGCCGGTGCCGGTCTGGGCTGTCGCTAAAACGTCTTTGCCTTCCAGCGCATGCGGGATGGCCATTTCCTGGACCGGGGTGCAGGTGGTGAACTGAGCTACCGCCAGTTTCTGCTGGAGCCCAGCAGACAGGGGCATTTCCTTAAATTGTGTCAATCGTTTTTTACTTTCTTAGGAGGGGCAACTCGCGCATGTGCATCGTGAAATGCGAGTCGCGAAGATCTTGCAGATGCCGCTCGAAATGTTGGTTAAGCGCCTTGTAAACGACGGAAGCAGAGAGGCGGGGTATCAGATCGAAACCAAAGACCGGATGGATCGCACCACATCTACCGTGGCAGTTAGCGTCTAACTGGACTATATCACAGCGCTAACCACTGAACCGGCCGGCGCCAAAAGGGGAACCAAAGTCAACAACTTACTGTTTTGCGAAATCGTGAAAATCAAACCCGAGAGGCTGACCCTCTTCGTCATGTGTGACCACGAGTTCCGCGGGAGCTTCAGAAGGTAAGGCGGGATCCTGCTTTTTCTGCGCCTTTTTTTGCGCTTTTTCTTGCTGACGTTCCTGCCGGGCTCTTTCTTTCTGCCGCTTGGTGAACGTTGTGCGGGAACTTCCTGCCATCCGTACTCTCCTGTTGCTTTACAAATTAGACGCCCTGACTGGGAAAACGATTCAAAAACCGCCATCCAAGTGACGCCATCGTCAATCTTTGCCGCACTTTACAGGCAGCCGCAATGCGGCTAGCCTTGGTGCTTCTACTATCCTACAGGTTTTCGTCCCGCCTGTCTGTGAGGTGCTCGTGATTCCGCGCAAACGCGTATTTCCTGTGCTGGCTCTGGTTGTTTTATTCGCATCGTTCCTGTTTGCTCAGGAAGCCACCATCAAGCCCAACGATGCGCTGATCATGGAGAACATTCCGCCGGTTCCGGCGAGCATCGCCGAAAAGGCGGCAAAGTACACCGACTACCGCACGGCCACTATGTACGGCTGGCACCCCACTAAGCGCGAGATCCTCATCGGCACCCGCTTCGCCGACACCGTGCAAGTGCATCAGGTAGCAAGGCCCGGTGGAGCACGCTCGCAGGTGACGTTTTACGGCGACCGCGTGACTGACGCCAGCTACCAGCCGCACAAGGGCGACTACTTCCTCTTCCGCAAAGACGTTGGCGGCGGCGAGTGGTATCAGATCTTTCGCTTCGACGTCGCCTCCGGTGACGTCACCATGCTCACCGACGGGAAGTCGCGCAACACTGAGTTCGTCTGGTCCAACAAAGGCGACCGCATCGCCTACGCCAGCACCCTGCGCAACAACGCCGACCTCGATTTTTACGTTATCGATCCTGCGGCGAAGCCCACGCCTCGCAAGCCGCTCACCGAGAACCAGGGCGGCGGCTGGTCTGTGAACGACTGGTCACCCGATGACCGCACCCTGCTGGCAGTCGAGTACATCTCCATCAACGAGATCCACTTGTGGTTGGTGGATGCGGCCACTGGCGCGAAGAAGATCCTGACGCCTCCGGGCGTAGACAAGGTGGCGTATCAGCCCATCGGATTCAGTAAAGACGGTAAGGGCGTGTACGTCACCACCGACAAAGACGGCGAGTTCGCCCGCATTGCTTACATGGACATCGCGACCGGCGCGCTCAAGTATCTCAACAACGATTCCTGGGATGTGGAAGTTGCCGAGTTGTCCGAAAACCGCGAGCTGCTGGCTTACGCGGTTAACGAAAACGGACTGAGCGCGTTGCATGTGCTGGATCTGAACACAGGTAAGCAGCGCGCTATGCCGAAACTGCCGACAGGAGTAATTGGTGGCCTGCACTGGCACGAGAACAATCGCGACCTCGCCTTCAGCCTCGGCTCGGCGCAGTCGCCTTCCGACGTGTATTCGGTGGATGTGCAGTCGGCCAAGCTGGAGCGTTGGACTTACAGCGAGACGGGCGGCATACCGCCACAGAACTTCGTCGAGCCAAAGTTGGTGAAGTGGAAGAGCTTCGACGGCAAGGAAATCTCCGGCTGGCTTTATGCGCCGAAAGTGAAACCCGCATCGGGCAAGCTACCAGTGGCCATCGTGATTCACGGCGGCCCCGAAAGCCAATCGCGGCCGGGGTTCCTGGGACGAAGCAACTACCTCATCAACGAATTGGGCGTGGCGCTGCTTTATCCCAACGTGCGCGGTTCTACCGGCTACGGCAAGACGTTTTCGCAACTCGATAATGGCTTCAAGCGCGAAGACACCTACAAGGACATCGGCGCGCTTTTCGATTGGATCGGACAACAGCCCGATCTCGACGCCAAGCGCATCATGGTCACCGGCGGCAGCTACGGCGGACACATGACTCTGGCCGTGGCTACTCGCTACAACGATCGCATCGCCTGCTCGGTCGATATTGTCGGCATGTCGAATCTTGTGACCTTTTTGGAACACACCGAGGCCTACCGCCGTGACCTGCGCCGGGTGGAGTATGGCGACGAGCGCGATCCCAAGATGCGCGCTTTCCTCGAAAGCATCGCGCCCATGAACCACGTTAAGGAAATCACCAAGCCGATGATGGTGGTTGCCGGCGTGAACGACCCGCGCGTGCCCAAGAGTGAGTCCGACCAGATCGTGAAAGTGCTGGAGGAGAACAAGACGCCAGTCTGGTATCTGGCGGCCAAGGACGAAGGCCACGGCTTCGCCAAAAAGAAGAACGCCGACTTCCAGTTCTATACGACCGTTTTGTTCATGCAGAGTTACTTGTTGGGCAAGTAGGCTCGCGGTCGTCCTTGGTCGCTCAGCAGTTCCAAATTGGGATGGATTGGTTACCTTAGTTTTCCAAGCTGTGAGTTTTCGCTGGCGTTCTCCACCGCAACTAGGTATACGTGTCGCTGTGAGGACACCGGACGCGTGTCCCCATCTGCAGCGCCGCTTATCGAGGCGCTCTCGCTCTTTGAAAACGATGCCTCCCGGAAGCCAAAACGTGTTAATAAGTCATTTGTTTTCTATTAAGTACCTGTAAGTCCCGTGATATGCGGAAGCTGCACACAAAATGCCCGCTAAGTTTTTGATTCTAATAGGTAGCAAGGGGAGGGGGCAGCTTCACAAACCTAGCCTGATCGCATGGGCCGGAGAACCTTGTCTGACTCGTCTGACTCGAGGGTTCCGGCCTGCCTTCTTGGCACTTAACTTGGCCGAGTGCCAGTATTGACAGCGCGTTCGCTGGTTCCTAGAATTGAATTGTTAGCATGTATCGCTCAAGTAACATAGTAAGTTATTGTAAATTAAAGGTTTAACTGGAATCATGGGTCAAACTCCCGGCATCGGCAAGCGCGAACGCGAGATTCTGACTGCTATCGTCGAAACTTATATCTCGACGGGTGAGCCGGTCGGATCGCGGACTTTGGCTCGGTCGAACCGCGAAAGCCTCAGTCCGGCCTCGATCCGCAATGTGATGTCGGATTTGGCGGATGCCGGATTCCTGGAGCAACCGCATACTTCGGCAGGCAGGATTCCGACGGCGCAGGCCTATCGTTTTTATGCCAACCAATTGACGGGCGAGGCGCGGCTGTCTCCCGCCGACGAGAGCCTGATCCAGGGCAACCTGCAAGGGTTGAACGATGTGCAGGAGTTCATGGAGCGCACATCGCACGTGCTCTCGCTGATCTCCCACGGCGTCGGAGTGACAATTACGTCCGGCCCGGGGCAGCGCAACGCGCTGGAACACGTGTATTTTCAGCGCCTTGGCGACAAGAAAGTGCTGGCGGTGGTGGTCATGCGCAATGGCTTGGTCCGCGACCGCGTGCTCCGCCTGACTGACGATCTGCCTGCCGCCGATCTGGAAGTCGCCGCCAACTACATTAACCAGAATTTTCGCGGCTGGGAAATGGACCAGGTTCGCACCGAAATTGCGCGCCGCGTGCAGCAGGAACGCGACGAATACGACCGGCTAATGCGTTCAGTCGAAGAGCTTTACACTCAGGGAGCGCTGGCGACCGAGGCAACGCCACACGTGGTTTTCGTGGAAGGCGCATCGAACCTCGTTATCAGCGAGCAGGACAAGGACCGGCTGCGGCAACTACTCTCGACTCTGGAAGAGAAACAACGCATCGTGAACCTGCTGTCGGCTTATCTGGACGCGCGGCAGGAGGCGGTGCGAGTAGTGGTGGGTCTTGAAGACGCTGTGCCGCATCTAAATAATTTCGTACTGATCGGAGCGCCGGCGAAGGTGGGTGACGAGGTGATGGGCTCGCTGGCGGTAATCGGGCCGACGCGTATCGATTACGAGCACACCATCAGCGCCGTGTCGTATATAGCGCGCATGTTCGATCAGTTTTGGAATGAACTGACGTAGAGACAAATATGGCATCGAAAAAGCAAAACGGGGAGGCAGCAGAACTCGACATTGAGCACGAGCTGCCGTCGGCGGAAACAGACGAACAGAGGGTAACGGCCGGATCGAGCGATCAGGATGGCGAGATCGAATCGCTGCGCGCGGAGAAGGCTAACTATCTCGACCGGCTGGCACGGCTGCAGGCTGAGTTCGACAACTACCGCAAGCGCAGCATCAAGGAGCAACAGGAATTTCGCGATTACGCGCTGGCCGAGGCGCTAAAGTCGCTGCTGCCGATCCTTGACAGCCTGGACCGGGCGCTGAAGACGAATGCCGCGTCGGTAGAGGACTTTCGCTCGGGCATCGAGTTGATCGACAAGCAGTTTCACGACGCGTTGGCACGGCTCGGGGTGGAGCCGGTCCCGTCGGCGGGAGAAGTGTTTGACCCGAATTTGCATCAGGCGGTGCAGATGGTGGACACCGACGAGGTGGAAGACCATCACGTCATCGACGAGTTGCAGCGCGGGTATCGAATCAAAGATCGATTGTTGCGGCCGGCGATGGTGAGGGTGGCGAACAATTCGAAGAAGTAATTCTGTCATCAGAATTCAGTAAGGGAAACGACGCTGGCTACCAACGTAAAACGCGATTACTACGAAATTCTGGGGGTGGGCCGCACGGCCACCGACCAGGAACTAAAGAGCGCCTACCGCAAGCTGGCGATGCAGTACCACCCTGACCGCAATCCGGACAACCCACACGCGGAAGAGCAGTTCAAGGAGTGCAGCGAGGCCTACGCGGTGCTGTCGGACGGAGAGAAGCGCGCGCGCTACGATCGCTTCGGTCATGCAGGCGTGGCGGGCAACGGCAGTGGTGGTGGGTTCGACCCGTCGGGGTTCCCGGATATCCAGGACATCTTCGGCGACATCTTCGGATTTGGCGACATGTTCGGTGGCGGCCGCGGCGGGCGACGCTCTCGCGCGCAACGCGGCGCCGACATGCGCGAGGACGTCAAGCTGGAGTTCGAAGAAGCGATCTTCGGCGTCACCAAGCAGGTGCAGATCAGGCGACTGGAAGAGTGCGACCAGTGCCACGGCAGCGGGGCCGCGCCGGGCAAGTCTCCCATCACATGTACCACCTGCGGCGGCCAGGGACAGGTGCGCTACCAGCAGGGATTCTTCGCGATTGCGCGGCCGTGCAGCACCTGCGGCGGTTCGGGCAGGCTGATCGTCGATCCGTGCACGACGTGCCGGGGACAGGGACGCGTTCGCCGCGAGCGCACCGTGACGGTGAAAGTTCCGGCCGGGGTGGAAGACGGCCAGCGGATGTTGTATTCGGGTGAAGGCGAAGCTGGGCTGCATGGTGGCCCATCCGGAGACTTGTATGTTGTGCTGCATTGCAAGGAGCACGAGTTCTTTGAACGTGATGGCCGCAACCTGCATTGCGTAGTGCCTGTGTCATTCGTGCAGGCAGCGCTGGGCACGGAGATTGCAGTGCCGACGCTGGAGGGCGAACACACCCTCAAAATCCCTGAGGGCACGCAGACGGGCGCTACCTTCAAGATCAAGCACCAGGGTGTTCCCGAGTTGAATGGCCGGGGGCGTGGCGACCAGTTCGTGCAGGTGAAGGTGCAGACGCCGACCAAGCTCAGCAAGCGCCAGCGGGAGTTGCTGGAAGAGTTGCAGCAGACGCTTTCGGTGGAGAACAAACCGGTGAGCCGGACGTTGCTGAGCAAGATGCGCGAGATGTTCGGCTAAACGACCTCCTGCCGGCCGTCGCGGCGCGGACAAATACCTTGGACAACTGGTTTCGCATCTACGCCTGGTTCCTGTTGCTGGTGACCGCGTTGCCCGCCATTGCGCGGCTGGCGCGCCCGCGGGAGCTGGCGCAGATCATGCTGGCGCGCTACCAGGATCCCAAACGGCGCAAGCGGGCCGGCATTGGCGGCGCCGTGTACCTGGCGCTGGCCGTGCTGGCGGCGCCGTTTCTGTGGCGTTCCCCGTCGCACCAACAACGCTGGCTCATCATGGCCCTGCTGGTGGGTGCGGTGTCGGCGGTAGAGTTTATTCTGAACAGCCGCGCCTTTAGCCTCGAAGGCATTGCTCGCCTGAACCGCTACTTCGGAGGCGTGTATGCTTCCATTGCAATTGCTGTCGCGTTGCTGTTATTGACCCGATGACCCGCCGCCGCTGGATTGCCGACCAAGTTGTGGGAGACCGCGCTGCGCTGACCGGCGAGCATGCGGCCCACCTGACGCGCGTCCTGCGGGTACAGAAAGGGCAGCAGTTCGACGTGGTGTGCGGAGAGGTGGTGCGGCGGGGGATTGTCGCCACCGCTTCAGACGAACACGTGGAGTTTGAGCTCGGGGAAGAGATCGCCGCGAACGAGGCGGTCCCGGTCACGCTGCTGCTGGCCGTCTTCAAGTTCGACCGCATGGAGTGGGCGATCGAGAAGTGCACCGAACTGAACGTAGCGTCGATTGTTCCAGCGATTGCGCGACGCACGGAGAAGCACCTGGCGCTGGCCGCGGAGAAGCGCGTGGAACGCTGGCGACGGATTGCGCGCGAAGCTTCACAGCAATCACGGCGAGTGAACGTGCCAGAGATCGGCGATCCGGTGAAGCTTGCATCAGCACTTGATATTGCGGACGGGTTACGCGTTGTGCTGACCGAGACGGAGAGGGAAGCCCAGTTGCGAGACGTGCTGCGCGATGGACCGGACGTCAGGTCACTGGCGCTGGCGGTTGGGCCGGAGGGCGGATGGGCACCGGACGAACTGCAAATGTTTGACAAGGCAGGATGGGTGTCGGCATCACTTGGCTCGACGATCCTTCGCGCCGAGACGGCGGCCACTGCGGCGATGGCGATTGCACGGGCGGAGATGGGGTAGCCGATGATTTTAACGATTCGCTTTGTTCTGCAACACCTGCGATAACATAGGCGGACGCAATCCGGAGGTTATTGGCAGCCGCCAGAATGCTGAGTACAAGGTCCGTTCAATTTTATGAACACGCGTCCCATCTCGGTCACGGTTCTCGGCTATTTGCTCATCGCAATGGGCGCGATTGGAATCGCCTACCACTTCACCGAGTTCCGAACCACCCGTCCGGATGAGTATGTATTGGTCCTGATCGTCAGGCTGCTGGCGATTGTCTGCGGAGTGTTCCTGCTCCGGGGCACGAACTGGGCGCGGTGGCTGGCCATGGCCTGGATCGCGTTCCACGTTGTGCTGAGCTACTTCCAATCGATGCAGCAGCTAGCGTTTCATGCGGCTGTTCTGGCAGTCTTTGCCGTAGTGCTGTTCCGGCCTGCGGCGAATCGGTATTTCCGCGGCGACCCAGCCGAGAGCGATTGATTACAGTAAGAAGTGATACGACTTGTTTTTCGCCGTGAATCCCTTAAGTTCCGCCGGAAACTTCCGTAAATCTCCGATTTAGACAGCTTGTCTCGCTGCACTTGAAAGAGGATAATATGCTTTCGCTTTTTCTTCGTTAGCAAGGAGGCATTGCCGCATGCCTTGGAAGCCGCAAGAGTTCGAACTCACTCCAGAACAGCAGCAGGCCGTGTACCACGACGGCGGGCCGATCCTGGTTGTAGCAGGTGCGGGAACGGGCAAGACGACGGTGCTGGCGAGCCGCGTGGTGCGTTTGATCGAGGACAAGATCGCCGATCCGTCGGAGATTCTCGCGGTCAGCTATACGCGAAATTCGGCAAGCGACCTGCTGAAGCGCATCGCGTTGCTGTGGAAGGGAAGCGATGACAATGCGACGGTCGCCCGTGTGGTGGCCACGGGACTGAAAGCAGGCACGTTTCATGCCTACTGTTACCGCCTGTTGCGGCAGGCTGGCACGCGCTTCGAGTTGATTGATGACAAGGACCTGTATGTCCTTCTGCGGCGCCGCGTCGATGAATTGAAACTGGAGTACTACATCAAGGCGGCGTCGCCTGGCGAGTTTCTCTACGGTCTGAATGGGTTCTTCAAGCGCTGCCATGATGAACTGCGCACTCCCGACGATTACGACGCGTACGTTGCCAAGTTGGAAAGCCGCCGAATCCCTTTGCCGCGGGTGAGCCAGTCGAAGAAAGCAGCTGCCATGAGCGAGGACGAAATACTCGGCCGCTGCCGTGAGATTGCGCGAGTGTTTCGGCAGGTAGAAGCCATGCTGGCGGCGGAGAACCTCGGGACCTACAACCACGTAATCACCCGGGCCATCGAGTTACTTCGCGACCCGACGCAAAAGACGAATCTTGAGCAGGCCCGCACGGCGGCACGCTTCCTGCTCATCGACGAATTTCAGGATTCGAATGTCGCACAGATCGAGTTGACGCGCCTGCTGGCGGGAGAGCAGGCGAACGTCTTCGCCGTGGGCGACCCCGATCAGGCAATCTACCGCTTTCGCGGAGCCACTTCGGGTACGTTCGACCAGTTCCTTAAGACGTTCGGCGTGGACACAGTGAAGCGCGTAACGATGACCGATAACCGTCGTTCGACTGAACCCGTACTCAAAGCTGCCTATTCGGTGATTTCGGTAAATCCGGATATCACAAGCGTGGAACTTCCGGGTGCTGAGCGCTGGAAGCGCGAACCGCTGCAGCACACGCGAACGAAGAAGGAGCCGCAGCCGGTGTCTCCGGTTTTGGTGCGGGGATGGGAGGGTACGGGAAACGAGGCGGCGTTTGTTGCGCAGGAAATTGAGCGGCTGCACCGCGAGGAAGGCCGGCCGTGGCGGGATTTTGCAGTGCTGTACCGCAATCACGGCCACCGTAGCGCGCTGGTGCACGAGCTAACGCTTCGAGGCGCACCCTTCATGGTGACCGGACTGGATTTGATGGAAATTCCCGAAGTGCGCGACTTGATGGCGGCGTTGTCTGCCATGGCCGGTGACGATTCCGTTTCCCTGTTGAGAGTGGCGGCGCTGGGGCAGTTTGGCTTTCAAGGCGAGGACCTGCGGGCCGCGTTGATGTTGCACGACGAACCGCTCAGCCTGGAGTCGGTGCTGGAAAGCGTCAAGGGAGGTATGCAGGTTGTCACGGCACTACTGGAGGCGCGGAGCGAACTGAGGCGCCAAGAGGACAAAGCGCTGGCCGCCTGCGACGTCGCACTACGGAAGTTTGGCATTCAGCAGTCGCGCGACACGCGAGCGTTCGTGGAGTTTGTCAGGAATTGGAGACGAAAACCGCAGCCGGTTTCGGGTGAAGGCACACTGACTGAGTTCCTGGAATACCTGCGGTACTTCGCCGAGGGAGGTGGCCGCATCACGGCGCCTGAGGCGGGCGATGATGACGAACCGTCGACCGTCGCACAGCTTGCGATGGCGGAAACGCGCCCCGCGGCGGAGACAGCGGATGCGGTGCGCCTGCTGACGGTTCACGCAGCCAAGGGACTGGAGTTTCCTGTGGTGTTCGTGTTGCGGCTGACCAAGCCTTCGTTTCCCGCGCCATACCGGGAGGACCTGGTCGAGTTCCCCGACGAACTGCGGGAGCCAGACTCAAGAATCAAGGTCGATGCGAAGACTGTGCATGAGGAAGAGGAGCGGCGGCTGATTTATGTGGCGGTCACGCGCGCCGAAGACTCTTTGTACCTGTGCGCCAAGAAGGGGCGCGGCAAGGACCCGACGCCGCCGGGCGCGCTGCGCGAACTTATCGCCGCGGGGAAGAAGGAGATTCCTGGATGCGTTGAATTCGAGGTGCTGACAGCGGCCGGTGGACCGGTGGTAATCCACGCGGCGGCAGAGCCTCGGTCCCGCATCGCGGAGTGGGTGGACCTGCCCCCATTGCCTCACACGACGCGTCACAAGCTGAGCGCGAGTGCGATTGAGAGTTACGATCGCTGTCCGCTACGCTACAAGATGTCGCTGGAATGGAACCTTCCTGAGGAGCCGACGGCCAATGTCCACTTCGGGTCGGCGATGCACTCGGCGTTGTATGCGTATTTCGACGCATTACGCAAAGGACGTCCGATATCAACCGAAGCAGTGGTGCACTACTTTCTGCAGGAGTTTGCGGAAAAGCCGATTGCCGATGCAACTCAGCGTCGGCTCTACGAAAAAGAAGGGCCAGAGCAACTGCGTGCGTTTCTGGGTTCTCCTGCGGCACAGCCGCACGGCGAGGTTGCGATGCTGGAGCACTCGTTCTCGTGCGAAATAGCGGGATCGCGAATCATCGGGCGCATCGATCGCGTGGACGAGGACGAGGACGGCTACGTGATCGTCGATTACAAGACCGGCAACCCGAAGTCGCAGAACACGGCGGATGAAAGCGTACAGCTATCCGTCTACGCCCTCGCCATGAGCGCCAAGAAGCCGGTCAAAATGCTCGTCCTGCAAAACATGGAAGACAACACGAGCGTGGTCACCACACGCTCTGCAGAGGAATTGCTGGCAACCGAAACCAAGATTGCGAACGTCGCTGCTGGCATTGCGGCGGGTGAGTTTGAAGCCAAGCCTGGGAGGCATTGCAGTTGGTGTGCGTACCGCTCGATCTGTCCGGAGAAGGAAGTGAACTTGCCGGCGGGTGCCGAAGAAACTCCGGTGAGCTGAGTGCCGCTGCGGTTGGAGAAATGTCGCGGGCAAAAGGTTAGGGGACGCTTGCGCGTCCCCGTTGGTGTTCGGTCTGAAGAAAAGCTACTTCTTTTTCTTCTTTGCGGCCTTCTTCGCGGGCTTCTTTGCAGCCTTCTTTTTGGTTGCCATGGTTTCTATTCTCCCTTTTCCATCTGAGATGGATCATTGCGACATCAAATCATCGCAATTTGTTCTTTGTATATTGTCATGGAAAAGAATAGTCAAGAAAAAAACGCGCATGCCGTTGCGTAATTCGGTGACGCATTGCACTTGCATCCTCCGGCCCGTTGCAGGAATTTCTTCCGCGAGGGGCGCGCGTTGTGAGATGCCGAACTCGAAGGTCGCTTGCACCCGCATGAATACTGGCGAAAAGCGCGCACAAAAGCTTGGACAGCCAGCGATCGCGAAGAGTACGCGGGGCCCGCTGGTGCGACCGGGCCTGATGACGCGGTTTGCGCGCAGAATATTTTTCTTTGCGTTGACAGTGAAAAAGTTTCCGCGTGGCGGTCGTGCGCGGCCGGCTTCGTGGAATAAAGTGCAGATCAAGACGGGGCAATGCGCCGGGTGACGGGCAGCAGCGGAACGCTGTCCAGCTATTTCAGCAGGCGCAGCACAATGCCGGTGAAGGCGTCATGCCAGGCGTGAGCGATCATTCCCGGGCGCAGGCTCTTGCGCCACCAGGCCAGCAGCCCAAACATCAAACCGTAAATGCCGATCAGCAACATGCGCGGTCCACCTTCGTAGCCGTGTGCTGCGCCAAAGACAACGGCCGAGAGAGCCACACCGGCCAGCATCGAGCAACTCAGCACCGCAAACTGCCGTTGCAGGTAGCCACGGAAGATGATCTCTTCGCATAAGCCGGCTGTGAGGCTAAGCGCGCACCAGACGAAAAGCTCAAGGCTGGTTTGAGGAACGAGGAAGCCCACTTGGCGGCGCATATTCTCCAAACCACCGTCCTGTTCGAGGTGCAAGAGTTTGGCGCCGATACCCAGTACGGCGATGGCGACCACCCAGAACCCGGCAGCAAACAGGACATCACGAAGCACAGCTTCTATGCTGTCCCATCGTCCGCCGATTAGTTCGCGCAAGCTCACGCGGCGGCGCACACCCAGGAAGACGAAGCCGGTGAGCAGCCACTCCCACGACATGGTCCAGAAGTACTGCGGCAGCCGGCTGTGGGCCGCCAGTGGGTGGACAGAGCGCGCTCCGACCAGCGACGTACCTAACAGTATGAACACGACAACGGCGGTGTGCCAGAGCGGCGCTAGCAGTTGGCGCTCGTGCGGCGGAGGCAAGTGGGGCGTCTCGGGAGTCTGCGTTTCTGGCAGCAAGGTGGCTCCATCTTATAATGATCGGTTTGCCATTCTGTTTGGAAAGGAGCAGGGAGTATGGCTCTTCTCGAAGAAGTCGTCATCGTATCGGCAGTGCGCACACCTATTGGAAAATTTTTGGGGTCGTTGTCAGACATTTCCGCGACAAAACTCGGCGCCATTGCCGTGAGTGAAGCGGTAAAGCGCTCGGGGGTGGACCCCTTCCTCGTTTCCGAATGCATCATGGGCAACGTGGTGGGCGCTGGCCTGGGACAGAATCCGGCGCGACAGGCCGCGCTGGGAGCGGGGTTGCCGTCGGCCGTGGCGGCAATGACCATCAATAAAGTCTGCGGCTCGGGATTGAAGGCGGTGGCGCTGGGGCAGCAGGCGATCCAGACCGGCAATGCCGAGATTGTTGTGGCCGGCGGCATGGAGAGCATGACCAACGCTCCCTACCTGCTTCCCCAGGCGCGACGTGGCTACCGCCTCGGTGACGGAAAGGTTGTCGATTCGGTGGTGCATGACGGCCTGTGGGATATTTACAACGACTACCACATGGGCAACACGGGCGAAAACGTGGCCGAGAAGTACAAGATCACGCGCGAGGAGCAGGACGATTACGCCGTGAACTCGCATCGCAAGGCCATCGCGGCCATCAGGGCGGGGCGCTTTGCCGAGCAAATCGTGCCGGTCGAGTTGCCTTCGAAGAAGAAAGGCGCATCGCCGCAGTTGTTTACCACGGATGAGTCACCGCGCGAAGACACGACCATCGACGTGCTGCGTGGCCTGAAGCCGGCGTTCAAGAAAGACGGCACCGTGACCGCGGGTAACGCTCCGGGCGTGAATGACGGCGCGGCGGCGCTGGTGCTGATGTCAGCGGCGAAGGCGAAGGAACTCGGCCTCAAGCCCATGGCGCGCATCGTGGCGCAAGCGACCAGCGGCCTCGACCCAGCGTGGGTGATGATGACCCCGGTCGAGACCGTCCGCCAGCTCTGGAAGAAGACGGGCTGGAAGAACGAGGACGTGGACCTGTACGAGATCAACGAAGCCTTCTCGGTAGCGGCGATCGCGGTCACGCGCGAGTTGGAACTCGACCTGAACAAGGTCAATGTGAATGGAGGAGCAGTGGCGCTGGGACATCCCATCGGAGCCAGCGGGGCGCGCATCCTGACCACGCTGCTCTATGAAATGATTGGCCGCGACGCACACAAGGGGATCGCGGCACTGTGTCTGGGCGGCGGAAATGCTGTGGGACTTGGCTATCGAACGGTAGCGAAGCCTAGCGAAAATACCGTCGGGGAGAAAGGGATCCCTCGCCCGCCGAGGCGGGCTCGGGATTTCGGCCGCAGGCTCCCGCTTCGATCACGCCTGCGATGCGCCTCAATTTACAAATCGTTACGTGGGAAGGGGAGCAAACGTGCTCCCCTTTTCGTATGAGAGAAGAGAGGGCGGTCTGCGATGCGCCGCGATGCGGTTGTGCCGCATCCAATGAAGCAACGATGAGTGGGACACAGGAAATTACTTCAACGTACTCGGTACAAGCCGAGAACGTGACGCGGCACTATCCGATGGGCGAGAGCCTGATTCGCGCGGTGGACGGCGTGTCGCTCACCATTGAGCCGGGCGAGTTTGTTGCCCTGCTGGGACAGTCGGGGTCAGGGAAGTCAACGCTCTTGAACCTGATTGCCGGGCTAGATCGTCCGACTTCGGGTTCGGTGCTGGTGCATGGCCGCGACCTGGCGAAGATGACATCCGAGGAACTGGCCCGCTACCGCCGCAATGATGCCGGGATGGTGTTCCAGTCATTCCACCTGATTCCGTCGATGACGATCACTGAAAATGTCGAGCTACCCATGCGTTTTGCCGAAGTGGACCGCACCGAGCGCGCGCAGCGCAGCCGCGAGTCGCTGGAGCGGGTGGGGCTGGGCAAGCGGCTGGACCATCGGCCTTCGCAGCTTTCCGGCGGCGAACAGCAGCGGGTTTCGCTGGCGCGTGCGCTGGCCAACCGTCCGCGATTGTTGTTGGCCGACGAGCCGACAGGCAACCTCGACAGTCGCACGGGCGATGACATCCTCAACCTGATTCGTGACTTGAGTCTTTCGATGGGAATGACTGTGGTGATGGTCACGCATGAGCGCGCGATTGCTGATCGCTTTGCGCAGCGCTCCATCTTCCTGGCCGACGGCAAGCTGGTAAGCGAGGAGGTGCGGGCATGACGAGCTACGATCTGCTCGACCTGGCGGTCCGCAATCTGCGGCAATCGAAGTTGCGCAATGGCCTGACGACGATAGGAATTTCCGTGGGTGTGGCGTCGCTGGTGGCAATGTTGTCTCTGGGCGTTGGCTTGCAGCAGTTGGCAACGCGACGGCTCGCGGGCTCTGGACTGTTCGATACCGTTTTCGTTACCTCGCGGCAGGATTTCCGCGGCTTCGACAAAGAGGACGACGCCAAGTCGCCGAAGCCCGAAAAAGCACCCGTACTCGATGAGGCCGCGCGCACCAAGATTACCCAGCTTCCCAACGTGACCGAGGTCGAGCCTGAGATTCGCGTGATGGGCGAGGTGGCGGCCAACGGTGAGACGCATTTCGGTTTCGTGACCGGTCTGCCGATGTCGGCGCGCGAAAACGAGGCCTTCGACAACCTCAAGGGAAAGTTCTTCTCGAGCGACAATGCCGACGAGGCGATCCTGCTGCTGGACTTCGCCAAGGAGCTTGATCCGAAAGATCCTGCCAGCCTGATCGGCAAGGACATTACCTTGCGCTACGGCGAGCGGCAAGCGCTTCCGCAGGAGCCGGGTGACCGTCCGCAAGTGAACGGAGAAGGGGACAAGAGCAGCGGTGACGACTATGGATTCTCCGTGGTGCGAAAACAGCAGCCGTTGCGCGTGGTGGGGCTGATCGAGCAGGAGCCTTACGGCGGAATGCGCACGGTTTCGCGCGGACGTATCTTTTTGCCGGTCGGCACTACCGAGCGCCTGAACATGGCGCAATTCACCGACATGCGCAGCTCGCTGCGCGGCGGTGGCGGCAAGACTTACACCACGCTGACCGTCCGGGTGAAAGACCCGGCGAAGGTGCAGGCGGTGCAGGATGCCGTCAGCCAGATGGGCTTCCGAACGTTCTCGGTACTGGATGCGACCAAGAGCTTGCGGCGGTTCTTCACCGTGCTCGACCTGTTCCTGGGAATCTTCGGTTCGCTGGCGCTGGCCGTCGCCACGCTGGCTATCATCAACACGCTAGTGATGGCGGTCTTGGAGCGGCGGCGCGAAATCGGCGTCATGAAGGCCATCGGAGCCAGCGACCAGGATGTGAAGAAACTGTTCTTTACCGAAGCCGGGGCGATGGGTTTCTTCGGCGGAGTACTGGGCATTCTGCTGGGATTGGCCATCGGCAAGGCCATCAACTTTGGTACGGGAGTCTACCTGCATAACCACCAATTGCCCAGCGAGCCGGTCTGGGTGATGCCGCTGTGGCTGGTGGGAGCGGCGATCGCGTTTTCCATCGTCGTGAGCCTGGTGGCGGGGTTGTATCCGGCGAGCCGGGCGGCGAAGCTCGATCCGGTACAGACGCTGAAGTACGAATGATGAAACTCAGGTTCTCCATTTTGCGTGGGAGCCACGTTGTGGCCGTATGCTTGCTCGCTGCGGCGTTGGCTCCGGTCGCACACGCCCAGGGTCGCGCGGAGTGTGCGACCGTCAAATCCGCGGTGCTGGCGCGGCCAATTCGCTACTGTGCCTTTCTGCCGGCGAGCTTTGATGCCGACAAGGCCCGGCGTTATCCCGTGTTGTACTACCTGCACGGCTTGGGCGACAACGAGCAGTCGCTGCTGAACATGGGCGGATGGGACCTGATCGAAGAACTGCGCCGCCAGGGCAAAATCGGCGAGTTCATTGTGTTGGCCCCCAGCGGCGGACACACGTTCTTTTTGAATTCGGCTGACGGCAAGGTTCGCTATGAAGACTTTCTGCTCAAGGAATTTATGCCGCAGATGGAGAAAAAGTATCGTGCCGGAGGCGTGGCTAAACGGCGGGGAATTACCGGAGTTTCGATGGGTGGCTTTGGCGCGTTGCGGCTGGCGTTCAAGTATCCACAGCAGTTTGCGGCGGTGAGTGCGCAGATGCCGGCTCTGATCGCGGACATCCCGGCGAACTTCGCCGCCGGGGGCCCGGGTTCACCCGCTTCGATGATGGGCGACGTGTTCGGCAGCCCGATCAACCGTGGGTACTTCGAGCGCAATAATGTGTTCTACTTTGCCCGCACTGCGCCGACATTTCAACTCAAGCGGATGAAGATTTACTTCGACGTGGGCAACAACGACGACTACGGGTTCGAGCAGGGTGGCGAGAAGCTGCATCAGTTGCTCGACTTGAGGGGCGTTCCGAACGAGTTTCACGTCTATCCGGGGCGGCACGATCCCCAGTTTGTGATGCGGCACTTCGGAGAAGTCATGCAGTTTCAGTGGAAGGCGATCGGGAAGTAGGCCACGCTCTACTTCTTCAGGAAGACGATGACTTCGCCACAGTACCGTTGAAGCGGGAAGGCCCGTAATAGCTGCCCGTCCAACTGCTTGATTCCTTTCCAGAAGGTGCGGGGCTGGGGCGTGAGCCACGGCGTGCCGGATGGAAGCCAGGCGAGCCTCTTCAGCATGTAAAGCAAATTCCGCTTCTCAAGCTGTATGTCACGGAAGTCGGCACCGAAGGAACGTATGGCGCGATCGGTCAACAGGGCGTCGCCCGCGTCAGAATCCTCGCCTGTAAAGCGGCGGGCGAAGTTAATCAAGGGATTGTCCCAGAGAGTCTCATGGAAGACTCCGGCTCCGCCCGGTTTCAAGACGCGGGCGAGGTGGCTTCCAGTTCGGGGATACTTAATTACGTGATGGAGGACGCCGAAGCCCACGGCAAGATCAAAGAAGCCGTCGGGATAGGTCAGTTCGGACGCGTCCATCTGCTCAAATCGGGCAGGCAACCCGTAACGAAGCGCGGCACAGTTTGCCGTCTCGATGGCCGACCCGGACAGATCGAATCCCCAGACGTCGGCTCCGCCCAGCCCGAGGTACATGCCCAGCATGCCGAAGCCGCATCCGTAGTCGAGAACGCGCTTGCCCCGAACATCACCCAGCATCTCGAGCATCTCGCGACGGGCATCGGCCCACCGGCTCCATCCCCCGTCGCAGAACGGAGTCAGGTGCTGCTTGACGTAGAGCTTACGGAAGTCCTCGGCCAACTCGGGATAGGCAATCGCAGCATTGGCCTTATATAGCTTGTCGTGCCATGTGCGCTCGGCCTCGCGCGTCCGGTGTTGCAGTTCATCGTCTTGCACACTGCTCATGCTTTAAGGTTCGCTCCCCGATACATCGCACGCTTCCCTGCCTGGCAGTGCCGGACAATTCCGGCCGCGTTTGACGGGTTGAGCTTGCCGGAAATCGACCAGACAACAACCGATTACGCAACGGGACGGTTCGCGCCTGCCAGAGGCGGGGTCATTCTGTCCAATGCCAGCGCTATTCCATAGTAAAAGAACAAAATCATGGCCAGCGGTTCTTCGCCGAGGTTGTAGTGGAAAAATGCCGTGAAGCAGAATGCCAAAAATGCAGCAAGGATGCCCGCGGCCACTCCACAAGCGAACCTCGACTGCTCGCGCAGCCGGCCAACCAGACGAAACAACAGCACGATGTAGGCAATGCAGAACCACAGCCACGCCAGTAGTGCAAGGAGGCCGCGTTCCACGGCGATCTGCAAATAGGTCGAGTGGAAGTGGCTTTGCACGTGGTACTCGATGAACCCGCGAATGTTCCACTCGCGCCAGTGGAGGCGCACCGTCTCCATGCCCACTCCGAACCACGGGTGCTGCCGCACCAGCCGTGTGCCGTCCTCCCACATCAAAACCCGGAAATGTGTGCTGATATCGTTGCGGTCCACCCAGTGGACCCCACGAGTGCGTTGAATCCAGAAAGTGGCTCCGGCGAGGATGAGTACCATCCCCGCCACAGCCGCCCAGCGCCGTGCCCCTTTTTCGAGCAACATCACCGTGATGAGGCAGCCGATGACCAGGCCCGCGACCGCGGCGCGAGTCTCGGTCATAAACAGGGCAGCGGTAATCCCAGCGAAGGCGATGGCGAACACAAGCTTCTGGAAACGCTTTCCGCGTTGGGAAGCGAGAAGCAGGGCCCATGCCATGCACCCAATTTGCATCAGCATCTCGGCAAAAACCACGTAGTGCCCGAGTGTCCCCTGCGCGCGGTATGGCTTGGCGAGTCCGAGACGCATTACCGTAGTCCCAAGTCCCGCCTGGTGGAAGTCGTCTGGGGTGGCGGTCAGCACAACTGGCCAGGTCTTCGCATAGGGCAGGTACTGCACCGGCACGTTAGCCAGTGGAGGCAGTTGCCGCATCGTCTGGACGAGCTGTTCGGGAGTATGAATCCGGTGGCCGCCTACCGACAAGATGATCTGGTTCGGCTCGAAGCCCAGCTTCGCCAGCCGGGAGTTCAGCGGAAAGTCCTGGACGACCACGCCGATTCCGTACCGGTACTGCCAGCCGGTGAACAAAGCGGCAGAAAAGCCCGACAACACCAGTAGCACCACCAGCCAGCGCACCTGGGATAGTCGTCGTAAGTTTTGCGCAACCACGATGCCGGCCAGAAACAGGCAAACGAACTTCATGCGGTCCCAACTCAGGTACGGATCGGGCGAAAGCACGGTTGAAATCGCGCTAAGCACAACATAAGCCAGCAGCGGCGCGGTCAGCGGTTGTTTAAAAGGCCGTGCGCGTTCTACAACAAGCTTCACCAGCCAGAGGATGAGGGCCAGCTTCCAGGCCCTTTCCGCTCCCTTGATGGAATGCGGCAGCAGGATCGCGAATAGCGCAAGGCAGCAGAAAACGACCGGGTCCACGAACTGTGCGAAGCGGGTCCGGCGCGAACCGTTCTTAGTTGGAGGCAGTGAGCCCGTGACCGCTTGGGATTCCACTGTTGAACCGGACGTGCGTTGAGCCAAGGCCATCGATGAATCGAGCTAGAACTTCTATCTTACGCGGAAATCTGAAGGCGGATTTCCAACTCAGGGTCCCATCCCACGAAGGTGTGCCAAAGTAGTTGCCGTTAAGACGCAAGGCAACATCTGCGGTGGCCGGTCGAACTCAGCATGTGCGCATTGAATCGGTCTGTTACCTCACAGGACAGGGCACTTCCCAATCGAATCCGTGGAATGCATTGCTCTTGCGACCAGACAGTACCTATCAACCGACGCTTGGTCCAGCGTAGAACCGAACGCTTGCTTGTGATGAGGCTCTCCGGGTCGCGCAATCCGGTGTAAAATCAACTTCAGCATCTGTTGGCGAATCTTCATCCCGTGCCGGCTGTTGGATGAGTCGGCGTAGCCATTAAGCGGCCGGATTGTAGGCGGCGGTTGATTGTGCCACCTCTCGGCCATTTAAAGCAGTTCAGGACGACTGGGTTTCGTGTTCGATCGGCGATCCAAGTTGCTCAGTACGGTGACGCTGCTGCAAGACCTGGCAGTGACCAGTGTCGCGTTCGTCATTGCCTACTTCCTTCGAAGCGTTCTCGTTCATTTCGAATTCTTCAGCCGCCACCTGCCGGGCATATACCCGTTCACTCATTACCTCTCGGTGATGATGGCGTTCCTCGGGGTGTGGGCTGCGGTGGGCTATGTCTCGAAGTTCTACCGCGACCTGGAGATGTCAAACCCCATCCAGGTTAGCCTGAACCTGCTCAACCAGCTGGCGGTCGTGCTGGTCCTGATTTACGCCGGACTGTACCTTTTCCGCCGTGACGACATCAGCCGGACGTACGTCCTGCTGATTGGTGCAGTGGATTTTGTTCTGCTGCTGCTGGGCCGGTATGTCTCCTACAACGGAATTGCCTGGATGCGGAGGCGGCTGCGCCGCTACCACTACTTCCTGATTGTCGGCTGCGGCACTCGCGCCCACGAGATGGCTTCGCTGATCGAGGAGAGCCGCGGCATGGGCCTGCGGCTGGTCGGCTTCGTCGACCCCAACAGTGAGGGTTCGCATCTCTCGGACCGTTTTGGCGACTACAAAGTGTTTCCCGTGGAGTCGGTTACAAAGCTCCTCGAAGACAATGTGATTGACGAAGTGGTGTTTGCAGTGAACATGCAGGAGCTGGCCCGTCTGGAGCCCTTGATGTCGCACTGCGCCAATGTTGGCGTGAAGGCTCGCGTGCAATTGGAGTTCCTGCCGGCGCCCTATTCGCGCATTTATCTGGAAAATTTCCGCGACGTTCCGTTGCTCAGCCTGTCGTCGTCGCCCGAAAGTGAGCTGCTGCTCTTGCTCAAGCGCATGGCCGACGTTGCGATGGCGGTGGTTTCCCTGGTGGTGCTGGCTCCCGCACTGCTGGCCATTGCGGCTGCAATCCGTATTACCTCCCCGGGCAACGTGCTGTTCCGCCAGACCCGATGCGGCTTGGGCGGGCGCAAGTTCACCCTGTACAAATTCCGCTCGATGGTAAACAACGCCGAGCAGTTGCGGGCGGAACTGCACCAGCTCAACGAACTCGATGGTCCGGCGTTCAAGATCAGCGACGATCCCCGCATTACTCCCGTGGGCCGCATCCTGCGGCGCTTTAGCCTCGACGAACTGCCGCAGCTGTGGAACATCCTGCGCGGCGACATGTCGTTCGTCGGACCGCGTCCCGCGATTCCCGATGAGGTGTGCAAGTACGAGCCCTGGCAGCGCCGCCGCCTGCGCATGCGACCCGGCCTTACCTGCATCTGGGTGCTCGAAGGCCGCAGCCATGTCGAGTTTCACCGCTGGATCCAGCTCGACCTGGCGTACATCGACAACTGGTCGCTCTGGCTCGATTGCAAGATCTTCTTCCGCACCATTCCCATCGTGATTACAGGCAAGGGTGCATACTAGGGGCTGATGGTCTCGGTCCTGCTCGTTACCTGGAATTCCGCGCGTTTTCTGCCTGCGAGCTTCGCCTCCATCGACCGGCAAGACTACCGCGATTTGGAAGTCATCGTGGTGGACAATGCCTCGAGCGACGCCACGCGTGACTTGTTGCGGGCGCGGGAAGCACAGTGGAAGGTAATCTATAACGACACGAACTCCGGTTTCGCTGCGGGACAGAATCAGGCCATCCGGGCCAGTGGCGGAGAGTGGTTGCTCTGCCTGAATCCCGACGTCGTGCTCGCGCCGGACTTTATCCGGCAATTGGTGGACGCTGGGGACTGCCACGCCGAAGCAGGCTCTGTCTGCGGGAAGCTCTTGCGCTGGGACCCTGACGCGAGTCTTCCGCACACTCAGATCATCGATTCGACTGGTATCTACTTCACGCGCAACATGCGGCACCTTGACCGCGGGGCGGAAGAAATTGATCACGGCCAGTATGACCGCGCGCAGTGGGTATTCGGCGCCACCGGCGCGGCCGCCCTGTTCCGGCGGTCGTGTGTGGCCGCCGTCTCGGTCGACGATGAATTCTTCGACGAAGAGTTTTTCGCCTACCGTGAGGATGCCGACCTTGCCTGGCGCGCTCAGTTAATGGGCTGGAAGTGTCTGTACGTGCCTTCGGCCATCGCCTGGCATGTGCGGCGGGTCACCCCGGAGCGGCGCGCAAGCCTGCCGCACTCTATCAACTGGCACTCGGTCAAGAATCGATTCCTCATGCGCGGCAAGAATGCCTCCGGTTGGCTGTGCTGGAAGCTGTTTTGGCCGGTGGCATGGCGTGACCTGATGGTGTTGGGATATGCGCTGCTGCGCGATTGGCGCATGTTGTCGGCCCTACTGTACCCGCTGCAACACCTGTCTGGCATTCGCGCCAAACGGAAGAGTATCCAGTCCCGCCGCCGGTTATCAGACCGCGAATTGCTGTGGTGGTTCCACGACACGCCGCGTGCCATCGATGTCGAACGCGATGCAGACGCAAGCGGTGTGTGTGCTGCAGGCGACGAAAATTCCGCCTTCGGAGCGCGCCCGTGAAGATTGCCATCGTTGGAACGCGTGGCATTCCCAATCGCTACGGAGGATTCGAGCAGTTTGCGGAAAAAGTGAGCTCGATGCTGGCGGACCGTGGACACGAGGTCACGGTTTATTGCCGCAAGCCCTTCACCAAGCCTGACGACGTATACGACCGCCGCGTTCGGCGGGTGATCCTTCCGACCATTCACCAGAAGCATCTCGACACCTGGTCGAGCGGGTTGATCTCGGGCATTCACGTGGCGTTCAGTCGGCAAGACGTCGTGCTGATCTGCAACGTTGCCAACAGTCCATTCGCATGGATTCCCCGGCTCTTCGGCAAGCCGGTGGTGCTGAACGTCGATGGCCTTGACCGCCGCCGCGGCAAGTGGAACGCCTTTGGCCAGGCCGTTCTGCACTTCTGCGAGTGGATGTCTACGTTTACCCCAACCCGTGTCGTAACTGACGCCAGAGTCCATCCACCGTTACTACCGAGAGCGCTACGGTAAGGACTCGACTGTCATCGGCTATGGTTCCGATGTGCCCAGCGGTGAGCTTTCGCTCGACGGGTTCAACCTCCAATCAGGGCGATATGTGCTCTACGTCAGCCGTCTCGAGCCGGAGAACAATCCCGAGCTTGTGCTCGACGCATGGCGGATGGTGAAAACCGACTGGCCGCTGGTGATGGTGGGCGACAATCGCTACGACGACGGCTATCTCGGCCGCCTCAAATCGCAGGCGGGCGATCGGGTCGTTTTTCTGGGCGCGATTTACGGCGAAGGTTACTGGGCGCTGCAGAAGCACGCCGGCATTTTCATCTTTGCCTGTGAGGTGGGAGGCGTCCACCCTGCGCTGATTGAAGCCATGGCCTCAGATAACGCCGTCCTGTACCTCGAGTCTCCCGAGAACAACGAAACCGCCGGCGATGCGGCCGTCCGTTACGCTAAGTTGCCGGGCGATCTTGCCGCCAAGCTGCAGTCCCTTCTGGACGACCCCGCCGAACGCCAGCGGTGGGCAAAGCGCGCTGCTGAGCGGGCCCATCAGCTGTATCGGTGGGACGCCGTCGCGGCAAAATACGAAACTCTGTTTGCAGAATTGCTGCGGCGCTAGGACTGCGTACGGCGTTCCTTAACAGAACGAAAGGCCAGCGACGCTGCGCGCGCGTAGGCGCGCAACGCATCGCCCAAGGTTACGTCCTGCGGCTTGCCGCCCAGCAGAGAAGCTAGGATCCGCAGGGCCATTCCTAACACGATGCCAGCGCGTAACACCAGTACCTGCCAGGCCGCAAAGTGCTTGCGCGCATAACGGAGCATATTGGCATACCAGAATGACTGCTTATCGCGGAATTTCAGCGATCCCACGCTGTGGGCACCGCTGTGATGAAAGCGGGCCGTGGAGCAATACCAGATTCTTTCGTCCAACTCCCGCAGCCGAGCGCAGAGGTCCACATCCTCGAACCATACCGGGTAAAAGGCGGCGTCCATGCCCTGCACTTTGTCCCATGCTGCGCGAGTTACGGCCAGGCAAGCTCCGGCTGGTTGTTCCACTTCCTGCGCCAGGGAAGCATCGGCGTCGAGGCAGCGATAGCGCCGGTTCACCGGGTTCCCCGGCCAGAGCTGGTTGAACAGGAGCGCTTCACACAACAGGCTGGCGAGCGTAGGCAGGCGGCGGAAAACGAAGCCTTGCTCAATGCGGCCATCACTGTCGATCAGGGCCCCACCCGCCGCTCCCGCGCGGGAAGTCGATAGACATGCCAGCAGTGATGCGATGGCGTCCGGCTCGGCAATGGCATCCGGATTGAGCATCAGAAGCACCTCGCCGGTCGCGGCGCGCGCGCCGTGGTTCACTCCCGCCGCGAAACCGATGTTGCGCGGGACGGTAATGAGTTGGAGCGGAAACACGAGCGCAAGCGCCTTCACGCGCGCGACAGTGTCGTCCTGCGAAGCGTTGTCCACCACCAAGATCTCGCAGTCCTGCAGCGCCAGCGCTCGCAGGCACGCCTCAATGGGCGCGCCCGAGTTGTAGGTAACGATGATGACCGAGCAACGAGCCATATGCACGAAGCACGGATTATAATCGTCGCTTCATAGCGGCGGCCTATGCGGTGCGATGCCTGCCTTGGCTGCCACACGAGGCCTTGATTGGAAATCGTTCAGACGTCTTTACCGGGAGTGCTGCTAATCACACCGCGGGTCTTTGAAGACGCGCGGGGATTTTTCCTGGAAACCTACCGCGCTGATAGGCTGGCAGCCGCCGGGGTGGCTTGCTCCTTCGTACAGGACAACCATTCGCACTCGGTCCGTGGTGTGGTCCGTGGACTGCACTTCCAGCTTCGGCATCCCCAGGCCAAGCTCTGCCGCGTGGTGCAGGGCGAGGTATTCGATGTCGCGGTGGATATCCGGTCCGGATCGCCCCATTTCGGCGAGTGGGTGGGCGCCGTCCTCTCGGCCGAAAATCGCCACGCCTTGTACATCCCGCCGGGTTTCGCCCACGGTTTCGTGGTGCGCTCCGGGAGCGCCGACTTTTTGTACAAATGCAGCGACTATTTTGATGCCTCGGATGACTGCGGTGTGCTGTGGAATGATCCCGCGCTCGGCATCCAGTGGAACACATCTTCGCCGATTGTCTCCGCCAAAGATGCAGCCTTCCTCCCGCTCAGCCAGATTCCGCGCGACCGCCTGCCGGTTTACCAGCCATGAGCCTTCGCATACTGATTACTGGGGCCACCGGGCAGGTGGGCTGGCAATTGCAGCGGACGCTCGCCCCGCTGGGCCATGTGACCGCCTGCACCCGCACGCAGCTGAACCTGGACGACCCCGATTCTGCCGCGAAATTCATCCGTGATTTTTCTCCCGACATCGTGGCCAACGCCGCTGCCTACACGGCTGTGGATAAGGCCGAGAGCGAACCTGAGCTGGCGCACGTGGTCAACGCCGTTTCACCCGGACGCATCGCCACCGAACTGTCCCACAAAGGCGGCCTGCTGATTCACTTCTCAACGGATTATGTCTTCGATGGCGCAAAACCGGGTCCGTATAACGAGGACGACGTTACTGCCCCTATCAGCGTCTACGGACGGAGCAAACTGGCCGGCGAACAGGCTATTGCCGCCAGTGGTTGCGCCCATGTCATCCTGCGCACTTCGTGGATCTACGATATCCGCGGCAAGAACTTCTTGCGTACTGTCCTGCGACTCGCCCGCGCCAAAAAAGAACTAACCATGGTGGCCGACCAGCACGGTGCGCCGACCTGGGCGCGAGAGATTGCCGAAGCGGCTGCGCAAATCGTCGCCCAGTGTGCCCAGCGCCGCGATGCGCCCGGCTGGGGGTACTCGGGTACTTACCACCTCACCGCCTCAGGCCAGACGACCTGGGCTGGATTCGCGGAGCAGATCCTTGAACAATTCAAGTCGTTGGCGGAATGGCCGGCCGATACCGGGGAGTGGGGAGCGCCCTTGCTGGCCGAGCGCGTCATCCCCATCACGACAGCGCAGTTTCCCACTCCAGCGCGAAGGCCGCTTAACTCCGTGCTCTCCAACGCCAAATTAGAGGCGACGTTTGGCCTGCGACTACCAGACTGGCGTACCCAGCTCCAAATGGCCATTGAGGACGCGGTGCGCTGACTTTACCTTCAGCGGCAAAAAAGGAAAGCAAGGTGGCTGGTTGACCACCTTGCTTCACCGGGTTACGGCAAACAGCTACTGCACTAGAACGTGCTTCGAAGTGTCGCCGCGGAACTGCATTTCCACCAGCACGTGCTCGTTCTTGGCATTCTCGGTGTAGCGCTGCTCCGTGACCGATGCCTTCTTGTCCAGAGGAACCAGGTTACACTTTGCTGTGGCCTGGGCTTTGCCCGTGACCGCCTTGAAGATCATGATGTGCTCGCTGCCCTGCATCTCGTGCGTCACTTTGTAGTCGCCCGCGGGCAGCACGGTGCCGCCGACTACCGTCGGCGCTGTGAATGAAATGTCCTGCTTCAATGCGACGCCAGCCATGCTGTCGGTCGCGGCGAGCATCGTCGCTGTACCCAGAACCAGGACGGCGGCAAGAATAACGAACATACGTTTCTGCGAATGCATACAACCTCCATGAAAACCGCTGCGGCGCGGTACCATATAAATCCAGAATCAGTTTAGGGCCTTTGCCAACAGAGCGCGGTGAGTTATGTCACACCCTGGTGTGAGAATGAACCAAATGTTTCATTTCGGAGAGGACTGTAAAGAACTGTTAAGTTCAAATCTCAAAATCGGATGAACTGGACGGAGCGCTGCCGGGCGCTTGCGCGGGGAATGCAATTTGTTGCTGGCGCAGACTGTCGTACAAGCGTGCCGCCATTTGGTCGAAGTTCTGCCGTCCCATCGCGTCCACCAGGCTGCCCGCCATCAAGGCAAGCGACCCTCCGAGCGTCAGCTCGCCCCGCCAGTTAATTCCGGTATCGGATTCTCCCGGTACCAGCAAGAAATCAAGACGCAGCGTCAGCGGGCTTCCCGCGATGATGGCCTCGCCGGAATAACCGACGCAGTTGCCACGGACCGCTTCGCGTAACTCCATCGCCAGATTGGCATGTCCGCTCATCGGGCCAACCTGAATGACGGTGCGCAGGGCAAAGTGTGTCGCATCCTGCATTGCCATGCTCTCGAAGTCCGGCATCAGCGGTGCAAACCGCTCGGGGTTGGCGAGCAAGTCGAACACCTCATCGGCGGAACGACCAACTTGGAATGAGCCAGAGTGGATCATGGAGAGATACTCGAGTTGAGCGCCGCAGGCGGCCCAGCGCGTATCGTAGCAGAGAGCACGAGGCGCTTGCCTCCGGCGGCCCGTTCGTCAGGTATATTGGGCGGAGGCGGAGGAAATAGGCCCGCTGCATAGTCCGGCCCGCCTAGTTCGGAACATCCGAATGTCCGATACGACTTCAGTCACGCCCCAAGACTTCCGCGCCGCTCTCGGACGCTTCAGCTCCGGCGTCACAGTGGTTACGGTTGAGACCGCTGCCCGAGAAGTCCACGGTATGACCGCCAGTTCCTTTTGCTCGGTTTCGCTGCGGCCCCCGCTCGTGCTGGTCTGCATAGACCACTTGGCCGAGACCTACCTCCATGTGCGTGAACGCGGCCGCTTCGGCGTGAGCATCCTGCGCGAGGACCAGGAGGCCTTCTCCGAGTTCTTCGCCGACCCTGAACGCAATCCCGATGCCGCCCGCCGCCTCGACATTTGTTACCAGCCGATGAAGAGCGGCGTCCCCGTCGTGTCGGGTACATTGGCAAGGCTGGATTGTTCCGTGGTACAGGTGCATGCAGCTGGCGACCACACCATCTTTGTAGCCGAAGTCAAAGAAGTCAGCGTATCGGAGGGTGCTCCGCTCGTGTACTTCCGTGGCCGCTACGGGGTGCATCGCGAGCGAGAGCTGACC
>CAWCMJ010000017.1:0-569087 GCA_963796615.1 uncultured Acidobacteriaceae bacterium
TCCTTGGGTTCTCGCGGTGGTCGCAACACCCCGCAGATGGAGGGACTTTCTGACCCGTCCGCGCGCTGTCCGATCCGACGACGGGGGGTGTGACTTGGGGAGGGGCTCGTCGATCGTGGTGGGGTGAACGGAGGCGTCGATGGCGAGGTTCTCTGACCGAATGGTCACTGAGGTTGTGCAGCGGTTCTGGGCGGCCATGCAACGAGGTGAGTTCATCACCGACGCCGCCGCCGAGGCAGGTACCTATCGCAAGAAGGGAGCTCGTTGGTTGGTCGCGGCCGGTGGGGTGCGCCCGCGTCGCGGTCGGGGATCTGAAGGGCCGCTGTTTGTCGTTCTCTGAGCGCGAGGAGATCGCGCTGGCGCGTGCGGGTGGTGAGTCGATGCGAGCGATCGCTCGGCGGCTTGGGCGCAGCCCGTCGACGATCAGCCGGGAGCTTCGGCGTAACGCCGGCTGCTGCGGGCAGCCGTATCGCGCGACGACCGCGCACGCGCTCGCCTACGAGCGCGCCGGGCGCCCCAAGCCATCGAAGCTGGCCACCAACCTGGCGCTGAGAAAGAAGGTGGAGCAAGATCTGCAGAGGCGCTACTCGCCGGAGCAGATCGCCGGCCGGCTGCGCCAGGAGTTCCCCCAAAACGCGGAGATGCGCGTGTCGACCGAGACCATCTATCAGTCGCTGTACGTGCAGTCCCGCGGAGCGCTGCGCCGCGACCTGGCCCGGTGCCTGCGCACCGGACGGGCGCTCCGGCGGCGCCCCTGCCGCCAGCCCGGGCAGCGCAAGAACCGGATCCCGGACATGATCAACATCGCCCAGCGGCCCGCCGAGGCCGACGATCGCGCCGTCCCCGGGCACTGGGAGGGCGACCTGATCATCGGCAAGAACAACGCCTCAGCGATCGGCACGCTCGTCGAGCGGACCACCGGCTACACGATGCTCATGCACCTGCCCGACGGCTACAAGCCCGAGCAGGTCTCAGACGCGCTCGCCGCCAAGATCCAGACGATCCCCGAGATCCTCCGCGCGTCACTGACCTGGGACCAAGGCCCCGAGATGCGCGACTGGAAACAGGTCAGTGTCGCCACCAATCGACATCTACTTCTGTGACCCGCACGCACCGTGGCAGCGCGCCACCAACGAGAACACCAACGGGCTGCTGCGCCAGTACTCCCCAAGGGCACCGACCTGTCACTCCACAGCGACACAGACCTCGACTGGGTCTCGACCGAGCTCAACGACCCACCGCGGAAACGCCTAGGCTTTAGAAAGCCGATCGAGGAGATCGGACCACTACTGTTGCGATGACCGCCAGAATCCGCCGATCGGCTAACGGGACACCAGGTGTCGAGACCACAGTGGACCGCCGCCCAAGACCACCCTCGCACACAACCACACGAACCCGGGAACCGCCATGTCCGAATCGATCATCCGCGCCGACGCCCCAGTCGTGACTCTGATCAACGTGTTCACCGTCGACCCAATCGACCAGCAGCGACTCGTCGAGCTCTGGCAACGCGCCACCGACGACGTAATGCGCCACCTTCCGGGCTTCGTCTCCGCGAACGTGCACCGCAGCCTCGACGGCACGAAAGTCGTCAACTACGCCCAATGGGAAAGCCAGCAGGCATTCAACGCGATGCTCCAGAACCCCGACGCCCGACCCTATCTAACCGAGCTATCCGAGATCGGGACCCCGGCTCCCGTCCTGTGCGAGGTCGTATCCGTACATCACATCTGAGCAGAGGTTGCCGCCGAAGCCATCGACGTGCGCCGATGCGCTCGCTCCAGCGACGGCCCTAAACTCCCGCCTCGCATAGACAACTCTGACTGCCGGTCTGTCGCCGACCGAGTAGCCTGCTGGACGCTGCCGCACCCGGGCCGACGGCGCAGAGAGCGGCAAGCCAGGCAGACTCCTCGGCGCGGCCGCCCGCCGGCAAGACAGGCGGCGATTGCCAACGTCGGCGGTCAGAGGGTCAGGCCGGCGGCGGCGGAGACGACGGCTGGCGATGTGAGCGGACGCGACAATGATCTCTGTGGGATCGATCGCCTGCAGATACGCGCCGGTGGTCCGAGGTCAGGTATGCCCGAGCCGGCGCTGCATGATGTTGACCGTCACCCCTTGGGGGTCGTGCGCCGCGCGACCAGATGCTGACAATATTTTGAACGCTCGAGCGCGACGGGCTGTTACCCGCACGATCACACCATCGGTCCCGGTCCGCGTCGACGACGAGCTCAGGCGCTTGGGCAGACCATCCTCCCCGTCGTCGCCGCGATCAAGCACTGGTCAGAGACGCAGACCAGGAGTCGGCGCCGCCCGTGCCGCCTACGATCAGATCGCTCGACCGTGAATGCCGGACCTTGCGTCGGCGACGAGAGCAAATCCTCGCGCGCGGTGACGCACGATCCGCGAGCAGGGCTGATCAGGAGGGGTCGGCGTCCTCGGGGGCGGACAGCTCCACCGTCGCCTGTCGGTTGACCAGGCCGCGAACCAGTGTCGAGGGCGTCGATCAGGCGCGGTACGTGGCGTCGACCGATCGCGGCAGGCCGAACCCGCGAGCCGCCTCCAGGGTGACGAATCGATGGATGACGGCCCGCAGCGACCGGATCGCGTCCATCGCGTCCTCCCGGCGATCTGCTTGCCGCCAGGACGGCTAGAGCACGGCGAGGCGGCCCCGCTGGCGGCGACTGGCTCGGCCTCGTCCGGGTCCGGCGCGCGGACGGCGGCGGCGGAGCGCCCGGGGTGGGTCTGGCGTAGTCGCGGTACGCATCGGCGATCGCGTGCAGCGCGTCAGATCGGGCGCGGCCGACCGCGGCTGCCGAGAGAGCCGCGGTCAGCTCGCGCACGACGAGCATGGCGAGGTCGTGCCTGAGCGCGTCCAGGCCGTCAACGTGCTGGTACAGGCCGGGGAGCGTGACCCGAGTCGCCGCGCGATCGCCGCAAGGGTCAGGCGCTCGAGTCCGACCTCGTCGGCGACCGCGGCGGCTTCGGCGATGACGCGGTCGTGGGTCACGCCGGCGCGGGCATCCCGGCACCGGCTTCTGCGGCCGAGGGTCGCGCCCGTCCCGGCGACCCAGATCAGCAGGAGCGGCAACGACACGGCCGCCGCCTGCGAACAGCGTTGTTCAAGAGCAGGTAGCCAACGCCCGATGCGATCATCGCGGCCGCCAGCAGCGCGGCGACATTCCCGAACGAGCCAGGAAGCACGCCAGCGCGGCGCGCCAGACCGGCGCCGGCGAGCGACGACCGCAGCGAGCGCGAGCATCTTGACGCCGTCCATGCGATTGATCAGGTGAAACAAGGAGCCCGCCCGGCGGGTCTCGCCGTCGGGCACGATGACGCCGGTGAGCAGCATGCCCAGCGCGCACTCGACCACTACACGGTCACCGCGCCGACACCGGCGAGCATGATGATCCTTCCCAGCCGCCTCCGACGCGGCGTCGGGCTGCCGCCCGAACGCGAGCACGACGACGGCGAGGGCGATCGCCGCTAGCCCTCGACGAGCAGGGACCGCGCGATCGCCACGCCCGGTGCCCGTCGCAGGCCGAGACCACCGGCGCGTCGGACGCGGGCGCGTCCAGAATCGATGGCCAAACCAAAACAACGACCAGTTCGGCGCCCTGCCGTTCATCTACGGGACCCTGGTTTCGTCGTTGCTCGCGCTGTGATGGCGGTGCCGCTGGCGGTTGGCGTGGCGGTGTACATCACCGAGATGTGTCCGATCGGCTGCGAGCCATCATTTCGTTCATGGTGGAGCTGCTGGCGGCGATTCCGAGCGTGATCTACGGACTGTGGGCGAATCTTCGTGCTGGCGCCGCTGCTGCGCGAATACGTCGAGCCGTTTCTGGCCAAGACGCTGGGCTGGACGGGCTTTTCACCGGTCCGACGTATGGCATAGGGATGCTGGCCGCCGGAATCATTCTGGCAATCATGATCATTCCGATCATCGCTTCCATCACCCGCGAAGTGCTGATGGCGGTTCCGCAGAATCAGCGTGAAGCGGTGCTGGCGCTGGGCGCGACGCGCTGGGAGATGATCCGCATGGGCGTGCTGCGCAACGCGCGCGCGGAATCGTCGGCGGCAATCATTCTCGGTTTGGGCACGCGCGATGGGCGAAACCATGGCGGTCACGATGGTGATCGGCAATCGTCCGGAAATTGCGAAGTCGCTGTTCGCGCCCGGCTACACCATGGCGAGCGTGATCGCCAACGAGTTCAGCGAAGCCACGGGCGATCTCTACCTCAGTGCGCTGGTTGAGATCGGACTGGCGCTGTTCCTGGTGACGCTCGTCGTGAACGCGTTGGCGCGGCTGCTGGTGTGGACCATCACCCGCGGAAATCCGGCGAGGGCACATGCCTAATGCAACCGAGGTGATGCCAGCGCAAGCCACTGCAGTCTCTGTCGGCGCGTGACGAACTGCAGGCGCAACGGCTTTCGCGATCGTCGCGGCGGTTCTGGTGCATGGTGCCGCTGCTCGCGATTTTTGTTTACCTGCTGATCAAGGGAGTCGGGTCGCTCAACTGGGCGTTCCTGACCCAAACTCCGAAGCCGGTGGGCGAACCGGGCGGCGGCATGGCAAATGCCATTGTCGGCTCCGGGATAATTCTGCCATCGCCAGCGTGATCGGCGTGCCGCTGGGAATCGGCGCGGGATTTACCTCGCGGAATATGGCGCGGGAGGATTCGGCGACATGGTTCGCTTCACGGCGGACGTGCTCAACGGCGTACCGTCCATCGTGATCGGCATTGCCGTGTACGCACTGGTGGTGATCCGCCAGAGACATTTCTCCGCGCTGGCCGGCGGCGTGGCGCTGGGCGATCATGATGATTCCCACGATCGCGCGGACGACCGAAGAAATGTTGCTGATGGTGCCGCACGATCGTGCGCGAGGCCGCCTTGGGCTGGGTATTCCCAAGTGGCGCACCACCTGTCGATTACGTTGCGCACCGCCTCGGCTGGAGTGATCACCGGATGCATGCTGGCGTTTGCGCGCGTGGCGGGAGAAACGGCGCCGCTGCTGTTTACCGCGTTTGGCAATCAGTTCTGGAACTAGAATCCGAACCAGCCCACGGCGGCGCTTGCCGCTGCAAATTTTCACCTACGCCATCTCGCCGTTCGACGAGTGGCACCGGCAGGCCTGGGCGGGAGCGCTGGTGCTGATTGTCCTGATTGTGGTGGCGGTCGCGGCGGTGCGCATCGCGACGAGCCGCGGAACCTTGAAGGGAGCGTCCTAGCCAGTATGGGCGTAGGAATTGAAGTCGAGGGCTGAATGCGTGGTATGGCAAGAACCAGGCGCTGAAGTCCATCGACATGACGATGCCGGCCAACCACGTGACGGCGATGATCGGGCCGTCGGGCTGCGGCAAGACCACCTACATGCGCTGCCTGAACCGCATGCACGAGACGATTCCCGAGGCGCGTGTTGAAGGCAGGTGAAGGTCGGCGAGATGGATGTCTACGGCGCCGGCCGATCCGGTGGAAGTGCGGCGGCGCATTGGCATGGTCTTCCAGAAGCCGAATCCGTTTCCGACCATGTCGATCTACGACAATGTGGCGGCGGGGCTGAGGCTGAACGGTTTCCGCAAGCGCAAACAGATGGACGAACTGGTCGAGCGGTCGCTGCAGCTCGCGGCGCTGTGGGACGAAGTGAAGGACAAGCTGCACAAGAAATCGGGCGCCAGCCTTTCCGGCGGGCAGCAGCAGCGGCTCTGCATCGCCCGCGCGCTGGCCGTGGAGCCGGAAGTGCTGCTGATGGACGAGCCGGCTTCGGCGCTGGACCCGATCTCGACCAGCAAGATCGAAGAGCTGATTTTCCAGTTCAAACAGCACTACACGGTCGTCATCGTTACGCATAATATGCAGCAGGCGGCGCGCGTGGCCGAGTTCACGGGGTTCTTCCTGATGGGCAGCCTGATCGAGTACGACAAGACCGAGAAGATTTTTACCACCCCCGCCGACAAGCGGACGGAAGACTACATCACAGGCAGGTTCGGATGACACGAAGCCGCTTTCAGCAGGGACTGGACGAACTCAGGGAAAAACTGCTGCGCATGGGCGGCATGGCGGAGCAGGCGATCGAGCGCGCCGCCGAGGCATATCGCACCCGCGATGCCAAGTCTGCCAGATGGTGCTGGCCGGCGAAGCTGACATCAACGCAGGCGGAGCGCGAGATCGACGAACTGGCGCTCGACCTGCTGGCCATGCAGCAGCCCATGGCGGTCGATCTGCGCTTCATCATGGCCGTCGTGAAGATCAACGCCGACCTGGAGCGGGTGGGCGACCAGGCGGTCAACATCGCACAGCGGGTGCTGGACCTAGTCAGCGAGCCCGAGGTGCAGTTGCCGGTCGACATCCGGCGCATGGCCGACAGCGTCAGCGCCATGGTGCAGCGCGCGCTGGAGTCGTTCCTCGACGGCAAGGCCGAGGTGGCCCAGGCCGTGCTGCAGATGGACAACGTCGTGGACCGCATGAAGGACGAGGCATTCGTCGTGCTGGTGCAGAAGATGATCAACGACCCGCATACCACGCGGGCAGCACTCAACGTGCTGCTGATCGCGCGCAATCTGGAGCGCATCGCCGATCACGCCACCAACATCGCCGAGGACGTGATTTTCTGGGTGCGCGGCGCTGACGTGCGTCACGGGGGAGCGCACTATCCGGTGTAGCGCCGCAACAAATCGCCTCAGGGATTCACAACGCGCCATCGCCTTTCCGGTGGCGCGTTTGTATTGTGCGGCGGTCGCGAAAAAAGCGTCCCAGCCGCAAACGGAGCGGCTGGGGACGCGATACAGGAGAGCCTCAGAAGCCGTCTACAAGGATTGATCGGCTGAAACGGGCGATCGATTAGTGGTCAGGCAACTCCTGGCCGGACGCGAGCGTACACTGGCCGTTCGTTTTCCGGGTACCGGTCAATCCCGTCAGGGAACAGGCCGTAATCGCATTATTGGCCGGACTGAAACGGGCTTGATTTAACCATACGGAAAGGCATGCCCCTATTTTTTCTTATGGATTAAAGCGGCTTCCCGTGGGGAAGATTTGTCGTGTAATGAAAATGAAAATTCTTGATAATAAAACAACGAGGCAAAAAGCTGCTGACACGGATTGTGAGCGCTCTACTTGCCTGAAGGAGAAACGACGATGGCGAACCAAGGCAACCTTCCGGTTTGGGCGAAGATCCTTCTCGGAATTCCAGCCACCGACTCTGAGTCCGGGCCAGCGCGATGCGAAGCGACAGGTGATCGAGCGCGAAGGTCGCGGAGACGCCGACCAATCGGACGCGAACGAAGAGAACGTTAAGGTGTTCGCAACGCGCTGGGAAGCGTTCTCAGTGGAGTCTGGCAGACTCGGCTGCGTCCGGTAAGACGGGAGTGTTCGTCATGAACGTTCTGGTCACCGGAGCCTCTGGTTATGTGGGCTCGCAACTTGTTCCCGTTCTGTTGCAGCAAGGCCATTTCGTGGTCTGCATGACGCGTGACGCCCGCAAGGTAACCAGCAAGTTTCCGCGCAGGGTCAACGTGGTGGAGGCGGACGCGCTTAAGCCGGAAAGCCTTGGGGCTGCGTTGCGAGGGATAGATGTCGCCTACTACCTGATCCATTCGCTCAAGGCCGGCGAGGAGAAGTTCCGCTCAACCGATCTGGAGGCGGCGCGCAATTTTGCAATGGCTGCCAAGGAAGCCGGCGTGAAGCGGGTCATCTACCTGGGCGGGCTGGGCGATCCGACAAGCGATCTTTCGACGCACTTGAAGAGCCGGCAGGAGACGAGCGAGTGTCTGCGCCAATATGGTCCGCCGCTGACCGATTTCCGCTCGGCGGTAGTGATCGGTGCGGGCAGCATCTCGTTTGAGATGGTCCGCTACCTGACGGAGCGGGTGCCGATCATGATCTGCCCGCGCTGGGTCACGACACGGATTCAGCCGATCGGGATCGACGATGTGGTGAGCTATCTGGTGGCGGCGCTGGACGAGCCGAAGTCGGCGGGCCTTACGATCGACATCGGCAGCCCTTCGATTGAGACCTATCGAACCATGATGTTGAAATACGCAGCGCAACGCGGCCTACGGCGCCCGCTGCTTGCAGGTGCCGGTGCTGACGCCCAGGCTGTCCTCGTATTGGGTAGACCTGGTTACGCCAATTCCGCCAAGCATCTCGCGGCCGTTGATCGAGGGCCTGCGCAGCGAGGTGGTGTGCAGCAACAACCTTGCGGGCGAGATTTTTCCGCAGATTCGGCCTCTCACCTACGAGCAGGCGCTGGAACGTGCGCTGCGCGTCCCCAATCTTGCGGAGATGGCGGAACGGCGCGCCGGAGAAGCGTGGCGCGGCTCGCGGCTACCTCAGGTCGTGGAGGAGGAAGGCTGGGTGGCCGACGTTCGGGAAGGAGACACCAGCTGTGCCGCCGGCGCAGCGTCTTTGCGGTCGCCGAGGGCATCGGCGGCGCGCGCGGCTGGTTCTATGGCACCTGGCTGTGGCGGCTGCGGGCGGTGCTCGACAAGATTGATGGGCGGCACAGGCATGGGCAAGCGGACGCCGCGATCCTGACCATTTGCGGCAAGGCGACTCGCTCGACTTCTGGCGGGTGGAGGAAATCGAGCTCGGCAAGCGGATTGCTGCTCAAAGCCATGATGAAGGTGCCGGGCGAGGCCTACCTGATGTTCGAGACATTTCCGCTGGCCACGCGGCGGCACGTGCTTGCGCTCGAGCGCATTGTTTCGGCCGCGAGGGCTATGGGGACGGGTGTACTGGTGGATGCTGCTCCCCGTGCACAAGTTCATTTTTAGCGGCCTGAACGCTGCGATCCGACAGCGGGCCGAGCGGAGCGCGTTCATCCCGTTCCGCCGTCTACTGACGCCGACAAAATCGGTGGCCTGAAGCCGGGGTGCTTCGGGTCATCGCCTCTGGAACGGCCAGTCGCGGCGCTGCGCTACATTCTGGTATTTCGCCGAAATCGTCTCTCGCGATACACTCGACTCCCATGATGCGATTTTCGCGCCGTAGTTTTCTGCAGACAGGAACCATCGCCGTTGCCGCCGCAGTGGTTCCATCGGCGTCGGCCGAAGAATGCAAGGCAAGCTTGCCGCCCTCCATCGCCGCCTTGAAGTCGTGGAAGGACCAGGCCGTCCCCATCACGGTCGAGGAGCGCAAGGCGCGAGTGGAGCGCGCCCGTGAACTGATGGTGCAGAACAAGCTGCAAGCCATCGCGGTCGCGGCCGGCAGTTCGCTGCCGTATTACAGCGGAGTTCACTGGTGGACCAGCGAGCGTTTCTTCGCCATGATTCTGCCGGCGAAAGGCAAGGCATTCTTCGTTTGTCCGGCGTTTGAGGAAGGTCGCGCGCGCGAGCAAATTTCGACTGGGTCCTTTCGGCGCCGACGCCGAGGTCCGCGTCTGGCAGGAAAACGAAGACCCTTACTTGCGGGTTGCTCAAGGGTTGAAGGACCTGGGCATCACCTCCGGCGTGCTCGGTATTGAAGAGAAGACATCGTACGTCTTCAGCAACGGGATGGCATTGCACCTACCCACGATGCAGACAGCCAGTGCGACTCCTGTGACCGCCGGTTGCCGCATGATCAAGAGCGAACACGAGATCAGCCTGATGCGGCTGGCTGCAAAGGTTTCGATCACTGCCTACGAGGCGGCCTATCAGGCAATGCACGACGGCATGACCCAGGACGAGTTCGCTTCGCTGGTGGAAACAGCGCACAGCAAGCTGGGCTTCCATGGCGGGGCCGAGGTGCAGGTAGGGCCGTATTCAGCGGCCCCGCACGGCTCCATCGCACCGCAGAAGATCACAGAAGGCCAGATCGTTTTGATGGATGGCGGCTGCAGCGTCGAAGGCTATGCCTCCGATATCAGCCGGACGTTTGTGCTGGGCAAGCCCACCGACAAGATGAAGCAGGTCTTCGATATCGTGTACCGGGCGCAGAGCGCGGCCCTTAACACCGCGCGGCCCGGGTTTGCCCTGCGAAGCCGTGGATGCCGCTGCGCGCAAAGTGGTGATCGACGGCGGCTACGGGCCGGGCTTCAAGTACTTCACCCACCGCGTCGGGCACGGCATGGGGTTGGACGGGCACGAGTGGCCGTACCTGGTGCCGGGCGACACTTTGCCCTTGCAGGCCAACATGACGTTCAGCGACGAGCCCGGTATCTACATCCCGGGCGAGTTCGGGGTGCGCATCGAGGATGACATGCACATCACCGCGGATGGCGCGGAGTTGTTCACGCCGCGCAGTCCTTCGCTCGAGCATCCGTTCGGTCATGGGTGAGCGCCCGGGGCGCCAGCCGGTTCAAAACGGGAATCCGGCCACAAAATCCGAAAACTCATCTCGACTTCTGCGTCGCGGCGAGGTTAGCTTTAGCTATCGCTGAGTGAAATTTCGAAACCCAGCGACTGTGAACCTCTGTCATTGTTGAAATGGTTGGGCGATCCACCAATCGAGTCATGATGCGCAGGGGAACACAAAGAGATAAAGTTTACGGGGGCCCCGTGGCTACGAAACGCAAGTCCAATGGCGAGCACGAAGTCTACGAGCGGCAAGCGGTGATCTGCAAGGCCTTCGCTAACCCCACCCGCTTGCAGTTGATGGAGATGTTGACGCGCGGCGAGCGCTGGGCTGCGGAACTGCAGGAAGGGCTGGGAATTTCCAAAGCGAACCTCTCGCAACACCTGGCCATTCTGCGCGCAGCCGGCGTAGTGTCCACGCACCGTGAAGGCAAGCAGCTGCAATGTGGCATTGCCATGCCCGAGGTCAAGCAGGCCATCGGGGTGATCCGCAGCATGCTGAAGGCGCAGGGTAAGGAAAGCCGCCGCTGGTCGTAAGCCGGCGAAGGGGGCGGGCGCAGCCCACAGTCCTGACTGTAAGTAACGAGCGCAGGTGTGTTCCCGCCCGTGTCCGATCCCACCAGTTACACTGTTGAGCGATGGCACGCGCCAGCATCCTGGAATACCTCGATAACTTTCGCCTGCACGCCGAAGAAACGGCCTACGTTTTTCGGCGCGGCTACCGCGTGCAGCGCTGGAGCTATGGCGACGTGCTGCGCGAGTCGTACCGCTTTGCGCCATGCCCTGGAGTCGCGCGGCATCGGTCATGGCGACAAGGTACTCATCTGGGGTGAAAACTGCGCCGAGTGGGTGGTCGCGTTCTTTGGATGCCTGCTCCGCGGGGCGGTTGTGGTTCCCATCGATAAGATTGCCGCCCCCGACTTTGCGACGCGGGTAGCCGAACAAGTGGATGCGAAGCTGTGCGTCGGTGCGCCGCAGCATCTGGTTCCGGACCTTGCCCACCTTAATTTGGACACGCTGGGCGAGGCGATTGCCGGGTACTCCGCCGAGCCGATCGTCCCTCAAGCCAAGCGCGACGACATCGTGGAGATCGTCTTTACCTCAGGAACCACCGCCGAGCCGCGCGGAGTGGTGATTACGCACGGCAACATCCTGGCGAATCTTGAGCCGCTGGAGCGCCAGATTGCCGGATATCTGAAGTACGAGCGCATCTTCCATCCGCTGCGTTTCCTCAACCTGCTGCCGCTCAGCCACGTCTTCGGGCAATTTCTGGGCATATTTCTGCCGCAATTGCTGGCCGGAACAGTGCTCTTCCAGGACACGCTGAATCCGAGCGAGGTCATGCGCACCATCAAGGAAGAGCGGGTTTCGGTCGTGGTGGCGGTGCCGCGGCTGATGGAGTCGCTGAAGGACAAGATCGAGCGCGACATGGAGACAGCAGGGCGGGCGGCTTGGTTCCACTGCAAATTGAAAGCTGCGAAGGACGAGCACTTCATGCAGCGCTGGTGGCGATTCCGCAGGATTCATAACCAGTTTGGCTGGAAGTTCTGGGCGTTCATCTCGGGTGGCGCGGCGCTGGACTGCCGAGACGGAAGAGTTCTGGCGGCGGTTGAGCTTCGTGGTGATCCAGGGATACGGCCTGACGGAAACCACGTCGCTGATTTCGGTCAACCATCCCTTCAAGACGGGCAAGCGGTCGATCGGCAAGGTGCTCGAAGGCCGCGAGATGAAGCTCGACGAGAACGGCGAAATTCTCGTGCGAGGCGCCAACGTGGCCGCTGGGTACTGGCAGGGTAAGGAGCTGAAACCGGTGCTGGGTGCAGACGGCTGGTTTCGCACCGGCGACCTGGGCGCGCTCGATGCCGACGGCAACCTGTACTTCAAAGGCCGCAAGAAGAACGTCATCGTCAACCGCGAAGGGATGAACATCTATCCGGACGACCTGGAGGCGGCTCTGCGTCAGCAGCCTGAGGTGCGCGATTGCGTGGTCGTCGGGTTGGAAGAAGGCGGCAATGCCGAACCGGTTGCTGCACTTTTGCTGCGCGATGCTGCAGCAGATCCCGCAGCAATTGTGGCGGGGGCCAACCAGCATTTGGCCGAGTTTCAGCGGATGCGGCGCTGGGTGGTTTGGCCGGACCAGGATTTTCCCCGGACGCCCACGCAAAAGCCGAAGGTCGGCGTGATTCAGCAGGCGGTGCAGCAGCAATTTGCGCCATCGGCGGCAGCGGCAATCCCGCAAGGCGGTTTGGCGGAGCTTATCGGCCGCATCACGGGTCGTGCGACCGGCTCGCTCGCGGCCGACGCCAAGCTTGAGGGCGACCTCAATCTGAGTTCGATGGACCGCGTCGAGTTGATGAGCGCGCTGGAAGACCGCTACCAGGTCGATCTCAGCGAGGCCAACTTTGCGCAGGTCAGCACCGTGGGCGAATTGGAGCGCATGCTGCACGAGCCGCAGCGGGCGCAGCAGAGCGGTTACCGCTATCCTCGCTGGGCGCAACGCTGGCCGGTCCGCTGGATTCGCAACTTCTTCTATTACACGCTGTCGCTGCCGGCGACGCTGATCATGGCGCATCCGACGATCGTGGGCCGCGAAAACCTTGAAGGCATCGACGGTCCGGTGCTGATTACCTGCAATCACGTCACCTACATCGACGTGGGCTTCGTTCTGATCGCCATGCCTGCGCGTATTCGAAACCGGCTCGCCGTTGGCATGTTGGGTGAGCGGCTGTGGGGCATGTGGCGGCCTCCGGCCAGCGATGAATATGTTCGCGCGATGGTGGCAGCAGGCAGGCTACTACCTGGTCGTCGCGCTGTTCAACGTGTTTCCGCTGCCGCAGCAGTCGGGCGTGCGTGAGAGCTTTGCTTTTGCCGGCGAATCGGTGGACCGCGGCTACAGCGTGGTCGTCTTTCCGGAAGGGCGCCGCACCCAGGATGGCCGTCCGTCGCCGTTTCGCTCGGGGGTCGGCATGCTGGCGCAGAAACTCGATATTCCGGTGGTTCCCCTGCGCATTGACGGACTTTTTGAATTGAAACAGTCAGGCCGCAAGATCGCTCGCCGTGACGAGCTTAAAGTGATGATTGGCAAGCCTTTACGGTTCGCGCCGGAAACTCCCGCGGAAGAAATTACCCGCCAGCTTGGAAAGCGTCACTTGGAACTTGTGACGCGCCTCATAGCACTCACCTAGCACGAAGTGATACGAATATCCGTTTTGCCAAATACGGCAAATTCGCCTGTGCCTGCGCAGGCGAAATTCGTGTGTTTGGCGCGGAGGAATTCGCATGCGCGAAGCGGTACGAAAGCTCTGGCCCGAGCTGGAATGGATCCAGGATGCAGGGCTGCGCGGAGAAAGTCACGAGGACCTGGGAGTTGGCGCTGGAGCGCAGTCCGCTGACGGCCGACGACCTCAATTGCATCCCTTTCACTCTGCTGGTGCCAAATTGCCCGACCACCTTCATGGAGCACAAGCGCTGCGTGGTGCACATCGCGCGCAAGGCAGCCGAGAGCATGACGGAGTTCATGGGCGACGCGCTGCCCATCGACCATGACACGGTGATTGCGGGAGCGATCCTGGCCGATGTTGGCAAGCTGCTGGAGTACGAGAAGGTTGACGGCAAGACGCGCCAGAGCAAGCGCGGCGAGATGTTGCGGCATCCGTTTACCGGTGTGGCGCTGGCGATGGAGTGCGGCGTCCCCGATGCGGTATGCCACATCATCGCGGCGCACGCCGCCGAAGGCGACCTGGTCAAGCGCACCACCGAGGCTTACATCGTGCATCACGCGGATTTCATGGCCTATCTGCCTTTCAAGAACCTGGGCAAGTAAAACGAGAGGATTCATATGGCAACTACAGCATCACCCGCACCGGCCAAGGCCGCAGCCAATCCCACAATCACCGCTACCATGTCGCAATGGGCTGCGGGGGTAAAGTTCGAAGATCTTTCGCAGGATGCTATCTACCAGGCGAAGCGATTCCTGCTCGACAGCGTGGGTTGTGCGCTTGGCGGCTATCAGCAGCATGACGTGGTCATCGCGCTGGAAGTGCTTGACGAGATTGCCGGTCCCGGCAAGGCCACCGTCATCGGCACGGGCAAGCAGATGGATGCGGTGTCGGCGTCTCTGGCCAACGCCCTGATGATCCGCTGCATGGACTACAACGACATCTACTGGAAGCAGGACCCGTCGCATCCGTCCGACATTTTTCCGGCAGCGATGGCATGCTGCGAGCGCGCAGGCGGCGACGGGCGCGAACTGATCGTAGGGCTTGGTGCTTGGCCATGAATTCGAAATGCGGCTCTGTGAGGCGGCGTTTCCCGGAATACGCGAGCGCGGATGGCACCACGCCACTCTGACCGCCTTCGTTTCGCCAATCGTTGCTGCACGCATGCTGCATCTCGACTGGCAGAAGATGCAGCATGCCATCGGCATCAGCGCCAGCGCGCGCGCCACGATGGGCGCGGTGACCGCCGGCAAGCTGACGATGATGAAGAATACGGTCGATCCAATGGCCACGCAAAGCGGCGTTCTTGCGGCGCTCCTGGCCGAGAAGGGCTACAGCGGACCCGAGCACGTCCTCGACGGCAAAGAGGGCTTGACGCACTGCCTCGGGCCGGAGTGGAAGCTGAACATCCTGACCGACGGGCTGGGTGAGTCATGGCGCATCACACAATGTGGGATGAAAGCGTTTCCGACCGAGGCGCTCACGCACACGCCGATTTCGGCGGTGCTTGCGCTGGTGAAAGAGAACGACCTGAAGCCAAATGATGTCGCCAAGGTATGCATCCGCACCACAGCGCGTGGGGCCGACATTCTCAGCGATCCTAGCAAGTACGATCCACACACTAAGGAAACGGCTGACCACTCACTGCCCTACGTGATTGCCGCTGCCATCGCCGAGCGGCAGGTCACTCCGCTGCAATTCACTATGGAAAAGATCATGGACCCGACCATTCGGGCGCAGCTCAACAAGATCGTCGTCGTCGCTGATCCCGAGATCGAAAAGGTCGTTTCCGGAGTTGCAGCGCGTGGTCGTAACGATCACAACGACGGACGGCCGCGAGTTCAACAAGCAGCTCGACTATCCCAAGGGCGATACGCGCAATCCCCTGACGGACAAGGAAGTGGAAGAGAAGTTCGAGGCGCTGGCCGGGCCAGTGATGACCGCCGAAGTGCGCCGCAAGGCCATCGAGGCGATCTGGGCACTGGAGAAGCAGCACGAGCGTCACCGATTTGATGCGACTCTTCAAGGCTGACCGCTAGAGGGAGGTAGAGCAATGGGACAGACGATTGTCGAGAAGATCTCGCAGACTCACATGGCCGAAGGGCCGAGCCGTCCGCTACGCGCGGGTGATTTCCTCTCGATCCGGCCCGACCATGTGATGACCCACGACAACACTTCCGCAGTGATGAAGAAGTTCAAGGCGATCGGCGCGAAGAACGTCCACGATCCCGCTCAGCCGGTCTTCACCGCCGATCACGACATCCAGAACACCGAGGAGTCTAACCTGGCGAAATACCGCAGCATGGAGGCTTTTGCTGCGCAGCATGGTATTGACTTCTACCCGCCGGGCACTGGCATCGGCCACCAGATCATGGTGGAGAAAGGCTACGTGCTGCCGGGCGACTTCGTGGTGGCGTCGGATTCGCACTCCAATATGTACGGCGCTCTCGGCGCCATCGGCACGCCTGTGGTACGCACGGACGCCGCGGCGATCTGGGCAACGGGCGAGTTCTGGTGGCAGGTTCCGCGCACTATTCAGGTCGTGCTCGAAGGCAAGCTGCGCAGCAGGCGCCACCGGGAAAGACGTCATCATCACGCTGTGCGGCCTCTACAACCAGGAAGAAGTCCTGAACGCTGCGGTCGAATTCAGCGGGCCGGGTGTCGCCTCGCTCAGCATGGATGCGCGGCTGAGCATCGCCAACATGACTACCGAGTGGGGCGCGCTGGTGGGATGGTTTCCTGTCGACGAAGTTACGCTGGCCTACATTGAGGGACGCGCGCGCGAGTTGTGCGCGGAGGGCATCATCCGCATCTCCGACCGTCGCATTGAAGAAATTCGCGACAAACCGCCGATGCCCGATCCCGATGCGCAGTACGCCGGACGCATAGTGCTCGACTTGGCGGAAGTCACACCGCACGTCTCAGGGCCTGATACCGTTCAGGTCATGCAGTCGGTCGCCGAAATCGAGAAGAAAAAGGTCGCCATCCAGAAGGCGTATCTGGTCTCGTGCGTGAATTCGCGGCTGGAAGACCTGGCTGCGGCAGCAAGAGTTCTCGATGGCGAGAAGATCGCGCCGAGCGTGAAGTTCTACATCGCTGCAGCCAGCCGTTCTGTTCAGGGAGAGGCGGAGAAACAAGGCATCTGGCAAACGCTGCTCGCGGCCGGAGCTCAACCGCTTCCGCCGGGCTGCGGGCCTTGCATCGGGCTGGGCACGGGTCTGCTGGAGGCAGGCGAGATTGGCATCTCGGCCACCAACCGCAACTTCAAAGGCCGCATGGGCTCGCGAGATGCCAAGTGCTATCTCGCAAGTCCCGGGGTCGTAGCCGCATCCGCGGTCGCAGGCTATATTTGCGGCCCAACTCCAGTGGGGAATCGCGAGGTCAAGAAGCACTTCGAGCCGTTTTCCGTGACGTCAGTAGCGGAGAAGATCGAAATCCTCGAAGGCTTTCCCCGCAGCGTGAAGGGCCGACTAGTCTTTCTGCCTCAAGACAACCTCAACACCGACGGCATCTACGGCAAGGACTACACCTATCGCGAAGACATGACACCTGAGATGATGGCCAAGGTCGTGATGGAGAACTATGACCCCACGTTTGCAGTGCGCATTCGGGCGGGCGACGTAGTCGTGGGTGGCTTTAACTTCGGTACTGGTTCCAGCCGCGAACAGGCGGTAACGGCATTGAAATGCGCCGGTATTCCGCTGGTCATCGCAGGCAGCTTTTCGCAGACTTACCTCCGCAACGCCTTCAACAACGGCTTCCTGTGCATCGAGACGCCGGAGTTAGTGAACAGCCTGCGCGCGAAATTCGCGGACGCAATCACGCGACAGGAAAAGACTGTGATCCCCGGCGAACACATCGAAGTCGATTTCGCCGCCAGTACCATTCGCTATGGAGGCGAAGAGTTCGTCTTTCCTGCGCTCGGTTCGGTGCCGCAGTCCCTGGTGATTGCGGGCGGGGCAGAGAATCTGGTCAGCGCCAAGCTCGGGCTGAACAAGGTGGCCGTAACAGTTTAGAGAATCCCACAGCGTGGGATGAAGATTAATCGAACGGAGTTGGAATCATGGCAAAACATACCGTCGTGACCATGCCGGGGGACGGCATCGGCAACCAGGTGCTTCCTGAGGCCATTCACGTGCTTGACGCCGTCGGCTTCGAAGCCAACTACGTGCACGCCGACATCGGCTGGGAGTGCTGGAGGAACGAGGGCAACGCATTGCCCCAGCGCACCATCGACCTTCTGCGACAGCACAAAGTCGGGCTGTTCGGCGCCATAACGTCGAAGCCGAAAAAAGAAACAGAGGCCGACCTCATCCCTGCGCTCAAGGGCAAAGGCCTGCAGTACTTCAGCCCGATCGTCTCCATGAGGCAGCTTTTCAATCTCGATATCTGCATGCGGCCCTGCCTGTCGTTTCCCGGAAACCCGCTGAACTTCATCCGCAAGCGGCCCGATGGCGGCCACGAAGAGCCCAGGGTAGATGTCGTGGTCTTCCGCCAGAACACCGAGGGCTTGTATGCGGGCGTAGAGTGGACCAACCCGCCGCAGCCGGTTCGCGATGCGTTGGCGACACACTCCAAGTTCAAGACCTTCGCCAATGTCGCCGGTGAGGACCTGGCAGTTTCCGTGCGCATCATCACCCGACCTGCGGCGCGCCGCATCTGCGAAGCGGCGTTCCGACATGCGCGCAAGTTCGGCTATAAGTCGGTGACGATCTGCGAAAAGCCGAACGTACTGCGAGAGACCTCCGGGATGATGGAGGAGGTCGCCAAGGAAGTACAGAAGCAGTACAGTGAGATCGCACTTTGGTCTACCAACATTGACGCGCAGACCATGTGGCTCACCAAGAATCCCGAAGACTACAGCGTAATTGTAGCCAGCAATTTGTTTGGCGACGTCATTAGCGACGCTTTTGCGGGATTGGTGGGCGGGTTGGGCTTCGCCGCCTCAGGCAATATCGGCGACGAGGTCGCGGTTTTCGAGCCGACGCACGGATCGGCGCCAAAGTATGCCGAGCTGAATCCGCCGATCGTGAACCCGATTGCCATGATACTGTCGGCGGCGATGATGCTCGACCACCTTGGCGAGAACGACAAGGCAGCGAAGATACGCGCCGCTATTGCTGCCGTGGTGGCCGAAGGCAAGGTGCGCACTTACGACATGATGCGCATCACCGGCGGCGCGAAATCGATCGCGCAGGGAGCAGCCTCAACCACCGAAATCACGGATGCCATCCTTGCGAAGCTAGGCGTCGGTGTGGAGAAGGAATATGCCGGCAGCAGCCGAAGCTAGTCACCTGAAACGCGGCGAAGCTGGACGCGCAGGCGGTGACGTCCGCTCCGATGTTCATGTCAGTGTGGAAGGGCGTCCCAGCGGCGGCGTCGAGGTCCATCTGCAATCGCGGGTGGCGCTCTACTATGGCGATCGCATCCGCGAGCAGGTGCGTGATGTGGTGTGCACGTTGGGCGTCGAGCATGCGCACATTAGCGTGATTGACGAAGGCGCGCTGCCGTTTGTTATCTCCGCTCGCGTCGAAGTAGCGGTCAAGCGCACGGGACTTGGCTCCGCGAAGGTAGCACTACCCGATCCAATTTCTTTGCCCGCGCCCTCCGCAAGGGACCGCCTGCGGCGCTCTCGCTTGTATTTGCCCGGCAACGAGCCCAAGTACTTCATCAACGCCGGGCTCCACGCGCCCGATGCCGTCATCCTCGATCTCGAAGATTCCGTCCACCATGCCGAGAAGGATGCTGCCCGCCTTCTAGTGCGCAACACATTATGCTCGGTTGACTTCGGCGCCGCCGAGCGCATGGTGCGCATCAACCAGTTGCCGCTGGGACTGGCCGACCTCGAAGAGATCGTGCCGCAGTCACCCGACGTCGTTCTCATCCCCAAGGTCGAGACCGCAGCGCAAGTAGAGCAAGTCGACCAGGCCATTACGCACATCACTGCACGGCACGGAAGCACTCGCCCCATCTGGCTGATGCCGATTCTCGAATCGGCGCTCGGAATTGAAAACGCCTTCGCCATCGCCACAGCATCCGACCGTATTGCCGCGCTCACTATCGGCCTCGAGGACTACACCGCCGACCTCGGAGTGGTGAAGACTTCCACGGGGGCAGAGTCTCTCTACGCCCGGCAGCGCGTACTCAACGCCGCGAATGCCGCGCATGTTCAAGCCATCGACTCCGTGTACGGCGACGTAGCCGACATTGATGGCCTGCAACGCTGGGGCGAGGCGTCGCGGGCAATGGGTTTCGAAGGCATGGGTTGTATCCATCCCATGCAGATCGAAGTTATCCATCGCGCCTTCGCACCTTCTACGGCCGAGCTGGAGAAGGCACTCAAGATCGTCGCTGCCTTCGAAGACGCACAGGCCAAGGGACTCGGCGTTGTCAGCCTTGGCTCGAAGATGATCGATGCGCCCGTCGTACATCGCGCCGTAAAACTGGTGGCGCGCGCCAAGCAAATGGGCCTCATCCCAGCCATCGATGGAGATCAGGCATGAACGGCATCGTCACCTCCGAACTCATCGTCAACGAAGCTGGCCGTCGCGTCCCAACCGTCGTCAATGGGCGCGAGCAAACTCCCTACGCCGGAGTCGATGGACATCGCCCGACCGGCAACAAATACGGTCCGCCGATTCGCACCAACTGCGACTATCCCCGAAACGGCGACAAGCGCGTGCCTGACCTCGAGACTGCGCTGCGGCTCTGTGGTCTCCGCGATGGGATGACCATCAGCAGCCACCATCACCTGCGCAACGGCGACCGCGTGGCTCTTACCGCTCTCCAGACCGCTGCGCGCATAGGCGCCAAAGACCTGATGTGGTTCCCGAGCGCATCGTTCCCCTGCCACGAGCCGGTCATCGACCTGATGAAATCCGGAGCGGTGCATCACATCGAAGGCAGCATGAACGGTCCGCTCGGCGACTTCTGCTCCCACGGCAACATGCGGGGCATGGGCGTGCTGCGTTCGCACGGCGGACGGTGGCAGGCGGTGCAGGACGGCGAAGTGCACATCGACATCGCCGTTATCGCGGCGCCTACTGCCGACTTCTTCGGTGACGCCGACGGAGCGCATGGAAAGTCGGCCTGTGGCTCGCTGGGATTTGCGCTCACAGACTCGGTCTATGCCGATCGCGTCATCGTCGTAACTGACAACCTCGTTCCGTTTCCCTGTATTCCGTGGCAGATCCAGGGCAACAACGTAGACTTCGTCGTCGAAGTCGATTCCATCGGCGACCCCTCGAAGATCGTCAGCGGGACCACGCAGATCACGCGCAGCCCCGACCGCCTCCGCATCTCGTATCTGGTCGCGCAGTTTCTGCGCGATAGCGGCATCATGCGCAACGGCTTCTCCTTTCAGGCCGGTGCCGGGGGCGTGGCCCTGGCCTTCGTCGATTACCTCGCCCGCATGATGAAAGAGGCAGGTGTCAAGGCCAGCTTCGTGCGTGGCGGTTCGACCAAGTACCTCGTCGATATGCTGAAGGAAGGCCTGACCGGTTACATCCTGGACGGACAGACGTTTGACCTTGATGCTGTTCAGTCCATCGCTACCGACCCGCGGCACGTTCCTACCTCTCCATTCACCTCCTACAACTTCCACGGCAAAGGGAACTTCGCCTCCATCGTCGATGCCTGTGTGCTGGGCGCGACCGAGGTGGACGTGAACTTCAACGCCAACGTCGTCACGCATTCCGACGGCCGTCTGCTGCACGGCATAGGCGGCTGGCAAAACTGCTTGTTCGCCGGCTGCACGATTCTCGCCGTGCCTTCCTTCCGCGATCGCATTCCCGTGATCGTGGACGAAGTCACCACCCTCACTGGTCCGGGCGAGTTGGTTGATGTGGTCGTCACCGAGCGGGGCATCGCGATCAATCCCAAGCGCCAAGACTTGTTCGATGCCGTAAAGGGCAAGGCGCTGCCGATACGCAGCATCGAGGAGATCAAGGCCGAAGTGGAAAAGATCTGCGGCGGAAAGCCCGCGAAGCCCCGGCTCGGTGAGAGGCCCGTTGCAGTCGTGAAGTGGGTGGACGGCACGGTGCTCGATACCGTCTGGCAGGTGCTGGAAGACAACCCTTACGCAGGCAAGGTGGCGGGCGGGGAGTAACCCCGACGGTCGCGCCCGGCGGTCGTTCACGAAATCACTGGAAAATCGACTCCCCTGTGGTCTAATGGCAACGGCGTAGCTGCGACAACGGATTGCGACAGCACGAGCGGAGGGCCCAATGGAAGAGCGTGATTTCTTTGACGAGCGGCAAGAGACCAAGAAGGCGACCATGACCTGTCCGCACTGCCATGAGTCCGCCGAATACGACTTGGGATGGTTCGTGCGCACCAAGAAGAAGCAGCTTCCCGGCAGGGCCGACGAGCGTGACCGCGCCAAGTTCGCCAAGGCACGTTCCTATATGGTGCGTCGCGACGACCTCGTGGCGTGCAAGAACCTGCGGTGCCGCAAGCGCTTTGAGGTGACGAGCGTGCAGTCGGTGGCCTTTCTGGACTGAATCGTCTGGCCACTTGGTCGGCTAGATTTACGTCCGATAACGCGCAAACGACGCGAAAAACAACTTTAGCGTTCATTTAGAATCAATGACTTAGGGGAAAATTGTTCGCATGTCATTGATTCTTAGCGTAGTTGCACCTATCCATTTCTGCCCGTGGGACTTAGCGATTACCTTTCGCCCGCCGTTCCGGCAGTTCTGTCCCAAAGTGGGAATTTTCAAAGAGCGAAAGATGTCCGCGCCGGGACACGGATCGGCCAGAGACACGTCACCCCTGGCCCCTCCAATCCGTTGTATGTAACGGAGAGCCTGAATCGCAAAGGAAATCAGACATGGGAAAAACTAAAGTAACCAGTCGGAAAGTGGGAGGTTAACGGGCGCCGTACGGCGGAACTCTGCGGTGTCTGCTCCCGTCTCTAAGTCCTAAGGGAGATTTCGTCGAAAGGCCGCTGCCGCCCTATAATTCCCTCTCAAACCCGATGTCGCCCCGAGCCCAATCCTCCGGCAACCCGCCACGCCCGCCTGACGAGCTGACCGCCAAGGTCGCGCCTTTCATGGATCGCGTCGACCGCTTCTGGGCCCGTGTCACCGAGGGCATGCACGTCAACGAACTCTGGAAGTCGTTCCTCACGGATGCCCGCTCCAGCTATCGGCTGTACTCCAAGGACGTGGACGCGGAGCGAGTAGCCGGAATGTCGAAGGGCAAGCACTTCTTCCAGCTGGTGGGGCAGTTTTTCTGGGCGATCCTGGAAAAGCTGACGCCGGCGCGGCGGGTGCTCTTGCTGGTAGCCATCGCGCTCATCCTCTTTCCCGGGGGTGAAGCGACCTGGCACGGCGAAGCCGGCAACGTGAGCTATAGCCTGAATACCCACTTCTACGGAGGGCTGCTGATGTTTCTGCTGCTCATCCTGGAGGTGGGCGACCGCGTGGTGATGAAGCGCGACCTGCAGATCGCCAAGGAAATCCAGACCTGGCTGTTGCCGGCCAGTCCGCCCGCGATTCCCGGACTGGAGATTGCCTTCTCCACCCAGCCGGCCAACACGGTCGCCGGTGATTACTACGACGTGTTTGCGCGGACGACTTCGCCCATGGGACCGTTGACTTACGTATTCGCAATGGCCGATGTTGCGGGAAAGAGCATCCCGGCAGCGCTGTTGATGGCCACCATCCAATCGAGCTTAAAGACTCTGGCAGCAGGCCCGGCGAGCCTGGACGAGCTGGTAGCCCGCATGAATCTGTACGCGTGCAGCAACAGCCAGAATGGCCGCCGCTTCACCACGGCGTTTCTCGCCGAATACGACCCGGCCGCGCGAACACTGTCATACGTGAATGCCGGCCACAATCCTCCGGTATTACGGCGGCAGTCGGGTGCGCTGGAGCGCCTGGAGGCAGGCGGAATCCCGCTGGGCATTTTGGAGAACGCGCCTTATTCGGCGGGCTCGGCTACGCTGCAGAGTGGCGACTGGCTAGTAATCTTCACCGACGGCGTAGTGGAGGCGGAAAACCTCAACGGAGACGAGTACGGCGAGGAGCGACTGTTGTTTATGGTACATTCCGGCGCGCAGCTGGCTCCAGGCCAACTACTGCGGAACCTGACTGCGGACCTGGACCGCTTCGTGGCTGGAGCTCCGCAGCACGACGATGTCACGTGCATGCTGGTGAAGGTTTCGTAGGCAGTTGCCGGTTGTCGGTTGCAAAGGCAAAGAGGCCGCGGATTTACACCGATCAGCACGGATCGAGCGAGGGAAAAGCGTAATCTTGCGGTGCCCTAAGGTTGAGCTAGCTCGCACCCTTCGCTACCGGGATGGGCAGAAATCGGAAAGCAGTTACTCGACAGCCTGGTGCAGTATTGCCGTTACTCCCACCAGGTTGGCCAGGAGTTCCGCAGGAAATTCGTGGCGAGACTGCAAGTAGGCCGGGTCGTTGTAAGTGAGCCAAACCCGACCGTCGGCATCTTCCCAAAACAGGGCCTTGAGCGGGAGGTCGATTGCCACCGTAGGCGCGGCTTGCATGAGGGGAGTGCCGCCTTTCGGGTTGCCGAAGATGAGAACCTTGGTCGGGCGCATCTGCAGGCCAACGATGGCGGCTTCTCCGCCATGGTCCACACGGGCAAAGATCTTGATGCCATGTGCGTTCAGCAGTGCTTCCAGGCGTTCCATCGTTTCATCGACGGAATGAGCGCTCGGGAGGCTAATCAGTCCGTTATGAGAAGAAGCCGACATGGGAGCTCCTGCGCCGAATCTTTGACGGCGATGGACGGGATTTAACGCTCGGGCTGTAGATGTAAGAAAGTGGGGGACCGCTGCAGAAATAGCCACGGGGGATTCCGTAATATAGGGGAGCAATGAGTTCCATTGCGTGGGATGCGGTGATTTTCGATTACGGAGGCGTGCTTTGCTACGCGCCGTCACGGAAGGACGTAGCGCAGTACGCTCACCGCAGCGGCCTGGATGAAGCGACATTCTTGCATCTTTACTCGGAAACCCGTGAGTATTACGGACGGGCAGCGGCCGGTTACGAAGCGCACTGGCAGCGAGTGGCCAGCGCCGCCGGGGTGGAGATCTCCGAGACAGCGGTGAAGGAATTCATCGCCAACGAGTCGGACCTGTGGACACGGCCGAATCCCGACACGCTGGCCCTCGCCCGGGAGGTCAAGGCGGCAGGGCGCAAAATCGCGATTCTTTCGAATATGACGTTCGACTTGCTCCGGATTCTGGAGGGCAAGTTCGACTGGCTGGGAGAATTCGATCTCCGTGTCTGGTCGTGCGAGCACGGTTGCGCCAAGCCGGACGAATCGATTTACCGCACCTGCCTGAATGCCCTGGGCTGCGAACCGGGGCGTGCAGTGTTTCTCGACGATCGCGCGCGCAACGTGGACGGCGCGCGGCAGATCGGCATCGAAGCTCACATATTCAAGTCGGCCGAGCAGGCACGCGCCGTGGTTGAGCGGCGACTGGGTCTGTCTTAGCCAAAAGGTCGGGGACACGAATGCAGTTGCCGCCGGCCGGTTGCGGTGGCACTCTTAGCGCATGCCGGAGTTGCACCACGTGGAGCGGACTGTTTCGCCGATTTCAATGCTACATCGAGTCTTCCGGCACCACTTGGTGGTCGGGACAGTTCAGAGCTTTCTGCGCCACCACGGTCTTACGGCGTCGGCGGCGCTGGCCTACTACTTCGTGCTGTCCATACTGCCTTTCCTGATTTTCCTGGCGAGCGCCCTGGTGCTGTTGCCGGTTCCGCACCTGGCCTCGCGCATGGTCCAGCTCGCGTGGCACTTCGTTCCGGCGCAGACGATGCCGATGGTGGACAGCATGCTGCAGGCAACCATGCACACCAGCAATGGGCTGCTGTCGGCGGGGTTCGTGGTGGCTGCGATCGCGGCATCGAACGGCATAGCCGTAATGATCATGGCGCTGGACACGATCTACGAGTCGACCGGAAAGTTGAGCTTCTGGAGCAGCCGGCTTCGGGCCATCTACATTACGGGCGTGGTGGGCGGGATGACGGCGGTAGCCGTGGGCGCCATGCTGTTAGGGCCGCACTTTGGTAGGGAGTTGGCGCGGGTGTTCGATATCAGTGACACGTTCGTCTCGGTGTGGCCGGTGCTGCGATACATTCTGGCGATAAGCTGCGCGCTGGCGTCGGTTGAGGTGCTGTATTACCTGGGCCCCAGACGCAAGCACTCGCTGCGGCAGCAGTTTCCAGGCTCGATTTTCGCTGTGCTGGTGTGGATCGCCAGCACAGCGCTGATGGGTATCTATCTGCGGCGCTTTTCGTATATGAACGCCATGTACGGGACGCTGGCCTCGTTTGTTGTGTTCATGATCTGGATGCAAATCACGGCGGCAGCGATTTTGCTGGGCGCGGAACTGAACGTAGAGCTGGAACGGACGAAAAATGCCGGTGAGCCGGAACCAACAGCACAGAAAGAATAATTTTGTTTTGAGCGCAAGAGGCGGATAGCGCGCCGCCTTCGCACGCGCTACCTTGGCAACATGCAATCCGAAACGCAGTGGCAACAGGTGATGGCCCGGGACGCGCGGCAAGACGGGCGGTTCGTCTTTGCGGTACGCACGACCGGAATATACTGCCGGCCGTCGTGCCCCAGCCGCCGTCCGCGGCGGGAGTCGGTGGAGTTCTTCGCCGATCCGAAGCAGGCCGAACGGGCGGGCTATCGGGCTTGCCTGCGCTGCAAGCCGGCGGAGATTTCCGCTCACGCACAGTTGGTGACGCGAGCGCGAAAGTTGCTCGACGAAGCTGAGGGCATCCTGACGCTGGCAGAATTGAGCCGGCGCGTCGGGGTGAGTCCGTTTCACCTGCAGCGGCTGTTCAAGCGAGCCACCGGGCTGAGCCCGCGCGAATATCAGTCGGCGCGGCGCATACAGCAGGTCAAACACGGATTGCGCAAAGGAGACGACGTGACGACGGCACTCTATGGCGCGGGGTTCGGCGTCACCCAGCCGACTCTATGAGAAGGCCGGGCAGCAACTCGGCATGACTCCGGGAGCGTATCGACGGGGCGGGGCAGGGATGACGATTCAGTATGCTATCGTTCCATCGCCGCTGGGGCGGCTGCTGGTAGCTGCGACGGCGCGAGGACTGTGCGCAGTACGATTCGGCGAGAGCGCGGGTGAACTGGAGCGCGAATTGCGCTCGGAGTTCAGCGCCGCCGAGATTCAGCGCGACGATGTGGCGCTACAGCCTTATGTTGGTCCGCTCCTGGCCAAGCTGCGCGGCGAACACGTCACGATGGAGCTCCCGCTCGACGTTCGTGCGACCGCGTTCCAGAAGAGAGTTTGGGAGGCGTTGCGCGAGATCCCAGTGGGCGAAACCCGCAGCTATACCGAAGTAGCCCGGGAAATCGGCGAACCGAAATCCGTGCGCGCGGTGGCGAGGGCTTGCGCGAGCAATCCGGTCGCGGTGGCGGTGCCGTGTCATCGCGTGGTGAGAAGCGACGGGGAACTGGCGGGTTATCGCTGGGGCATCGAGCGCAAGAAGAAGTTATTGCAGCAGGAGCGACAAGAATCCTGAACGAGTCGTAAGAACAGTTCCGACGCGCTATCGATCCACTCCACACGCGAACGCGATTCCCAAAATGGAAATGCGCGTTCGCGTGTCCTTTCATATCCTCAAGCCCGTCAGTTATACTCGCCTGTTTCATGAGAGGCGGTGGATTGTCACTGTTTCTCAGTTGCTGCGTTTCTTAGGTACCTAATTGATTTGCGGGGGCGGACGGTGCGCGGCCCGCAAGTAACGTTGGCTCCTACACTTAGGGGCCGGGTTGAAGGAGTGCAGGGTGAAAATCCTGGTGTGCATGAAGCAGGTCCCGCAGAAGGACGCTCCGTTGAAGCTCAACGAGAGCGGAACATGGATTCGCGAGGACGTTTCCTACGAAGTCAACGAGCCTGACGCGTACGCGCTGGAAGAGGCGTTACGCCAGAAGGAGAAGCACGGCGGGGAAGTAGTGGTCATCACCAGCGGCCCGGCGCGTGCCCAGCAGGTGCTGCGCGAAGGGCTGGCGAAGGGGGCGGACCGTGCCATTCATCTCGAGGGCGACGCGTTTGTCGGACTCGATGCCTACAACACGGCCAGGGCTTTCGCTGCCGTGGTGAAAGACGAGAACTTCGACCTCGTTTTTACCGGGCTGCAATCGGACGACTACGGCTTTGCGCAAACCGGTGTGGTGTTGGCCGAGCTTCTCGGCTGGTCGCACGCGACCATCATCATGCAGATCGAGAAGACCGATGCCGGCATCCGGGTAAAGCGCGAGTTGGAGGCGGGCTACTTCCAGTTCGTGGACATGCCGCTGCCGGCGGTGCTGACGATTCAGTCGGGCATCAACAAGCTGCGCTATGCCACGCTGATCGGCATCAAGCAGGCGAAAAACAAGCCGATGAAGAAAGTCACATTTGAGGAAGTGAAAGCGACGCTAGGCGAAAATCTGCAGCAGATCGAGAAGCTCTATATTCCGCAGAAAACGAAAAAGACGGAAGTGATCGAAGGGCCGCCGGCTGAGGTCGCTAAGAAGCTGGTCGACAAGCTGCGGAACGAAATACACGTGCTGTAGGCAAGCAGGCGACGATCGAATGCGGACGTCAGATTTCTGGTATCTCGCGGGCAGGAGGCGGTGATGCCATCCAACGAAGAAAGTCGAGAAAGCGGAAGAGCCTACATGGTGATTGGCTGGGTACTGGTGCTGTTTGCCCTACTGGTGGTGTTTTTTGAGCCGGCAGCTCTCAGGCTGGGACAATCGCGCTTCGGCATTATCGCGGGCGCGCTGGTCATCGTTGGGTTGCTGCTGAATATCTACGGTTATCGATTGCGGAGACGCAGCTTCTAGTAGTTGGAGCTGGGTCTTCGCGTGACGCGCGGCCTACCGCACGCGAAGTAGTGAGGGAATGACTTGCGCCGGCGCTCGCTGTGCCGGCAGGCGCGGAACAACGCGAAGAAACGGACTGAAATGGCAGACACGATTCTAGTGGTGGTCGAACAAAGGGAAGGCAAGCTAAACCGGGTTTCCTGGGAGACGCTGGCAGGCGCGCAGGAAGTTGCGGCCCGAACCGGATGGACGCTGGAGGCGGCGGTGGTCGGCAGTGGAATCGGCGCGGTGGCGACCGAGGTTGCGGCCAAAAAGGTGAGCAAGGTGTACGAGATCGAGTCGCCCAAGCTCGAGGCCGTACACTCCCGACGGATTTGCGGCGGCGCTGAAAGGATTTGTCGAGCAGACGCAGCCCAAGCTGGTGCTGATGCCGCATACGTACCAGGTGCGCGACTTCGCTCCCAAGCTGGCTACGGCGCTCAACCGCGCGCTGATCTGCGACGCGATCGGCTTTAAGTACGAGGGCGGCAAACTGCTGTTCACCCGCCCCATGTTCCAAGGGAAGTTTGTCGCCGACGTTTCGTTCGGCGCAGAGGCGCCGTACTTTGCGACCTTCCAGGCGGGAGCGTATCGCGGCGACAAGGTGGAAGAAGGCGCGACGGCTGCTCCCGTGGAAACCGTGAACGTGGAGATTGTCGATGGCGTGATTCGCAACAAGCCCGAGGCCCCCTTCAAGGAAGCCAAGCAGGCCGTGGACCTGACGCAGGCGGAAATCATCGTGTCGGTGGGGCGGGGCATCAAGGAGCAGAAGAACATCGAACTCGCACAGCAACTGGCCACGGCGCTGGGAGGTGAGATTGCGGCGTCGCGTCCCATTTGCGACTCGGGTTGGCTGCCGATGGACCGCCAGGTTGGCTCGTCGGGCCAGACGGTTGCGCCGAAGCTTTACCTGGCGCTGGGTATCAGCGGAGCGATCCAGCATGTCGTGGGGATGAAGGGCGCACGCAGTATCATTGCCATCAACAAGGATGCGGAAGCTCCGATCTTTGAGATTGCCGACATCGCGGTGGTGGGCAACCTGTTCGATATCGTGCCACCGCTGATCGAGGAAGTGAAGAAGGCCAAGGGCGTCTAGCGCGAGGCCGGTTTCGGCAGGCTGGCGGCGTCACCAGATCGCGCCTACGTTGCAAGGTTGTTGCTCGTCCATTTTTCTGCTCGAGGCAGGAAGGCCCATACATGATCGTATTTCGCAAACCACTGCCCAGCATTGAGCGTCCGCAGATGGAGGCAGACGTCGTCATCGTCGGCGGCGGTCCCGCAGGCATGGCCTGTGCGTTGCGGTTGTCCCAATTGATCGACGTGCACAATGCCAGGCATCCTGACGCTCCGCTTTCCAAAGAGAACATTTACGTTCTGGAGAAGGCACGCGAGATTGGGGCCCATTGCCTGTCCGGGGCGTTACTCGATCCGCGGTCGATGCTCGAACTGCTGCCGGACTTCGAGAACGAGGCCCCACTCGATGCCGCGGTGGTGAAGGAAGCGGTCTATTACTTCACCCGTAACGGCCAGTTCAAGCTGCCTGTGACACCGCCGCCTCTGCGCGATCACGGCAACTACGTAATCTCGCTCAATCGCTTCGTGAAGTGGCTTGGAAGCAAGGTCGAAGAGGCGGGAATTACCGTGTTCACGGGATTTGCCGGCTCCGAGCTACTGTTTGATAAAGGGCGCGTTCTGGGTGTTCGCACCGACGACAAGGGTGTGGACAAGAATGGCGAGCAGAAGTCAAACTTCGAGCCTGGCTACGACTTGAGGGCCAAGGTGGTCATCCTTGCCGAAGGCAGTCGTGGCTCGCTCACCAAGCAGCTGATTGGACGCTTTCTGCTGGATCACGAGCGCAATCCCCAAACGTATGGCATCGGCGTCAAAGAGTTGTGGGAGCTGCCGGCGGGAAGAATCGCTGCCGGCGAGGTGATCTACACCATGGGCTACCCGCTGACCTTCAACGAATACGGCGGCGCGTGGATTTATGGCTCGCGGGAAAACCTCGTCTCGCTCGGCTTCGTAACGGGACTGGATTATGCCGATCCGCGCATTGATCCGCAGCACGTCCTGCAGGAGTTCAAGAAGCACCCGTTTGTGGCCAAGCTGCTCGAAGGCGGCAAGATGGTCCGTTACGGCGCGAAAACACTGCCCTATGGGGGCTGGTGGTGCATTCCGCCGGTCGCCGGCGATGGCTGGATGATTCTGGGTGACTCGGCTGGCTTCTTGAATTCGCAACGTCTCAAGGGCATTCATTTGGCGATTAAGAGCGGCATGCTAGGTGCTGAGACTGCCTTCGAGGCCATGACGCGAAACGATTTTTCACTCGAAGTGCTGGCGAAATTTCAGGAACGGGTGGAGAAGAGCTGGATCAAGGAAGAACTTTGGCCGGTGCGCAACTTCCATCAGGGTTTTGACGGAGGTTTTCTGGCGGGCATGTTCCACGCGGGCGTGCAGCAGGTCACCGGCGGCCGAGGCTTGCGGGCACGTTACAGTAATCACCCAGGACACGAACGCATGAAGCCTCTTTCGGAGCTGCCGGCCGACGGCGGCGCCGAAGCCCACATCATCAACGCCGCCAAGGGCGATGGCAAACTGGCGTTCGACAAGCTAACCGACGTCTATTATTCGGGCACCAAGCACGAGGAAGACCAGCCCGCACACCTGGTCATTGGCGATACCAACATCTGCAACGAGCGCTGTGTGAAGGAGTTCGGCAACCCTTGCAAGGACTTCTGTCCTGCCAGCGTTTACGAGATGGTCGAAGCGGGCGACACGCCGGGAGGACTGCAGATCCACTTGAACGCCTCCAACTGCGTGCATTGCAAGACCTGCGACATCATGGATCCCTATCAGATCATTACCTGGGTTCCGCCGGAGGGCGGAGGTGGACCGAATTACGAGGGAATGTAGTCGACGCGATCTCGTGGGATAAGCCGTTTGTAAATAACGGTATGCAATTATCCTTGCGATAATTTTGCGAGAAACGGCCCAAGTTTGTGCAAATTGGCCGCGATTTCCACAGGTACTTGCAGTGACTCAAGCTCACAAACCGCATAGAATTTTTCTTCACAGCTTATAAACAATTCCTTAATGAAACTTCGACGCGACATTGATAGCCTATTAAGTAGTTTGTCGGGGCTGTAGGAAAGTTCTGGTTCTTCATTTCTTCAACATTGATCCGAGTCGCTAAGGAGCAGATCATCATGCGTACCACGCCTGGCCAGGTGAACACCGCGCCATCACGTTTGATTCGTCGTATTGTCACTGTCCTGTCTTGTTTTCTGGCAGCGCTTCTGTTGAGCGCCCCTGTCTTCGCCCAGTCGACCACTGACGGCGCCATCGGCGGCACCGTGTACGACCAGAAAGACGCCGTCGTTGCCGGAGCTTCCGTTGTGGTGCACAACAACGGCACCAATGCCGAATACAAGCAAACCACGAACGAATCAGGTTACTTCCGCGTCACCGGACTGACGCCGGCCACCTACAGCGTTACCGTGACCGCACCGGGATTCTCCGGGTATGAGGCTAAGGACGTTACCGTGACAGTGGGTCGCGTGACTGAGCTGTCGCCCAAACTAGGAGTCGCCGGAACCATCGAGAAGGTCGTGGTCACAGGTGAGGCCCCGGAAGTCAACACGACTTCGCCGGATTTTGCGCCTTCGTTGAACTCGGTTGCCATCCAAAACTTGCCCATCAATGGCGGACGCTGGTCCAACTTCGCCCTGCTGACGCCTGGCGTCAACAACAATCTCAGTGGCTTTGGTCTGGTCAGTTTCCGCGGTATCAGCGCGCTGCTGAACAACAACACCATCGACGGCGCCGACAACAACCAGGCATTCTTCTCCGAGGAACGCGGACGCACCCGCGCCGGCTACTCCTCGCCCAAGATCGCGGTGCAGGAGTTCCAGGTCAATACGTCTGATTATTCCGCCGAATACGGGCGCTCGGCAGGCGGTGTTGTGAATACGGTGACCAAGAGCGGCACCAATGAGTATCATGGCGACGCGTATTTCTACGATCGCGACAGCGCCTGGGCGGCCACCAACAAGTACACCACCCTCACGACACAGACTTCGTCGGGCGCGTTCGTTACTTCGCCCTTCAAGCCGACCGACATCCGCAAGATATGGGGCGGTGACATCGGCGGGCCGATCATCAAAGACAAGCTGTTTTTCTACCTGGCTTACGACAATTACGGCCGCAACTTCCCCGGAACTGCCGTGGCGACGAGTCCTTCCGCGTTTTTTGCGGCTCCGACCGCAGCCACCCTCGCCACCCTGGCCTCGCGCCTGGGTGTAACCCCTGCGCAGGCGCAGACTGATTACAACAACGGCCTCAATGGCCTGCTGACCATGCTCGGACCGGTGGCGCGTACCGGCAACCAGAACATCACCCTACCGAAGATTGACTGGGTGATCAACGACAAGAACACGTTTTCAGGCTTGGTGAACCGCATGCGCTGGTCATCGCCGGCCGGCATTCAGACCCAGTCCAGTAACACGTACGGTATCGCCAGTTTTGGCAACGACTACGTCAGCGATACCTGGATCATTGCCAAGCTCAACTCGCTCATTACCACCCACATTTCAAACCAGCTGCGCTATCAGTGGGGCAACGACAACGAGTGGGAGTACAACCAGGTTCCGACGCCGTACGAACAAAACACACTGGTGGCGCCTCAGGGATACGTAAACCCGCTCGGCCTGCCGCCCCAAATCAGCATCACGAACGGCTTCAACTTTGGCGTGCAGAGCTTCCTGAATCGTCCCCGGTACCCTGACGAAACCCGCAATCAGGTTGCCGATACCGTCACTTGGGTAAAGGGCAAACACACCTTCAAGTTCGGTGGCGACTACAACCACGTGAATGACAACACCGCCAACCTGCGCTACCAGTACGGCGCATTCAGCTACAGCAGCCTGTTGAACTACTTCTCGGACCTGTATAAACCGAACACCTGCGGCACTGTGGCCAAGCCGACGCCCTGCTACTCGAGCTTCACGCAGGCCTTTGGCCCGCTGGGCGCGACCTTCAACACTAACGACCTCGCCTTCTTCGCTGAGGACCAGTGGAAGGTCTCTCCCCGCCTGACGGTAGATCTGGGGCTGCGCTACGAATACGAGATGTTGCCGAGTCCTTATCTCGTCAACTCGCTTGCACCGCAGACTGCAGACCGTCCGGCGGACAAGAACAACTGGGGTCCGCGCGTCGGATTCGCGTATGACGTCTTTGGCGACGGCACGACCTCGATCCGCGGCGGATGGGGCATGTACTACGGCCGCATCATCAATTCGGCCATTTATAACTCCTTGCTCAACACGGGCGTCTCGGCCGGACAGTTGCAATACGGCTTCACGGCTGCGCAGGGAGGTCCGGTATTCCCGCAGATCATTAACCCAGCCACGCCGCCCTCCGGGACGATCAAGCCAGCCATCGTGTTCTTCGACCATAACTTCCAGGCTCCCGAGATTCAACAGATCGATCTGATTTTCGAGCGCCAGTTGGGCTGGAACACCACGCTGTCACTTAGTTATCTGGGAAGCCTGGGCCGTCACCTGCCCGACTTCGTCGATACCAACCTGACCACAACGCCTTCGACAATCACGTACAAGGTGGTTGACCCCAACCACGCTGGACCGGTTACGGCGTCGACGCTGACTGGACTGCTGTACAATTCGCGTCCCAACCCGAATTTTGGCGCGATGACCGACATCTTCAGCGGCGTAAATTCGTCGTACAACGCGTTCGCGGTGCAGCTGAACCACAACATGAGCCACAACGTTCAGTTCGGCGCGAATTACACCTGGGCCCACGCGATTGACTTTGGCCAGAACGAGTCCACCTTTACCGACACCAATGATCTGCTGAATCCGAGCTGTCTGCAGTGCGAATACGGCAACTCCAACTTCGATGTCCGCCAGCGCTTCACGCTCAACGCCGTGATTGATGCCTGGTGGAACGTGAAGGGCTGGGCCGGCTACCTCGCCAACGGCTGGGAACTGGCGCCGATCTTCCAGGCACAGACCGGCCTGCCGTACTCGCTGGTGACCAGCGGATCAGCTCCCGGCGGCGCGAGCGGCAGCATCAATGGTTCGGGTGGCGCGACCCGCCTTCTGGAGGTTGGCCGCAACACATACCGCTATCCCAACACCTACGTGGTTGATCTTCGGTTGTCGAAGAACTTCAAGATTGCCGAGAAGGTCAATGTGCAGGTGCTGGGCGAAGCCTTCAATCTGGCGAATCACTTAAACGTTACCAGTATCAACAGCACCGGTTACATCATTGGCGGAACCACGAGCGCGCCGACCCTCACCTATAACGGCCCGTTTGGAACGGTGACGAATGCGGACAGCAACTTCGTGTATTCGACACGCCAGATTCAGATCGGAGCCAAGCTGAGCTTCTAGGCAGCGGAGTTCCGGTACATCTCGCGCCCCGGTTCGCCGGGGCGCATTTTTGTTGCAGCCAAACGCAGGCGGTTGTGCGTCTATAATGCGAGGTACTGTTTCCGACCTCAGCGGCCTACAGGGATACCCAGGGCGGTTGAGGCGGTGTCCCGCGCAAGCGGGGCCGAGGGTGTGGAGGGAAACGTCCACGCCTCCCGTGTTTGGAAAGGAGACGAGAAACCGCGGAGGCCATTCTGGTCTCGTGCTTCTACCTTCTTCCGGCACGATCAAACTGAAGCGGCTCTTCGCTCTTCGCCTTTCGCTCAATTCTGAGAGAGCGAGAGTTCTCATGGCAGGCGTGAAGCGAAAGGCGAAGAGCGAAGGGCGAGTTGCGTGCCTCTCTTGGACAAATACGGCCGTGATATTCACGATCTGCGGATCTCGGTGACCGACCGCTGCAACTACAAGTGCGTCTATTGCCGGTCGGGCAACGACGGGCCTGCGTTCCCCGAGATGCCGATTGCCGATTACCTGCGCATGGTGCGAGTGTTCGTGGGACTGGGTATCACCAAGGTCCGACTCACCGGCGGAGAGCCGCTGCTGCGCCGGGGGCTGGTCGAGATGGTCGGCGAGCTTGGCCGGATGCGCACGGTGGCGGGCAAGCCGCTCGACATCGCTATCACTACCAATGGGCATCTACTGGCCGATCTGGCACAGCCGCTGGCCGATGCGGGACTGTCGCGCGTCACTGTGTCGATGGACGCGGTCGAGCCACAGCACTTTGCGCGGATCACGAGGGTACCCAACGGCTACGAGCGTGTGCTGGCTGGCATTCGCGCGGCACAACGCGCCGGATTAAACCCCGTAAAAGTGAACTGCGTCCTGCTGCGCGGCTTTAACGACGACCAGATAATCGGCTTTGGCCGATTCGCGCGCGAAGAAGGCGTAGTGGTGCGATTTATCGAGTTCATGCCGCTGGAAGAAGACCGCGTCTGGTCGCCGGAGATTGTCATCACGCTTGACGAGATTGTCCGCCGCATGGGCGGTTTCATGCGTTTGCGCGAGATCGAGCACCAGCGCAGCGAAACCGCACGTCGGTATGTATTCGAGGACGGGGTGGGTGAGATAGGCATCATCGCACCGGTGTCGCGGCCGTTTTGCGGGCAGTGTAGCCGGATCCGCGTGACCTCGGACGGGAAGATTCGCACCTGTTTGTTTTCGGTGCGCGAGCACGACCTTGGCGGCCTGATGGCCGGGGGCGCGAGCGACGACGATATGGCTGAGTTCATCCAACGGGCCGTAGACCAGAAAGAAGCTCGCCATCACATCGGGGAGCCGGGGTTTGTACCGGCGTCGCGGACGATGGTGCACATCGGGGGGTAAGCCGCGAGCTGGCCGGTAACCCTTGCACTTGCACAATCTTGAAAGTAGCGTAAAAATACGGGGTGGTGCCTGCTGGCAACGTTCGTTAGGCGATGTGGCCGCGTCGGGGTGACGCGGTTCAAGTTTTTGTAACAAACGGCGTGATCAGGGCATCTATTTAAGTTGTAAGAGAAGCGTCAACTGGGGCTTCAACATCCCCGTCGCTCGGGTCCGTCAAGGCGGATAGTGGATCGACTGGAGCCGCAGGTCAGCTTTCAACATCCCCGTTCCGGGGCAGGGTGTTCCGCAGCAGCGGAACCATGCGGCCGGGACTGAAGGCAGAGACATTAACGTGGCAACAGCACCGATTAGCGAAGCGGTATCGTGCTCGCTCGAAAACTATCTCGTACTGCCCGACCTTTCGATGGACGAACGGATTCGGGAGGCGAAAGAGACCTTGGGACGCGAGTGCGTCATCCTCGGCCACCACTACCAGCGCGATGAAGTCGTGCGTTTTGCCGACTATCTCGGCGATTCCTACAAGCTTTCGCAGATGGCCGCGCAAGCCAACGGCCGCTACATCGTGTTCTGCGGCGTGCATTTCATGGCCGAAAGTGCGGACATCCTGGCGCATGAAGGGCAAGCGGTGATACTTCCCGACCTCAACGCCGGATGCTCGATGGCCGACATGGCCGAGATCGGCCAGGTCGAAGACGCGTGGGAGCAGTTCGTCAATCTTGGACTGACAGACGATGAAGGCCGCGGCATCACGCCTATCACCTACATGAACTCCACCGCCGCGATCAAAGCCTTTTGCGGCGAGCGTGGTGGCATGGTCTGTACTTCATCCAACGCCAAGAGCGCGTTCGATTGGGCCTTCCGCCGTAATGAGAAAATTTTCTTTCTCCCCGACCAGCACCTGGGGCGCAACACTGGTTTTGCCCGCGGAATTCCGCTCGACGAAATGGTGGTATGGGACCCGTACCAGCTCCAGGGCGGTCTCAGCGCCGAACGACTGCGCAAGGCCAGGGTCATCCTGTGGAAGGGCCATTGCTCAGTGCATCAGCGCTTCCTGCCTGAGCATGTGGACAAAGTTCGCGCCACCTATCCCGGCATGCAGGTCATCGTGCATCCTGAGTGCCGCTGGGAGGTCTGCCAGAAGGCTGACGGCATCGGTTCGACTGACTATCTCATCAAGAAGGTCAAAGACGCGCCTGCGGGAAGTGGCTTCGCCATCGGCACCGAGATCCACCTGGTGAACCGTCTGGCGAGGGAGTATCCGAACAAGCAAGTCATTACTTTGGACGATTCGGGCTGCCTGTGTACTACCATGTTCCGCATCACGCCGCAGCACCTGTGCTGGGCGCTGGAGAACCTGGTGGAGGGCCGTGTGGTCAATCCGATCAAGGTAAAAGACAGCGTCAAGACCTGGGCACGCGTTGCGCTTGATAGAATGTTAGAAATCCAGTGATGATCCGAACCCGCCAACGCAGGCGTCCCCGGGAAAAGTACTTGCGGCGCATTCCGCGCTATTGGTCCGATTTGCGGGAATACCGTCGCCGTGAGATTGTGCGCCATCAAGCCGCCAATCCGGAAGAAATCGGCCAGACAGCGACTGATACCGAAATGTCAAGCACTTTTACGCTCGCGGAAGCCGAAAGTTTGTTGCCCGTTCTCGAGTCGTTGCTGCGCTCGGCCATGCAGGCCAAGGCCGTCATCGAGGAGATCGATGGAGAACTCGAGTCGCTCAAGAGCCGCATCTTCCTGAACGGCGGCACCTCGGTAAACATTCTTGCGGTCAGCCGACGCAAGGACGACCGCGAAAAAGCCATCCAGCGCGCCAAAGACGCTGTCGCTGAAATCGACGCCGCCGGCGTGCAGGTGAAGGACCTCGACATCGGCCTGCTCGACTTCCCGTGCGTCGTGGGCGAAGAGGTCATCTTGCTGTGCTGGAAGCTGGGCGAAGAGGGCATCACCCACTGGCACAGCACCAGCGAAGGCTTCGCCGGGCGTAAGCCCATCGACGAGCGCCTCATCCGGGACCAGAAGAAGAGTAACTAGGCCTGTTGATGAGCGCTCGCACCCCTACGCTATTTGGCGTGGGCCGTTCTCTCCCGCATAATCTGAAGTAGCCCCATGATCCAGCTTTCCTCTGCCGGAAAACGCTTCGGCCCCAAACTTCTGTTCGAAAACCTGAACTGGCTCATCACGCCGAATGACAAAGTCGGTCTGGTGGGCGCGAATGGCACCGGCAAGTCCACACTGCTGAAAATGCTGGGGGGCATCGAATCGCTCGACTACGGCGCCCTCACCTGCGCCAAGCACACCACGTTCGGCTATCTGCCGCAAGACGGCCTGCGCCTCGCCGGCCGCTCCGTCTTCGACGAGTGCCTGTCAGTCTTCAGCGATTTGCAATCGATGGAGCAGGAGATGGAGGAGTTGGCCCACAAGATGGGCGAGCTCGATCCCGCATCACGCGAGTATGAGCAAGTGGCCGATCGCTTCCACGAAATATCGAGTCACTTCCGTGTGCACGATGGCTACGCGCTCGACGCGCAGGTCGGCAGCGTGCTCGACGGACTCGGCTTCCCTAAAGAAGATTGGACGCGCTATACCGAGGAATTCTCCGGCGGCTGGCAGATGCGCATTGCGCTGGCCAAGCTGCTGCTGTCGAAGCCCAACTTGCTGCTGCTCGACGAGCCGACCAACCATCTCGATCTTGAAACCCGCAATTGGCTTGAGGAGTACCTGCTGCAGTATCCATTCGCGTATGTGCTGATCTCGCACGACCGCTACTTTCTCGACGTCACGGTCGATCGCATCATCGAAATCTGGAACAAGGGTGTGCACTTCTACAGCGGCAATTACGAGAAGTACCTGGCGCAGAAGCAGGAGCGCCGGGATTCGCTGGTCGCGGCATACAAGAACCAGCGCGAGCGCATCGAGCAGCTCGAAGCGTTCATCAATCGCTTTCGCGCACAGGCCACCAAGGCCAAGCAGGTGCAGAGCCGCATCAAGGAGCTGGAGAAGATCGAGCGCATCGAAGTTCCCAACGAAGAAAAGACCATCCACTTCAGCTTTCCGCAGCCCAATCCCAGCGGACGCACCGTGGTCGAGTGCAGCGGCGTCGCCAAGAGCTACGGCCCGAAACGCGTGTTCAGCAACGTCGATTTCACCATTCAGCGCGGCGATCGCATCGCGCTAGTGGGTGTGAACGGCGCGGGCAAGTCCACATTGATTAAGCTACTCACGGGCATCGAGCCGCTAACCGAGGGTTCACTGAAGCTCGGGCACAACGTTGAGCCCGACTACTTCGCACAGGACCAGTACAAGGAACTCGATCCTTCCAGCCGCATGCTCGACGACCTCTCCGACGTGGCGCCGCAGAAGACGATGACTGAGTTGCGAGGCTTGCTGGGCTCTTTCCTGTTCTCCGAAGACGACGTATTCAAGCCCATCGGCGTGCTCTCGGGTGGCGAGCGCAATCGCTATGCGCTGGCTCGCATGTTGCTGCACCCCTCGAATTTCCTGCTGCTCGACGAGCCTACTAACCACCTCGACATGCGCGCCAAAGACGTGTTGCTGGAGGCGCTGGAGAAATACAACGGCACGGTGGTGTTTGTGTCGCACGACCGCTACTTCATCGACAAGCTGGCCACGCGTATCTTCGAGATCGGCGGCGGGAAAGTCGAAGTCTTTCCCGGCAATTATGAGGACTATCTCTGGCGCAAGCAGCGAGCGGCTGAGGGAGAAGATGTCACCGATGCGGGCAGCAAGCGTACTCCCACACTGTCAGATGTGCCAGGATACATCTCGCCGCAAGATGAGCCCCGCAAGCGCATGAACCCCATCAAGATGAAGCAGTTGCAGGACCGCTGCCAGCAGCTTGAGGGAGAAATTGCGAGCCTGGAAGAGGGGATTGCCGACTGCGAGCTGCAGCTTGCAGTCATTTGTGAGCGCCGAGGAGACCCAGCGCGTGGTTGAACTGCTCGCCCAGCATCGCGAGAACATTGCCGCCCGCATGGCGGAGTGGGAAGAGCTGTCGCAGGCGCTGGAAACCAGTGGTTAGTGGACAGTGAATAGAACTCAAACAGTTGCGACATCCCGACGATCCACTGCCTTACGGTTTCTTCCCCTCCGCCCACTGGGGCTTGAAGTCTGTGTTCGCCAGCCAGGTTACGGGGCCAATCATCGAGGCAATCGCACGGTCCATGTGCTGAAAATCGATCTTGTCGACGGTGTCGGTCGGCTGGTGGTAGTCCTTGTGCAGCCCGTAGCTCGAAACGGTCTGCGCGATGATGCCATCCTTGGCGAGGGCGAAGTTGTCTGAGCGAGTGAAGAATTTCTGGTCCGGACGCGGATCGCCCACCAGCTTCGCGCCATGCTTTGCCAACTCAGGCCCCAGGTTGGTACGGTCCCATCCGCTCAACCAAAGTTCGTCGGGGTTTAATTGCGGATCAGGGCGACCGATCATCTCGAATTCGAGATTGGCCACAATGTCCTTCAGTGGAAACGTTGGATGTTGCAGGAAAGACTTCGATCCCACAAGGCCCGCCTCTTCGCTTCCCCACAGCGCCACAACAACCGTCCGCTTCGGCTGCGGCCCGTTGGCCAGAATGCGGGCTAATTCCATCACCGCAGCGGTCCCGGAGGCATCGTCGTCCGCACCGTAATACGTCTTGCCGTTCGCGACGCCAAGATGATCAAGATGCGCGCTCAGCAAGATCACCTCATCCTTGGCGCTCGTGCCTTCGATTTTTCCCAACACATTCCACGTCTTCATGACTTTGGGCACCGCCCCGTTCGCCGGCGATCGTACGGTGACCGCCTGGATAAAGGCTGCGCCGCCTGCAGCCGGAGCGAGCCCATAGGCCTTCAACTTCTCCGCAATGTACCGCGCCGCATGGTGCTCGTCCTCGGTGCCACTGCCGCGGCCTTGCAGAGCGGGTCCCGCGAGATAAGTAAGGTTGTCACGAACGCAGGTCGCGCAGAAGGCCGCATCCGGGGCGGTGTCTCGAACCGTGGGTCGGTGCGACCGCACCGCCGGACGCGAAGCCGTGGATTCCGCCGGAGCAGCTTGAGTAGTTTTGCCCAGCCCCGGTACAGCGAGCAGCAGCATCACACATAGGTGTGTCGTGAAGGCAAACAGCTTTCGAACAAGTTTCAAGCGGGTTCTCGTTTTCGTGTAGTCGATTTCGTCTTAGATGCTGATCCATCCCGCCCGAATCGCCAGCAGGCTCACCACGCCTACCACGATCCACAGCAGCACGCCCTGAATTAGCGGGCGGGGGCCGACCTTGCGCAGCGCCGCCGGCGACAGCGTCGCCCCGATCAGGAACAGGGTCAGCACCAGCATCAGCTTTCCCGCATGACTCAGCAGCTTATAGACAGGTAACCCAGACAGCCAGTAGGTGTTGGCCATTGCTGCCAGGCAAAAGAACAGGATGAACCACGGCCACTGGATGCGAGTCTTGCTGCCCGTCTTGACGGCGGTGGCGATTGTAATTGGCACGATCCATAACGCACGCGCCAGCTTCACCGTTGTGCCCGTCGCCAGCGCAACTGCGCCGTACTTGGCGCAGGCGCCAACGACGGAACTGGTGTCATGAATCGCCAGAGCGGCCCACAATCCGAATTGCGTTTGCGAGAGACTCAGCGCGGTTCCGATGGCGGGGAACGTCAGCAACGCGATGGAATTCAGCATAAACACCGTTCCCAGCGAAACCGACATCTCGTCCTCGGTTGCTCCGAGAACCGGGCCCACCGCCGCAATGGCGCTGCCGCCGCAAATGGCGGTTCCCGCGGAAATGAGGAATGCGGCCCGGCGATCGACTGCGACCATGCGAGCGATGGCCGTTCCCACCAGCAGCGCGAACGCAATCCCTACCGCGGTATAGAGGAAGCCACTGCGTCCGGCGCGCAGCACCTGATGCAGGTTCATGCCGAACCCTAGTCCCACCACTGCCGCCTGTAGCAGGTACTTGGAAATCTGACGGGATTCTCCCGGATAGGGATGAGAGGCGATCGCTCCAAAAACCAGGCCAGCCACCAGAGCGAGAGGAGGAGAAGCCCAAGGCGTCAGACAAAACAACAACCCGGCAACAAACAGGATTTTTGATCGCATGAATGAGTATTGAAGAAGGCGAAGCCATATTTTACAGGTTTGAGGCTCGCGGCTTCGGGCGTCCGATGAGCGAGCAATAAAATGGGCCTGATGCCAAAGAGCGGTGACGATTCCTTGGCTCCAAGCCCATTCGATCCTGAAGTGGATCGGAGGTGATACCTAATCGTACCGCCCCCTGTGGAAATGTCAAGGGCAAAGCGCGATAAATTATTGATTTTTATGGCATTTGCGCGGCCTAAAGTGCGACTTACAAGTAGCTGAAAACAGACCACATGCTGGGTCGTCGTTCGACTCGCATCCCATTTCGGAACGGCTCTGTTTTCTCCGGTTTCCCGGAGACCCGCCGAACCAGTCAGAGCTTCCTTTGCAGCTTCTATGCGAAACGCAATGTTCAATCTCTTCCTGCGCTAGCAAACAGACTGGCGGTCGGCAGCGCACGCAGCGACTCCGGAGGCATGGCGGGTCGCCCGAAGCTTCCGCGTACGCCAAAATCTCTGGCGCGAAAAAGTCGCTGCCCATGCCTCTCGAGAAGTTCAAATTACATCCGTGCGGCGTTCCTAACATGTCGCTACCACCAAATCGCAACCCACGCCGGGAACTCCGTTGACACTGGATTGAAGCGTCTGATAACTTTTTAAGTTCCACAGTTTTTCTGGCGCCCCCTGTGTCTCTTCAGCCGCGGGAATTCAAGAAACAGGCATGGACCCTCTTCTTAGACAAGTAGGAGATTTACTGCGCGACGCAGTCCCGACTGCGGTGATGTTTCTGCTGCTCTACGCTATCTATAGCGCTCTGGTGGGCAATCCCTTGCGAAGGCTTCTGGACGAGCGGCGCGAGCGGACGGAAGGGGCGGTCCTGAAGGCCCGGGCCGACATTGCCGCTGCCGAATCCAAGACCCACGATTACGAGCAACGCCTGCGCGATGCGCGCCTGGCCATCTTCAAGGCGCAGGATGTCCGCCGCCAGGCTGCTCAAAAGGCCCGTGCCGCCGCCGTAGCGGAGGCGCGTGAGCGCGCCCAGCAGCAGGTGCGGGAAGCTCGTGCGGCCATCGATCAGGACATGGCGACCGCCCGTCAATCGCTGCAGGCCGAATCCGAAACCCTGGCGTCCGAAATCATTCGCACCATCCTCAAGCCAGCAGGCACAGCCACTGCGGCAGGTGGCGCGTGATGAAGCGAAGTTTAGTGGACCGGTTGGCCTTGGCCCTCGTTCTGGCATGTCTCGCCGGGGGCGTGGCTGCTGCCCAGGAACATGCCAAGGAGCCCTCCAAAGCACAGCCTGAGGCCGCTGCCCAGCAAGCGCAGCAGCCTCCCGTCAACCCTGATACCGCCGCCAGCCAGGAACTGGTGAAGGAGTCGCAGGCGGCCGAGCACTCCGAAGAAGGGCACGAGGAGAACGCCGCGTTTAAGTACTCGAATATGGTCGCCAAGTTGGGCCACTTCGTTGGACTTGACGCTCGCGGCATGTACTGGGTGTCCATTACCCTTAATTTTGGGATCCTCGCAATTTTCTTCTGGATGCTGTTGAAGTCGAAGCTGCCGCATATGTTTCGCGACCGCACCAACATGATTCAGAAGGCGCTGAAGGAAGCGCAGGCTGCCAGCGCCGAAGCGACTGCCCGCTTGAGTGCAATCGAAGCACGGCTGGCGAAACTGGATTCCGAAGTCGGAGAGATCAAAACAAACGCTGAGCGCGAGGCGGTTGCAGAGGAAGAGCGAATCCGCGCCACCGCCGAAGAGGACAAGCACAAAGTCGTCTCCGCCGCCGAGGCCGAGATCGCCGCCATCTCCCGTAGCGCGCGCCACGACCTGAAGAGCTTTGCCGCTTCGCTGGCCGTGGATATCGCATCCCGCAAGATCAAAGTTGACGACAACACCGACCGAGCGCTGGTCCGCCAGTTTGTGGGCCACTTGGGAAAGGATGGTGAATAGCGATGGCCGCTATTGCCAGCCGATACGCTCGCGCCCTGGTCGAGGTTGTCCTCGAAAGGAAGATTGACGCGGCCGTCGCCGTCCAGCAGGTGCGCGACATGGTCGCCACCGTCGAAGGCAGCAGCGAGTTGCGCATGGTGTGGGAATCGCCCGCGATTCCGGCGGAGCAGAAACGCGCAGTCCTTGATTCTGTTGCGGCGGAGTCGGCCCTGCTGAAGCCCATCCGCAATTTCTTCGCGGTGCTCGTCGATCACGGCCGGATTCCCATGATGGCGCAGATTGCCCGCCAGTTTGAGACCGAACTGAACACGCAACTCGGCTTTGTCGAGGCCGGCATCACCAGCTCCCGATCGCTCTCGCCGGAAGAGAAGCACGGCTTGGAGTCGCAAGTGGAGCGTATGACCGGCAAAAAAGTCCGCGCCAAGTACGACACCAACCCCGGGTTGCTCGGCGGCGCTATGGTGCGCGTGGGCAGCACGATTTACGACGGCTCCGTGCGCGGGCAGTTGCAGAAACTGAAAGAGCAGTTGGCGAATTCATAGCAGTTTGGAACACAGGTTTCTTAGCGGTAACAGGTAATCCAAATAACGCGTCGATGAAGTGGCTGTTTTGTCATTATTGACAACGGGCCACTAGTCACTGACAACTGGATTTTTATGGCTCAGATCAAGGCAGACGAGATTACAAAGCTCATCCGCGAGCAAATCGACAACTACGAAACCAAGATTGCCGTGGATGAAGTCGGCACCGTCATGTCGGTGGGCGACGGCATCGCCCGCGTGTACGGGCTCGAGAAAGTGATGGCCGGCGAACTTCTGGAGTTCCCGCATGGCATCGCGGGTCTGGCCATGAACCTGGAAGAAGACCAGGTCGGCACCGTGCTCCTCGGCGATTACACCGAAATCCAGGAAGGTGACGAGGTCAAGCGTACCGGCAAGATTATGAGTGTGCCCGTGGGCGACGCCATGATTGGCCGCGTGGTGAATGGTCTCGGCCAGCCCATCGACGACAAGGGCCCTATTGCCACCGACAAGTTCAACGCCGTCGAGCGCATCGCTCCCGGTGTTATCGCCCGACAACCTGTGAGAGAACCGATGGCCACCGGACTCAAGGCCATCGACTCCATGATTCCCATCGGCCGCGGGCAGCGCGAGCTGATCATCGGCGACCGCCAGACCGGCAAGACCGCTGTCGCCCTCGACACCATCATCAACAGCCGCGGACGCGACCTGATTTGCATCTACTGCGCCATTGGCCAGAAACGCTCGTCCGTCGCCCAGGTGGTCAAGACGCTCGAAGATTTCGGAGCGATGGAGTATACGATCGTCGTTTCCGCTTCGGCCTCCGATCCCGCCCCGATGCAGTACATCGCACCCTACGCTGCTTGCGCCATTGGCGAGTACTTCCGCGACGGCGGCCGCCATGCGCTCTGCATCTACGACGATCTTTCCAAGCACGCCGTGGCTTATCGCGAAATTTCGCTGCTGCTGCGTCGTCCGCCGGGACGCGAAGCCTATCCCGGTGACGTGTTCTATCTCCACTCCCGCCTGCTGGAGCGCGCCTCCAAGCTGAACAACGAACTTGGCGGAGGTTCGCTGACTGCGCTGCCTATCATCGAGACCCAGGCCGGTGACGTTTCGGCCTACATCCCGACCAACGTGATTTCGATTACCGACGGCCAGATCTACTTGGAAACCGACCTGTTCAACTCCGGTGTCCGCCCCGCCGTCAACGTCGGACTTTCCGTCAGCCGCGTGGGTGGCAGCGCCCAGATCAAGGCCATGCGCCAGGTCGCCGGAACTCTTCGCCTCGACCTCGCGCAGTACCGCGAACTGGCTGCGTTCTCGCAGTTTGGCAGCGACCTTGACAAGGCCACGCAGGCACAGCTCGCCCGCGGCAAGCGCCTCACCGAGATTCTGAAGCAGAGCCAGTACGCGCCGCTGTCGTTCGCTAAGCAGATTCTCCTGCTCTTCGCCGGGACCCAGGGCCTGCTCGACGACATGGAAGTCAGTGACCTGCGCGACTTCGAGAAGGGGCTTTACGCCTACGTCGACACCGCAAACCCGGGCGTGCTGCGCGCCATCGAAGAGAAGAAGGTTCTCGACGACGACCTCCGCGCCGACATGACCAAGACCATCAACGAGTACAAGGACCGCTTCGCCGCCGAGCGTGTGGCGGCCAAGGCGAACGCGTAAACCATCATGGCAAACGTACTTGATCTTCGGCGACGCATCCGCAGCGTGAAGAACACGCGGCAGATCACCAAGGCCATGAAGATGGTTTCGGCGGCCAAGCTGCGCCGAGCCCAGGAGCGCGCCCTGCAGTCGCGCCCCTTCGCGCAGATGCTGACCAACGTTCTGCAGTCGGTGGTGAGCCGCTCCGAGCTGTTTGATCCCGAAACCGGCCTGCCGCTGCATCCGCTTCTGCGTGAGACCCGTCCGGAGAGGACGGTGCTCATCATCATCGTCACCGGCGACCGCGGACTGGCGGGCGCGTTCAACTCGAACGTGCTGAAAGCGCCGATGCGCTTTGTTGACTATCTCAGCGATAAGAACATCGACGTGGTCGCCATCGGGCGCAAAGGCCGCGACTTCATGCGCCGCCGCTTCCCGATGGCCCCGGCAGATGGCCAGGAGCGCGCCGGGCGCGTCCAGGTTGTCGGCGAATACGTCAACGTCCTGGCCAAGGTTGATTTTGACGACGTTGAGGAAATCGCCAACAAGGTCATCAAGCGCTACGAGCGCGAAGAAATCGACGGTGTGTACCTCATCTTCAACGAGTTCAAGTCGGTGATCTCGCAGCGCGTCATCGTGCAGCGGATTCTCCCGGTGCAGGAAATCGGGCGTCGTGAAGTCACGCAGGTGGAAGAGCTTTCCGCCGAGTCGCGCGAGCGCATGGGCGAGGCCGCGAAATCGGCAGGCGTCAGTTTGCAGGCGCCAGACACCACCGAGATTGACCGCGAAGCCGTCAAGTTCGCCACCGCGCCGGTGGATTACATCTACGAGCAGCCTCCTGGCGAACTGCTGACCGACATCTTGCCGCGTTATGTGGCCAACCAGATTTACTCCAGCTTGTTGGAATCGGTGGCAGCCGAACACGCCGCCCGCATGACCGCCATGGATTCGGCCACCAACAACGCCAATGACGTGATTGATTCGCTCACGCTGACCCTCAACCGGGTCCGCCAGGCGGCCATCACGAAAGAGATTATCGAGATCGTGAGCGGCGCTGCCGCGCTGTAGCGAAGTACTACTAATCGAAAGCTTCTGGCCCAGAGCGAGAGGCGAAGAGCGAAGAGCGAAATCATGTCTGAGAATATTGGTCACGTTATTCAAATTGCTGGCCCCGCGGTAGACGTACAGTTTGCCGAGCACGCTCTGCCACCCATTTACTCCGCGCTTCGCGTGGTCAGTGACGGCTTCACCGTGCCCAACCCGGTCAACGTCATCCTCGAAGTCGAGCAGCAGCTCGGTGAAGGCCGGGTGCGCTGTGTGGCCATGGAGCCCACCGATGGCATGGTGCGCGGCATGAAGGCCATCGACCTCGGCGGCCCCATTACCGTTCCCGTGGGCAAGGGAACTCTTGGCCGCGTGCTCAACGTCATTGGCGAGCCCGTGGACAAGCTGGGCCCGGTGAAATGCGAGAAGCGCATGCCCATCCATCGCGCCGCACCGCGCTTCGACGAGCAGTCCACTCGCGCCGAAATGTTCGAAACCGGCGTAAAGGTCATCGACCTCATCCAGCCCTTCCTGAAGGGCGGCAAAATCGGCCTCTTCGGCGGCGCCGGTGTGGGCAAGACCGTCGTCATCATGGAACTCATCAACAACGTTGCGCTGCAGCATGGCGGATTCTCCGTGTTCGCCGGCGTCGGTGAGCGCACCCGTGAGGGCAACGACCTCTGGCTCGAAATGCAGGAGTCAGGTGTCGTCAACATCAAGGAGCCCGAGAAATCCAAGGCCGCGCTGATCTACGGCCAGATGACCGAGCCCCCCGGGGCCCGTCTCCGCGTCGCGCTGACCGGCCTCACTGTCGCCGAGTACTTCCGCGACGAAGAAGGCGCCGACACGCTGCTCTTCATTGACAACATCTTCCGCTTCACCCAGGCGGGGTCGGAAGTGTCCACGCTGCTGGGCCGCATGCCCTCCGCCGTGGGCTACCAGCCCAACCTCGCCAGCGAAATGGGCGAACTGCAGGAGCGCATCACCTCCACCAAGAATGGTTCCGTCACCTCGGTGCAGGCCGTGTACGTGCCCGCCGACGACTTGACCGATCCTGCTCCGGCCACGACCTTCGCTCACCTCGACGCCACCACGGTGCTGTCGCGCCAGATCGCCGAGCTGGGCATCTACCCGGCGGTCGATCCGTTGGCGTCCACCTCGCGCATTCTCGATCCGCGCGTTGTCGGCGAGAAGCACTACAACACCGCCCAGGCCGTGAAGCAGGTTCTGCAGAGCTACAAAGACCTGCAGGACATCATCGCCATCCTCGGCATCGACGAACTCAGTGAAGATCAGAAGCTCACCGTGTCGCGAGCCCGCAAGATCCAGCGCTTCTTCTCGCAGCCCTTCCACGTCGCCGAGCAATTCACCGGCGTTAAGGGCAAGTATGTGAAGGTCGAAGATACCGTGCGCAGCTTCCAGGAAATCATCGACGGCAAGCACGATGACGTTCCCGAGCAGGCGTTCTTCCTCAAGGGTGGCATCGAAGAGGTGCTGGAAGCGGCCGAGAAGATGAAGGCCACGGCATAACTGACATGGCTGACAGGCTCCAACTCGAGATCGTGACCCCCGACAAGCTGCTGGTGAACGAGCCCGCTGACGAAGTGCAGATTCCCGGCAAGGCCGGCGACATCGGCGTTTTGCCCGGACACGCGCCCCTCATCACCGAGTTGACCATCGGCGAAATCGCCTACAAGCAGGGCGGCAAGACCGAACATCTCTCGGTGGCCTGGGGATTTGCTGAAGTACTGCCTGACAAGGTCACCATCCTCGCGCAGACCGCCGAGCGCGCCGGGGAGATCGACGTGAAGCGCGCCACCGCCGCGAGGGACCGCGCGGAAGAGGCGCTGAAGAATCCCGCGCCTGATCTCGACTACGAGGCGACCCTGAACGCCCTCAAGCGTGCCGAAGTGCGGCTGAAAGTCGCGCTCTACGCCAGCGGCGTCACCGCTACCCACTAGACAGGTCTTAAAAAATAACAACGCGCCGGATGCCCTCCGGCGCGTTTGGCTGTTCTGCTGTTCTTGACAACCAACGACTTAGAATCTGATCGCCTTCGCCACCTCAATCGCGTCGATCTTCCGCAGGTCTTGCAATACCGCCTCATTTACTTCGCTATCCACCTGCACCACGGCGACCGCACCGCGCGGCTCCTTCGCTTCCTCCGCGCGTCCCAGCGAGAAGTTCGCGATGTTGACGTTGTGCTGGCCCAGCACGGTTCCCACGCGCCCAATCACGCCCGGCACGTCGCGGTTGCGCAGGTAGATGATGTTCCCCTGCAACGGCGCTTCCACAACGATCTCGTCGATGCGCAGCAGCCGCGGCGACGTGCCGTGCAGCACGGTTCCCAGCACCGCGCGTGTCTGCTGGTGCGTCTTCAGGCTCACCGTCAGCGCGTTGATCGCCGAGCCGCGTGCGGCGGGTGCGTTCTTGTGCTCATTCACTCGAATCCCCCGTTCTTCCGCGATTGAGCGCGCATTCACCAGGTTGGCCTTCTCGTGCGCCATCTGGTTCAGCACGCCCGCCACCGCAGCGTTGCGGATCAAGTCGGTCTTCCACTCCGAGAGTTCGCCGCCGTAGGCAATCGTGATTTCTTCCACGCCGTTCTCGCCCGACTGCGCCAGAAACGTTCCCAGCCGCTCGGCCAGTCCGATATAGGGCAACATTTCCTCATACTCGTCGAACGTCACCGAAGGCACGTTGACCGCGTTCTGAATCACGCCCTTCTGCAGGTACTCGCGCACCTGCATCGCAATCTGTACGCCGACGGCGTCCTGCGCTTCGTTGGTCGAGCCGGCGATATGTGGCGTGAGAATTACGTTGGGCTTGCCGTGATAGGCCGATTCCTTCAATGGCTCGTTGCGAAACACGTCCAGCGCCGCGCCACCAAGACGTCCCGACTCCAGCGCCGCGACAACGGCAGCGTCGTCCAGCAACTCGCCGCGCGCGCAGTTCACCAGCCGCGCCCCTTTCTTCATCTTTGCCAGCGTGGCGGCATTGATCATGCCCTGCGTTTGCGGCGTCAGCCCCACGTGCAACGTGATGTAATCGCACTGCGCAAACAGCTCCTCCAGTGGAACTAACGTGATCTGCAACTGCTGCGCCAGGCTGGCCGCGACAAACGGATCGTGTCCGATCACTTTCATTCCAAACGCCTGCGCCCGCTTGGCGACTTCCATGCCGACCTTGCCCAGGCCCACGATACCCAGCGTCTTGGCCCGCAGCTCAGTGCCTTGCAGAGACTTCTTCTCCCACTTACCCGCGTGGGTGGTCGCGTCGGCACGCGTCAGATGCCGCGCCAATGCCAGCATCAGGGCCAGCGTGTGCTCGGCCACCGCGATGGCGTTGCCGCCTGGCGTGTTCATCACGCAGATGCCGCGTTTGGTGGCCGCGTCGAGGTCAATGTTGTCCACGCCCACACCTGCGCGCCCGATGACCCGCAGCTTCGGCGCCTTGTCCATCATGGCCGCATCGACAAACACCGCCGAGCGCACCAGCAGAGCGTCGGCTTCAGCCAACTCCGCTGCCAGAGCGTCTTTCTCCGGCGTAACCACCGTCCAGTCCGACTGTTCCTTAAATACTGCGAGAGAGGAGGGTGCAACTTTCTCAGCAACCACGATTTTCATAGGAGGCCCCTGTATGAGATTTCAGCAACCGAGTCGTGTGTGGTGCACCGCTTCCGCGGTCCGAAAGGACGCCACCTTGACTCGTGAGTTTTGAAGGAGCACGGCTTTAGCCGTGCGGTGACGAAACCTTTGAAGAACTCGCTGCACGGACTTTCGTCCGCGCAGCCCTTTGTGGCTGTTCTTCTGACAACTGACAACCGCCAACCGACAACTGCCTACGCCTTCACCGCCGCGAACTGCTCGGCATACGTCTCCTGCACCGCCTTAACGCCAGCGCCCAGTTCGAACCGGTGTCCCGGAGCCACCTGCAGGAGGACCTGCTCCAGCGCGCCAATCACGCCGATGGCGTCGAGATAGTCGTAGTAGCCCAAGTGCGCGATGCGGATCATCTTGCCTTTCATCTCGCCCTGTCCGTTGGCCACGACCATGGCGAAGCGCTCGCGGAACTCCTTCACCAGCGCACTCGAATCCACACCCGCCGGAGGCAGTACCGCCGTCACCGCCGCCGCTGGACACGTCGGCGCGAACAGCTGCAGCCCCAACGCCTTCGCGCCCGCCCGCACCATCTCGGCCGAAGTCTCGGCATTCTCGATGAGCGCATCGCGTCCTGCCGCAAGATCGCCCTTGCCCGACTTGCGGATGAAATCCAGCGACGCGAGCAGGCCTGCAATCAGCGCTGTCGCCGGCGTGAATGCCGACTCGCCCTTCGCCGCCGACTTCCGCTCTTTGCGCAGGTCGAAGTAATACCGCGGGTTCGTTGTCGTCTCCATGCGCTGCCACGCCCGCTCGCTTACGGCAAGGAATGCCAGCCCGGGCGGAATCATCACCGCCTTCTGCGACCCGCCGATGATGATGTCGATGCCCCAGCCGTCCACGTCGAACTTCGTCGTGCCCAGCCCGGTGATGGCGTCCACCACCAGCAGGGTGTCGGTGCCTTTCAGCAGCGAAGCCACGCCCTTGACATCATGCCGCGCGCCCGTCGAAGTTTCGGTGCCCTGCATGTAGAGCACGCGCGCGCCGTCAAGCTTCGATTTGACTTCGTTCAGGTCGAATGTCTGCCCGTACGGAGCGGAAATCAACTCGATCTGACACCCGAATGCCTTGGCGATATCGCGCCACCGTTCGCCGAACTTTCCGGCCGTCAGCACGACAACCTTGTCGCCGGGAGAAGTCAGGTTTGACACCGACGCTTCCATCGCGCCGCTGCCCGAAGCCGCCAGGATCAGCACATCGTTCTGCGTATTGAAGAAGACCTTGAGATCGGCCAGTGCGCGGGTAAAAATATCGCGAAACTCCGCCGTGCGGTGATGCATGTCCGCCGCGGCGATCGCCTGTTGCGCTGCTGGGAGAAGAGGAGTCGGACCGGGAGTAAAAAGACGGGTCTTACGTAGCATGGCTGCCACCTTTGCTCGTAGGGATTCCGGCTCGAACAAAAGACGCGCCGGATGTCTATGATATAGCGTCGCCCTGTGGACAAGCCACTATAATTGACCCATGAGTCTGACCGAACAAGTGCAGAAAGACATGATCGCTGCTATGAAGGCGCACGAAGAATTGCGCCTCTCCACCCTGCGCATGGTGAAGTCTGCATTGAAAAATAAGGAGATCGACAAGCGCGCTCCTCTCGATGAGAAGGAAGAGCTGCAGGTTTTCAGCACCATGATCAAGCAGCGCAAAGACTCCGTCGAGGCCTTCGAAAAAGGCAACCGTCCCGAGCTGGCCCAGCGGGAAACCGACGAGATCGCCATCATCGAGGCTTACATGCCCAAGTCCCTCGGCGAGGAAGAGATTGTCGCCGCCGTCAAAGCCACCATCGCCGAAATGGGCTCGCCCACCATGAAAGACATGGGCACCGTGATGAAGAATGCCATGACAAAATTCGCCGGCGCCCGCGTGGACGGCAAGGTTGTCAGTGAAACGGTGAAGAAGGAACTGGCGGGGAAGTAGGCAAGGGATTATGCAGAAGAAGAGCATGCCTAGACTCAAAACAGACAAAGCCGCTGAGACGTTTCTAGCTCAGGATCTGCGGCAACTCGATTTCTCCCAGTTCCAGCCGACGAGGTTTGATTTGCGAAAGGAATACGAGCGGATCGATGCGAAGCCGCGAGCCTTGACCAAGAAGCCAACGGCTAAGTAAGCCTAAGCGCCATCCCCCAAATGCTAATCTGAATATTCCGCATGACCTACCAAGCCACAATCGAGCAGCTCTACGCCTTGGGCCACGAGCTTCACGCCACGCCCTCGCACAAGTTCGACCTCGCCTACGTGCGCGAGATGCTGGCCGCCATGGGCAATCCCGAGCGCCGCTTCCCCAGCGTGCTCATCGCCGGAACCAACGGCAAAGGTTCCACGGGCGCAACACTTTACAGCGTCCTGCTGGCCGCCGGATATAAGACCGCTCTCTACAGCTCCCCGCACCTTGTGCGCATTAACGAACGCATCCGCGTTAACGGCGAAGTTATTGCAGATGTTGAGTTTAGCGAGATTTACGAGCGCGTCGAGCGCACCGCACAGCAGTTGCTGCTTGAGGGTAAGCTCCCGTGGCATCCCAGTTTTTTTGAGATGCTCACGGTCATGGCGTTTGAGTACTTTGCGAGCGTAAGTGTTGATATTGCAGTACTTGAGGTCGGCATGGGCGGCCGTCTTGACGCCACCAACGTCGTTGACCCGCTCATCTCCGTCATCACCGACATCTCACTCGACCATCAGAGGTATCTCGGTGATTCCATTGGGGAAATCGCCCGCGAAAAGGCGGGAATTATCCGCCGGAATGGACTTGTGGTGACGCTGCCGCAGCATCCTGAGGCCAACGATGTGATTGGAAACACGATACTTGAGCGCAACGCCACGGGAGTCAGCGCAGTGAAATACACTCCTCCCGTTTCCCCCGGCGCAGCCGAGTATCTGGCGGGGAGGGTCACTCCCGGGGCCGGCCGTAACCGCTACCCGCTCAATGTGATGGATGAGGAGATTGTGGTAGATTCGCCGCTCGTCGGCCGCCACCAGTTCCGCAATATTGCGCTGGCCATCGCCACCGCCGAAGAGCTGGCGCGGTTCGGCTTCGAGGTCACGGCGAAGCAGATCGAGCAAGGCATCCGCGAGACCCATTGGCCGGGGCGATTCCAAGTGCTTCCCGTGAGTGAAAATTGCACCACAAATAATGCAAATTATAATGTCGTTTTTGATGTCGCCCATAACCCTGCGGGAGCTTGGGCGCTTCGCTCGGCGATATCAGAGACGTTCCCAGATCGGGAAATCACCCTGGTTTTTGGCGCCATGCGAGACAAGGCCGTGCAAGAAATCGCCGACATCCTGTTCCCTCTCGCTGCAAGGGTGATAGTCACTCACATAGAAAATCCTCGTGCCGCCTCCGTTGAAGAGCTACAGCAGGCTGGCTCGCGTACTGGCGCCGAAATGTTTCCCGAACCGAACACTGGCACCGCTCTTGCGCGCGCCTTCGAACTCACGCCGGCTGACGGTATTGTGGTCGTGACCGGTTCGATCTTCCTGGTTGGCGAGGCAATGCAAGTTCTGGGGATTTCGGCTTAAGGATGACCACTCTCGATCCACGCGAACAGCGAAAGGCGAAAGGCGGGTTTCTCTCCCGCCTGCGCTCATATTTCGTCTTCGTTCCGCTGATCTATCTGTACACGGCAGTCATGGGCAGCCTGTCACTGCTGTCGTCGTTCATCGATCGCGGTGGACGCATGCAGCACTGGTTCGCCGTGCATTGGGCGCGCATGATCCTCGCGACGGGCGGCGTGCGCGTGCGCGTCGAAGGCGCGGAACACATCGATCCCGCGCAGCCGGCCGTCTATACCGCGAACCATCTTTCGGCGCTCGATATCCCGGTGCTGTATTCCTGCATTCCAGGACAGTTCCGCATCTTGGCCAAGCGCGAGCTGTTCAGCTATCCCTTCATGGGCTGGCACCTGTCGCGTTCGGGCCAGATCCCCATCGAACAAGGCGACGCCCGGGCCTCGCTGCGCGGACTCAACCGCGCCAGTGAATCGCTGCGTCATGGCATGCCGCTGGCCATCTTCCCCGAGGGAGGCCGCGCCCACGACGGCCACATGCAGCCTTTCATGGCTGGCGCGTTTTACATGGCCATCAAGGCACAGGCGCCGGTCGTGCCCATCGTTCTCATCGGCAACTACGAGTTGCTGCCCATTAACAGCTTTCATCTGCACCCCGGTCGGGTGCGGATGATTATTTGCGAGCCAATTCCCACCACGAGCATGGTCCCGCGCCAGATGAACGAACTCTCCGCCCGCGTGCGCAAGGTGATGTTAGACACGTATTACGCGCACGGCGAGTTGGCCGCTCCCGAGGTTGCCGCCGACGCGAACGTAAAGAGCGAGGCCGTCTGATGAAGCCGCGCATCGCGATCCCGATTCCCAACTCCGCAGACTCGAAGTACGTGATGCGCGCTTTGCCGTTGTACGAGCAAGCCGTGCGCGACGCCGGAGGCGAGCCCGTCATCATCGATGTGACCGCCCCGTCGAACGTGCTGGCGCAAAAGATCAAGACCTGCGACGGCGTACTGCTTCCCGGCAGCCCCGCCGATGTCGATCCCGAAAAGTACGGCGCACAAAAGCACGACAAAACCGCCGCCCCCGACCCCCAGCGTGACAACGCCGACGAGCTACTGCTGCAGGACGCCTACAACATGCGCAAGCCCATCTTTGGCATCTGCTACGGCCTGCAATCGCTGAACGTCTGGCGCACCGGCACGCTCGAGCAGCACCTGACGACCGGCGTAAATCACGATCCGGCCCGAACGGTGATCAAGGCGCACGAGGTGGAGATCGATCCCGAATCGAGGCTGGCGGAAGTTCTACGTTTCGCCGGGTCGATCAAGGAAGGCGAGGAGCCGGTGCTTAAGGTCAACTCCAGCCACCATCAGGCCGCGGACATCCTCGGCGACGGCTTGCGACTGGTGGCGTGGTGCCCCACTGACCATGTAAAAGAGGCCATCGAGGGCACATCCGGCGATCATTTCGTCCTCTGCGTCCAGTGGCATCCCGAGCGCACCTACGAGAGCGACCCTGCCTCACGAGCCATGTTTCACGCTTTCATCAAGGCCGCCGCCGACTGGCACAAGCAGCTCCCGCTCAAGCAGCAGGACTTCGAGTCGCTGCCGGGGAAGCATTAAGTGCGGCACGACTCGCACTCACGGCTTGCGGGCCATCGAAATCATCCTCGCAAGAGTTCAGCTCACTCGGAACGGTAATTGATGGGCGGCTTCTGGTCCGCGGGAATCGCCGTGTAGTAGCTCTTGCCCGCGGTCTGCTTGGCGAAGTCGGCTTTCGCTGCCTGCACCAGCGCCGGGTCGGTGAACACGTCGAGCCCGGTGAGCGCCAGCGCCTTCGCCGCCACCACCATGCCCTGCTGCCCGATGCTCATGCCGGAAGTAGCGGCCGCCTGCCAGGTGTGGGCTGCGGTACCCGGGACCCACGTTGCCGCGGAGAACCCGATGGTTGGCACGTTCCAGCTCACGTCGCCCACGTCGGTCGAGGCCGCCGGCTCATTGGGATCGAACTTGCGCAGCGGCTCGATCTCATTGGTCGTGTTCAGGCTCGGCACGCTGTCCATCTTGAAGGTCTTCTGCAACTCCAGCGCGAACTTCTGCTGCTCGGCGTCCATCTTGTAGCCGCCGACCTCCTGCAGGTTTTTCTGCGCCACCGCCGCCAGAGCGTCATTGGGAATGATGTTGGCGTCGCTGCCGATGCCCTTCACTTCCAGCGTTGTCCCCGTCATCAGCGCCGCGCCCTTGGCGATGTTTTGGATCCACTCCCACACGTCCTTCAACGTCGTGTTGAACGGGCTGCGCGCCATCAGGTCCATCTGCGCCAGGTCGGGTACGATATTCGGCGCCACGCCACCCTTCGAAATGATGTAGTGGATGCGCGTGTTGCTGGGCACGTGCTCGCGCATGAACTCCACCCCGTTGCCCATCAGCATCACGGCATCCAGCGCCGAGCGCCCCCGGTCCGGAGCCATCGCCGCGTGCGCGGCCACACCATGAAACGTGAACTTGGCCGAAACCACCGCCAGCTGCCCCCCGTTGGCCACCGCGTTGCTCGCGCCCGGATGCCACTGCAGCACCACGTCCACGTCCTTGAACACGCCGTCGCGCACCATGTACACCTTGCCCGAGCCGCCCTCTTCCGCCGGAGTGCCGTAGTAACGCAGCGTTCCCGCGATGTGGTGTGCCTCCATGTACTGCTTCAGCGCGACCGCCGCCAGCGCCGCGCCCGACCCCAGCAGGTTGTGTCCGCATCCATGCCCCGGCGCGCCGGCTTTCACCGGATCGCGCGTCGGCACCGTCTGCTGCGACAGGCCAGGCAGCGCGTCAAACTCGCCGAGGATGCCGACCACCGGCTTGCCCTCGCCGTAGCTCGCGATGAACGCCGTCGGCTCATTGGCCACGCCCGCCTGCACCTTGAATCCGGCGGCCTTCAACTGCTCCTGCAGCAGGTCCGAGCTTTTCGTCTCGTGATAGCCCAGCTCAGCGTAGTCCCAGATCTGTTTCGAAACCTGCTGCCAGTGCTCGGAGTCCTTGTCCACCAGTTGCAGCACTTGCGCGTGCGCGCCCGCGGAAGGTTGCGCGATGGCTACGCCGGCAACCAGAGCTGCCATGCACAGCGGCACAAAGAACTTATAGGACCAAGATAGGGTAGACTTCGGCATTGGCGATCTCCTCACGCGCAGGTTACGAGTACGGCTATGAAATCGAATGGAGAAATCATGCCACAGGCCTTGGAGACAAGCCCACGAAAATGTCGCGCGGTGTGGGTTTGTCGTCAATTAGTTACGATATGTCCTGTTCGCGCCAGCTATCTTGGTCAGCAGCCGCTGAGCAGGAATCCTCAGCCTGAGCTTGCAATGGCGTAGCCTTGTTGCAGCTTGCACCGCATGCTCTTCTTGACTGCTTCGTCAATGAAAGCCGCCTCGACTCCCATGAGGTTCGTTCGCAGAAGTTCCTCCGCTCCCCAACCAAAAGTCCGGGCGAGGCCCTCATACTCGCCGGTGAGCGTGACTGGAGTCAGCATTCGGCTGTCGGTGTTGATGTTCAGTGCGACGCCTGCGCGGTAGAGCCGATCAACGGGATGATCCTCCCACGCAGCTATTGAAGGGATAATCTGCACGTTGGCAGACGGACAGATTTCCAAATGAATGCGCTCGCGCTTCAGATGCTCGACGAGTTTGGGATCTTCGATGCTGCGCGTGCCGTGGCCGATTCGCGTGGGCTGCAAAAGCCGTAGGGTCTCCCAAACGCTCTCGGGCCCTCTGGCTTCCCCGGCGTGTGCCGTCCTAAACAGTCCATGCTCTAGGGCATAGCGGTAAGCGTTGAGATGAGCATCGAGAGGATACCCAGCTTCATCTGCTGCGAGGTCAAGCGCAACCACATGGCTGCCCTTAAAACTCTCGACCAGCCTTACCGTTTCCATACTCTGCGATTCGGTGAAGTGGCGCAGAGTACAGAGTATGAGGCGAGCTTCGACACCGCTGCTGCGAGTCATTTCTTCAGTCGCAGCATCCACAATCTCCACCACGCGCTCGGCTGCCAGCCCCAGCTCCGTGTGGAGCAGGGGGGCGAACCGAATCTCAGCGTAGATGACGGCATCTCCAGCAAGCTGCCCAAACAAGTCTTCGGTCACCAGCCGAAGCGATTGTTCGCTCTGCATGAGTTGGAAGCCCTTCGGCGCACGGCTTAGGAAGTCGGCCAGATTCGTACACTTTTGCGGCGCTGTGTAGTCTCTCGCATATTCATCACGCGTCACGTGTGGAGCAAGCGCCGACACTGCCTCGTAGCTTAGCGAGCAGTCCAGATGTAGGTGCAATTCGACCTTCGGCAGGGACCGTACGTCCATAGATCGATGATAGCGCGACAAGAAAACAAACGTGCCCCAGTGGTCTCATGTCGCGAACGGGTGGACTAATGGACCCTGAATCATCGCCCACTCGAAACGTGCCCTCCCCCGCGAACGTCCCGGATACTTGGTTTGAAATCGCCGTTTCATACTCAACCCCTCAGCCTCCCGCACAGTCGAGCCGCTAGGCTGACGTCGTTTGCTTCCCTCCGCCGCTTGGTACGCTCTGCCCGAATCAATTACCCTTATCTCTTATGCTTGACCTCGCCTTTGTCCGCAACAACCTGCCCCTTGTCGAAGAGAAACTACTCCAGCGCGGCATGGACCCCTTCGTCGTCCTAGGCGACTTCTACGTTATCGATCTCGATCGGCGCGCTGCCATTACGAATGCCGAAACCATGAAAGCGCACCGCAACAAGCTCACGGAGGAATTTCAGCAGCTCCGCAAAGCTCAGCAGGACACTGCGGCCAATCTCCAGCAACAAAAAGATCTTAAGGAGAAGATCGCCGAGGCCGAGAAAATCGCCGAGGAAGCTGACGCCCGCCTGCGCGACATCCTCGCCGGCATTCCCAACTTGCCGAACGACACCGTGCCCGTCGGCAAGACCGCCGACGACAACGTCGAAGTCCGCCGCTGGGGCACGCCGCCGCGAGTTCGACTTCACTCCCAAGCCGCACTGGGAACTGGGCGAGCAGTCTGGGCATCCTCGACCTCGAGCGCGCCGCCAAGATCACCGGCGCGCGCTTCGCCGTCTATTGGGACCTCGGCGCCCGCCTCGAGCGCGCGCTGGTCAACTTCATGCTCGACCTGCACACCCGCGAGCACGGCTACACCGAAGTCCTGCCGCCGTCCTCGTCAATGCCGAATCCATGTACGGCACCGGCCAGCTTCCCAAGTTCGAGGCCGACCTGTTCAAGGTCCCGCATGGGCGACAAGCAATCTCTACCTGATTCCGACCGCCGAAGTGCCGGTCACCAATCTCTATCGCGACGAGACGCTCGACGCCGCGCGCCTGCCGATTTCGCTCACCGCCTACACGCCGTGCTTCCGCAGCGAGGCCGGATCCTACGGCAAAGACGTGCGCGGCATCATCCGCCAGCACCAGTTCCAGAAGGTCGAGCTGGTGAAGTTCACCCGGCCCGGAGCAGTCCTACGACGAGCACGAGAAGCTGACGCGCCGACGCCGAGACAAGTGCTGCAGAAGCTGGATCTGCACTATCGCACGGTCGTGCTTTGCACCGGCGACATGGGCTTCTCGTCCGCCAAGACCTACGACATCGAAGTCTGGCTGCCGGGACAGAGCCTCTTCCGCGAGATTTCTTCCTGCTCGAACTTCGAGGCCTTCCAGGCGCGGCGCGCCAACATCCGCTATCGGCCCGAAGGCAAGAAGCAAGACCGAATTCGTGCACACGCTCAACGGCAGCGGCCTGGCGGTTGGCCGCACCTGGGTGGCGATTGTGGAAAACTACCAGCAGGCCGACGGCAGCGTCATGGTTCCGGAAGTATTGCGGCCCTACGTAGGCGCCGACCGCATCACGCCGCGCAAATTGTAGAGTGGGGCCCGCCGCGGTTATTGCCCGGTGATCTTTACCCGCAGGTCTTCCGGAATCTTTTGCTGGATGCTCTCCGGCAGTTTGTCGAGCCCCAGGCGCGCGCCACTCAGGGCCGCATCCTTCACCACCATCGGCGCCGGCGTGGCAATGGCGACTAGCAGCCACAGCAGCATCGAAAGCAGGAAGCCCCCGAGCGCGCCGATCTCCAGCCAGAAAGCATGCTCGGGCGGTAGTAACGAATCACGCCATAGGCCAGCAGAAACACGATCATCGACACCGACGCCAGCACCATCAGCCCGATATCGATGCCGCGATGCAGGCGCTGCCGCGAGTGGCAGTACGGGCACTCGGCCAGGTGCGTTTCGTAGTCGCCCCGCATCTCCGGAGCCAAGCCCGAAATGTCATAGCGCCAACCGGCAAGAATTTTGCCGATGACGCGATCAGTACACTCTGCCATGTTGGAAGTCCTGCATCCGGAGGGCGTTGCTGCGCCGCCCGTCGGGGCCCAGCCTACAGTCGAATTGCCGGAAGCGGTTCATGTTGTGCCGCAAGCATCACGTGATTGCTTACAAAATTGCGCTGCTCGCCCAATGCACGCTCTGCCGTCATCCGCGCGATTTCGGGATGATTGTTCTGCTCCGAAAGGTGCGCCAGGATAAGGTATTCCGCACCTCCATCATAGTCCGTCGTCAGAAAATCTGCGAGTGCGTCGTTCGACAGGTGGCCCACCCGGCTCATCACCCGCTGCTTCACCGCCCACGGATACGGCCCCCCGCGCAGCATCTCCAGATCGTGGTTCGATTCGATCATCAGGATCTGGCAGCCGCGGATGTGGTGTTTCACGCTCGCCGGCATGTAGCCCAGGTCGGTACACACCGCGACCTTGACGCCCTCGCTGCGGAACGTGAACCCCACTGGATCGACCGCATCATGCGGAATGGTAAACGGCGTCACTGTCACGTCGCCGATGTCGAACGAGCGTCCCGCCTGAAACGTCTCCAGCCGTTCCAGCGTGATGCGGTTGCCGGAGCTGTCGCGGGCATAGCTGGCGATAAACCTCGTGCGTCGCGCCGGTCATGTACACCGGCACTTTCAGCTTCTTGGCCAGCACGTTCAGTCCGCCGACATGATCGCTGTGTTCGTGCGTGATGAGGATCGCGTCGATGTCGCTGGACGTCTCCCCGCAGAGCGCGATCCGCCGCAGCAGTTCGCGGCACGACAGTCCCGCGTCCACCAGCAGCCGCGTTCTTCCCGTGGAAATGAGAGTGCAGTTGCCCTTGCTGCCGCTCGCCAGCACTGTCATCACAACTGCCATGAAGCCGAGAATAAACGGAACCGGGCTCGCATGGTAGTAACCAGCTGGTAACTTGCGCCGTCTTGCCCAGCGCCAGAGATTTCGCCCGGCTTTTTCACAACTATTTTCAGTCCCGCACACGTTATGCACAGCTGCCTCTGTTTTGTGCTTGAGACTGTCACCGTCCTGCAATATTGTTGCCCGCAATCAGGTACGAGCTTGATGCACACCGCAGTTGCGGCGCTGCGCAATGGATCGGGAAACAATGCGTCGTGCGGTAGCCGGCTGCTCCGCTCGGCGCCGCTGCGGGCAGCCAGACCTTCTACGTTGCCCTCGGCACTCGCAACCATTCGCCGCCGAACCGGCCAGTTCGAGATCCGGATGCGTTTTGTGCAGGCAGTCCGCGGCGGCCATGTCGCGCGGGAAACTCCCCCTGTCTGCACGGCAACAAACGCATCCTTCGCCATGCACGTCGGCGTCCGGCTGGCTGTTCCGCTCCTGGCGAGCGGCGATTGCGGGGCCTGCGTCCTGACTGCTGGAGCCGTGCCTCATCGTGCGGTCCGTGGGTGGCTGGCCCGCGGACCGCATTGCTATTTGCGCGCCGGATTGTTTGGGAGTGTCAGCCTGAGCGCAGTCGAAGGACCCCTTTCGTCATTGCCCTCTCCTCGGTAACGGCACCGTTATTCACAGCCCACTCACAAGATTTCGGAAGAAATCTTTCCCCGACCCTTGCTGGCACCTTCCTGGTCATTGCATGCCGCCGCCCCTCTCGCTAACCTAACTTCACCCTCCCATGGCCACCACCGACTACAGCCTCGAACGCGGACTTCCCGCCAGCCTTGAAGCCGAGCGCTCCATCCTCGGCGCCATCCTGCTCGACAGCCTCATCTTCGATCAGGCCGCCGAACTCTCGCCCGACGACTTCTCCCTCGACGGACACCGCCGCATCTTCTCCCGCATGCGCGACCTGCAAGACACCGGCCGCCCCGTCGACATGATCACCCTCGCCGAGGAGCTCGACCGCCGCAAAGAGGTCGAAGCCGTCGGCGGCATCGCCTACCTCTCGTCGCTCATCGACGGCGTGCCCGAGCGCCCCACCATCGAGCACTACGTCCGCATCGTGCGCAACAAGGCGCAACTGCGCGGCCTCATCCACGTGGCGCAGACCGCCATCGCCCAGGCCATCGAGAACTCCGAAGACGCCGAAGACGTCATCAACATCGCCGAGCAGGGCATCTTCGCCCTCTCCGAAAACCGCCTCGGCCAGGGCCTCACCGACATCCCCACCATCGTCAAGGGTTCCTTCGGCTCGCTCGACGAACTCTACGCCCGCGGACAGGAAATCACCGGCCTCGCCACCCATTTCACCCAGCTCGACAAGATGACCAGCGGCTTCCAGCCCTCCGACCTCGTCATCATCGCCGCGCGCCCCTCGATGGGCAAAACCTCGCTGGCCATGAACATCGCCGAGAACTCCGCCGTCGACGACGGCAAGGTGGTCGGCGTCTTCTCGCTCGAAATGTCGAAGGAAGCGCTGCTCATGCGCATGCTGGCCTCGTACGCGCGCGTGGACTCGCACAAGCTGCGCACCGGCTTCATCGGCCGCGACGACATGGAGAAGCTCACCTTCGCCATGGAGCGCCTCATGCAGGCCAAGCTCTTCATCGACGACACCCCCGGCATCTCCGTCACCGAGATGCGCTCCAAGGCCCGCCGCCTCAAGCAGCAGGAGGGCCGGCTCGACCTCATCATCGTCGACTACCTGCAGCTCATGTCGGCCGTCGCCATCGGCGGCAAGCGCTTCGAGAACCGCACCCAGGAAGTCTCGGCCATCTCGCGCGGCCTCAAGGCCGTGGCCAAGGAGCTGAAGGTCCCGGTCGTGGCGCTCTCGCAGTTGAGCCGCGCTCCCGAAAGCCGCGGCGGCGACCATCGTCCGCAACTCTCCGACCTGCGCGAATCCGGCTCCATCGAGCAGGACGCCGACGTCGTCGCCTTCATCTTCCGCGAAGAGGTCTACAAAAAGGACGATCCCGACCTCGAAGGCCTCGCCGAACTCATCATCGCCAAACAGCGCAACGGCCCCACCGGCCTCATCAAGCTCGCCTTCAAGCACGCCTCAACCCGGTTCGAAAACCTCGCCGGCGAAGGGGAGTACATCCAGTAGGGGCGGTGCCAAATGAGGTACGCACAGAGAGTGAGCGAGGTTAAAGATCGGCTAAACGCCGACGACAGAATCATCCTTGTCAAGGTGAAGGTCGAGCGGGCCAAGAGGCACCTCCGTGATCTCGCAGCCGAAGTCCCCACTCTTCAGCACACGACAATACTCACCCCCGATCCGAATACGGGTGTTGCTCCCCATCCCATATCCCTCCTGCATCCCAACAAGTTTCAGCGGGTTCCTACCCTTTCGTTTGAAGTAGTGGCGATTGCTGGAGACGTGGTGCACAATCTCAGAGCCGCCTTGGATCATCTCGCAAAACAGCTGGTCTTGGTGGGGTTGCGGGCGGCTCCCCCCATTCAACCTCTCACCGAAAAGGAGCTTAGGCAGATCGAATTTCCCATTGCGGAGACTCTCACTAAGTACGAATCCGACAAGGCTAGAAAAGTGAAGGGAATGCTGCCGGAGGCGGTTGAGGCGATCGACAAGCTCAAACCGTACAAAGGTGGGAATGACGCACTTTGGAGAATTCACGAGCTCGACAATATCGACAAGCATCGTTCGCTGTTCACACTGGCTCCTGATTTTCTTTTCACTGCAGATTGGTTTGAAGGCGCCTATCTGCTCAAAGCAGACAGCCCCCAGTTTGCCGGAGTAGAGCCAAGCGTGGAGCAGGACATTCAGTTAGAAATTAAGAATGCGCTCGGTACCGGACAGACCGGACAGACAAATGCGCTGCTCCCATCACTGTATCGACTCGTCGATTTTGTCGATAATTTGGTTCTTGAATTTAAGCCGCTGCTTAGGTGAAGGCGAGTGGGCCACCCCGGTCGATTTCGCGCAGAAATCTGAATGTGGACGCCCTTTCCGGCCGGGTTAGCCGGGGCCGGAGTTTCATTCGACCGACGGAAACAACCGGTATCAGGATGTTTGGTCAGCGAGAAGAGTCCGCCGGACCACCCGCATGCTTCCAGTCGCGAACTGTCTGTTTTAGTTTCTCCATATCCCAGCCAGGCTTCCAGGTCGCATACCCCTCGCTCACTGATTTCTCTGCGAACACTAGAGCTTCATTATTCACAACATTGCTGGTGAACTCGACAGTCTGTTTGGGATCCAAAGTCGCCGAGATCAAGTAGAACTCTTCTAATCCCTTAGCGATCTCTTCTGTGTGGGCAAGTTCTGTGGGGTCAATAAACAACCAGACCATCTGGTTGCGAATTCTGGTAAATACTCGCTTGCGTTCTAGACTGATTAGACCTTTGACCTGCTTCCTAACATCGCATATGGCGTATACGGCTATGATCGTCGTGATGACGGTGCCTGCGATACCGATGATTGATCCGGTGTCCATGATCGATACCCTCGACGGTGATTAGACTCGAGCAATTGTACGGGGTCGGGCTAAAGCCCACTGCGGACTAATGGCTGGCCGGCTGGTGGCCCACATAGCCCCGTGGCCCATATTTGCCTTCTGTTGGCAAATGTGGGGCTTTTCCTAAAAGCTCTGAGCGCCAATGAACGAAGCGGGCAGCACACACGGCTGGTGGCCCAGGTAAGCCATCCCACTCCAACGAATTAACCTTGAGGGTGCCCCTCCATTCAAGGACGCGAAGCGGCCTTGAGTGGGGGTTTTCGTGTAGGTAGCCAGTTGGCTGGCTCTCCGACGCGCACCCGAACCGAGGCCCGGAGGGCCGACATATCAGAGCCCAGCGCTTCAGCGCTGGGTAAGCAGCCCCCAAGAATCGAGTCCCGGAGGTCGCCGCGGCGACCGCAGGAACGGCATATGGCTCGTCCTACCCAAACACCCTTTACCTGTCGATCGCTACCCGAGCCTTTCGCAACGGCCCGGGCCCAGCCTCGCGCCCGCTGGTGGCCCACATATCTCCGTGGCCCATATTTGCCTTCTGTTGGCAAATGTGGGGATTTTCCCAAGAGCTCTGATCGCCAATGAACGAAGCGGGCAGCACACACCCCGGATGTCCCATTTCGGCGCCCGCCGTTCGGGCTGGTGGCCCAGGTAACCCATCCCACTCTACGAATTATCCTTGAGGGTGCCCCATTCAAGGACGTCCGCCGCGGCGGACGGCCTTGAGTGGGGGGTTTTCGTGTAGGTAGCCAGTTGGCTGACTCTCCGACTGGCACCCGTACCGAGGCCCGGAGGGGCTGGTGGCGCAGGTGTCCAAAATAAAGCTTTGGGGTGCCCCAGGTTCGCGCCCCTCTTTTGGGCGCTAACCTGGGCCACGCGCCGGCCGCGGGCCTCCGTCGGCGGCGTAGGATACTTTCATGGATTTTCAGTTCACTGCGGTTTTCCGGCGAGTCCCTGAGGGCTACATCGCGTTCGTCGAGGAACTCCCCGGCGCGAACACCCAAGGCGCAACCCTGGAAGAGACCCGCGTCAACCTGCAGGAGGCGGTCACCCTGGTTCTTGAAGCCAATCGAACCCTTGCCGAGGAAGCGGTCTCGGGCCAGGACGTAATTCGAGAAACCTTCAAGGTCGGTGCGTGAAGCGTCGGCTGCTCGTTCATCACCTCGAGCAGCACCGCTGCGAATTGCTGCGCGAGGGTTCCAACCACCCCATCTAAATGAACCGCGCTGTGGGCAAGACCTCCGCCGTGCCCAGCCACACCGAGATCAACGACTATCTGGCCCGAAAAATCTGTCGCGACTTGGGAATTCCAGCGCCTTAGCGTAGGTTACGAGAGTTTCACCCCGTTGGGTACTTTCGTAAGTTGACAGCCCCTCCCACCCATGCCACCCTTACACGGTGGGCGCACTCCGCCCGCAAGGACGCTGTTTTACTTCGCTGCCAATTCACCGGCAGCCTGGCACGATCAACTGATAGCTGACGGCTGATGGCCGAAAGCTGAATTGGAGGTTTTGATGTCCTGCCCGGCTCTCTCCGTTTTCCTCCCAACCGCCCCTCCACCCCTGCAACCCAACCCGCAACTCCTTATGGCAGAGGAATTTACGTATAAGTCCTTTGATAAGAGGAATTTGCGCTGGAAATATTCGTATCTGCATGAAAACGAGGAATTTACACATAGGGGGGAGGGGGGTGCTCTCTCCGGGCGGGCGGCTGCACGGTTCTGGCGACTCATCACGATCCAGACAGAAAGCTGATCGACAGGCTGCCTTTTATGCAAACCGCGTTCGGCTGGTACGTGTTTTCCGGCGGATCGAACATGGGATAGAAATACGTGCTGACTCCATTGGTGCAATTCGGCGTGCCCGTGGCGCAGGTCGCATTCGGGTTGCCACACTTGCTGGGGTAATTTTCCGGACCGTACGTGCTGTTCGCTGGTCCCTGGCAGGTATAAACCGGCTCCGAAGGATTGCCGCTGCAAGCCAGGGTCACCGGAAGATTGTAGGAAGCGCCTCCGGTGTTGGCGCACTGATTCTGTTTCCAAAGCGTGTCGGTGCAGGTTGAGGGGATGACGCTAATGTCATACCAGACACAGGCAGCGCCGGAATTGAAACAGCCGGCATTGCTGGCCGCCTCGAAATTGGTTTCGACCATAGTGAGGTGTTGCGTCTGGGCGTCCATACAGTCGGTCGGTGCCGCGTTGGTGGCGGCGCAGAATCGCGAGGAGCTGCTGGCAGTGTCAACCGCCGCGGTACAAGTCTGCCCAGCATTAATTTTCGTGTAGGCAGCGTTGGCGCCCTTGCCGGTGTTGAGACACCCGCTGCCGGATGAATTCCACGTGATGGTACCTGGAGCATGGGTCAGCGTGGTAAAGCTGACATAGATAGGAACAGCCTGGCTATTCACAATGCTGACGGTGACGGTGTCAGCCAGCGCCATTGAGGAGAGGCCAAGCAGCATCAAAAGCACAACGGAGTTTCCATGGAAAATACCCCGGTAACGATTCATCGCTTATCCCCTTCCATTTCCAGCGACAAATCATAGCCTGGTTCAGCGATAAAGGCGACAAGAGTTTTGGGACTGTCAGTAGCACATGATATGTCCGGTTGCGCCGGCGGCTGTTTCTTCCTCCTTCGGTGAAGCGGTGATTCGGAAAGGGCGAGTCTGAACCGAAGTGCAGTCTTCGTGAATCTAAAAATCCGCTGGAGTGCTAATGCAGTCCGGCATCGCTAATGGCAGCCTTAATTGCTAACCAAGTTCAACTTAAAGAAACTGGAGGAAGGGCAAGTGGCAAAAATGAAAGCAGTACAAGTGCCGAAACCGGGCGCGGACTTTGAACTCATCGAACGCGAAATCCCCGAGCCGGGTGCGGGACAGGTGCGAATCCGCGTTCAGGCCTGCGGGGTCTGTCACAGCGACGTAATTACCAAAGAGGGCATATTTCCCGGCATATCGTATCCTCGGGTTCCCGGCCACGAGGTGGCGGGCGTGATCGACGAAGTTGGACCCGGAGTGAAGAACTGGAAGAAGGGTGAAAGGGTTGGCGTCGGCTGGCATGGCGGGCAGGACGGCACGTGTCTGGCGTGCCGGCGGGGAGACTTCGCGAACTGCGAGAGCAACATCATTTGCGGTATCAGTTATGACGGCGGCTATCAGGAGTTTATGGTCGCGCCGGTGGAGGCCGTGGCCCACATGCCGGAGTCGCTTGATGCCGCCGAAGCCGCGCCACTGATGTGCGCCGGAATCACCACCTTCAACGCCCTGCGCCGCAACGGTGGGCTGCCCAGCGATCTGGTCGCGATTCAGGGAATTGGCGGGCTTGGCCACTTGGGAATTCAGTTCGCAAAGAAATTCGGGTATCGGGTGGCGGCGATAGGCCGCGGGACGGACAGTGCCGCGCTGGCGAAAAAGCTTGGCGCCGACATCTACCTCGACAGCGTCGCTACCGACCCTTCCGCTGAACTGCAGAAGCTCGGCGGGGCGCGTGTGATTCTCGCTACCGCTCCCAGCGGAAAGTCGATGTCGGCGCTGATTGGCGGCCTGGGCGCAAATGGCACGCTGGTGGTCGTAGGAGCGTCGGCCGAGCCGATTGAGGTGTCGCCAATGCAACTGATTTCAGGCAGGAAGCGCGTTCAGGGTTGGTCGGCCGGAATCCCTGCTGACTCCGAAGATACGCTGCGCTTCGCGGACATGACCGGCGTGCGGCCCATGATCGAAAAGTATCCGCTGGAGAAAGCCGCTGAAGCCTACGCACGCATGATGAGCGGGAAAGCGGAATTCCGCGTCGTCCTGACCATGTGAGCAGCGACGAACGTCGCCGGGAAACTTCGCGCGCTTGCCGGACCCACGAGCTATAGGTGGGTTTCGGGATCGTGCTGCTTTGGTTTCATGTGAAAGACGTGATAGGTGACAGAGTCCCAGGCGTTGTGAATTCCGATGAAGAGCAGCAGCAACGCCGCCGCTCCCACGCCAAACAGCGCCTCGTGCAAGTGCGAAAAAGCCTCGAACCCTGAAATCGTCACCGTGGCGTACGCGACCAGGGGCAACACGGCGTGAAACAGCCAGTCTTCAAAGACTGGCTGGTAGAGGGTTTGCAAGCGCAGACGCCTGGCCACAGTCAGGGCGTAGATGACTCCGACCAGTCCAGTCAGCCCGCAAAGAACTGCCGGACCTGGGGTTCCCTGCCAGGGAACGGTCAAAACTCCTGCCAGCAGGAGCACGGTTCCGAAATAAACGATGGTGGGACTCGAGAACGCGTGGCCCGCCTCGGCCGCATTTTGCTCAAACGGCATATCGGCGATGAGGGTCAAGACGACGAACTGCAATCCGATCAGCGCCCCGGCCGACGAGCCGACGATCACGTAGAAGTTTTGCCATCCAGCGAGTGCGGTCATATCGGTGACCTCAAATTTGCACCAGGAGCCAGCTCAGGCCCAGAGCTGCATTTCACTTCGCAAGCGGGCGACGTCGCGCGTGGGCGCGCTGCCGAAAAAGCGGCTGTACTCCCGGCTGAACTGCGAGGCGCTGAGATACCCAACCTGCTGGCTGGCTGTGGTGGCATCCATCATGGCCGACAGCATGAGTCGCCGGGCCTCTTGCAGGCGCAGCACTTTTTGATAGTGCAGCGGGCTCATCGAGGTGACAGACTTAAAGTGTTCGTGAAACGACGACGCACTCATGTGCACCAACTCGGCCAACTCTTCGACCTTCATCGGCTGGGAGTAGTTAGCGCGCAGCCACGAAATCGCTTGGGCGATTCGCTGCACGCTCGATTCGGCGAAGCCCATTTGCGCCACGCGGACTCCGATGGGACTGCGCAGCAGCCGGATCAAGATCTCGTCCACGACAAGCGGGGCGAGAAGTTCGGCATCGCCGGGCCGCGCCAGGCATTCGATCAGCCGGACTGAGGCGTTGACGATGCTGGCGTCCATGGGCGCGATGTAAACCGCTCGCCTCTCTTGCGCTGGTGGTACGCCTTGCGGGAAGACCTTCAAGACCAGCTCGGCGATCTTGTGGGGATCGATGTCGAGCCTGAGAGACAGGTAAGGTTCGGACTGGCTGGCCCGCGTGATCTGGGCCGCGACGGGAAGTGCGACGGAGTAAACCAGCATGCGTGACGCGTCGTACTCGAAGACCTCGTCGCCCACGATGACGGTCTTCGCTCCCTGGGCGACGATGGACAGGCAAGGCAACTGAAGGGCATGTACGCACTGCTTGTTGGTTCGCGCAAAGCGGCTCACGCGCAATTCAGGAATGCCTAACTCAAAACTACCGTCGTGGGGCGCATAGGCGGCAATCAGGCGCGCCAGCTTGCTGGACTCTGACTCACCCGCGCCCCGAGTGTTCCGGGCCGCGCGACTATGCGAATTTATGTTGGTGATGGTCATTGCTTTGGACCGGCTCCCGTCTTGTTCATCCAGACGCGCCATGTGAGCGGCCCGGCTACCTTATTCGTTATTGGGATGCCTGCCAACTTGAGGGCCAGCTTGATCTGCCCGTGATGGTAGCCCTCGTGCCAGATCATGTGCTGGAGCAGGAGTATCGGGTGGTCGTAGTGAAGGTTCATTGCCCCGCCCGTCTCCACCCTGCTCTTTACCGCGTCCCGCACCGTTTTGGCGCTATCGTTCAGCATCTGCGCGATGCGTCCGGGGTCGCGTTCGGCTGCCCACTCGTCCTTGCGCATCTCGCTGGCGAATTCCGGGGCGTCCTCGACGACGAACACAAGCCGTACGTAGTGAATGTGCGTGAACATCTCCGCGACGGATGGGCTGCCCTCCATCGCCCGTACCTCGAGCCCACCATCCGGCACGGCGCGAAGCAGGTTCACCAGGATGGCGTTGTTGCGGTCCCAGGAATCCAGTAGCGCCTCAAGCAGAGTTTTGTCTTGTGCGTCCAACATAGCCAAGCCTCATTTGCCGATTCTAAGACTGTGACAAATCCTATGTAATAGCACCTCAAGACCGTGGATCCCGGCAGCAGTGATGGAACCGCTCATTGCATCTCAGCGAGAACGGCAACGTCGAACTTCGAGTAGTACTTCTTCACATCGGCCCCATACTTCCCGCGGAATTTCTCCACCACCGACGACACCTGTAGAGTGTCCGTGATTGTAACAACCTTGCATTCAGCCCCTGCGCCGCGCGCCTCGACCCGAATCGACGGGTTCTTGAGCACATTCTTGTACCACTGCGTGTCCGACCCCTTCACGGGCAGCAGGTAGAGCTTGTCGTCCTCGAATACGAACCAGATCGGGATTGAGATACTGCGTCCCGACTTTCTGCCGGTGACGGTGATGTTAATCTCGCTGGACCGGGAAAGGCGGTCTCTTAGAGCATCGTTCCCGGTTGGCTTATTGCTCATCCAAGTGTCCTTTATTTCCCACCGCGGTACTGTTCGTCGCTGACCTGTTCCAGCCAGTCGACCACCTTGCCGTCGTGCCTTTCCTGAATTGCAATGTGAGTCATGGCCGTGCTCGGCGCAGCTCCATGCCAGTGCTTCTCGCCGGGCGCAAACCAGACGACATCGCCTGGTCGAATCTCCTCGATGGGGCCTTCCCAGCGCTGAGCCAAGCCGCAGCCGGCCGTGACGATGAGAGTCTGGCCCAGCGGATGCGTGTGCCACGCCGTCCGCGCTCCCGGCTCGAACGTTACGCTGGCTCCCTGAACAAATGCCGGATCGGGCGCCTGAAACAGCGGATCGATCCGGACTTTGCCCGTGAACCAATCTGAGGGGCCGTTCGCTGAAGGTTGCGAGCCGGCTCTGTTGATATCCATCTTCGAAATCCCTCCCGATAAACTGCGAAGTCCGACTACTCCGATTTCAGTGATGCCATATCGATGGAGAAGCGGTACTTGATATCGGACTTCAGCAGTCTTTCGTAGGCTTCGTTGACCTTCTGAATTGGGATAACTTCGACGTCAGCGGTGATGTTGTGCTGTCCGCAGAAGTCGAGCATCTCCTGGGTTTCGGCGATACCGCCAATGGGCGAACCAGACAGGCTGCGGCGTCCCATGATCAGGTTGAAGGCCGAAACGGCGAGAGGCTTCTCCGGTGCGCCAACGAGGGTAATGTTGCCATCGCGCCGTAACAGCCCGATGTACGCGTTGATGTCGTGATTGGCTGAGACAGCGTCGAGAATGAAGTCAAAGCTGCCGGCGTGCTTCTGCATCTCGTCCGCATTGCGCGAGATGACGACCTCATCGGCTCCGAGGCGAAGGGCATCGTCAACTTTGTGTGCTGACGTTGTAAAGACGACAGTGTGCGCTCCCAGCGCGTGAGCAAACTTCACGCCCATGTGGCCCAGTCCACCCAGACCGACCACGCCTACCTTCTTGCCCTTGGTAACGCCCCAGTGTCGCAGCGGAGAGTACGTCGTGATTCCGGCGCACAACAAAGGAGCGGCCCCGGCGAGACTGAGGTTCGACGGCACGCGCAGCACGAACCTCTGGTCAACGACAATGCTGTCGGAATAGCCGCCGTAAGTGACGCCTCCCAGGTGCTTGTCGGGGAAGTTGTAGGTGAACGTCGGGTTCGCGCAAAACTGCTCGAGGCCGGCCTTGCACTCCGGACAGGTACCATCTGAGTCCACCATGCAGCCGACCGCTGCCAGGTCGCCCGTCTTGAACTTCGTGACCGCCGAGCCGATCTTGGTTACGCGCCCCACAATTTCGTGGCCGACAACGCAAGGATAGACAGTGGGCATAAATTCGCCCCACTCGTTGCGGACCTGGTGCAGATCCGAATGGCAAATGCCGCAGAAGAGAATTTCGATCTGCACGTCCTGTTCGGTTAGATCACGCCGCGTGATCGTGGTGGAGCCGAGCGGCGAGGTTGCACTGGCTGCGGAATATGCTTTTGCTATGTACATGAATATGCCTTTTAGCGACCAACCATTTTCATCAGCTTTTCGGGATAGCGCTCCCCCTGCACGGTGATTTTTGCCGCGGCATTCTCCATCTCGCGAAGATCGTCGGGCGTCAATTCCACGGCGAGCGCTCCAATGTTCTCGTCCATTCGATGCAGCTTAGTCGTGCCGGGAATCGGAACGATCCAAGGCTTCTGTGCCAGCACCCAGGCCAGCGCGATCTGGGCTGGCGTGGCCTTCTTCCGCTCTGCGATTGCGCCAATCAGATCAACCAGCCCCTGGTTCGCCTTCCGCGCCTCGGGCGTAAATCGCGGCAGCGTGCTGCGGAAGTCGGTATTGTCGAATTTCGCGCTTTCGTCGATCTTGCCCGTAAGGAAGCCCTTGCCCAGAGGGCTGTAGGCTACCAGTCCGATTCCAAGTTCCTCGATGGTCGGCAGAATTTCCGTCTCATGGTCACGGAACCACAGCGAGTATTCGCTCTGCAGCGCTGTGACCGGCTGGACGGCGTGGGCGCGTCGAATGGTCTGCGCCCCGGCTTCCGAAAGTCCGAAGTGCTTCACCTTGCCAGCCTGGATGAGGTCTTTCACCGCGCCCGAGACATCTTCGATCGGTACGTCGGGGTCAACCCTGTGTTGGTAGTACAGATCGATGACATCCGTCTTGAGCCGCTTGAGCGAGCCTTCGACGGACTCCTTAATGTGCTCGGGCCGGCTGTTCAGGCCTGCCGCGCCCGGCCGCTTGTCGGTGCCACTCAGATCGAACCCAAACTTGGTGGCAATGACCACCTTGTCACGGAAAGGCGCAAGCGCCTCGCCGACGAGTTCCTCATTCGTGAACGGCCCGTACACCTCGGCGGTATCGAAGAAGGTGATGCCGCGCTCGACCGCGGTGCGGAGCAGAGAGATCATCTCCTTCTTGTCTTTGGGGGGACCGTAGGAAAAACTCATCCCCATACAGCCCAAGCCGATTGCCGTGACTTCCAGGTTGCTGTTTCCAAGCGTGCGCTTTTGCATTGTTTCTCCCTAAGACCGATGATTCCAGCGACGGAGGACGTGCCTACAATTGCGACGTGTCGTTGCTTGTTGGTTCAGTATCATCCTGGAACGCCTTGGATGTTTGCCCGTTTGGATGAAGTTCTTGCCTAATCCTACGAGGCGCAGCAAGTGGCGGGGAAACGCGCCGGACTCTCAACTTGGTTCCCACTCACCGTGTTATCCGCGCCGTTCAATGCCAAGCCCCTTGTTTCCAATGGGGTTAACTCTGATTCGTGGCTCATCTCCGGTATCCTACAGACAGCATGAAAGAGTCTTACCGCCGCTGGATGCACGACTGGGAAACCCGCATGACCTCGCGCGATAACAACCGCGTAGTGCGTCCGTTTGAGTGGGGCAATGAATTTGTACAGAGATGGCCTGTCGTCGGTAACCTGCAACCGCCGGCCAACGCCGACGACACAGCGGCAAACCTGGCGTTTTGGACCGCGGTCAACAACCGGGCGATTGCCAACAGCGACGATTTTTACGCCTACGAGGTTCCGACCGACTTCCGGCTGGAGCATCGCCGCGTCGAGCTCTTTCACACCGGCAGCGAGCCGCCCAAGAAGCAACTGAAAGAATCGTACGGGCAGTTCCTGCGCTTCACCTCGGCGGTCGAATCGCCGTATCCCGAGAACAACCTGATGAATGCGCGCTGGTTTCCGGCGAAGGGGCATCGCGCCGTCATCGTCATGCCGCAGTGGAACGCCGACGCCATCAGCCACAACGGGCTGTGCCAGATCTTCAATTTGCTGGGCATCTCGGCCTTGCGCATGAGCATGCCATACCATGACATTCGCCGCCCCAACGGACTCACCCGCGCCGACTACGCCGTCTCGGCCAACATCGGGCGCACCATCGATTCCGTGCGGCAGGGCATCGCCGACATCCGCTCGTGTCTCGACTGGCTGCAACAGCGCGGCTACACCAAGCTCGGCCTGGTCGGCACCAGCCTGGGCTCGTGTTACGCCTTTATAGCCGCGGCGCACGACCCACGCATCAGCGTGAATGTCTTTAATCACGCCTCCACGACCTTTGGCGACGTGGTATGGACCGGGCAGTCCACCCGTCACATTCGCCAGAGCATGGAAAGCAGGCTCACCCACGACGATCTACGGAACGCATGGCTGTCGATCAGCCCCATCGTGTACTTCGACAAGTTCAAGCGCCATCCCAAGAAGTCGCTGATGATCTACGGCCGCTACGACCTGACGTTTCTGCCGGAGTTCTCGATCCAGGCGGCGAGCGAGTTTCTTAAGCGTGGCCTGGATACCACCGTCAAGGCGATGCCCTGCGGGCATTACTCGCTGGGCGAGACACCCTATAAGTACATGGACGCGTGGCACATCTCACGGTTTTTGGCCAAGGCGTTTGCGGGGTAAGAACATCTACCACTGAGACATGGAGGCACAGAGAACATTAATTCAAGAACCTCTGTGCCTCCGTGTCTCTGTCGTAAAGCTTTTTGTCTGTCCCGCGCTACAATGTTGCTTTGGCACCACGCGAGGTCCTGATCATGCCCACCAATCCGCGGGAACTTCCCATCTCTGAAATCGATCCGCAGATCGCAGAAGCCATAGCCAACGAAGAGCGCCGCCAGCACGAAGGCCTCGAACTCATAGCCTCCGAGAATTTTGTCAGCGAGGCCGTACTCGAAGCCGCAGGCTCGGTCTTCACCAACAAGTACGCCGAAGGCTATCCCGGCAAGCGCTATTACGGCGGATGCGAATTCACTGACGTGGTGGAGAACCTGGCGCGCGACCGCGCCAAGCAGCTCTTCGGCGCCGAGCACGCCAACGTGCAGCCGCACTCCGGTTCGACCGCCAACATGGCGGCGTATGCGGCGCTCATCAAGCCCGGCGACACCATCCTCGGGCTGAACCTCGCGCACGGCGGACACCTCACCCACGGGCATCCCCTGAACTTCTCAGGCAAGACATACAAGATCGTGCCCTACGGCGTGACCAAAGAGACCGAGACCATCGATTACGACGAAGTGGAGAAGCTGGCGGAAGAGCATCGCCCGCAACTCATCATCGGCGGCGGCAGCGCCTATCCGCGCATCATCGACTTCGCCCGCATGCGCCAGATTGCCGACAAGGTCGGCGCGTTCTACCTGGTGGACATGGCGCACTTCGCGGGACTGGTCGCAGGCGGCGCGCATCCTTCGCCGGTTCCGCACTGCCACGTCGTCACCACCACCACGCACAAGACGCTGCGCGGCCCCCGCGCCGGATTGATTCTCTCGCGCCAGGAGCATGCTGCCGCCATCGACAAGGTTGTCTTCCCCGGCATGCAGGGCGGCCCGCTGGTGCACATCATCGCCGCGAAAGCCATCTGCTTTCACGAAGCCTTGCAGCCCAACTTCAAGGTCTACGCGGCGCAGATTGTCGCCAATGCCAAAGTGCTGGCGCAGACGCTGGCCGACGAAGGTTTCCGCATCGTGTCCGGCGGCACCGACACTCACCTCATGCTGATCGACGTCTTCGCCAAAGGAATGCTGGGCAGCGACGCCGAGAACGCGCTGCACGACGCCGGCATCACGGTGAACAAGAATGCGATCCCGTTCGACACCAATCCACCGATGAAGCCCAGCGGCATCCGTATCGGCACTCCGGCGCTCACCACCCGCGGCATGAAGGAAGCCGAGATGAGGCAGGTGGGCAAGTGGATCTCCGAAGCGCTGCACAATCGCACCGACAAAGCGCTGTTGAGCAAGATCCGTGGCGAAGTACTGGAGCTGGCCGAGCAGTTCCCGCTCTATGCCTCACGGCGCGCAAAGCATCTGGAGGCAGTAAAGGCGTAGTGTCTACTCTGCAACCATCCAGGGCCGGAGCAATCATGCTCTGGCCCTTCTGTTTGCGGTAATCACGGCTACGCGCTGTACCCCGGTTTACACTAGATTGTGCGCGTTGCCATCGACATCCGGCGGATCAACGAATTCGGTGTAGGCACCTACACGCGCAACGCCATTCGCACACTGGCGCGACTCGATCACGGTACCGAATACTTCCTGCTCGGCATTCCCGGCAAGCTGGGCGACATTGAAGCGCTGCCGCCCGAACTTCATCACGGTTCCGACGCATCCCAACGAATTCTCGCTGCAGAGCTATTTCGAGCTCAACCGCATTCTGCGCCACCACAAGGTGGACCTGCTGCACGTACCGCACCTGTTCTGGAAGCCGCAGTTAGTGCCGTGCCCCTACGTGGTGACGGTGCACGACCTGCTCGACCATCTCTACAAGGTCAACAGCGCCTCGTGGATCAAGCGCTCGCTGCACTTCCAGTTCACCAAGCGGGTGTTGCACCACGCCGCGCGCATCTTCGCAGTCTCGAATTTCTCCAAGAAAGACACCGAGCGCCTGTTCCACGTCCCCGCCGACAAGATCGAGGTCATCTACAACGCGCTCGACGACCGCTTTCGCCAAGGACACGCCACCGACGCCGACCGCAAGCTCATCGCCGAACGCTACCAGGTGAGATATCCGTTCCTGCTTTACGCCGGGCGAATTAGCCCGCACAAGAACGTCATCCGCATTATCGAGGCATTTGCCGCGCTCAAGGCTGAACTGCAAAAGGAAGGCCAATATCCCGACCTGAAGCTCATCATCATCGGTGACGAACTCTCCAAGCATCCCGACCTGCGCCGCGCCGTCATCAAGACCCGCATGCAGAACGACGTCCGCTTCCTGGGATTCGTGCCCATCGGCGTGCTGCGCATCTTTTACGATCTTGCCAAGGTGTTCGTCTTTCCATCGCTCTACGAGGGCTTCGGACTGCCTCCGCTGGAAGCCATGGCGCACGGCACGCCGGTGGTCACCAGCAATACCTCGTCAATTCCCGAGGTCGTGGGCAATGCGGCCGTGATGGTGAATCCCGAAAACGTCTTCGAGATCATGCATGCGCTGCATCGCGTGCTGTGCGACCAGGCGGTGCGCGAGAAGCTGAAGGCTCGCGGCGCAGTGCAGGCTCAGCGGTTCTCGTGGGACAACAGCGTCCGCCGCATGCTCGAGGTCTACCACGAAGTCGTGCACGGCTAGCGCCATTCGGCGGTCACCTTTGTGCCATTGCGCGGCTTGGCTTTGCAGGTAGACTGGACTCCCCCGCGTCACGCGCATTTGCGGAGCCCCCAGACGGGCCCGCGACTGGCGCTGAATCACTCGTCCCGAAAATTCTTCCAAGGAGCCGTTTAATGAATGAGATCGTGCAGATGGTAGCGCAGAAGTTCAACATTGCACCCGAGACCGCGCAGCAGATCGTCAGCTTCATCCTTGAACAAGTCAAAGGCAAACTGCCCGAAGGCATCGCGCAACAGCTCGACACAATAGTCGCGCAGGGCGCGGGCAACAAGCCTTCGGAAAAGGCAGGCTTGGTCGACTCGGTGAAGAACATGGCCGTCGAACCTCATGGGCAAGGCCTAGCCCTTTTCGCGCAGTCCTTCACTGATGCAGCCGTAGGGTGGGTGCGCAACCCGGCCCACCCGCGCGGCAACGCAGTTCTATGCAACCGCGGTACTTCACCTCTAAAGGAGCGTGTATGTTACATCTTCTGTGGACGGCCCTGATCGGATTGATTGTGGGCGCGCTGGCCAAACTCATCATGCCCGGCAAGGACCCGGGAGGCATCTGGATCACCATGCTGATCGGCATCGCCGGATCGTTTCTGGGCACATGGATTGGACGCATGGTGGGCCATTACCAGGAAGGGCAGTCGGCCGGCTTCCTGATGTCACTGGTCGGCGCGCTGATTCTGCTCGGCATCTACCACTTCTACAAACGCTCGACCGCGTCGTAGGGAATTCCCGGAAAAAAACGGGAGCCTAAGACTCCCGTTTCTTCATTTCGTAGCTGCTGGGCCTGTAAGCCGAATTCTGTCCGCCGCCGAAGCGGCAGGGCGATCATTCCTCTAGCCCGGACATTGCTGTACGGGTCCAGCGACCTACCCGGAGGTTGTGGCGCACCGAGCCGGCACGCCGTCCCCGAAGGATCCTCCCCTATTTGGTCTTGCTCCGTGTGGGGTTTGCCCTGCCCCCGCCATTACTGGCGGCGCGGTGCGCTCTTACCGCACCTTTTCACCCTTACCCCGATTGCTCGGCGGCGGTATATTTTCTGTGGCACTTTCCGTAAACGGCCCTTGAAGGCCGCCCCCCGGCCGTTATCGGGCACACCGCTCTGCGGAGTTCGGACTTTCCTCTCCCAACCTGCGCAGCCTGGGCATAAGCCCAGCGTCCGCAAGTCGGCAGCGATCACCCGGCCCAGCAGCTAACAACACCATTATAGATTGCCCCGCGTGGAGCTCTGGCGGGGTAGTACCCCCCTCCCCCCTGTGTTCGACTAAATTCCTGAAAACAAGGGGTTTGCGCAGTCGATTCCGCGCAAAATATTCCAACCAAAGGACTTGCTGGTAAATTCCTGCAAACAAATAACTTACCCAACGTCCTTTGGTGGCGGAGTCTGCGGAGGAGACGTTTACCGCTAAGCTAAGAAAGAGCATCGATGGCCCATCTGGCTGGCAGACAGGGCCGAGAGACACAAATACCTCGCCTCACGGAGATAGATTTATGCATCGGTGCCTGAATCGCAAGGACGTGCGACACACGAGCGTGTGATAAGGCGCCGAAACGGAACGGGTGAATTAGAGCTTCCTTTCCCGGCGCCGCGCAGCCTGGGCCGAAGCCCATCGTCCGCAAGCCCGTCAGCAACCACTCGGCCCAGCGGCAAACTAAACGATGGTAGATGCTTCTCTGCAGAGGCTGACTCACTGGGCGATCGACCGAAGCTCACGGATCAGCGGCGCCTTAATCTTGTCGACCGAAGTGGACATCGGTATTGCTGTCAGCCAGAGATGTACTGCTCGATTTCCGACTGTGATTTCGGCTTTATGTATCAGAGTCTTCCGTTCGATAAGTCGTTGCCAAGTTACCTGTTCACATGGATACGCCAAACAAGCGATGATCTGCGACGATTTTGATAGATTTGCATACGCGAGTATCTGAAATAGATCTGTACGGTGCTGCTCCCGAATCTCTTCTTCGACCGATCGCCAAGAGTGGTGTTGAAATTCTTCGAAATGTCGCTTGTACTTAGCATCAACCACAATAGCGGTGTCCCCCCAGTCAAGCCACAAATCAGGCACTAAAGATTTCTGAGAGCCCACGTAGCCGGGCTCCCACGAGATCGCGTGAGTGGTTTGCCTCTTTCTCCCCACTCTGAGTTCCCCGGCAAGCTCCCGTGCTATTGTGTGGAAAACGGTCTCAACCCATGCCTCGAAAAACTTCTCCATTGGCATATGCCACGGGATGCCTTCCAAGTCGCTTGAGCCTGCGAGTCCGCGATCCTGTACCGTCCACTCGATCGCCTGCAAACCTTCCGCAAACGACGGAGTCTTCATTGGCCGTTGCAGCCATGATCCAAGAACCCTGGGAGAAGGGATATACAGCGGATTGCGACGAACGACCTGTAGCAGATCACTGCAAAACGCTATCAACTGATGAACAAACGCCCCATGCTCGATTTGAGATTCAAGCGAGCGGAGTTGCTTTTCGAGGGAAAAACGAATTGCACCCAGCAGGAGTCGATCGCCCCTCAGATCAGGGAACGTACATGGCAGGGACAAGAATGCCCCTCGTGCCATGTGTTGCACGGCATATTCAGGCCAGTGAATTGCACCTCGCGGGATGGACCTTATTTCACGGCATAGTTCGAATCGTCGGGTCATTCCGTCCAGCAGCGCTTTGATTCGCGCGAGAATCATGCACGAGATCACCCACGGGGGTACTTTCCGCTCAGAACGTCTAAGCAGCGGCAACTTCAGCGGGACGGGCGCTATCCGCCAACCCATTTCAGCGAGCATCGGACCGATTCCGGGCCATGGAAAACGTGGTTGGATAACCAATCCATAATCCAGGACGGCACTAGAGGGTGAATATAGCGGAACAGCGCCAACCGTGTTCCCCGTCGTTACTTGGAGCCACACGTCGCTTCCGTCATATACTCGATCAAATCGCACATCCATAAGGGACGTGATTCGACGATTCTGCTCTTCGAATTGAGCAGCAAGTCGTGCAGCCGTGGTGTTTGGGTCACGCGACAAATTGCGCACGCCGAAGAAATCGACAGCGTTGTGCATCGCCACTGAATTGTCCGTGGCTTCCAGGCAAAAGGATCGAACGGAAGCTAGCCCTTTTTGCTTCGCAGCCATTGGAGATAGCTCCTAATCGGTTCCGCAAAGCCTCCGACATACCCCTGTGACAGATACTCTTCCAAGAGCGGAACAAGTTCAGTATTGAGCCTCCGCTGGGCCGCCGTATCGTCGTCTCCAGGAAGTAGGAGTGTCCCGGGACGAGAGAAAAAGCATCTTCGCTTGCGTGCTCAATGAAAATCTCGATGATCCTTTCAAATGCCTCTTGCGTGAGCTTTCCACCGCGTTCCCTAACCACATCGAAGTGAGGCCAGAGCTCAACGAATCCGAATCGCCGCCTCACTGCCACGTCCACTATGGCAATGCTTCGGTCGGCGCTATTCATCGTACCGAGAATGTGGAGGTTAGGAGGAAGCGACAATCGGTCATGGAACGGCTCGCCAAAGTCATACTGGAGCGTGATCCTCTCGCGGTTCTTTTTCTTCAGCTTCAGCCTTAGCTTCCAGCAAATAAATCGCTTCGCCGAGCACCTTCGCCAAGTCCGCGCGGTTAATTTCATCGATATGAAGCAGGTAAGGGGCCAGGCTACACATTGCGGCTTCTCTTGCGGCCTCCATCAGTGTCCCGGGCTTAGGGGCAAATTGCAGGCCTAGGTCAGATTCAGACTGGGTGGGTGCCGAAGCCACCGATAAAAGACTCGTAAGTTGTGCTTGGATGGAACTGGATGCTCTTGCCATTGTTTTTGTAATCGACCCTGAGTAGATCCCGAGCCATCTTGGTCTTGCCTGTTCCTGGTGGGCCTTGAATGATTACGTATTTCCTATCTTGCAGCAGGGCCGACACGTCGCTGGATTTGAGCTCAGGCAGAAGATACTGAAACCACTGAGAACGAATCCGCTCGTAGTCGGCCTTAGAATCGGCCAGAGGGACACACTGACGTTCTTCGAAAAAGAGGTCGAGCAGTGCGGCAACAGCATCTCGCGTTGCCTCACGGTCTTCGTTTGGTGCGTAAAGCGCATAAACGAATTTCCCATACTTGGCGAAGGCAGATTGGTAAGTGGACCACTGTGTCGCTAGGTCTTTAGGGATGGGTATATCGGTTCGCGTTGGGTCGTGCTTTGCCCATGCCACGAGTGCGCCCTTCCCATATTTCGAATTCAGCCACCCACAAATCGCCTGACATTTGCGGGCGTGACCCGGTTTTCCAAGAGTCGCTTCGTCTGGCGATAGCCCTTGCGTGCCGACCACAAGGCCCACGAGGCACGGTTGCTTATGTGCAGGGAACAGCACAAAAGACATTCCTCCGTACGCTCCCTTGTCGGGATTGGACGAGTCTATATAAGCCGCAAACCGCACCTTCGATTCCATATCCATTTCCGGCGCGCGAAGGCTGAGAGTGTCCTTGGCTTGGCTTCTATACCTGCCCCCCTCGACCCCGAAAAGCGAGTTGAAGGCCGCCTCATTCTCTTTTGCCCACTTATCTTCTGCGGAAGAGTGTATTAGCGTGACAACCTGCTCTAAGCTCATGGGCACCAGGGTATTCTGCGATTTGCTGAAGAACAAGCTCAATTTCTGTGCAGCACTCGCGGTGGAGCGGGGCAGTCGTCATCTTTGTTAGCAGTCTCGTCAGACGGCGTCGGGGAGGAGTGACTCAATTCTTAGGGAAAGGTGTTACTTTTATGTCCGCCACGCTGATCTGGACAACGGATGCCATTCCAGAGCTGCGACTCTTCCATGGCCGTGTGGCTCTTTGAAGACTCCCCCACCCGTGTCATCCTGAGCGGAGGCGGCCTTGCCGCCGGAGTCGAAGGACCCCTTTTACTCGCGATGCTCTCCGGGTTGGCGAAACTTCGCCAGCAGTTCCTGCTCATCCCCTGAGTACCAGTCGCGGCTCAAGTCCTCCCATTTAGGGTTCTGCTTTTCAATGAGCGCGATCTTCTTCCTTCGAACCCAACCCTTCAGTTGTTTTTCGCGCGCGATTGCGTTCGTCACCTCGTGGTAAACCTCGAAGTAGAGCAATCGCGTGACATCGTACTGAGCGGTGAAACCCTCAATCACATGCTGCTTGTGTTGCCAGATGCGGCGGCGAAGGTTGCCCGTGACGCCGATGTAGAGCGTGCCGCGAGTAACTCCCCAGGATGTAGACGTAATATCGGAACGTTCTCCTCGCATGCCCAGGCTTCTATCGCAACAAAGGGGTCCTTCGACTCCGGCGGCCGCAAAGTGCGGGACCGCCTCCGCTCAGGATGACACGTCGGGGATATGCCGTGATGTGATGAAAGTCGCGGATGCCGGTGATAGAGGATGAATGGCGAAGGGAAGGGGCGACGGTTCGTGCGCACGAAAGGGGTCCCTTCGGCAAGCTCAGGGCAGGTCCTTCGACTCCGGCGGCGCAAAATGCGCGCCGCCTCCGCTCAGGATGACACTGCCGGTACTTTTTGGACTGTGATGAACATCTCTAACGAGCGTGACGATCTGGCGAGCGCAAGAAGCTGGATAGCCTCACCTCTTCGCCGCGTCTTTGGCGGCCTGCATGATGCTCTTCTTCCAGCGCATCTCGCCCGCCCAGTAGAGGCTGATTTCGTGGCCGTCGGGGTCGTTGAGGTAGGCGTGACGCCAGCCCCATTCCATCATGCGGGGCATTTGGGTGATGTAGAAGCCCTTGCGCATGAGCTTGCGGCAGAAGTCGTCAAGGTCGCGCACCTCGAAGTAGAGGCGCACGCCTTCGCTCACCAGCGACACGGCTCGGCCCGGCCTGGTGCAGCGCGATGGTGCCGTCTCCGCCGGGAGCGCGGAGGCGCGCATAGACGGGGGTGCCGTCGAAGCGAAAATCTTCGATGAGCTTGAAGCCCAGCAGGTCACGATAGAAGCCGAGCGCGCGGTTGACGTCCTTCACGTAGATCATGGCGTGGTTGAAGGTGAGACGGCCGTCGTCGGGAATTGCGGTAGGGGCGGTGGAGCGCAGTGTGGGCTTGGCTGTCTTGGTTTTCGGAGCGAGTTTTTTTGGAGAAGCCTTGGAGGTCTTGGCCTTGGGCGCTGGTTTGGCGGGTTTCGCAGCGCGGCGAGCGATCGACTTTTTCACCGCTTTCTTAGCAGCCTTCTTGGGCATGTGGGCCACCTCGCCCGCCGCGGCGGGCAACCTAAACGGCGCAAGTATGTTGGGCGGCCCGCTGAAAGTCAAGCAGGTTTAGCTAAAGCGGGCGGCCCGGACCGCGCTTATTTCGCTGGGCAGTTGCAGTACTTTTCCAGCCAGTTGAGCTCTTCGCGCACTTTGATCTTGCCGTGCCACGGGTTTTCGCTGAGATTGTGGCCCTCGTCGGGGAAGATCAGCAGCGAGCTGGGAATGCCCAGATTGTGCAGCGCGTGCTCCAGCAGGTAGTCTTCGGCGACGGCGACGCGGATATCGCTGCCGCCCGCAACCACGTGCGTCGGCGTCTTCACCTTGTTGAACTGGAAGATGGCTGCTTCGTCGATGTAGTTCTGCCTGGCTTTCGGGTCCCACATCATGCCGCCGAGAAAGAAGGCGTCATCGTAAGTGGTGTCGTCGTTGCCCCAGTTTCCGATGTGCTCCACCGCGCCTGCGCCGGTCACAGCGGCCTTGAACTCGTCGGTCTGGGTGATGAGCCAGTTGGTCATGTAACCGCCGTAGCTGTAGCCGCCGATGGTCATCTGTTTGGGATTCGCGATGCCGGCTTTGACGAGCGCCTCGACCCCGCTGAGGATGTCGCGTCCCGGAGCCGAGACGATGTGGGGAACGATCGCCAGCGCGAACTTGTCACCGTAACCCGCCGAGCCGCGATAGTTGGGACGGAAGACGAGCCATCCCTGGCTGGCGGCGTACATGCCCCAGTTGTACCAGTCGGCGCCGAAGTAGTTGCCGTCGGCGTCCATCGGGCCGCCGTGGATGAGCACAAACAGGCGCAGGTTCTTGGCCTCGAATCTGCCTGGAGGATACAGCAAATAGCCCTCGACGGGCGTGCCGTCGTCGGAGGTCCAGCGGAAAGGTTTGCCCTTGGGCAAGTCGCGCTCGGTGAAGAGCTTGTTGAAGGACGTGATGGGTTTTGCTGTGTTCAGCTGGGCCGCGCTTTCGGCGAGGTAAACCTCGGTGGGCTTGTCGACCTCGGAGTAGGGAAAGGCGATGCGTGCCGAGTTGGCCGCGGTCTCGACGTGAGCATAGGTGCCCGGCCACCCTTCGAGCTTCTGGAATGACGCTTGGGGCGAAGCTTGCTGGTAGAGTCCGGTTGTGGTGCCGAGCATTCCCGGGGCGATCAGCGCATCCTTGCCGGTCAGCGCGTACTGCGAGATTGAACCTTCGAACGAGGGCGCCCAGCGGATAGGTTGGCTAGTGGCGACGTCAACTGAGTACACCCGCGGCTGGAGGTCGGCATAGCTGCCCTCTACCGAGCCCTGCTCGACGGTGAAGAACACGTTCTTGCCGTCGAGTGACCATTGCACGTCGCCTTCGAGCGCCTGATTGTTCGTGAGCTGCCGCGCGGTGTTTTGCGGAGCAGTTTTGCTGGTGTCGGCAACATAAATCTCGACTTCCTTCAGGCCCTCGAAGCGCTGCGAGACGCTGTCGGTGGAATACGCCAGTTGGCTGCCGTCGGGCGAGACTGCCATGCTCTTGACGCGATAGGGCGAGGCGACTACAGCCTGAGCTCCGGGAGTTTCGCCGGTCTCCTGGTCGTGCTCCTTCTTCTTGTCTTTTTTGCTCTTCTTGGTTTCCTGCGTTCCGAGTTCGATTTGGCGCTTCAGGGCCTCCGCGACGGCGATGCGCGAGATCACGTCGCCGCGCTCCTGCTCGCGATAGCGGACGACGTCTTTCCACTTTTCCTTGCGCTCGTCCTTTTGTTCTGAGGTCAGAGGCTGACGGGTGGCGAAGTAAAGGGTCTGCGAGTCTGGACTCCAAGCGAAGGTGTGCACGTCTTCCGCTCCGCGAGTGACTGGAAACGCTTCGCCTCCACTTACGGAGATGAGGTAGAGGTGGGCGACCCCATCCTTGTCGGCCTTGTCATCGTCGTCCGCGGCGGAGTCATCGCTGTCGCGGTCGGAGAGGAAGGCGATCCACTTGCCATCGGGCGACCACTTGGGATCGGAGTCGTGTCCGGATTGCGTTAGCGGAATGAGCGTCCCATCGCTGTCGCGCCAGAGCCAGAGGTCTTCGCGGAAGCGCTGTGCATTCCAGTCGGCGCGGCTGGTGGCGATGGCAACCATGTGACCGTCGGGCGAGAGCGCGATGCCGCTGAAGTCCACGGCGCTGAAGAATTCGTCCAACGTCAAGCGGGCCGTGGCGCCGGTAGAAGAAGCAGCGGCCAGCAAACCAGGTGCGCCGAACGAAGTGGCGAACGCGAGTAGGACATAGAGAGCGAGGAAGCAGCGAGACCCTGAACGGAAAGGAATGCGAGGGAACGACGAGCTACGAAAGAGCATGATCACCCATGAGGCAGGATTGAGGGTGCGCTGATTATATCGAGCGGGACTACGGCATTCCAAGCGCTTGCCGACATGCGCCACGTTGGGGCATCACACGCGCGGGTGTTCGCGGTCACTGCGTCGCGGTGACAATCCGAGATATACGTAAAGACGTAGACCCACTGCCCTGGGTGGGAGGTGTCATTATGGTTGGCGTATTTCCTGTAGTTTTGTTCATTATCGGGGCCATCGTGCTCGTAGGGCTTCCGGTCGGTTTCAGCCTGCAGAGTTATTTTCGCAATCGTGGGCGGCGCACGGTGGTTTGTCCGGAGAACCATCAGCCGGTCACAGTCGAGATGGACAACAAGTATGCTTTCCGCACGGCGTTGCGCGGCGAGGAGCATGAGCGGTTGCAATCGTGTTCGCGTTGGCCCGAGAAGAGCGATTGCGGACAGGAGTGCCTGGCGCAGGTCGATCCCACGCCGGAGAACCTCGAGCGACTGCTGCAGAAGTGGTACCAAGGCAAAACCTGTGCCATCTGCGAACGCGAGCTGACTCCGGCAGACTGGCGCCGCAGCCGACTGGCGCTGCTGAACGAGAAGCAGAAGCTGTTTGAGTTGCGGGACATGCACCTGGACGAGATTCCTTCGGCCCTGGATCAGATGGCGCCACTGTGCTGGAACTGCCATCAGGAAGAGCGAGTGCGGCAGGCCACGCCGCCGCGCATTCTGAAGGGAGACCGCAGCAATTTTGGTACAGCGGTAGGCGAATAAGCTCCTCCCTCGGTGCGGTTACTTCCAAGCCGTGCCGGTAGTACTCATACTGGGGAACGCGCCCGCGTTCCCCGTTCTTTTTGTCCTCCGGCACGCGATGCAGGCGCGGAGTAAAATTCGGTTCATCCACACGGAGCACCCAATGAAACGAATGTTTTTTGTCGTCGCAATATTGAGCGCCTCGCTCGCTGGTTGGTGCCAGGCTCCTGCGCCCGGCGGCGCAAAGGCTGCAACCAAGCAGCAGGTATCTCCATTTGCCGAATACGCCGGCGACTGGATCGGGATACTCGACGGCAAAGTGTGGCTGCTCCTGCAACTTGAGGTCCACGGCGAACAACTCACGGGCTGGCTGACGCACCCGCATGATCTGGAACTGAATGACGAGGGAGATCTGAGGTCGGTCAGCGATGAAAAAGTCAAAGAGGCAATTACCGAGGCAACGATCAACCCCGATGGACTCTTGCTTACCGTCAGGTATGAGGATGCAAAGAAAACAGACCAATACATGATGCGGCTGAAAGAGCCGGGGAAGTCCGCTGAAATGAAAATGCTTGCCATGGACATGCCGCCGGGGATGCCCAAGCCCAAGCCGTGGACGCTGATGAAGTTTCCCGCCAGTAATGAGCCTGCGGCGCACTGAAGATAGAGCGGGTCTAGCGTAATTCCAGCAGGACGCCGGCGATTAGCAGCACCAGGCCAGCCGAGATCGAGGCCCACATTACCAACGGAAGTTTGCTGTGCGAATTCACCGTTCGAAAGTCACGAAGCAGCGCACCGCCTGTCAGAGGTGTTAGATTTGCCGGCCGGGCGTCGCTGGCCCGCATCATAATGATGATGCGGAGAGCGAACCCGAATATGGCTATCACGAAGCCGGCCACCACCAGCCAATCGGCCTTGATATTCATGTTGAGCCTCACACCCTGGAAAATACCGCGGCAGCAGTTTACTCGCAAATCAACACAGCGGTAAGTGATTTCTAGCGGAAAAATCCGGGCCGGCTCGGTTGGCCGCGGAGGTCGAGGCACACGCTCCCGACCGGTACAAATGCGAAGCGATGGCTTGGGGAGTTACGCCGCTTACCGGGCGGTAAAAAGGATGTAGTGGCTGGCGGCTCCCATGAAGAAGAGCATGGGGAACGAGAGCCAGAAGTTGATCCGCGAGGAGAGAAACGCCAACCGTGCCACCTTGGGAAATTCGGCGGGCATGGCCTCACCGCGGGCGGCAGCTTCCGACCAGCGGATCATTTTCTTGTGCATGCGCCAGACGATGCCCCAGACGTTCATCAACATGAACCAGCCCAGTCCTCCGCCGATGCCGATGGTGAGGGCGCGGTTGGTCTCCCAGCCGTGCTGGTTGAGGCCAAGGAACAAATACGACGCGGCCAGGACGATTACGGTCACGAGCACACCCAGGACCGGGCCTTTACGCAGGAACTCGGCGGGCGACATCAGGAGGCCCATTTCGAGGGCGAATGCCAGCGTCCAGATGAGGAAGAAGCTGCCGGTGATCATGCCACCTGACGCCGGTTGGCCGGCCGCGACGGCGTTGCGGACGTCGGTGCCGACAATATGCATCCAGTACGCGATGCCGGCGAGTACGGTCACCACCGAGCTCCAGCGGAACCACCACAGGGCCCGGGGCATGAGCTTGGGAACTACCATGGCCCGGGTTTGCGGGTCGAGTTCATGCAGGAACGGGGCGCTGACCAGGTTGAGGTAGTACAGCAAGCCGACCCAGAGTATTCCGGCGACGGTGTGGATCCAGCGCAACAACATGAGCGCCAGAATACCGCCACCGACGAACTCGATTTGCGGAGGGGTTAGCGTGGCAAGCAAAGAAGGCAGCATAAGGTGTCTCCGTGGTGTTTGGCCGGTGGCGACGGAATGGCCGACCCCCGGCTAGAAACGCCGGCGGGGCGACCTCTAGAATACCCTGCGAAGTGCGGGTTTTAGTTGAAATTGCGCTGCTAGCGAACTATCGTAAGATTGCTGGATTTTACCCTCCCGAAGCTGGCCTCCTGTGGCCGGAAGCGGGAGAGGCTGTTACCAACGGGCTTGGAGGCCGAAAAGGAAGCCACGGTTTCCAAGTCTGGGGTAGTTTTTGCAGGTTGCAAGGAGGACCTTCCATGGAAAGCAAGCCAGCACAGAATATTCAGGATTCGTTTCTCAACACGGCTCGCAAGGACAAATCGGTCATCACCATCTACTTGTTGAGCGGTGTGAAGCTGACGGGCCGCATTCGCTCGTTTGACAAGTACTCGGTGGTGCTGGACACGAACAATCAAGAGCAACTGATTTTCAAGCACGCGATTTCCACGGTGGTCATGTCACGTCCCCACGTACCCGAGCGGCACTCCGAGGCCCGGCCCGGCGGGGAACCATCGGCCGCGGCCGGCTCGACGGCACCATCACACCCGGCGGAGAGTTAACGTATTCCTCGCGCTGGGGGTATGAATTCCCGACCTGACGACCGCTCGTGGCGCAATCGAGGCGGCGAGCCGGAACGCGTGTTTCTGGTGGGCGTAGAGTTTCTTTCGCGCGGCGTGAGCGGCCGGGACACGCGCAAACCAACAGCAGACGAAAGAGCAGCGGACGGGAGCGAGGAATCGGTTGCCAACGACCGGCGGCAGCCGGCGGGGAAAGTTCCTCCCAGCGCCCGGGCCGCACGCTCCGTGGCTGATGCCCGGCTGCATGCCACTGAAATCGAACACCACAGGTTCTCGGCCGAGGAATCGATGGCCGAGCTGCGCGAGTTGGCCACCAGCGCCGGGGCAGCCATCGCTGGAGAAATGCAGCAGCGGCGGCAGAGACCCGACTCGGCAACGCTGATCGGCAGCGGCAAGGTGGACGAGTTGAAGGGGGCGGTGGCGTCGGTTGATCCGGAGCTGGTCATCTTCGACTACGAGCTGACGCCGTCGCAACAGCGCAACCTGGAGCGCGCGCTGCATGTGCGGGTCATCGACCGGACGCAGCTCATCCTTGATATTTTCGCGCGCCACGCGCGTACCCGGGAAGGACAGTTACAGGTGGAGCTGGCGCAGTTGGAATACCTACTGCCGCGCCTGGCCGGGCGAGGGGTGGAGATGTCGCAACTGGGCGGCGGCATCGGTACCCGCGGACCCGGCGAAACCCAGCTCGAGACCGACCGGCGCAAGATTTACCGGCGCATCCGCCACGTCAAAGAGCAACTGGAGAACGTGCGGCGGATTCGCGGACAGCAGCGCCAGCGGCGGGAGTCGGTGCCGGTGACCGTGGTGGCGATGGTGGGCTATACGAACGCAGGAAAGTCAACGCTGTTTAACGCTCTGACGCGGGCGGGCGTTCTGGAGAGCTCGCGAATGTTCGCCACCCTGGACCCCACACTGCGGCAGGTGAAGCTGCCCTCGAAGCGGGAAGTGTTGCTGTCTGACACGGTGGGATTCATCCGGCACCTGCCGCACACGCTGGTGTCAGCGTTCCGCGCCACGCTGGAGGAAGTGCAACGGGCCACGCTACTGCTGCACGTGGCCGATGTCACCAGTCCGACGGCCGACGAGCAACAGGCCCAAGTGGAAGAAGTGCTGCGCGAGCTCGAGGTGCAGGACAAGCCGCGCTTGTACGTGATGAACAAGATGGATCTCCTGCCAGAGGAAAAGCGCGACGGACTGATCGACTCGGAGAACGTAGTTCATGTGTCGGCTGCAAGGGGCACAGGCATTGACCAGCTGCTGCAGCGGATTGACGAGTTGATGGAGCAGGACCCGGTACGGCAAGTGCGGTTGGTGGTGCCGCAGTCAGAAGGCAAGGCGCTGTCGATGCTGGACGCGAAAGCCGTTGTGCTTTCACGCGAGTATCGCGAAGGGTTAGTGGAACTCGAGGTGCAGGCACCGGCTTCGGTGCTGCGGCTACTGAAAAAGTTCCTTTGTTCGTGAGCTATTTTTCGGTGAACATCTTGATCGCCGCCAGCAGCATGACTGAAGCGAAAATCCTACGCAATACGGGGCCGGAAAGCTGCTGTGCCCAGGCGCCGCCAAAATAGCCACCGGCGAGTACTCCTGCAGCGATCATGATCGCGAGGCCGACTTCGACATGGCCGGCCCTGTAGTACTCGATAAAAGCCAGAAGTCCTGTGGGCGGGAGCAGCACCGCCAGCGAAGTGCCTTGAGCAGTGTGCTGGTCCAGCTTGAAAAGGTAAGTGAGCGCAGGAACGATAATCAGCCCGCCTCCGACACCGATCATTCCGGCGAGGACCCCAGCTGTAATTCCGACTGCTAATCCGCCCAGCAGGCGAGTGTTCATCCATTCCTCCAAGAAGAAGCGAGTCTCAGGCTTACCAAGATATCGCATCGCTGCGGCACGCATGATGAATGGGAGATGAGAACGGCTAGACGGGGCGAACCATAGTGCCAGCGTCAGCCTGTTCGTGGGCGTGATAGCTGGAACGCACCAGCGGACCGGATTCGACGTGCTTGAAGCCCATCTTGAGGGATTCGGTCTTCAACACGCGGAACTCGTCGGGCGTGTAGAGTCGCGCCACGGGCAAATGGTCTTTGGAGGGCCGCAGATACTGGCCGATGGTGAGAATGTCGACCTTGCGGGCGGCGAGGTCGCGGAAGACGGCCAGCAACTCGTCGGTACTTTCGCCTAACCCAACCATGACCCCTGTCTTGGTTGGGATGGCCGGGTTCATCTCTTTCGCCTGTTCGAGCAGGCGCAGGGTGCGTTCGTAACGGGCGCCGGAGCGGGCCACGCGATACAAACGAGGAACCGTTTCGGTGTTGTGGTTCAGAATGTCAGGCCGGGCAGCCATGACGATGCGTAGTGGCTCATCCAGCCCCTGAAAGTCAGGAATCAGGACCTCAACCCGGCAATCGGGCATGCGTTTCCGAATTTCGGCTATGGTGTTGGCGAAAACCCTCGCTCCGCCTACGTTGTCGTCGTCGCGGTTCACGCTGGTGACGACGGCGAACTTGAGGCCGAGTTTTCAACGGCTTCGGCCACACGAAGGGGCTCTTCGAAGTCGATGGCGTCCGGACGGCCCTTGGGCACGGCACAGAATCCGCAGCGCCGGGTGCAGACATTGCCCAGCAGCATGAAGGTCGCTGTGCGGTGGTTCCAGCACTCGCCGATGTTGGGGCAGTGCGCCGACTCGCAGACAGTGTGCAGATCGAGCTTGCGCGCCAAGGCCTTCAGGTCGTGGTAGTTCTCGCCCATGGGCGCACGCGCCTTCAGCCACTCCGGCTTGGGGGCGGGTTTACGGGGCGCAACGTCAATCTGGATCAGCTCTGGAGCGGTAGCCATGGGCTGTAACTATTGTACGATGCGGGAACTGATGCCGGGGTTGCTGCGGCGGATTAGAGCGTGTGCAGGTAGGCGAGCAGGTCGGCCAGTTGCTGGGGAGAAATTTTCTGCTGGAACCCGGGCATTTTGGCGCGGCCCATCAAGATGATGTCGGTGACCCGGTCGTCATTGGCGGGGATGCCGCTGGACATGAACGGCCTCTTGAAAAGCCCATGCATGCTGGGCCCGCGCAGGTCGCGAGTGCTGTAAGCGTAATGGCACTCGGCACAGCGGGCGTCGTACACGCGGCGGCCCATGGCCTGCTGTGGGGTCAGTCCTAATTCGGCATCGGTTTTGCGGGGCTCGGCATCGCAGCCGGCCAGAATTCCGACCAAGATTGTAATGAAGGTGATGAGAGCGAGCCTGGAGTTCAAAACAACCTTCCCGGAGAAGTCGCTTGCAGTGCGGTGACGACGATGAGTCCACCGCAAGAGTTAGAATACACCTCACATGACGGTGCGACTCAAGCGCGTTTACGATCCGGCGGTGGCAGGAGATGGCACGCGGGTGTTGGTGGACCGGCTGTGGCCGCGCGGCCTGACCAAGGAAGCAGCCGCGCTCGATGTGTGGATGAAGGACGTCGCCCCGTCGAATGAATTGCGCCAGTGGTATCACGCTCGTCCGGAGCAGTGGAGCGAGTTTCGCAAGCGCTACCTGCGCGAGCTCAGCAACGATGCGGCCCACGCCGCATTGCAGCAGCTTTACGACATGGCGCGAAAGCGCAGAGGACTAACGTTATTGTTTGCATCAAAAAATCTGGAGCGGAACAATGCGCTGGTGCTGAAGCAATTGCTTGACGGCGAGCGCAAGCCGCCCACCGGGACCGGACCGGCGCGAGCGGTTGCGACACGCGCACGCGCCGCCCGCCGGCGTTAGCGACCGTTGGTGACGATCTTGTCGACGATGCGGTCGATGGTTTCAAGCGCTTTCTTGTTGGTGAGGTTGTGGTTGTTGCCGAGGATGGAGAAGGCCACTTTCTCGCCCGTCAAAGTGGTTGCATAACCGGAGAGCGCATTCACGTGGTTGAGGGAACCCGTTTTGGCGTGCACGGCGCCTTTTTCCGGCGGAGTCTTGAAGCGGTCGGCAAGCGATCCGTCAATGCCCGAAACCGGAAGCGTATCGGCAAACAAAGTGCCCCAAGGCTGGTGGTAGGCGTATTGCAGCAGTTGCACGATGGCCGCCGGAGTCACCAGGTTTTCCCGCGACAGCCCGGAGCCGTCATAGAAGGCGAACTGTTCCGGCTTGATGCCCGCGGTAGTGAGAAATCCGCGCATGACCTCCAGGCCGCCTTCAATCGAACCCGACGTGCCCTTCTCCTTGCCCAGCAGCCGCAGCGCGAGTTCGGCATGAAGGTTCTGACTGACCTTGTTGATAACGCGCAGATCGTCGGACATCGGACCTGACTCATGACTGGCCAGCACGGTCAGGCTGGGCCCATTGTGCAAGGGTGATTCGCTGCCTCCGCCCGAGGCGAGCGAAGTAACGCTAAACGTCTGCATGGAAGCGAGTTCGGTGTGACGCGTGCGCGGGCGGCCGTAAACAGTGACGCCGCGCTGTTCCAGCAATTGACGAAACAGCCGGGCGGTGAAGTCGGCCGGGTCATCAATCGCCAGCGACTCGCTGGCTCCGGCGTCATCGAGGGGAATGTCGCCCCATAGGGTGATCAGGTTCGAGCCCGGTTCACGATTGATATAAATTTTGTGCGGTCCGGTGCCCTGGGGCGTGGTCATGACCCGGTTGTCGATGCGGTAGTACTCGGGGAAGGGCGCGATGCTGAGGAAGGCGCGCTCGCCCGGCCGGTCGGCGGGCATGATGTTGACGAACAGGACATTGTCATTGACGGTGAGTGCTGAAACCGGAGCGCCCCACTCCCACGCCAGGTCGTCCTGCGACCAGCCTTCGCCGTAACGCTCGAAAACGTAGTAGGAGTCGTCGGCAACCACGTCGCCGTCCACGTACTTGAGTCCCTTGGCCACCAGTTGGTCGGCAAGGTCGATCAGTACCTGGATGGGCGGCGTCTTGCGCTCGGTGTGCAGGTAGTAGGGCAGCGTGCGGCCGGAGAGATTGGGGTCGCCGCGGCCGACGACGACGAGATCGGAATTCAGGCGGCCGTATTTGTCCACGGTGCCGATGCTTTCGACCGTCGTCTTAAAACGGTAATCGGGGCCAATGAGGGCCAAGGCTGCCGCAGTGGTGAACAGCTTGGTGTTCGAGGCGGGCGTGAATAGCTTGTCCTCGTTCAGGGCATAAAGGCGGTTGCCGGTGTCGAGGGAGACGACATCGATGCCCCAGAAGCCTCGGGCCACATCGGGTTCGCTGAGGATTTGGTCGATGGCGCGACTGAGGCGATTGCCGCCGTCGGCGGGTTTGCTGGGACGCTTGGCGCCGGCCGCCGCCAAGGCATGCGCTGCCATCACCAGCAGAAGGACGATAGGAGCGGCTTGGCGGACCCGGTACATAGGACTACAGGCAGGTACCCTCGAATTCTAGCACCGGGGGACGACGTGGCCAGGCCTTCGGTATGTATCGTCGGCGGCACAAAGTACAATCGCGACATGCGTGCCACTCTCCGATGGCAGCTTCGTTCGCGGGCGCTGGATCTCGGCGCGCGGACCCTTGTCATGGGCGTCGTGAACGTGACGCCAGATTCGTTTTCGGACGGAGGAATGTTTTTCGACCCGCAGCGGGCGGTGGCGCACGCGCTGCAATTGCTGGACGAAGGCGCTGACATCCTGGACATTGGCGGGGAATCCACGCGCCCGGGAACGCGCGTGATGCCCGACAGCTCCGGTGAGAAGCCAGTCGTCAGCGAAGATGAGGAACTGCGGCGTGTGATGCCCGTTCTTGAAGGCGTGCTGCGGGTTCGGCCGGACGCGATCCTCTCCATCGACACTTACAAATCTGGAGTTGCACGGCGGGCAATCGAAGCCGGAGCGGAGATCGTCAACGACGTCAGCGCGTTGGCGTGGGACACGGGGATGGCGAAGACTTGTGCCGAGTTGCAGGGCGGCGTGGTGTTGATGCACACTCGCGGCAAGCCGGCTGAGTGGCGCAAACTTCCACCCGAACCGGAAATTGCTTCCCTGGTAGCTCACGACCTGGCGAATCGCGCACAGATTGCCCTCGACAGCGGCGTAAAGCGCGCGAGCATTGCGCTCGATCCCGGCTTCGGCTTCGGCAAGAACTTCGAGGAAAACTATCCGCTGCTGGCGGGACTGGAGCGGCTGCAGCGGCTGGGGTTTCCGATACTGGCGGGCACTTCACGAAAATCGTTCATCGGGCGCAGCGTGGGAAAACGGAGGGGCGGGGAAGACGCTGCTGCGGGCGACCGACTTTACGGATCGCTGGCCGCGATGGTGGCCAGCATTCTGCACGGTGCGCATATCGTGCGGGTCCATGAAGTGCGGCCGGCAGTGGAGGCGGCGGCGATTGCCGACGAGGTGCTGGCAGCGGGGAAGTGAACTTTCCACAGGATCCGCCGCATCTAGAACTTAGCGGCCCGCATGATTGCCGTTGAGACGCAGCCTGACAGGGCTGCACATCAATGACCAAACTCGAAGCTCTCAGATCCGATCCTCGTGTGACCGTGCGCCATGCGGGCGAACCTGCTCCGGGCGGGCACTGCGTCGTGTATTGGATGCAGCGCGCGCAGCGTGCGCTGGACAATCCGGCGCTTGACGTGGCGGTGGAAGCCGCCAACGCTCTGCGGCAGCCGGTGGTCATCTTCTTCGCCCCCGTGCCGTACTATCCCGATGCAAACCTGAGGCACTTTGCGTTTCTGGCACAGGGAATTCCGGACATCGCCCGTCACGCGCGGGAGCGGGGCATCGGATTTGTGCTGCGGCGCTATCCCGACCATTCGCTGGTGGATTTTTGCGATGAGGTGCAAGCCTCGCTGGTGGTCGGCGACGAAAACCCGCTGCGCGAACCACGCCGCTGGCGCGAGCGTGCCGCCAAGAAGTTGAGTGTTCCGCTGTGGACGGTGGATGCCGACGTCATCGTGCCCACGAAGCTGCTGGAGAAGGAGCAGTATGCGGCGCGAATCATCCGTCCACGCTTGCAGCAGCGGGTGGAGCAGTTTCTTCCGCTGGCGGGAAACCCTCGTGCCAAAGTCCAGTGGCAACGTCCCGCCGGGGCCGCGTTCCGGCACGACGAGGCAACTACCGACATCACGGAAGGTTGGAAGAACCTCGATCGATCGGTAGGCCCCGTCGATTCGTTTCGTGGAGGCACAACCGAAGCGCTGCGGCTGCTCAATGAATTTGTGCGGCACAAGCTGGCAACCTATCCGGAGAACCACAACAAGCCCGAGATTGATGGTACTTCGCGGCTGTCGCCGTATCTTCACTTCGGACAGATCGGGCCGCACACGGTGATACACGCCGTGCTGAAGGCAGACGCTCCACAGGCGGCCAAAGACGATTACATCAACCAGGTGCTGACGTGGCGCGAGTTGGCCATCAACTTTGTGCATTTCAACCCGCTCTACGATTCCATTGAATGCGCGCCGGACTGGGCGCACAGAACGCTGGCCGCACACGCAAGTGATCCGCGACCGGTGCTGTATACCCGCGAGCAATTCGAGCATGCGCAGACGCACGACGAATTGTGGAACGCCGCGCAGCTGCAAATGTTGCACGCCGGATGGATGCACAACTACATGCGCATGTACTGGGCGAAAAAAATCCTGGAATGGAGTCCTTCGCCCGCGGTGGCGTGGCAGACCGCGCTTTATCTCAACGACAAATACTTTCTCGACGGGCGCGATCCCGATGGATATGCCGGCGTGGCGTGGGCGATGGGCGGGAAGTTCGACCGGCCATGGTTCGACCGTCCTATCTTCGGGACCATTCGCTGGATGTCGGGCGACGCGGCGCGCAAGAAGTTCGACGCCGACAGCTACATTCGTCAGATGGACGAATTAGCCGACAGGAATCCGTACCCCCTCCCCTCACCCTCTTTTAGAATCTGCGACTTGCATGGCAATACCAGTGCAGCACCCAGATTCTATTGTGCTTAGGCGTACATAATAGATTTCAAAGAACTTAGCCGACTGTCGACGGCGTGAGCCGGGCTTTCAGGGCAAAAACACCCAATATTACTGTTAATCCTGAGGGCAGGCGCGAGTCACGAGAAATCAGCGGGGCGGAAAAACTTTAGTAACCAGATTTCCCAAAATGGGAGAATTTGGGGCTGGGCTACTGGCCCGCACGCAGGCTGATGAGGAAGACTCCGGCCCAGAGCAGAAATCCACCGATACCGACCCACAGGGTGATGCGGCGGTCAGATGCGCGACTGAGCGTGGGCAGCGGCAACGGCGCTCCGAGCGAGCGATGGAACCAGGCGCCGAGCAGGCCGACAAAGGCTATGAGTGCGGTGGCCGCGCCAAATAACAACCCGGCGAGAATGAGGACGAAACTCAAGCTGAACAACGGTTCGCTACCCCGGTGCTTGCCCTGAGGGTAGTACTTCATCAGGGCGGGCGCAAGCCTCCGCGACAGTTTACAATCCCTTGCAAGTTGATCGTCCAAGGGGTGGAGTTCCGATGCGCCGAATCGAAATTTGTGCCAGCCTCATGCTGGCGGGATTGTGTGCGGTCACGGGCCTAGCTATGGCCCAGAGTAACAAGCCCGCGGCAAAAGCTGTTCCCCTGCAACAGAAAGTCGCCGGCTACCAGGAGTTGTTGAGCGGGCCTCCGGGGAGCGCGGGCATGAAGTCAGGCCTGGTCGTGCTGGAGCCCGGAAAGTCGGTTGGCAAACACAGCACCGAGGACCACGAAGAAATGGTCATCGTGCTCGAAGGCGCGGGCCAGATGGTGCTGGCCAACGGCACGCGCATGGACATCAGCCCGGCGGCGGCGGCCTACTCGCCGCCCGGCACCGAGCACGACGTCATCAACACCGGCAGCGGATTGCTGCGATACATCTACGTGGTCTCGGAAGCAGGCCCCAAACCGAGCCGAACCAAGCAAAAAGGAGCAGACATGCAGCGAGTAACGGGACTGGGTGGAATCTTCCTCAAGGCGAACGATCCCAAGGCGCAGTACGCGTGGTACGAGAAGCACCTCGGCATCAAGGCCAAGGCCGACGCCGGGGGCGCAATGTTTCACTGGCGCTACGCGGACGACCCGGAGAAGACCGGAATGACGGTGTGGTCCATGTTTCCGCAGAACACAAAGTATTTCGGCCCGGGAAGCCAGGCACAGATGCTGAATTACATCGTCGATGATCTTGACTCTCTGCTGGAGGCGCTCAAGGCTGAAGGGGTGAACGTCGATCCCAAGGTGGAGAGGATGGAGTACGGCAAGTTCGGCTGGATCACGGACCCGGAGGGCAACCGGATTGAATTATGGGAGCCGCCGAAGAAGTAGGCGAATAAGAAGCGCTGGCGCCGAAATTCCTTGAACTGAGTTCCCGACATATCGCCTTTCGCGACCCCAAGCGCAGGAACTACTTCTTTGACATTACTAAAAGACTTGGTAACATAGGTAGAGAGTATCTCAGTTACAAATAGGAGGTACCGAATGCCTGTTCTGTCGCGCTACACACGTAAAGGTTGCTGATGAGGTCTGGGTTGCCACGGCGTTACTCCATCGAGAGCACCCGGAGCGAACCGGCTTTTCCATCGAGGAAATTGTTGACCGAGTGCAGCGCGAAGGGTTAGTCAAGCCGTTGCGGCCTGGTGTTTACGTACATGTGGTGCAGCACTGCGTGGCAAATCGCCCGCCAAATCCCGGCCGCTACCGCATGCTGATTGAAACGAGCGATGGTCGACGGCGTCTGTACAGAAAGGGTGATCCATATCATCCGAACCGTGAGAATTCAAAAGTAACACCTTCGCCGGAGGACCTACCGAGGCGCTACCGTGGGCTCATCGAGTGGTACAAGCAATGGTCTGAACACGCCGCCCGCGCGGCATCGCAATCCGATCCTCTCCTGGATCTCGTTGGGACTGGCCGAGAACTTTGGAAATCGGAACACGCGGACGCCTACGTCAAGCGACTGCGCGAGGGATGGTAATGAGCCGCATTTTTTGGGACACCAACGTCTACATCTATCTGTTCGAGGAGTATGGAGAGTTTTCTCGAAAAGCGCGGCGATTGCGAACTAACATGCTCGTTCGGGGGGACCAGTTGCTCACCTCTACGCTGACCCTTGGCGAAATACTGGTAAAACCTACGGAAGCAGGAAACGCCGATCTCTGCCGTCGGGTACGAAAACGCCATAACGACCACTTCGTTGTTGATTGCATTTGACACAGAAGCTGCGCGACTGTACGCATCGCTTCGAAGTGACCGCGGGTTGCGAGCACCAGACGCGGTGCAGTTGGCTTGCGCAGGCTCAGCGGGCACGGATTTGTTTATTACGAACGACGCCCGACTTCACTCAAAGTCGGTACCGGGGATCCAGTTCATCTCCTCGCTGGATCAAGCGCCAATCTGAACTGCTGCGGTCGCGCCAGCGCGCGACAAAAAGCGGTGCGCTATCGCGCACCGCTTTTCATCACCAGAAACACTGGCGGAACTCTACTCCGTCCACCGCCGGAAGACAAGACATCCGTTGGTGCCGCCGAAGCCGAAGGAGTTCGACATGGCATACTCCATGGCTACCTTACGTGGCGTGTTGGGCACGAAGTCGAGATCGCAGCCTTCGCCTGGGTGCTCAAGGTTCATGGTCGGAGGAACGATCTGGTCGCGCAGCGCCAGCACGGTGATGCCGGCTTCCAGACCGCCGGCGCCGCCCAGCAGATGTCCGGTCATGGACTTGGTCGAACTGACCGCCATCTTGTAGGCGTGATCGCCAAAGGCCCGCTTGATGGCCATGGCTTCCAGTTCGTCGCCGAGCGGAGTGGAGGTGCCGTGGGCATTGACGTAGCCGACCTGTGCGGGCTCGATGCCGGCATCGCGCATGGCGTTGCGCATCACGCGGAAGCCGCCTTCGCCGTTTTCGGCGGGTTGGGTGATGTGGTTGGCGTCGGCGCTCATGCCGTAGCCCGCCACTTCGGCGAGAATCTCGGCGCCGCGTTGCTTGGCGTGCTCCAGTTCTTCCAGAATAAGGATGCCCGCGCCTTCGCCGATCACGAAGCCGTCGCGGTCCTTGTCCCAGGGACGGCTGGCGTGCTCGGGATCGTCATTGCGGGTCGAAAGCGCGCGCATGGCCGCGAATCCGCCCACGCCCATGGGAGTGATGGCCGCTTCCGAGCCGCCGGCAATCATCACGTCTGCGTCGCCATACTTGATGATGCGCGCGGCGTCGCCGATGGAGTGCGCGCTGGTGGTGCAGGCCGTGCAGGTGGCCTCGTTTGGTCCCTTGGCGTTGTGCCGAATGCTGACTTGTCCGGCCGCCAGGTTCACGATGGCAGCGGGAATAAAGAACGGCGAGATCTTGCGCGGGCCGCCGCTGATGAGGTTGTAGTGCTCGCGCTCGATGATGTCGAAACCGCCGATACCCGAGCCGATGTCGACGCCGGTGCGCTCGGCCATCTCTTCGTTCTCGACCTTGTAGTTGGCCGACTTCAGCGCCTCGTCCGCGGCGGCGATGGCGAGATGAATGAAGCGGCCCATCTTGCGGGCTTCCTTCTTCTCGACGAATTGCAAGGGGTCGAAGTTCTTGACTTCGGCGGCGATGCGGCAGGCAAACAGCGAAGCGTCAAAACCGGTAATGCTGCCCGACGCCGCTCTTGCCGGCAAGCAATGCCTGCCAGACTTCGTCTGCGTTATTACCGACGCCGCAAATCAGCCCGACTCCCGTTACGACAACGCGACGAGCCAAGCTAATTTCCTTTCGCGTGGGCGTTGATGTAGTCGACCGCGTCCTTGACGGTGCGGATCTTCTCCGCCTGTTCGTCGGGGATCTCGATGCCGAAGGCCTCCTCAAAGGCCATGACCAGTTCGACGGTGTCGAGCGAATCGGCGCCGAGGTCGTCGACAAACGACGCGTTGGCGGTGACTTCGGCTTCGTCCACGCCCAACTGTTCCACGATGATTTGTTTAACCCGATCTTCCACTGATGCCATAAAGTCTGCCGGCTCCTTTTCGCATCGCCATGACCGCCGGCGAATTGCGCTACGACGCGGCCTGCTGTGTTGGGGTGACTACTTCGCTTTGGCGTGCGCCTCGATGTACGAGACGGCGTCCTGCACGGTACGGATCTTCTCCGCTTCCTCGTCGGGAATCTCCACCTCGAAGGCCTCTTCAAAGGCCATGACCAGCTCGACGGTGTCGAGCGAATCGGCGCCGAGGTCGTCCACAAAAGAAGCCTTGGCGGTGACTTCGGCTTCGTCCACGCCCAACTGTTCCACGATGATCTGTTTTACCCGTTCTTCCACTGATGCCATGGGTTGGTTCTCCTGTTGTCCGCCGCGGCGGACAACGCAAACTGGTAAGTGTACTGACTGGCGGGAATCCCTGTAAAGAAATACAATTCCCCCGCAGAAGGCCGTGCAGCCGCACTGCCTCCCTGAGGTTGGGATATTAAGATGCCCGATTCATCCTAAACGCTGGACTTTACAACGGTCAACGCGGGAAGGGCCGCTGGTCCACAGGGGGCATCCCGGCGGCCAAAAATGACTCATCGCGGCTTCGAGTACCGGTCCCGCAGCTCGGTTTGCCGGTTGACCATCGGGATGTCTTTCCCCTGAATAAAGACACGTTCTACCACGGTCTTCACATCGAGCGGATCGCCGCTGGCGATGACGACGTTGGCGGTCTTGCCGACGTCGAGCGAGCCGAGTTGGTCGTCTACGCCCCAGATCTGCGCCGGATACAGAGTCAGCGCCTTCATGGCTTCGTCGTACGGCAGGCCGAAGGCGACGGCGAATCCGGCGGCGTAGGGCAGGTTGCGGACCTGGTGCGCGTCGAACGAGGCGAAGGCGATCTTCACCCCTAGCTTCGACAATTCTCCCGGCATCTTGTACACGGTGTCATAGCGTTGCCATTCCTTGGGATCGTCATAGATGGAGCCCAGAATGACCGGCACCTTCCACTGGGCGATCTTGTCGTAAATCGCCTGCGAGTGGGTCAGCCCGTTGAGGATCACGTGCAGCTTGAACTCCTGCGCCAGAGCGTAGGCGGTTTCTACGTCATTCGGCTCTTCGGCCTTGACGATGACCGGCTTCTTGCCGTCGAGGTAGGGAAGCAGCGCCTCCAGCTTCAGGTCGCGCGACGGAGGAGAGGGCGGAGTTTCGCCTGCCTTAGTCGATGCTTTCTTCTTGTTGTATTCCTCCCACTTGGCGGCGTAGCCCTGCGCGTCGGTGAAGGCCTGCCGCATCTGGGCGGCCATGCCCATGCGGGTCTGCGGATACTACGCACTGGCGAACGACTCATTGCGGCGCTGGCGGCCCGTGAAGTTCAGCGGCATGGCGATGTCGCGCACCAGCAGCATCTGCGTGGCGTCGGCCCCGGCGAGTTGGATGAACGCGTCCTGCCCGGGCAGGGTGTCGCGGCTGTCGGGGGCGACAATTGCGTTGGTGATGCCGTTGTAGCGGGCGACGGGAATGAGCGCCGACTCGGCATGGAACGCATCAGCCACGTGCATGTGCGGCATGATCTCGTCGCTGGGTTCGACGAGGTCGTTGGTCATCTTGTCAGCCTCGATCTCGGTGAGACCCAGGTGGGATTCCGAGTCGATCAGCCCGGGATAGACGGTCATTCCCTTGGCGTCGAGGACCTGAGCGTTGGCCGGAACCTTGACGGAGCCCGCCGCGCCGACCGCGGCGATCTTGCCGTTTTCGATGACCAGCACGCCGTTGTCGATGGTGCCGTGCGTGATGGTCAGCAGCTTGCCGCCGGTAATTACGATGGGTTTGTTGGGATCCAGCGGCGCTGCTTTCGCGGGAGCGGCGGGCTTTTGTTGCGCGGTCGCAGCGGCCAACAGAAGGAGAACGAAAAGCGCGGTTCGTGCCGTGGTTTTAGCCATTATTCTCCCTCCTGGAAGTTCGGCATGCCGAGGCCGGGAAGGCTGCGGTCGAAATACAAATCACCATCAATCCAGACTTTGGCGGGAACGCCGTAACTCGACAGCGGATAGCCGTCCCACAAAACGAGGTCGGCGTCCTTGCCAATGTCGATGGAGCCGGTTTTGTCTTCGATGCCCATGATCCACGCCGGATTGATGGTCAACATCTTCATGGCTTCGTCTTCGGTGGCCCCGCCGTAACGCATGGTCTTGGCGGCCTCCTGGTTCAAGCGACGCATGTAGTCCTCGCTATCGCTCTTGATGGCGACGCGCACGCCGGCTCGCATGGCCATGACCGCGTTCCAGGGGATGGCGTCCCAGGCTTCGTATTTAAAGCCCCACCAGTCAGCGAAGGTCGCAATGGCGATGTCGTTCTTGGCCAAGGCCTCAGGCACCTTGTACGCTTCCAGCGCATGATGGAAGGCCCGTATCTTGTATCCGAATTCGTTGGCGATGGCGATCTCGGTGAGGAACTCGTCGGCACGGTAGCAGTGGATCTGCACCAGCATCTTGCCCTGCAGTACTTGCACGAGCGCATCCAGCTTCAGGTCTTTCTTGGGAGGAGTCGCGGTCTTGTCGCCCTTCTTGACCTTCTCGTTGTACTCGTCCCATTGGCGCTCATAGTCCTTGGCCTGGGTGAACGCCTCGCGCATCACCTCGAAGTTGCCCATGCGGGTCGAGGGCACCTGTTTGCGCTCGCCGAAGACGCGCTTGGGGTTCTCGCCGCTGGCGAACTTGATGGATTGCGGCGCGCCGGGAAAGAGCATCTGGTCGCGGTCGAGGCCGTACTTGTTCTTGATGACGACTGCTTGGCCGCCAATCATGTCGGCGGAGCCGTGCAGCAAGAGAGATGAGGTGACGCCGCCGGCCAACGCGCGATAGATGGCCTTGTCGTTGTAATCGAAGGCGTCTTTCATCATCATCTGCGGAACCACCGGGCTGGTGGCTTCATTCACGTCGCCATCGAGTGCCATGTGGGAGTGGGGGTCGATGATGCCGGGCGTCACGTACTTGCCGTCAACGTCGATTACGGTTGCCGTTGAAGGAGCGGAGACGTTGGCGCCGAAGGCAACGATCTTGCCGTCTTTGACGTACACACTACCGTGTTCGATGCGGCCGTGGGTCGTCGTCAGCACTGTGGCGTTTTTGAGGACAAACTCGTTCTTGCCGCTGTGCGTGGCAGAATAGCTGGCAGGCTGTTGCGCGGCCAATATGGCGGCCATTGCCAACACCATGGAAAGCAGGGGTAGGCGGCGTGCCGCCCGGCCAAACACATGTGTCATGGGTTCTCCCGACTCTTGCGAACAAGGAATTGATGAATTGTACAGAGTTCTCCGGGGGATGAAAAACGTAAGCCGATGCGAAAAGTAATGCCCTCGCGCGACTTCGTGGTGAGCGTCTTGGTTCGCTCGCCTATACTTCTTCGGTAAGACTGTGCTGGTGCGCCAAATTCCGTGAAGCTGATTCCCGTCTCCGAGTGGTTGCCGAGCTACCGTCGGGCTGAACTTCGTCCCGACGTGATCGCGGGTGTTGCCCTCGCTGGGCTGCTGATTCCCGAGGCGATGGGCTACGCCGGAATTGCCGGACTGCCTCCGCAAGCCGGTTTGTATGCGACGGTTTTTGGCCTGCTGGCGTATGCGATCTTTGGCTCAAGCCGGCAGTTGGTCGTCTCGCCCACGTCGGCTTCTTCGGCAATTCTGGCCGCAACGGTCGCGCCGCTGGCCGCCTCCGACCCCGGCAAGTTCTTGATGCTAGCCTCCGCGGTCACGTTGGTTCTGGGCGGCCTTTTTCTGCTCGCGGGCATTCTAAAGCTCGGCTTTATTTCAGACTTCATTTCCAAGCCGGTGCTGAAGGGATTTGTGTTTGGCGTGGCCCTCAGCATCGTGATTAAGCAGCTCCCGAAGCTGCTGGGCATAATGCCGGGCAAGGGGCATGCGTATGAGCAGCTCTTGCACACTTTACGTCACGCCGGCGAAGCCAACGTCTGGACCGTGGTAACAGGATTCGCCGCGCTGGCTGTGCTGGTCGCCGTGGATCGCTGGCTTCCGAGGATTCCCGGCGCGCTGGTGGTGCTGGTTGCGGGGATCGCGATTTCGCGAACCCTCGAACTGCACAACCACGGAGTGCACATCGTCGGTGCGATTCCCAGCGGCTTGCCGATGCCGGGATTCCCTGTGCTGAGCTGGGCTGATTGGTTGCAAGCCGCGCCCGCCGCGGTTGGCCTGGTGCTAGTGCTGTTTGCCGAATCGATGGGCGCGGCGCGTACTTTCGCGAGCAAGAACGGCTACGAGGTAGACGCGAATCAGGAGCTTCGCGCCCTGGGTCTGGCGAATGCTACTTCAGCGATCTTCCGCGGGATGCAGGTGGGGGGTGGCACTTCCGGCACCGCCGCCAACGATGCCAACGGCGCGCAGACCCAGGTTTCGGCGATTACCGCTTCCGCCGCCGTCGCTCTGACCCTTCTGTTTCTGACCGGCTGGTTCTACCATTTGCCGGAAGCGGTGCTCGCCGCCATCGTGATTCATGCCGTCTGGCACTTGCTGGACTACCGCACGGTCTGGCATTTCCGCCTCGTTTCGGCCACGGAGTTTCGCTCCGCTTTGGTGGCCATTGCCGGCGTCGTTGCGTTCGACATCCTCGATGGCCTGCTGCTGGCAGTGATCCTTACCCTGATCACGTTGATGCGTTTTCTGGTGATGCCGCAGGTGGTGGTTTTGGGCCGGCTGCGAGCCACCGGCGAGTTCGCCGATATTGAACGCCATCCCGACGCCGAACAATTTCGCGGCGTGCTCATGTTGCGGATTGATCGCATCTGGTTTTTTGCCAACGCCGACGGCATACGCGATCACGCCAAGCGACTGATCAGGCAGGCGCCCGCGCCGCTGCGCTGCGTCATAGTCAACCTGGCGCCCGTCACCATGATCGACGTCACCGCGATGGACGTGCTGGCGCAACTGCACGCCAGTTCGGTGAAACACGGCCGGCGCCTGGTGCTCGCCGGGGTGCGCGATCCGGTGCGCGATACGCTGGAGCGTGCTGGGATGCTCGGCGTTCTTGGCGAAGAGAACATCTTCCGCAGCATGGCGCAAGCATTGGCGGCCGCCACCGATTCGCCCGCGGCGGTGTGATACAACCCTGTCATGCGGGCGGTCGTACAGCGCGTGAGCCGGGCGTCGGTGAAGGTCAACGGCGAATTCACCGGGAAAATAGGGGATGGGTCTGCTGGTCCTGCTGGGCGTCACCCACACAGATTCCGAGACCGACGCCGCCTACCTTGCGGAAAAGGTGGCGGGCCTGCGCATCTTTGAAGACGATGCCGGCAAGATGAACCGCAGCGTCGTTGATATCGGCGGCGCGGTGCTTGCCGTCTCGCAATTTACGTTGTTCGGCGACGCTCGCAAGGGCAAGCGTCCCTCGTTTGACGAGGCGGCGCGGCCCGAGCGCGCACGCGAACTGTACGAGCTTTTTGTCGAACGCATCCGCGCCCTCGGCTTGCCCTGCGAAACCGGGCGCTTCCAGGAAATGATGGAAGTCGAACTGGTGAACCAGGGGCCGGTCACCATCCTTCTGGATTCGAAGAAGCTGTTCTAGTCGTTCTCACTTTCAAACATCCGCAATCGTGTTTGGGTATGATGCACGATATGGAAACCGCTATCCGGTGCCGCGAGTTGAAGAAGACCTACGACGGCAAGGTCGAGGCGGTGCGCGGACTCGACCTCACCATCGAGGCAGGCGAGTGTTTCGGGCTGCTCGGTCCCAACGGCGCGGGCAAAACTACGACTATCGAAATCCTCGAAGGCCTGCTGGAACCCACGTCGGGCGAGGTCGAAATCCTCGGCATGACCTGGGCGGGGCACGAGCGCGAACTTCGCGAGCTGCTGGGCATCTCGCTGCAGGAGACGCGGCTCTCCGAGAAGCTAACCGTGCGGGAAACAGTGTCGCTATTCGCCAGCTTCTATCATCAGCCGGCGTCGGTGCAGAACGTTCTCGAAGAGATGTCGCTAACCGAGAAGGCCGACGCCATGGTAGGCAAGCTGTCGGGAGGGCAGAAGCAGCGGCTGGCGGTGGCGACTGCACTGGTGGGCAATCCCAAGATTCTCTTTCTCGACGAGCCGACCACCGGGCTCGACCCGCAGAGCCGCCGCCAGCTGTGGGAGATCGTGCGTCAGTTTCAGCAGCGCCGGGGCACGGTGTTGCTCACCACCCATTACATGGACGAGGCCGAACGCCTGTGCGACCGGCTGGCCATTATCGATCACGGCAAAATTATCGCCAGCGGCACGCCTGCCGAGCTGATCGCCGGACTCAGCGGACATCACGTGGTCGAGTTTGCGATCAACGGTGGCAACGACGGAGGCGACGAAGTGTGGGAGCGGCTGCCGGGTGTGCAAAAGGTACGCAGCGAAGACGGCTTCTTTGCCTTGCAGGTGGATGAGCCGCACCACACCATTCCGGCGCTGCTCGACGCCGTGCAACGGCAGAATGCACAACTGGCGCATCTCACCACGCGCCAGGCAAGTCTCGAAGACGTGTTTGTGCATCTCACCGGACGACATTTGAGGGAGGAGTGATGGCGCAGCCCGATCTACAAGTCGTCGCGAAGAACGGCCGCTGGGCGGGGTACCGCGCCATCCTCCGCGCGCGCATGAAGGAACTCTGGCGCGAGCCTGAAGTCATCTTCTGGGTGTTCGTGTTTCCACTGTTGCTGGCGCTCGGTCTGGGCATCGCCTTTCGCGACAAGCCGGCCGATATCACGCCCATCGCCGTGGTCGACAACTCGCATGCGCAAACAGTGATTGACCTGCTGCAGCGCTCGCCGGCGAAGAGCGCCATCCAGGCCGACGTGCTCGACGAGAAGACGGCGCTCGACCGCTTCCGCCTCGGCCAGTATTCGCTGGTGGTGACTTTCGATGGCAGCGAACTGCACTACCGTTACGATCCAGCGCGGCCGGAGAGCGTGCTGGCGCGCTCGCAGGTGGACGATGCACTACAAACCGCCGCCGGCCGCACCAGCGCGGTACAGGAAGAGGCCACCAAGAGCAGTGAGCCTGGCGCGCGCTACATCGACTTCCTTATCCCCGGCCTTTTGGGCATGAACCTGATGAACTCGGGCATGTGGGGCATCGGCTTTGCCGTGGTGGACATGCGCCAGCGCAAGCTGCTGAAGCGGTTCATTGCCTCTCCGATGCGGCGCACCGATTTTCTGCTCGCACTGGGCAGCAGCCGCCTGGTGCTGATGATCATAGAAGTCGCGCTATTGCTGGGCTTTGGCGTGCTGGCCTTTCACATGAAGGTCGAAGGCTCTCTGCTGGCCATACTTTTCGTTGCCGCCCTCGGTGCCATCTCCTTCGGAGGCGTCGGCCTGCTCACCGCCAGCCGCGCGCAAAAAATCGAGACCGTCAGCGGACTGATCAACGTGGTCATGATGCCGATGTGGATCTTCTCGGGCGTGTTCTTCTCGTACGAGCGATTCCCGCAAATCATTCAGCCGCTCATCAAGGCGCTGCCGCTGACCGCACTGAACGACGCGCTGCGCGCCATCATTCTGCAGGGCGCGAGCCTTGGTTCGCAATGGGCGCCGCTGGCGGTGATGGCCGTGTGGGGCGGGCTGTCGTTCGTGATCGCGCTGAAGTGGTTTCGCTGGAACTGAGCTGTGAAGCACGGCGTGCAGGAATTGTGGCGGAAGCGTGTGCGAGTCGAACGCACCAACGACATCGAAGATGCCGATCGCCGGTTTTGAAGACCGGGAGAGTCACCGGACCCCCTTCGCTTCCGCAGGCCCCAGTTCGGCTGTCGTCATTGTAAACGCCATCCCGCCGTCGACAGCCATTTGACAGCCCTCCGCGTGAATGCAGATAGTTTGGACACGGGAGTTTCGCTATGGCCATCCGCACATTTTCGTTTGTTCAAGTCGACGTCTTCACCAGTACCCCGCTCGAGGGCAACCAACTTGCCGTTTTTCTCGATGCTCGTGGCCTGCGCGACGACGAGATGCAGAAGTTGGCGCGGGAAACCAACCTTAGCGAAACCACCTTCCTCTTTCCGCGTGAGCCGGAGATCGAGCAGCGCGAAGGCCACAAGGTCCGCATCTTCACGGTCAACGAAGAGCTGCCGTTCGCCGGGCACCCGACGTTGGGCACCGCGTGGTGCTTGTATCAGCAGGAGCCAGCGGACGAAATCGTCCTCGACCTGAAAGTCGGCAACGTGCCGGTCCGATTCGAGCAACGTGCCGGCCAACTCTTTGGCGAAATGCGCCAGGTGGATCCGCAATTCGGTAAGGTGCACCCCCATGCGGAGGTTGCCAGGGTGTTGGGAATCCCAACGTCCGAGCTGGATGAAAATCTACCGATTCAATCTGTTTCCACCGGCATGTGGTTCACCATGGTTCCCTTCCGCTCATTGGCCACGCTGCAGAACCTGCAGGTGAGCTGGCATCAGATGGAGAGCTACCTGCGCAGTCTCGGCGAAAACAGCTTCTTCTACTTCATCTGCCGTGACACCGTGAACCCGAACGCGACCCTGCACGCCCGCATGATTTTCTACAACGGCGAAGACCCGGCCACCGGCTCTGCCGCTGGGTGCTGCGCCGCCTGGGCAGTGCAGAATGGTGTGCTGCAATCGGACAAGCAGGGCTTAATCGAGCAGGGAATTGAAACTCGGCGCCCGAGTTCGATCTACATTCGCGCCGAAAAGCGCGGCGAAACGGTCACAAATGTGCGCGTTGGTGGACACGTGGTCCAGGTTGTTAATGGAAGAGTAACGGTGTGAATTAGCTGCGGATATTCTGTGCAGGCTGCAACGCATTGAGCATCGTAGAGTTTGCCCGTACCGATCTGTCGTTCGATGTGCATTCATGCTGCGTTCACAGTGCTCATTTTTCCGCAGCCCGGCACTGGCGATTTGATCTCTGCGGTACTTTACAACCATGAGGCCCAGCCGTACTATCCGATAACGCTCTTGCTCTGGCGCTAAAAATTAGAAAAGCTCCTCAGGAATCTGCCGCACCCCGCTCTCCGATCAGGTTTGCAGGGCGCAGGTGGGTAGCCAATTCCGTGAAGGCGCAACAGGTTGCTCGATGAAGCCCAAACGCACGATTCTTTGTGTGGACGAAGACGAACGCTCGCTTTCCATCCACAAGGTGATGCTGGAGACACGCGGTTACCGCGTGGTGGCCTGCTCTAACCCCAACCTCGCCGTCGCCGCGATGCAGGCGGGAGGGATTGACCTGGTACTGGCTGATCTTCCGATGCTCAAGCCCGATGGCGGCCGGCTGGTGGACCAGCTCAAGTCCATCTCACCCACGACCCCGGCCATCGTCTTTAAGGGCGCCACTGGCGCCTGCCCGGATGGATTGCTGGCCGACATTCTGCTCTCCCGGTCGAACTGCAATGCGGCGCAGTTGTTGGATCACATCCGGGTAGCCTTGGTCCGCAAACGGGGTCCCAAGCCCGCCTCGACCCGAACACCGGTCGCTGGACAGTTAGCATCTTAGGCACGGTCACTTCGATAGCAAGGCTGGCGGTTTGGCTCTGGATTTCGGCCGCTTGGGATGGCAAAAATCAAAAGCCACTTATGCAGGGCACAAGTGGCAGATCGAACGTGCGCTTCGGTAAACCGCTGGCTACGCGTTCTTGGCGGCAGCCTTTGCCTTCTTCTTTCTTTCCGCCCAGCGAATCTTCATCATCTCAGAAATGCGCTTACGGGCCGCAGGACTCATTGTACGGCGCTTCTTGCCTGAACCTACCGGTCGTCCCGGCCCACGTCCTTTTCTACCACCTTCTAGTGCCTGAATTGCCGCATCGATCCGATCACGCTCACTTCTGAGGTCCGAGAGAATCTGTTGAATGTCCATGTTTCACCCTTTACGTTAGTTACGTGCGAGGTTCAGTCTATCAGGCTCAAGTCTAGCTTGGCTAGCCGCGAGCAAGGGCTGCTTAATGGGTAATTAATGACTCTGGCAACTCTATCCGGGATGGGTTGGCGCGAGACTACCCATCGTGCAATGAAGTTTTTACCAGCTGGCGGCATTCCTCTACGAGTGCAGCTTGCAACCAAACGACCCGGCTTGTACGGTGGAATGAGCTGGCGATCCAGTCTTCTACTTGAGTCGAGGAAGAACCAATGTCCCACGAAAACCAATTTCATATGACCCCCACTCAGTTTCGGCGCTACGGTAAGCAGGTGGTGGATTGGGTTGCTGACTATTACGAGCGGATCGAGACTCTACCGGTTTTGTCGAAGGCGGGGGCCGGCGAAGTTCGGCAGCATCTTCCCGCAACACCTCCGCCGCAGGGCGAGGAGTTCGACCGCCTCCTGGCCGACATGGACCGCATCATCCTACCGGGCGTGACCCACTGGCAGTCGCCCAAGTTCCATGCTTTTTTTCCGGCTAACGCTTCCGGGCCGGCCATCCTCGGAGACTTACTCTCTTCCGCATTAGGCGTGCAGGGAATGCTCTGGGCCACCAGTCCGGCCTGTACCGAACTGGAGACCCATGTCCTCGATTGGCTGGTGGGCATGCTCGGTCTGCCGGAGAAGTTTCTGTCGTCCAGCAGCGGTGGTGGGGTGATTCAAGACACGGCTTCGAGCGCAACCCTCTGCGCCATGCTGGCTGCCCGCGAACGCGCTACCAACTATGCCTCGAACCTGGAAGGGCTGGCTGCCGGGCTCGTGGCCTACACCTCGACACAAGCGCACTCGTCGCTGGAGAAAGCGGCGATGGTGTCAGGCATTGGCCGGAACAACATTCGACTGGTGGAAGTGGACGCGAACTACGCAATGAATCCACAGGCGCTTGCGGCCCAGATCGAACAAGACCGGCACGCTGGACTAACTCCATTTTTTGTCTGCGGAACCGTGGGCACCACCTCTTCCAACGCCATGGACCCCCTGCCTGAGATCGCCGAAATCTGCCGCCGCTACGGTCTATGGTTTCACGTCGATGCGGCCATGTCGGGAACAGCAGCGCTGTGCCCGGAATTCCGCCACTTCCAGAGCGGCGTCGAGCACGCCGATAGCTACTGCTTCAATCCCCACAAATGGATGTTCACCAACTTCGACTGCGACTGTTTCTATGTCGCCGATCGGACGGCGCTGATTAAGACGCTAAGTATCCTGCCCGAGTATCTTAAGAATCAGGCCACCGAGTCGGGTGCGGTGTTTGACTATCGCGACTGGCAGATTCCGCTGGGCCGGCGCTTCCGCTCGCTGAAACTCTGGTTCGTAATTCGCCACTATGGCGTGGAGGGACTGCAATATCACGTTCGCCAGCACGTCGCCATGGCGCAGGAATTTGCCGAGTGGGTGCGCGGCGATGAGCGCTTCGAAGTGGTAGCTCCGGTTCCCCTCAACCTTGTGTGCTTCCGCTATCGCGGCAGCGACGAGCAAAACCGGCAGCTGATGGACCGCCTCAACCAGAGTGGCGACCTGTATTTGACGCACACGAAACTGAGTGGCCGCCTGGTTTTGCGTTTCTGCGTCGGGCAAACCAACACGCAGATGCGTCACGTCGAGTCTGCTTGGCGACGCATTCGCGAAGAGGCGGTGCGACTTCAGGCGGAGTCTCGCTAGCCGCCGTGCTCCCTATAATTAAGGATGATGGATCCCGCATGACTCTCAGGCTCGATGACATTCGGTGGGAAGGCCTGTTCCCGAGTACGGCCGAACCGGGTGACGGTGCGGAGCGCGAAGCGCTGCATTGTGGCCGCGATGTTCTCGTGACCGGTGCGGGCGGTTCGATCGGTGCCGCCCTGTGCAAGGCCATCCACCGTCTGCGGCCCCGCACGCTCGTCCTGCTCGACTCCTCCGAGCAGAACCTCTACTACATCCACCGCGACCTGTCTTCGCTGGCCGGACCTGCGACGATTGTGCCCGCGCTTGGCTCAGTGGCCGACGGACGTTGCGTGCGCGAACTGTTCGCGCGCTTCCGTCCGCAAATCGTCTACCATGCCGCGGCGCTCAAGCACGTCCCTCTGGGCGAGATGAACCCCTTCGCTGTAGTTGAGAATAATGTCTTCGGCACTTCGATCGTGGCGACTGTGGCGCGCGAGTTCGCGGCGGAGCGGTTCATCATGATCTCCACCGACAAGTCGGTGAACCCGCTCAGCATCATGGGCGCCTCGAAGCGGCTGGCCGAGATGGTCTTGCAGGGCATGGATAGCTTTCACACCCGCATGACCTCGATTCGACTGGGTAATGTCCTGGGCTCCGAGGGAAGTGTGGTGCCGCTCTTCCTCGAACAGATTGCGCGCGGTGGGCCCGTGACCGTCACCGATCCCGATGTCGAGCGGTATTTCCTCACGATGGAGGCGACCGTGGGCCGCATTCTGGCAGCCCTGGCTTGTTGCCCGTTGGAACCCGCCATCGCTATACCAGTCATGGGTGAGCCAGTGAAGATTGCCGATCTCGCGCGCTACCTCATCCAGCAGGCTGACGCACACGGTGTTCAGCTCAGCTTTACCGGCCTGCGTCCCGGCGACAAGATGCAGGAAGAGTTTATCGGCGCGAACGAGACCGTTGTTGGCGATACAGCCAATGGGCTGCGGTGGGTGCAAAGCCCCGCTCTGCCCTCTCCCAAGCTCGACGCCGGATTGGTGGAACTCTACACAGCGCTCGAAGAACGCGACCTTACCAGGATGCTCACCACGCTGGCGCGACTGGTCCCCGAGTATCAGCCCAGCGCCTATCTGCGCGCGCAGATAGAAACGGCGGCCACGTAGATGAAGCGCACTATCGCCGTCGTCACCACCTCCCGAGCTGACTATAGCCACCTTTACTGGCCTCTGCACGATCTCTCGCGCCACCCGGAAGTCGATCTCAAGCTGATAGTCATGGGCTCGCACCTTTCCCCTGAGTTCGGCGCCACCGTAGGCGAGATTGAGCGCGATGGCTTTACTATCGCCGCCCGCATCGAATGTCTGCTCAGCTCAGACACCGATGTCGGCATGGCCAAGACCATCGGAGTAGCCACGCTCAGCCTGGCCGACTGCCTTGGGCAGATGCGCCCCGACCTGCTGCTGCTCATCGCCGACCGCTACGAGATGCTGGCGCCCGCCTCGGTCGCGCTGGCGCTGCGCATTCCTATAGCCCACATCGAGGGCGGAGAAGTCAGCGAAGGCGCCATCGATGATGCCGTTCGCAACGCCCTCACCAAGATGGCCCATGTCCACTTCACCTCGACTATCGCTGCACGCGAGCGCGTCATCGCCCTGGGCGAAGAGGAATGGCGGGTGCACCGGGCTGGCGCTCCATCCATTGACCACCTGCGGCGCGACGCACTGTACACGCGCGAGCAACTTGAATCGCAGCTCAACATTGACCTGCACCAACCCACGACCGTCGTCGCTTTTCATCCTGTCACCATCGCCCGCGACACCACCCGCGAGGCCGACGAGCTTTTCGCCGCACTGCTGGAACTTTCCGGCCAGATCGTCTTCTGCTACCCCAACGCCGATGCCGGCAGCCGAGCACTAATCGCGCGCACGCGGCAGTTCCAGACAGAGAAGGCCGCCGCGCACGTATTCACAAATCTTCCTGCGCTTACCTATTGGAGCCTGCTGCGAAACGTCGGGCTCATGATCGGCAACTCGTCCAGCGGCATCATGGAGACTCCTTCCTTCGCGCTGCCCACCGTCAACATCGGCATGCGGCAGCAGGGAAGAGAGCGCGCCCGCAACATCCTCGACGCCGCGCCCGAAAAGGCCGACATCCTCGCCAAGGTTGCAATCGCGAGTAGCGCGGAGTTTCGCCGATCTCTGGCAGGAATGCAGAATCCATACGGCGATGGTGATGCAGCCGCGACGATTGTCAACGTCCTCACCTCCGTGCCACTGGGAGAGGATCTTCTGGTCAAGAAGAGCCGATAGTCACCGGCAATCCTCGCCTACCCTGGCAAGCTAGCAACTGCGGTCTCCGGCTTCTGACCTACAACACAACGACTTGAACTACGCTAGACTAGTATCCCTAGCCGATATGGAACCCCGCATTGTCGCGATTTCCGGCGCGCTGAAAGGCAAGGAGTACCACCTCGACCGCGGTCGCTTGTCGATTGGACGTGATGCTTCGAACACCATTGCCCCTTCCGACTCGGCCGTTTCCCGCAAACATTGCGTGGTTGAGTGGGCAGACGGCCAGGCCCGGGTAACCGATCTCGAAAGCCACAATGGCACGCTGGTCAACGGAATTCCGATAAGTCAGCGTGTCCTGGTGCACGGCGACGTGCTGCGCGTTGGGCTTTGCGAACTCATCTATCTCACCGAGGGCGTTTCCCCATCGTCGTTAAGCCAGGTGTATTCCGGCAAGGCGGGTTCTTCCGACATTCTCAAGACCATCAAGCTGGGGGAGTCGCGTGCCTGGCTCGCCCATCCCACCGACATAGGCCGCATGGCGCGGGACCTGAACGCGCTCGTCAAGATCTCGCAAACCATCAATTCGATCCGCGAAAGCGGCGAACTTCAGCGCCGGCTGCTGGAGTGCATATTCGAAGTGGTTCCCGCCCAGGTTGGCGCAATCCTTCTCATCGACCAGCCCGAAGACGATCCCGAGTCCATCGTTGCCTACGACCGCAACAACGGAACCTCGCCTGCCGTGGCGGTTTCGCGCGAAATGGTGCAGCGCGCCCTGTGGGAGCAGTCCGCCGTCGCCTCCGAAGAAAGCGCCGGATCGGATGCACAGAACGCCATCTGCGTCCCGTTACTCGGCGTGCAGCGAACGGTCGGCGTGCTGTACCTCTGCTCGTCGGGCGGGGACCAGAAGTTCGGCGACGACCATATTCACTTCCTGAACTCTGCCGCCAGCATCGCCGCCGTTACCCTCGAAAACCTGCTGGCCCTGGAATCCCTGAAAGCCGAGAACCAGCGTCTACGTACGGAACTCGCCCCCCTCGAAGGCATGGTGGGTGACGGCAAAGCCATGCGTCTGCTGGCAGCCATGATTAACAAGGTCGCGATGGGCGACAGCACCGTGCTCATCCGCGGCGAAAGCGGCACGGGTAAGGAAGTGGTGTCGCGCGCCATTCATGCCGCCAGCCCCCGCGCTGACAAGCCGTTCGTCGCCATCAACTGTGCCGCGATTCCTGACGCGCTGCTGGAGAGCGAACTCTTCGGTCATGAAAAAGGCTCGTTCACCGGCGCCGTTGCGATGAAGAAGGGCAAGCTCGAGGTCGCCGAAGACGGAACCATTCTGCTCGATGAAATCGGAGAGCTCGCGCCCACCATGCAGGCGAAGCTGCTGCGTGTTCTGCAACAGCGCGAGTTCGAGCGCGTGGGCGGAACCCGGCCGGTCAAGCTGCATGCACGCGTTCTGGCTGCCACCAATAAAGACCTCGAAGCTGCGATCAAGAGCGGCGAATTTCGCCAGGACCTCTTTTATCGTCTGAACGTTGTCTCTGTCGCTGTGCCGCCCCTGCGCAAGCATCGTGAAGATATTCCGCTGCTGGCGATCTACTTCGCCGCCAAGTACGCGCAGAAGTGCAACCGTCCGTTCAAGGGCATCACCTCGGAAGCGCGAGCGCTGCTGATGAACTACGACTGGCCTGGCAACATTCGTGAGTTGGAGAACGCAATCGAACACGCAATCGTGCTGGGCGCATCCGATGAGATTCGACCCGAGGACCTGCCCGAAGCGCTGCTGGAACAGCCGGCCAGCAAGTCAGACGGAACCAAGTACCATGCCGCCATCACTGAGCTGAAGAAGCGCCTCATCCGTGATGCCCTCGCCGAAGCCAACGGCAGCTACACCGACGCAGCGAAGATCCTCGGCGTCCACCCCAACTACCTCCACCGCCTCATCCGCAATCTGGAGATGAAAGCCGAGCTGCGGGAAGCGGAAGACGACTAACAGTCAGAGTCAGATCTTTTTTTCGCGGCCCTACCGCTGTGCCACCGCCAGCGCCGGCACTTCGAGCGGAGCGTCCACCGTGCCGATCTGCTGGGTGGCGCGGTCCATGATGCCGATGCGCAGGTTATAGCGTCCCGGTGGCAGAGAGATGAGTTGGTGCGCGGGAAGTCCGTAGGCCATCACGGCGGCGTAGGCATTGGCCGGAAGCGTGGCATCCAGCGTGTCGGAGGCGTGAGCGACTTCTTTGCCCGAGCTGTCGAAGGCGATCACCATGCAGTCAATCTGGGCGCGCTTCTTGTTGTCGGGCTCGTCGGTGAAGTCAATGCCGTTGCTGTTGATGATGTAGTTGACCTGCACTTCCTTGCGCTTCTCGTTGGGCAACGCAAGCGAAGCCGTCAGCAGCATCGAAGTCGCTGGCGGCATGCCCGGCTGCAGGGCGGTGCGCAATGCTGCGGTGCCCACTGCGCCCGAAGCCGTCACCGGCGGAATGCTGTAGTAGCCGCGCCTATACGCCAGCTTCCAATTCTTGTTTGGCACCTGCACCTGGACCTTGTGATAGCCGCCCTCTTCTGCCTTCGGCGGAGTGTAGGCCAGTGTGTAATAGGTGGACCCGTCTTCCAGGCTGCGGTTGATGACGCGCTTCAGGTCATTGGTATTGACGAACGCCTCGCCACCAGTCTGTTGGGCCATGTTCTGCATTGTGGCCCGGTCGTTGGCCAACTCCGTGGTCTGTGCGTTCAGCGTATTGCCGAGGCTGCTGGCAGAGGACGCAACCACCCGCGGAGCGGTGCCCGGCGCGGGATCGTTCATGAACTGGGTTTCCGAGGCGGCCATGCTGATGTCGATGCCCTTCATCTGCAGCCCGCGCACGTCGACTGGGTAAACCGCCACGCGCGAAGTTGCCAGCAGTGACGAGGTGGTGCGAATGTCGTCTGCGAAGCTGCGCACGTTGCGGAAGGGATCGTCGGAAGCAGGGTCGGGCTCGATGTCCACCGGGAAGCTGCCCGACAGCCAGATCAGGTTCTTGCGTCCGGGATAGCCGGAGACCGCCCGCGCCATGCCTTTCATCGCGGCCAGCGTGAACAGCGCGCGATCGGAGTTCTGGAAGGCCTCATGGTCGTTGTAATTCTGCGAGATACGCGAGGCCTGCCCATAAGCCAGGGAGTCGGTGTTGTAGGCGGCAGCACCGGCCGGCGCGGCAGAACTGGCAACAGCCTGCTGTGCCGTGCTGACGATCCGCCCAGTGTCGCGCTCCCGTTGCGCCATGGTGGTTAAGTCCTGCGACTTCGACGGTTGCAGCATTTCTGCCCGCCGGATCAGTTCCTCGGGGTCCTGCGTGAAACCCTGCACCATCTCGAGCTGGCGGGTGAGCACAAACAATGCTACCGGCTGCCCCTTCGGCAGCGAACGCAGCAACTGCAACAGCTGATTGCGGGCATACGACTGGTCCGGCGTCGCAGTATTCAGCAGGTCGAACAGGATAACCGTCCAACTGCCCTGCGGAGCGCTCGTCGGTGCGTTACTAAAGGAGTTCGCAGGCAGCGCTGCGGCCACGTTTTGCGGCGCGGGCGCCGCGGCCGCCTGCGGCGTGTGCATCTCGAAGGCGGCGATGGACTGCGACTTGCCGTCCTGCAGTACCACAAAGTCCGAGGCTTTCAGGTCTTTCACCGGACGGCCCTGGGAGTCGGTGACGACGACGTCAAACTGCACCAAGCGCGTGTTGACCCGGATGGTTGCTCCGGGCGACGGGCTGGCCGCCTGCTGCGCCACAGGAATCATCGGCGGCGCGGTGTTGACGTTCCTTGCCACCGTCGCTGGAGCCGCCGCCGGAGTTGGAGCCGGAGCCGGTGTGGCTGGCGCGGGCGCGATGGCTTCGGCGGGTTTCACTGCCGGAGGCTCCTCTTTGGCCATCTGCACTTCCGGCGCCGGATGCTTGCTGGCGCCCAGGCCGCGATCCAGGAACAACAGGTACACGCACAGCAGATTGTAGGTCTGGTTATATACGGCTGGATCGAGATTGGTCCGCACCGAAAAAGTTCGCGTCGTGGTTGCGGGGGGCTCGTGTCCGTTGCCCGGCAGAACCGTTTGTACCTTGGGGGTCGCCTCCGGCTCTGTCCCGTTCGTCGCGTACGCTGGGGAGTAGATGGTGATCGCCGGAACATGCGCGTGCTCAAAAAACGAGGCATTGCTGTAGGGAACCTCGTCGATCGCCTGCGGTTCCGGGCGAAACTGCAACGCCCGCGCGGCGGCGGGCAGGATGCGCGCCATCGTGGCGCCGTTGGAGGCAGGCGCGAAAGCCGCTGCGGTGCGCCCAAGATGGTCCAGGTCGACGACGCCGCGATATTCGCGTCGCGCGGCATCACTCAGGCTCTTCCAGAAAAACGCCGCGCCGGCCTGGTTCTCGCCGGACAGTGCCGCGAATACCAGCGTATGTCGGTGGACGGTTGAGTTCATTGACTCGGCCAGCAAAGGCAACATCGCCACGCCGCCCCAGCCTACCGGGCCTTCCTCGGCTCGCCCATCGTAATCCAGTCGCGCCGTGACGAGGATGGTGCCGTAATCCGTGCCCGGAAGCGTGCAGATGACATTGGGAAGCGACTGCTCGGGAACCGTTTGCACCTGAATGTCCCGCTTCGCGCACCCGGCCTTTTCGAACATGACGCGCAGCCTGGTGGCGCGTTCTTCCGCGGTCGGCGGCGGCTGCTGGACGCGCTGTTCCACGATCGTCCTGTCAAGACGCAGAAATGTTACGTTGTCTGCCAGGCTGGCACAGGAAAGGAGAAACAAGACAACCGCGAAATGAGGCCACCGGAGCATAAGCGTCCGTCCCGACGCCTTGAGGTTAGCACATGCAAGGCGCGATTGGATGTGACATGCGCGGAGGCATGGCATATCTGCTTTTTACCGCGGAAAGACAAAAGACCCGTCGCGGGACGGGTCTTCTGATCTGTAACGCGCGTGGAACTCCGCCGACTAGTGGCCCGCGCGGATATTGCGATGCTGCACCGACACGGTGCGCGCTTGCGCGCTCGTCCGCGCCGAGTTGGCTACGCCGGTTAGCACGGGCGTGGCTGCAATCTTGGCAACCTGGAGCACCCGAGCCATACCGCTTCCCACATGTACCGCCCGCGCCTGTGCGCTCGAAGTCCGCGCAGCGCTGACCGGGGGGTAGGACGATGGCGACATACCGGCCCACAGGGCAACGGCAACGATGGCGCCACTCACTACGGCTCCAATGGCGAAGACTTGCTTGCCGGTTAGAGTGCTGCCCGGGAACACCGGGGCGGCCTGCGGAGCTGGAAGCGGCGCCGGAGCGGCGGCGGGGGTCGGTTCGGCCGGGACCGAGCTCGAGGTGCCTGCATCCATTTCGGTCGTCTTCCCAGCCTCGGTGACCATCAGGGCGCCGGTGTGGCTGGTGATGACAACATTGTTATTCAGGCGTGCGATCTCGTAGGTCGCAGCCTTGTCCTTGGGCGTCACGGTGACCTGGGCCGCCTGCGCCGGCAGACCGTCGGTCGTGCTGACGGCAGCCGTGCCCTTGACCACGTTAACGCCGGTATTTTCGTAACGCACCGCGGAATAAGGATTGACCGTTACCTTTGAACCGTCCGAGCTCACCGCCGTTGCGGTGGCGCCAGCCGTTTCAATCTTGTCGCCGGTCGCGACGGAGGCCGAGCGAGCGACTTCCTTGCCGTTCAGCATTACGTTGCCCGACGCATAGAGCATGGTGTTGCCGGTTTCAGCCATAAGCATTGCCGCAGGAGTGAGCAGCATCATCGCAATGCTCAGAAATTTGGTTGCGAAACTGGTACGCATAGTTCGTTGGCCTCCAAAGCCTTAGTTCTTGCTAACCCAACCGAAGAATTTGATAGGGCCGTCCCTCGATCCCCATTGCATCCCGGAACGCCCGACTGCACTTCCAGCACGCGGACGGCGACAATTCCCGCATCAACAGATTTATGTCGCGCAGTTTCCGCGCGGCAAAATCGATTTCGCTTGTGCCTAACCAGCTTATACCAAAAAACAGGTTGACAATGCGAGAGGCAATTGTAACGTAGCGCCGGAACTCCGGCCAGCACATTCCTCTATTAACTTTCTGGTTACGATGCGCCGTTCCCGAACTACGCCCCGTCGGGCGGCTGCCCTCTGGCCTCCGAGACGGCCGTTGGCCGCAGCCGCCCGTCCGCCTTTGCACGCCGTCCCATGGGGCGTAAAATCCGGCACGACGGCGTCTCGCGCTGCGATATATTGGCATTGCCCAAGTTGCGGCGGAAACGCAGTGCCGCATTCACATCTCTACGGAGGTTGGCCATGAAACGGATTGCACAGGCTCTGGCTCTATTACTGGTGGCCGTGACGATGTCTTTCCTGGTTGGATGTTCCCGTCACGACAATAACGAACGCTACATTCTGGTTACGGTGAACTCCAAGTTGCCTTACTGGCACACCGCCGCCGCCGGTCTCGCCAAGGCGGGTGCGCAGTACGGCGTCAAGGTCGATGTTCGCGGTCCCGAAACCTACGATCCGCAGGCCGAAGAGAAGGAGTTCCGCGACGCCGTTGCCCTCAAGCCGGCCGGAATCCTGGTTTCGGTGGCCGACACGGCCACGATGCAGCCGGCTATCGACAGTGCCATTGACGCGGGCATCCCCGTCATCACCGTGGATTCCGACGCCCCGGCCAGCAAGCGGCTGTACTTCATCGGCACCAACAACCTGCAGGCCGGCCGCCTGGGCGGACAGCGCATCGTCGACAAACTCCACGGCAAGGGCAACATCGTGTTCTATACCATGCCGCAGACTAACCTCGATGAGCGGCTCAAAGGCTATAAGGACGTCTTCGCCGACCATCCCGGCATCAAGGTTGTTGAGGTCTTCAACATCAAGGGCGATGCCGGCAACGCTTTCGATCGCACCCAGCACTGGCTCACCGAGAAAGGCGTCGAGCACATCGATGCCTTCGTTTGTCTCGAAGCTTCGGCTGGTAAGGACGTCGCCGAAGCGGTCAGGCGCAACAACGCCAGCGACCGCCTCATCATCGCCATGGACACTGACGAAGCCACACTCAACCTCGTGAAGGCCGGAGTCATCGATTCCACCATCGCCCAGAAGCCCTTCACCATGACGTTCTATGGCCTCAAGGCGCTGGATGACATTCATCACTATCCGGTCGACCTCAAGAAGGATTACGGGGCCGATTCCTTTTCGCCGTTCCCGCGATTTGTCGACACTGGCGTGTCGCTCGTCGACAAGGTGAATGTGGATCAGTTTCTGTCGGGCCAGCAGCAGGCACAGTCCAAGTAGTCGAGCAGTCGAACGGCACGTCGGTTCAAGGCATGGTTGCCCTGGAACAGGCGTGCCGCTTCGCAACTCTAGTTTGGCACTGAGGGAGATGACATGCTGCGGATGATCGCACTCGTAGCCATTGGATGGATTGTTGGATTGTCCGCGCGTGTATTGATGCCCGGCAGAGGCCCGACTGGTTTCTGGGCCACCACCGGCGTGGGCGTCGGCGGAGCTTTAATCGCCGTGGTGATCGGCCGCTTCGCCGGATGGTGGCATCCCGGCGACGCCCCGGGATTCATCCTCTCGCTACTGGGCGCGATTATGCTTCTGGCTCTCTACCGCGTGCTCAAGGGAAAAGCAGCGTAGTCGATGAGCAGCGACGCGTGATCGATGTCACCTCAGCTGGACGCAGTTCGTCACAGAGGCGAGATTTTTTGCGGGCTGGGTCCCATCCGGAAGGCATGTTCTTTCTGACAACTGACAACTGAAAGCTGACAACTGGGCTATTGTTGTCCGCCCTGTTGAGCTCTCGGCTCAATCGGCTCCGGCTCGGTCGGAATCGCCGCCGATTCCGCCAGCGTTTCGTGCCCGGCATCGTCTATCGCCGGCCGCACGCTCACATCCACCGAGAGCCTTTGTCCGGCGTGTCCCTTGTACACCCCCCGTACGGGTGCGACATCGGAATAGTCGCGTCCGTACGCGATCCGCACGTGGCGCATGCCTACGGGTTTGCCCAGCGTGGGATCCAGCGGCGTCCAGCCGGAATCAGGTATGTAGGCCTCCGCCCAGGCATGCGAGGCCTGCCCGCCGATCACTTCTTCCAACTTGGCCTCTGGATTGTTCTCGTTTTGCGGCACCAGGTAGCCCGAGACATAGCGCGCCGGAATGCCGCGCATGCGAAGCACCCCCAGCAGCAAGTGAGCGAAGTCCTGGCAAACCCCTGCCCCCATCTTCAGTGAGTCTGCTATCGATGAGTTCACGTGGGTCGCGCCCTTCACATATTGAAACCGCTCGTGAATCAGGTCGGACGCGGTCTGTGCAAAGCCTGCGACCGTGCCATCCGACATCGTCTCGGCAGCGGTGGTCAGCGATACCAGGTCCGGCAGATGGGGTACAAACTTGCTCGGCGCCAACATGTCGTAGAACTCTTCCTGCAACTCTTCGTGTCGCTCTTCCAATTCGCTGAGCAGCATCCAACTGCTGACCGGCGGCACCTCGTGCGCCAGTACCACCGACTCTGCCTGGACGCGCAGTTTGCTATGTTCCGGCAAAATGTTGACCTGGTGTACCCAGTTGCCCAGCGCGTCCCGGTAGGAAAACGTCGGCGCCGCCGGATGCGTCGTCAGGCGGAACGACAGGCAGCTCTGGTTGTCGTCGTGTATCGGGCGCAGCCGCACCTCGTTGTAGCTCTCCGAGACCGGCCCGTCGTACACAAACTCCGTCACGTGCAAGAGGTGATAGCGGTTCATGCGCCGGCTCCGTAATAGAAGTAGCTGCGGGCAATGTCTTCGCCGATCAGGCGGCAATTTCCTAGCAGGTCGGCGAGGTAGCTGTGCAATCCCTGACGAAAGACGTCCTGCACTGTGTCATACCTCAGCCCTTCCAGCACTCTTCCCGTCAATCGCTCGGCCTCGTTGGCATAAGTACCTGGCCCGCTGCCGCTGATGGCCCGCAGCCCCGATTGCAACTCCGTTATGCTGAAGCGTATCGAGCGCGGGTGCTTGGAGTGCAGGATCAGCATCTCAGCCACCCGCTCGGGCTCGATGGGTGAGTGGTACTGCCGCCGGTATGCCTCGTAGGCTCCCACTGATTTCAGTACCGCCATCCACTGGTGATTGTCTGCCGTGCCTGACAGCAGCGGCGTTTCCAGCAGCGACTGGAACTGCAAGTCCACCAGCCGCGCCGTCATTTCCGCCCGCTCCAGCGACCAGCCAATCTTCAGGAAGTCCCATCCTTCATCGTGCGGCAGGGTGGCGTCGGTCACGCCGAAAAAACGGTGGCTGCCGAACTTGACCGCGTCGCAGAAGCGGTGCGGTCCACTGGAAATCTGTTCCGCCGGATCGAACCGTGTTACTGAGTGGTACAGCCCGTTGATGTCCTCCCACATCTCCCGTGAAATGCGGTCGCGGATGGTGCGCGCGTTTTCCCGCGCTCGGGTGATGCACTGCACGATGGAGTTGGGATTATCGGGCCGAAAAGCGAGAAACTCATACACCGTCTGCGCGTTGGCTTCCTCGTAGAACTGGGCAAAGCGCTCCTGCTCGCCCGCCATGATGATCAGCGGGTCCCAGCGCAGCCGGTAGGGTGTGGCCGTCTGCTCCAGCAGCATATGGTAATTCACGTCGAGGATGCGCGCCGTGTCCTCCGCGCGCTCCATGTAGCGCGCCAGCCAGAACAGCGAGTCCGCGATCCGCGACAGCATGACTGTGCTCACGCGTCCTCCCGTAGCACCCAGGTGTCTTTGCTGCCGCCGCCCTGCGACGAGTTCACCACCAGAGATCCCGGTTGCAGCGCTACCCGCGTCAAGCCGCCCGGAATGATGGTCACCGACTGGCCGTCATACAGGCAGTAGGGCCGCAGGTCCACGTGCCGTCCCGCCATGCGGCTCGACGCCGTGTCATACGACGGCACCCGCGACAGTCCCACCACCGGCTGCGCGATGTAGTTGCGCGGGTCCTCCTGCACCTTCTGGCGGAAAATCTCTATGGTCTTTTTGTCCGATGCCGGGCCGATCAGCATCCCGTAGCCGCCTGACTCGCCCACCGCCTTCACCACCATCTCCGGCAGGTGCTCCAGAACATACCGCAGATCGTTAGGGCGCGAACATAGATACGTTTCCACCGTGCCCAGGATCGGCTCTTCGCCGAGATAGAAGCGGATGAAGTCAGGCACGTAGGCGCATACCGCTTTGTCGTCGGCAACGCCATTGCCCACGGCATTGGCCAGCGCCACGTTGCCCGCGCGGTACGCGCCCATCAGGCCGGGAATGCCCATCAGCGAATCCGGCCGGAACACCAATGGGTCAAGGAAATCGTCATCCACGCGGCGGTAAATCACGTCCACCCGCTGCAGTCCATGGATGGTCTTCATGTACACCACGCCGGCATCGACGATCAGGTCGCGGCCTTCCACCAGCTCCACGCCCATCTGCTGCGCCAGGAAGCTGTGCTCGAAGTACGCGCTGTTGTAGATGCCCGGCGTGAGCAGCACCACTTGCGCGTGGGCTTCACCGCGCGGCGACAAGGTGCGCAAAATGCGGCACAGCTCCGTGGGATAGTGATGTACCGGCCGCACTTCATACGACTGGAACGCCTCCGGAAACGTGCGCATCATGACTTGCCGGTTCTCCAGCACATACGACACGCCGCTCGGGGTACGGACGTTGTCCTCCAGCACCAGGAACTCGCCTGTCTTTGAGTCCCGCACCAGGTCAATGCCGCAGATGTGGGTGTGAATGCCTCGCGCCACCTCCACCCCGATCATCTCGCGGTGAAAGTGCCTGCACGAATAGATGAGCGAGCGCGGAATTTTTCGCTCTTTCAGGATGCGCTGCTGCCCGTACACGTCCTGTAGAAAGAGGTTCAGGGCCACCACCCGCTGCGACAGTCCGCGCTCGATGTGGTTCCAGTCCGAGTGCGGCAGAATGCGTGGAATCAGGTCGAACGGAAACAGACGCTCTGTCCCGCTGCCGTCGCTATAAACGGTGAACGTGATGCCCTGCAGCAGAAACGCGATGTCGGCCAGGTTGCGCCGGTCTTCAAACTGCGCCGGCGGCATCGACGACAGCATTTGGAACAGCTTGGCGTAGTGCGGCCGTGGCTCGCCCGTCGGCAGAAACATCTCGTCGAAGAACGCACCCGGGTCATAGCCTTCAAACAGGCTGCGGAGCCCGGCTTCGGTCGGTGCGCTATTCATGGGTTTCTAACCGTAACAGTTCCCACGGGACGAATGCTAATAAGAACTTTGGATGAGGTCTATCAGGATTTTCACGGTCGCCAACTTGCTGATTTCACAATTGGTTTCTGCCAAGCGTTTGGAGACGGCAGCCTTTTCGTGACTGCTTGCTGAATCGTGGGTTGCCCGGGTGGAGGCGCCACGGATGACCCACAACTGCCTGCCTCCCGCAATTGCGGGATCGAAGCCTCGTGCTACCTCCGGCACCCCGCCCTGATCCACCATTGTTTCGCAACTCAATCTGGTGTATTTTCCTCCCGACGCCGTTGCCAGGACCGCCCCCGCTCCGGCCTGTTACAAATGTTTCATTTTCGGCCAATTCGTCACGCGCCGGGGTGATAGCGGTCACGGACGAAATCCCGGTTCGGGCGTCCAATACTGTGTTCGCCAAGTTACCGCTTGACGATGTTGTACGCCGAGACTCTCGGCTCCCTTTCGTGTTTTGCAACAAATGAAGCAAGGTTCCAGGAGGACCTCTTATGACAGTAGGACTCATGCAGCCCGGAATTAAGACTCCGGGCGATTACATCAACGATGTTATGGGGCTGGTAAAAGCCAAGAACCCAGCCGAACCCGAATTTCACCAGGCCGTGCAGGAAGTCATGGAGTCGTTACGTCTTGTGTTGGAGAGACACCCCGAGTACATCTCGGAGCGGATTCTCGAGCGCATCACGGAACCCGAGCGCGTCCTCATGTTCCGCGTCCCGTGGTTTGACGACCATGGCAACATTCAGGTCAATCGCGGCTTCCGCATTGAAATGAACAGCGCCATCGGCCCCTACAAGGGCGGCCTGCGCTTCCATCCCTCGGTCAACCTCGGCATCCTGAAGTTCCTCGCCTTCGAGCAGGTTTTCAAGAACTCGCTCACCACGCTGCCCATGGGCGGCGGCAAGGGCGGTTCCGATTTCGATCCCAAGGGCAAGAGTGACAACGAAGTCATGCGCTTCTGCCAGAGCTTCATGACCGAGCTCAGCCGCCACATCGGTCCTGACACCGACGTGCCCGCTGGTGACATCGGCGTGGGCGGACGCGAGATCGGCTTCCTCTTCGGCCAGTACAAGCGGCTGCGCAATGAATTCGCCGGCGTGCTCACCGGCAAGGGCCTGGCCTGGGGCGGCTCGCTCATTCGTCCCGAAGCCACCGGCTACGGCTGCGTGTATTTCGCCAACGAGATGCTGAAGTCCCGCAAAGACACCCTGGAAGGCAAGCTCTGCCTGGTTTCCGGCAGCGGCAACGTCTCGCAGTACACCGTCGAGAAGCTGCTTGATTTCGGCGCCAAGCCGGTCACGTTCTCCGACTCCGACGGCGTGGTGTACGATCCCGACGGCATCGACCGCGAGAAGCTCGCCTGGGTCATGGACCTGAAGAACACTCGCCGTGGCCGCATCCGCGACTACACCGACCAGTACAAGAAGGCCATCTTCATGCCGTCCGACGTGAAGCTCGGCTACAACCCGCTGTGGAACATCAAGGCCGATTGCGCGTTCCCGAGCGCCACGCAGAACGAAATCAACGCCAAGGATGCCGCGAACCTCATCAACAACGGCTGCAAGCTGGTTGCCGAGGGCGCGAACATGCCGAGCACGCTCGAAGCCACCAAGCTGTTCCTCGAAGCCGGTCTTCTGTATGGCCCGGCCAAGGCAGCCAATGCCGGTGGCGTCGCAACCTCAGGTCTGGAAATGTCGCAGAACAGCATGCGCCTGAGCTGGACCCGCGAGGAAGTGGACGATCGTCTGCACAAGATCATGATCGCCATCCACAAGAACTGCTACGAGACGGCCGAGATGTACGGCACGCCCGGCAATTTGGTCAACGGCGCCAACATCGGCGGCTTCCTGAAGGTCGCCAACGCCATGCTCGACCAGGGGCTCGTGTAATTCGTTTCAGATTTGTGTTGATTGTGCGGCGCTCTGCAGAGGGCGCCGCTTTTTTGTTGCAGGGTTCCTAGGTAGTTCGTGCTTCGACACCGCGATCATGATCATGATGATGATGATGTCGATGTTGTCGTAGTAGTAGTTGTCGTTCGTGACTAAGAAATCGCCAGAGAGGCTACTCGGCCTTCGGGCCAAAGAAGCCCTGTCGCATTTTTTGGATTAGGAACTCGCATCGTGGAGCTGTGTCGCGATCGAGGCTGCCACTTGTTGCGATCATCTGATTGGTCAACTGAGACATCTGATCATCCGAATTTAGCATTTCGCTGAGTTGCTGATGGGTTACTGCTGAAGTCGAGTTAGCCGCGTCAAGGCCCAAAAGCACCGCGCCCGCCGACTCAAAATCGAACCTCTCTGCCTCTAATATATCGAGATGCTCCCCATAGAGGCGGTCTTCGTTGCCTGCATCTCCATACTGCTTCAGTAAAGTGTGAATGTCCTCCGCATCGCGCCTCTCGCCTTCCCGGTCTATCCACGCAAATAGTTTAAGTACTAGCAGGAGCGACAAGCTGACGACGGGGATGATCAAATCGGGAGCCAGCCGAACGGAGACCGCGCCAGCGAGGGCATCCTTGAAGCCGGTCACTCTCATCACGATGTCTTCTTCCGGCGGCCAGAATATGTTTCCGTCGCGTTCGATGCCTCCGAACGGAATCAGATCGACGACTACCGAATTTGCCGTGTCAGTCAACCTTTGTCTCTGTTTCGGGTGAGAGACGAAGTCAGACTGGTTGATCAAAGCGGATTTCAGCGATTCGAACTGTTCCCAGCTTTCGACTGCGATGCCAAAGTCAACATCGAGCGTGCGCCGACCCGGCCCTCGACCAAATACGTGTCGGAGCATAATCTCGCGGGCAGTCGCCCCGGCCAGAAAGTACTTTGTGTCGCACTTTCGCGCGACCTCGTTGATTCTCCGCACAGCTTGCAGAATCGCCGGATCAATATTGTCATGCTTGATTTCTAAAGGTGGGGCGAATGTACTCGTCATAAATCATCCTAGCGGCTTCGATATCTCTTCCTTCTGTCGTCGTGAACAGATCGGCGTACGCCAATACCGGAGGAACAACATCATCGACCCCATGAATTTTCTGGGTGTTCCAAAAGACATCAAGAATCTCGACGTCCCCATGAATGTCAGCTCTAAGCCGGTGATCGACAATTAACTGCCTGGGCATTTCGGTTGCGTAAATCGTTGCCGTCTGTGGCTGAAGATGGTGAAGAAGCTTTTTAGCAGCGACCTCCCCTCCCCAGTACCCGCGGTACGCATCGAGATCCAAATGATCGGTCCAGTTTGGATCCGGCGCGCGAAACCGGCGCGCATTGAGTTTGGGTCTGAGCACGGTCGGAAACGCTCCGATCCATTCCTCGAATAGCCGATCAAGGTCCAGGATGCGTCGCCGTTCTGCTCCGAGTGTCACATGCCTACGGTTCTCAAGGTCTTTCATGACTGGGCCAACCGTACCAAGCGCGACTCGAGCCGCGGCTGCGATCTCGCGGTACGTAGCGTTTAGGAACCTGGGTTCGCAAAGCAGAACGAAAACGATCCGCAATCCTGCTGGTGTAACAGCGCGCCCTTCGGCTGTCTGCAGTGTTTCGATCTCACGCTTGCCAATGACGTAGACATGCAGCCCTGGCGCTCTGAGAAACATGTTTCCTGCCGTATCCGCAAAGCACACTCCTATTTCACGGCACCGCTGAGCTACGTGCGGCGTAATGTACGGCGCAACAAGCAAAAGGCGTTCTTCTGCCGCGAGGTGCCAGCGAGCCCACAGGTGTTGGACGGTTTCCCATCGGGCGGCTGTCTTCATTTCGACTGCAAACCGATACTTGTCTTCAGGACCGGTGATCTCGACAACCGCGTCGGCTTGTTGCCCGTCCCTGCCAATCTGCGGTTCCCACCCTAGGATTGCGGTCTTCAACTCCGTTTCTCTCTCGACCGCGGCGAGTGCCCGATCAAGCATCATTCGATTTGGCTCGAGATGTCCCATGAACCGCGCCGCCTCAGTTGTTCATCTTTTTCAATTGTACATGAAACATGAACGCATCAAAATAATGAACAGTGAAATGGGGAAGATTCGAGTGCACTAAAATAAAATATTTATTTACATACACATACAGACAAACAATGCCAAGCGTTCATCTTTAGTGCATGTTCATGATTCATGAACATAATACAGACATGAACAGGATGGTGGCCGCGAGTGGCCCACCCCGTCAACGTATTGTTACGAATGGACTTACACGAGAGGGTGCCCCATCCCGCCTTCGTTTGGCGGGGTCGGGCTTTTCCTCACCTCAACCGAACGCCGCCTCACGCTTCGCCATCCCCGAGTCCGCAGGGCATCAGCCGGAAAAATGTCCGCGCCCAGCCCTGCCTTCAACTCGCGATGGTGCGGGCCCGAAGGGCGCCATTTGCGTGAGCCTTGGGCGTAAGCCCCTCTTGGGATCCCCAGAGCCTGCTTCAGAGGTCGGCACTCGTCGTACGGGTCGCCCCCGGTCGCTAAGCCGTGTCGTACAATGTCGCCCAGCGGCGCTTCTGCGCCGGACGCAGCACACGGGAAGCCATGGGACCAGAAAGCCGCACCGCTTTTTTCAGTTACAGCCGTGAAGACGGCGAATTCGCCAAAAAGCTTGCCGCCGACCTCAAATCCGCGGGTGCTAATGTCTGGATGGACCAGCTCGACATCGAGCCTGGCACGCGTTGGGACGACGCCATCTCGCAAGCCCTGGAGAGTTCGCCGCGCGTTCTGGTCATTCTCTCGCCCGCCTCAGCCAAGTCCGAGAATGTAAGCGATGAAGTCAGTTTCGCGCTGAGCAAGACGAAACAAATCATTCCCGTGCTTTTTCGCGACTGCGATGTCCCCTTCCGGATCGCTCGCTTGCAGCACGTCGATTTTCGCAACGACTACAACACCGGATTGCAGCTATTGCTGCAGACTTTGTCGCTCCAGACGCCCGTGCCCCAGGCCGTTGCTCCCGAGCCGCCGCGTCCTGCGGTCGAAGTTGCCGCGACGGCCTCACGAAAACCCACACCCGTACCCACCGAACCTGCAACGAGTTCCGGTGGAATGAACAAAGTCCTGCTGATCGGCATCCCCGTTTTGCTCGTTGCCGTCATCATTGGCTACTTCGCTCTGAAGCCCAGCGCTGTCGATGTCACTATCCTCGCGCCCTCGGGATTCAGCGCGCCCGGGTTCAGCATCGACGGCACCAACCATCCCATCGAAGGGCAGGCCATACATCTGAAGCTCGCGCCCGGCGCACACAGCTATCGGTTTATCAAGACGAATTGCGGTGGCGCCTTTACTGTTACTTCCGACAAGACAACCTTCTTGCCTCGCGCGGATGCAAGTGGAGATTGCTCCCTCCTGCCCGTCAGCAACTAGCTAACTTTCGACGGCGGGCTGATTAGATAACCGTGTCGGCTCCGATGCCGCGAGGGTGGCGGCCGATCCCGCCTTCTGTTGGCAGATGTGGGGCTTCTACACGATTTTTCTATCCACTATCCACTGTTTATCACACCCCACCGTGACCCACGCCCTTTCGCATCCCCCTCCCTTGCGTGAACCATGGATGCGAGGAGAGGGATTCGTGTCTCTTGCCTCGGTCCGCGCCCAGTCCGCGGATCGGAATCGGCTCATTGACAGTCCGGCGTCCCACGGCGGCGGTTGGTTCCATTGCCATATTTGTATGGAATGTATGACGAAATCCTGTCATACTTGTATGCAATGTATGGAAATTTCGTATATGATTTGTATGTATTGTATGACAGATTGGGCCTCGAAAAACCCCTGAAATCGCACCTAAACCTTTACGGCTCAAATGGATACATATAAGTCGCCTGAAATCAATCGCTTGCGAACAATTTCCGGCTAAACCGCTGATTCTAAAGAGGCGTGTATACAAAAATGAAAGAAAAAGCACCCACGGCCGAACGAAACCTGCTGCAAGTCCGCCTTTCCGAGAACGAAAAGCGCAACATCAAGATGATGGCCGCGGGTCAGGGCATGACCCTGAGAGAGGCGACCCTGGCTGCATTTACCGCCTGGGCAGAAAAGCTTTGCGCGCAGGCAGCGGCCTCCAAAGCGGCGAAAGCCGCTGGCGACAGATAGGGCGGGTCACCAACCCGGTCAACTTATTGTTGTGAAATAACTTATACTCGATGGAGCCCCATCCCCCGAGCCCGCAGAGCGTCATTTCCCCCGCTTCCCAGCGAGCTTACGCCCGTGTCCCTGAATCACCAAATTGAGAGACCAGTTCTAGTCGGCGTTGACAGATTCGGCGGAAGGTAGGTGCGAGTGAATGCGGAGGATGATGACGCCCACGATCACAGCGCACGACAGCAGTAGGACGCGAAACACTCCAGCGTGAAGGGCAGGATCGCCGAGCAGGATGCGCACCAGTCCGAAGGCGGCGCTGGTGGCGCAAAGGGCGAAGTACAGGCGTTCGCTCCGGTGAGTGGCGTAGCGCAGAAGAATCAGCAGCACCGTGGTGACGACGGTGTAGATGCTGAGCAGGACGATTCCGCCGACGACTTTATCTCCGTGGAGCGAAAAAGCTTTGGCATGCGAGAGCGCGGTTTGGAATGCCGCTACGCCGAGGAAGATCACGGTATGGATGAGCGCGATGATGGCGCGCTTGCGGCTGTTCAGGATGGAGAACGAGTGCATGAGCTACTTCTTTAATTCAATCATGCGCGGAGCGGGGGAAGATCCGGCAGTGACAAAGGTCACACCGTTGTCAGTTGTCCGTAGTCAGGAAAGGCAAAAGCAAACCGCCACGCGGGACAGATGGACACGGATCAGGCTCGGGTCAGTCGTCGAGGGAGAGGCCGTACTGGGCGGCGGTCTGGGTCTTGCCCACTCCGCCGAGGCCGGTGAGGGCGAAGCTGCCGGTGTTCTCCAGCGCGGTCCGGATGTCGGCAAGCTCGTGGGCGCGCTCGGTGAAGAAGGGGTTTTCGGCAAGGGGGACGGTGAAGAGGGAGTTTCGCTTGGGTGTTGGAGCGTCAGGGCCAGAACCTGGAGGGATGCCCTTGATGCCGCAGATGAGCAGGTGAAGGGCGTCGGGGTCGGAGATGCTGTTGGTGAAGACCACCCAAGTTTGGAGTTCTAAGAAGTCATCCACTACGGTTCGGTCGCCGCCGGGCAAAATGACCGGAATCACACTATAGTCTGGATCCTTCGTCTGCCGGTTCAGCGCGCGGCCGATCTCCTGGTCGAACCATCCTCTGGGCGTCGTCTTGCCAACGCAAACCGCACAGCTATTGGCTTCATGCAGACCCTTTGCCATGCCACGCCGCCAGGGACGTCCCGGTATTAGCTCCCATTTGTCGAGCCAGACCTTCAGATCTTTGTCGCGCACGAGCTTCGCCAGTTGCTCGACGATTTCGGCGTCGTCGTGGGAGTGGCTGAGAAACACGTCGTAGAGTTTGGCTTGTGGGTCGGGCATGGCGCTGGTTGGCATAGTAGCGTGGGTTGGGTTGGGCGTCGATGGGAATCTCTGGCGTGGAGCTGTGAGTCAGAGTCTGGGTGGCGGGGGTTGGGAGGATTGACGGATGGGAAGGAAGGCGGGAGAAAAGTGCAAAAAGCAGGTCCCTCGGCGACTAAAGTCGCCGCGTGATGACAGAAATTAACAACTTGTGCGGCACAGCTAAAGCTGTGCCCTTTTAAAACGACGTCCGGTGGGATTTCTTGCGCAGCCGGTTAAGGCTCTCGCCGCAGATAAGTTTTCGCGGTGCTGGTTGTGGAGTACCGCGCGGCTTTCACCAGCCCAGCAGCTTTCGCAACTCGACCTCGAAGTCGTCGGCCATCTGTTGCTGTTGGGGTTTGTCGGGATGGGCGTCGCAGGAGCTGCCGGGGAAGTGGCGCGAGGCGAACCAGACGACGCGCGGATCTTTTACTTGTGCTTTCTTCACGGTGGCTTGCACGTAATCTGCGAGCTTCGGATCGCTCACGATCGATCCTTGCGTCAGCACAATCCATGCTTGGGGGTAATGCTTGCGAACGTCGCGGAGCAAACCAAGGTAGTCGGCAACGAACTCCTCTTCGGAAAGCGGGTCGGTTTTCTGCAGGTTCCAGTCGTTGGTGCCGAGGGAGATGACTACAGCGTCGGGAGTCCAGCCATCGTCGTCCCATTTGGCGCGCTGGGAGACGTCGTCGGCGGGGATGGAGTAGTTGAAGAATTGTGGGGCGTTGAGTACGTCGCGCTTTCCCTGCCAGTCTCTCACCACGCCGCGTCCGCCGAAGCAAACGAGTTCCGACTGCGCGTCGAGACGGCGGCCGAGCACCATGCCATAGACGTCATAGGCGTTGGCGCTGCGATGAACGTCTCCGGGACACACGGGATAGTTGTCGATGCCTTCGCCGCAGGTGACTGAGTCGCCAATGAAGAGCAGCTTGCGCGCGGGCAGCGGCAGCGGTGCGACGAGGGACGCGCCGGTGCCGAAGCGAAGTCCGTCGAAGCTAGTAATTCCCTGCCAGGAGCCGTTGCGTTTCACGATGGTGACGGTGTGCGGTCCGGGGCCGAGGTCGGCGGCGGAGATGGTGATTTCGTTCGCGCCCTTGGCGAGGCGATGAACCTGTGGGTTGGTGCCTTCGAGGATGGTGGTGATGTAGCCGTTGCCGGAATCGCTTGTCAGTTGCACCACCGCAAGATCTCCAGTGAAGCGAAAGCGCAGTGTAACGCCGGGATACATCATCTGAACATGAGAAGGTTCGGTGCGATCGACGCGGCCGATGATCTGGATACGTGGGTCGGTGGGCGGAATGAGGCCGGGGGTGGCGCCGAACGCATGGATGGTGGCAAGGGCGAGGCACAGCAACTGGAGAGTGCGTTTCATGGAGTAAGAAGATTATGGCAGGTTTGGGAGTGGATGAAAGTCAACCGCTTGACCACGGAGGACACGGAGCGCGCGGAGAGGAACTGCGCAAGAATCAAAAGTAATCGCGGATGAACGCAGATATGGTCTCGGTAAACGACAAGCGTTCCGGGCGCTCGCGTGCAGGCCTACGATGGTGCCTTTCTGAAGTGGGGATAGAGAGTGGCGGCTTATCGCAGTCCCCGCACCAGAAAGGCCTGGGCCAGGTCCTGAACATAGATGTAGGCGTAGGCATCACTTTCTTTCGAGAAGGTCAGACCGCCGATGCTGGCAACGCCGGAGCTGACATCGTTGCCCAGGACCTTCCAAGGCTCGATTTTCCCCGTGGCGAGGTTCAAGCGATTGACGGTGATGTGATGCCGGTCAGCACTGCGGTGAACGATGTAAAGCGAGGTGCCGTCCCTGGTCCATCCGATGGGCGCAAAGCCCGGCGGCAAACCAGTGATAGGACGGAGGCCGGAGCCATCGAGCGGCCACAATCCGTACTTCCCGTCGGGGCCGATGACGATGGTCATCTTGCCGTCGGGCGAGGGATTGGAGCCGGTGGTGCCCTCGGGAGTTATGGGTTTGGAAATGCCGCTGCTGATGTCGATCAAGTAGTCGCGTCCGCCCTGGCCGGGTTCGATTCCCACAGCGAGCAGTTGCTTGCCGTCAGGAAGATAGCGAATTGTGGTGTAGCGAATGTTGTCGTGGGTCAACTGCCGTGCCTGACCCGCGCCCGTCGGAACTACCATCAGCGCACCCTGCTGGGTAGGCTGCGTGATGACCCACTTGTTATCGGGTGAAATGGCTTCGGCCCGGCCTTCGCTGATGCGGGCGGGAGGCGAGCCGTCGGTGTCGCGCAGAAACACAGTGTAGTTCGCACCGCCGCCCTCACCCTCTTCTTCGAAAACTACCTTCTTGCCGTCGCGGCTGATGTCTGCCAGTTCGGACCATCCGAACCAGCCGAGTTCCTTTTCGTCGGAACCACCCGGTTCGAGGCCCCGAATGCTGACCCGCTGCTGGTGGGCAACCGCCAAGACTACTCCGTTGCGAATGTCCTCAAGCCACATGCCTCCGGGAACGTTGGTGATGTCGCGCAGCTGGCCGCCGAGGTTGACGCCGCGAAGATTTTCCGAGGAGCCGCTGCGGGAGCCGGTGAACCAAATCTCATCGCCAGACGGCGACCACGCGATGCCCTCAATCGAGAGCCAGCCGGAGGTAAGTTTTTTCTCCTTGCCGTCGGGGCCCATCACCGCCACAGAACCCTGATCGTCACCGACGGAGTTCTCATGGTCGGCAAACGCCACGGACTTGCCGTCGGCGGAGATCTTGGGATTACTGATCCAGTTGATGCCGTCAAGCAGCACCTTGCCCACGGGATACTCCAAGCGCCAGTGGCGGTTCTCGGGCACATAACGGACGACCGCCATGTTTTCGCCATCCGGGGCCCAATCCGCGTCTTGCACGTTCTCGAGGACTTCGCGCGGTGTGCCTCCGCTCAAAGGGACGCGAGCCAGCGTTCCCGCACGGGCATAGCCACGATAGCCCGTCATGTTCACGCCGATAGCAAGTTCGCCGGTCTTGGAAACCCCGAAGAGGCTGGCGCCCTTCATGCCCAGGTCGCGGGAGCCGTGTTCATCCGAGCGAGCCAGATAAAGTTGCCGCTCTCCGCCTTCCCACTCGGCGGCATAGACCACGCTGCCGTCAGGGGTAAAGCGAGCTGACTCGATTCGTCCATTGCGGAAGGTGATTTGCTGGTACTCAGGCGGAGCCGTGTTGGAGCTATTGCGGCCGATCCACCAGCCGAGGCAGAGGATGGCGGCGGCGACTACGGCCGAGAGGGCGCCGACGAGAATCTTGCGGCGCGAGTCGTGTGCCCGCACTTGCTGGGCGGCGGCCTGCATTCCCGACTTGCTGGAGGTGACGTCGGCCATGGCGTCGAGGTCGAAAGCCAGATCGCCCGCGGAATGGAAGCGCTGTGCCGGGTTCTTCTCCAGGCAGTGGCGCACGATGCGTTCCAGGCCGGAGGGAACGTTGCGGGCGGTCTCGGTGAGGTCGGGTGGCTCCTCGTGCAGGATGGCGCTCATGGTGTCGGCGGCGCTGTCACGATGGAAGGCGCGCTTGCCAGAGACCATCTCATAGAGAATCGCGCCAAAGGCGAAGATGTCGGACTCGGGCACAGCGGGCTTGCCGCGGACCTGCTCGGGTGACATGTAGCCGACGGTGCCCATCACCATGCCAGCTTCGGTGGCGACCTGCACGGTCATGGCGTCATCGGTGTCGCTCGCGCCGGGCTGGCGCATCATCTTGGCGAGGCCGAAGTCGAGGATCTTGACGCGATCGTCGTTGGTGAGGAAGAGGTTTTCGGGCTTGAGGTCGCGATGAATGATGCCCTTGTCATGGGCGGCGGCCAAGCCGTGCGCCATTTGCATGGCGTAGTTGATGGCCTTGCGCAAGGGAATCGGCGCCTTCTGCAGGCGGGCGCGCAGGGTCTCGCCTTCGAGCAGCTCAGAGACGACGTAGGTGGTGCCGTCGGCCTCTCCGATGTCGAAGATGGAAAGAATGTTGGGGTGGTTCAGCGCGGCGGCTGCGCGGGCTTCTTGCGCGAAACGCTGGAGTCGGTCGTGATCGCTGGCGAAGGACGGTGGCAGGATCTTGATGGCGACAGTGCGGTCGAGGCGGGAGTCATGGGCGCGATAGACTTCGCCCATTCCGCCCGCGCCGATGGGCGCGAGAATTTCGTATGGCCCGAGACGGCTACCAGTGGCAAGAGGCATAAGGAATGGTCGATTCTAACCTAATTCGGTTGAGCGGCGAGGATGAACAGTTAGCGTTGTTCAAAACGATCAGCGGGTGGCGAATAGCGGTGGGCGAAAATTGGGATTTTGGAGGCGCGGGTGGGAATCGAACCCACGCATAAAGGTTTTGCAGACCTCTCCCTTACCACTTGGGTACCGCGCCGTGTTGTGCAGGTTACAGCTAAAACCCTCGCCCGTGGCGAGGGTGAAAAATCTGGAGCGGGAGACGGGAGTCGAACCCGCGACTTCGACCTTGGCAAGGTCGCACTCTACCACTGAGTTACTCCCGCTCGACCTGTTCATTCTACAGTACGTGCGTATTTGCTGACAATTCACGGCACAGGTGTACTGCAGGTGCTGGCCCTCCAAGCCGCGCCGATACAGGTCCTGCAACAGCGCTTCCCAGTCGGCCTGGCTCTCGCCCCGGGTGCGCAGAAAGGCCAGCAGCTGGCGGCTGCCGTCGCGGCGTACTCCGTAGGCCACCAGCATGTGCACCCGCTGCCGTCCCGCCGGCCGCCGCACTCGCAGGCTCACTCCATCCAAAAACAGATACGCCCAGTCGTCGCTGAGCCGCGCCTGATGAAACTGCCGCACCGCCGCGTCCAGATCGCGTACCAGGTGGGACACCGTCTGCGCGCTCACCACTTCGCCGCTCAGCGTGGCCACCACCCGTCCCACCTGCCGGGTCGAGATGCCGCGCAAAAAGGCTTCCCGGATCAGCAGGCTCAGCTCCGGCGCCCGCCGCTGAAACTTCTCCAGCCCCGGCGGCAGAAAGTTCTTCTCCCGGGTGCGCGCAATGCGCAGCCGCAGCGTCCCGAAGCGGGTCACAAAATCCCGCTCGTAGTAGCCGTTGCGGTAATCGCGCTGCCGGCCGTCGCTGCGTTGGTAAGCCGCCCAGCCGCTGTAGCGATCCCGCAGCCGCTCTGACTCCGCTTCGAACAATCGCTTCCACGCCAGCTTCGTCTGTCCGTATACGTCTCCCCAGAAACTCTCTTTCATCTCCTCCAGGAAGTGTTGGAAGTGCTCGGTGATGGGTGTAATCTTCGCCATGGGTGTAAGTCTCCTTGTGAGAATGGCTTGAGCTCGTGAGGCCAAAGCCAACTTACACCCTCTCGCTTTTTACACAATCGAACGTCAAATGGCAGCGGTTCACCGTCTGGCTGGTCTTCCACGTCGGCCACAGCACTTCCAGATTGCAATTGCTGCTAATGACGGCCAGTAAAAACCGCCGGAGCGCGAGGCTCCGGCGGTTTATTAGCCAGCAGAAGGGTCAGACGTAACTACTCGATGTTTATCTTACGACGCATCGCGCCAGCCAGGCCAACAATGCCCGTTCCAAGCAGTATCAGGGTGCCGGGTTCCGGCGTGGTTCCGTTGAACTCGGTGAGTACGATATTGTCGAGGCCATTGTTATTGTCACTCGGCGGATCGCCATTGAGGAAGGCGAGTGTGGTGGAGGCGCCGGCCGCCGTGAAAATGTGGGTGAACAGTTCCCAATTCTGCGTCGTAGGGCTCACGGTGGAATTCGTGTCGACGAAGGTGGGCGTACCGTTTATCGAAACGTTGACCGTACTGGTCGTGCCGAAAATTGCGCCGCCCGTGGTGTTTCCCACGTAATAAGACAACTGATACATCTGGCCGGGAATTGTCGTGACTGTCTGCTGAACCCCCTCGTTGAGAGTGTTGGAGGTACCCGTCAAGTCCAGCCACTGAATACCATCCTCCGCGGGGAAAGAAACACCATTCTGAGCGAACGCTCCGCTTACGATGGCCACATTCGCGCCTTGGTTGCTCACGACTTGCCATCCAGTAATTGCGGCGCTTCCATCGGAATAGAGAATGTAGTTGCCGACAGGAACGATTGGCGTTTCGAAGCTTCCGTTGGTAAGTAGATTGGCGGCTGAGCTAGACATTGCTAATGCCAGCAAACACGCCAACAGGGTCACGGTATGTTTCATGAGTAGTTGTCTCTCCTTGCGAGTTAGCAGCGACACCGCAGAACTCACCTTAAGTGAAGCAATTTTAGTTCCACATCTCCCGTTGGAATTAAACGGTTTGCAGCTACACTCTTTGTCAAAGGTGCAAACATTTGCGAGTTTGGAGCAAAATCGTTCCACCCGGGGCGGTGAATCGAGCACTCGAAAACCAGTGCCGCGCGCTGCTTTGCACTCAGAAGCTTTCTCAGGGCACTTTCGCGGTCATTCAGATAGCGCCAGGGTGGCACTTCGGTTATTTTCGCCACTGACTTGCTCCGGCTAAGTCTGTTTATTCTGCGATATCGGCCTATGTGCCGAAAGTTCGGAGCAAGCGAGTTGCTGCCGCTAGAACCAAGTATGGCGTCGGTACTCGCGGTAAACGTCGCCAAAGGCCGCCTCCAGCACCTGCGCTTCCCGGCGTGCACGTATGACCTGAGCAGCTACGATCACAAGGACGACAATCCAGAGGGCCGGTTTCTGCACAACCAGTACGATCCCAATCATCATGACGACGCCGAATACGTAGATGGGATTGCGAATCTTCGAGTAGAGTCCGCGTGTAACGAGCGCGTGGACTTCCGCTTTTACCGCAAATGACTTGCCAGTTGGTAACGCGCCAGCGCGATGAAGCTGATACCGACCACGGCCAGCACGGTCCCGACATAGCGCATGGTGTTCCACGGGGTGTCCCACTTGAGGAGCACCCACAAGAAAACGCATGCGCCGAAAAACTGAAGTGCAGTGAAGGCATAGATACGACGGGCATCCATTGCGGTTTCCTCGAACGGCAGAGCACAATCCCAGAAACAGGGAACGGGCCCGCGGCAAATGCCGCAGCCAAGTCAGTCGTGACGCGCGCCGGTCCACTGCGGGTCGCGGTCAGAGGTTACGATGGCCCCGTCGCGCATGTGAATGATGCGGTCGCTGTAGTCGGCGGCCTCGGGGTTGTGCGTGATCATCAGCACAGTCTGGCCGAGCTCCTTGTTCGACTGGCGCAGCATCTTGAGCACGATCTCCGAGTTCTGGGAGTCAAGGTTGCCGGTGGGCTCGTCGGCCAGCACGATGGCCGGTTTGTTGACCAACGCGCGGGCCAGTGCTACGCGCTGCTGCTCGCCTCCGCTCAATTCCGAAGGGCGGTGGTTCATGCGCTTGTCGATGCCCAGCAACTGGGTGATGCGCTTAATATGCGCCGGATCGTGCTGGGCGGAGGCGCCGGCGATGTCCTGCGCGATGTCGATGTTGCCCTGCGCCGAGAGCGTGGGCAGCAAATTGAACTTCTGGAAGACGAAGCCGATTTTCTGCTTGCGCATGCGGGTGCGGTCGGCGTCGGAGAGCGATGTGAAGTCCACGCCGTCGATGGAAACACGCCCGGTGTCAGCGTGGGTGAGGCCGCCCAGGATATAGAAAAGCGTGGACTTGCCACTGCCCGAAGGGCCGACGATGCTGACGAACTCGCCCTGCTCCACCTGGAGTGATACGCCGCGCAACGCCTGCACATCGACCTTGCCGATGCGGTAGGTTTTGCGCACATTTTCTGCTTGAATCATTGCGGACATGCGAATCTTTAATCCTACACGATTCGTCTTAGCGCGACGTCGCCCGGAGAGGCAAAACAATCAGGCTGCAAGCGGGGCGAGTTCGTCGTGTTTTAGAGCCCGCAATTGGCAATAAACAACAGCCCACGCGACGGAAAAGAAAGCCAGCGGAAGCACTAAGACGATCTCATCAATGACGGTCAGAGAAAAGCTCGTGGCTGATTGTCCCAAGGCCCTGACCCAAACCAGATGCACGAACTTGTCCAACACTCCGCTGATGATATCGAATTCCACCATCAAACCGAAGATAGGCCAGCGATGGAAGCGCGTCAGAGCGGCGCTTTGCGAGAGGCTCTCCCCCGGCCCAGTTCCTTGCACGGCGCATGCGGCGACTGCAACCGAGTAGACCGTGATCACGATGAAAGCGGGGATGATGAGCAACACAAAGCCGGCGCACGCGGCAACACCGACGAAAAGCGCCGTGAGCAGCAGGGGCACCGCCCGCGAGACAACGCGCTGTAGATTGGCGCTTATCGCCGCGGATTGGTGTTCAAATTTCTGAAAGACACACAGCGTCACCAGTGCGTTGCCCAGCACACCAATGACGATTATCCAGATCAAGGAAAGGACGATGGCAAGAAGTCGTGCCGGACGCTCACGGTCTAGCAGAGAGCTGAGAAACAACCAAGTCGAGGGAATAGCCAAAGCGGTTTCTACGAGTGCGATCGAAACAAATAGCCGGAAGTTTCGGCTGAAGATCTTCCAGGTGGCGTTCCAAACACCGGACATCCTGAACTCAGGAATTGTGTGTTGGGAAATGCCGAAACCGGAGCTTGCAGTGCTCATAAACCCTCCGTGCCTCACCCTAATTGTAGTTGTGAGCCTAACGGCTTTCCTAATGGTATCCACACGATGAGATGAGTGTCAGTGATGGTTTTCACGGGTCGTTGTGCGTCTCATGCGGTGGGGTCGCGAAAGCTTCAGTCCATTCGCAGCCCCATGTACTCGCGGACGCTCTCGCTTACGCCCTCCGCCGAAGGCGGATCGTAGTTCGACAGGACGATGAGGGTGTAGCCGCCGGGCATGTCTGCTTCCAGCACACCATTTACGCCCGGCGAGCCGCCGGCGATGCCAATACCGCGCATGATGGCAAATGGCTTGCCCGGAGCCACGGGCGCGCCAGCCTCGAACGCGGGGTTGAGGATTTTGCGCTCGTCCACGGCGTTGGCGAACTTCAGCAGGTCGTGAGTGGTGGAATAGCCGCCACCGGCCGATGAGCCGCGTGCGGGCTGGAGTTCAACGTTCTCCCGCCATGCCACCGACTCCACGGCGCCACGTTTGGTGTAGCCTGTCGCCCGGTTGCTGACCACCTCGTCCATCTCGGAGAAATCAGTGTTCTCCATGCCCAGCGGCTGGAAGATGTTCTCGCGCACATAGTCGTAATAGGTCTTGCCGGTGATTTTTTCGATGACGGCGCCGAGGACGATGTATCCTCCATTGGAGTACTGGCGCTTGGTTCCGGGCTCGAACAGCAGCGGCTCGTTGGCGAACAGCGGCAGGTAGTCGGAGATGGTGCGGAACTGGTCTTTCGCCGACTTCTCGAACCTGGGGCCAAAGAAGTCGCCGATGCCTGACTGCATGAGTATGATCTGCCGCAGCGTGATCTTCTCCGCCGCTTCCTTGTTGGGATAGTTGGGCAGGTACTTGATGAGCTTGTCGTCCACCGACGCGATCTTGCCTTGCTGGACGAGTTGGCCGATTGCGACCTTGGTGAAAATCTTGTCGATGGAGCCGAGGTTGAATTTCGTGTCGGTGCGGTTGGCCGCGGAGTAACTCTTGCTCGCCAGCCCGTAGGCTTTCTCAAAGATGGGCTTGCCGTCTTTGGCTAGCAGCACCGCGCCAGAGAACTTGTCTTCGGCGGCCAGCTTGTCCATGGTCTTCGAGAGGTGCTCCACTAGTTCGGCCTCGTTCACCGGCTTTGGCGGGGTGCCGGGCCCCGGTCCTACCAGCACCTGTGCAGACGCCAAAGCGCAGAATCCAAACCACAAGACTGCTACCTTCCAGGCCAATCGCATAATTGTTCCTCGTGTTCTGGGAATGTCACAGCCCGACTGAGCGATTGGACGCGTTTGCGACGGCAGGGTGAGCAATCGTTCCGCTCGCAGCCGACGGCTGCGAGTATTTTGCCCATCGGCGGGGTTTCTTCGCCTAGCCGCGCGAATCGCGCATTTCCATACCACGGCTGCAACCGCCATCTTCGGAGGAAATCTTTTGGGCCCGACTGCACTCATGACGCAAAACCTCTATGCCGAAAGTGTGAACCCGCAGTGGGTACGGCTGCTCGATCTGTTGGGCATGAACGTACGTTATGAGCGCTGCGAAGGCTGCGAGTTGTTCGCCGAAGACGGCACCCGCTATCTCGATTTCCTTTCCGGCTATTGCGTACACAACACGGGCCACAATCATCCCTACATTGTCGAGGCGCTGAAGCAGGAGCTCGACCGCTCCGGACCGGCGATGCTGCAAAGTCACGTACCGGAGCTGGCTGGGGAGCTGGCGCAGCGGTTATGCGCGCTCGCGGGCGGTGGATTGACACGCGCCTTCTTCTGCAGCTCGGGCAGTGAGGGTGTGGAGGCGGCCATCAAGTTTTCGCGGGCGGCCACGAGGCGCGACGGGATTCTGTTCTGCGAGGGCGCATTTCACGGCCTCACCTGCGGCGCGCTCTCGCTGATGGACAACCCCTTCTGGAGCGAAGGCTTCGGGCCCATGCTCGCCGGCACGAAGGCGGTCCCGTTCAACAACCTGGCGGCGCTTGGGGAGCAGCTCAAGACGCGCAAGTACGCGGCGTTTTTCGTCGAGCCAGTGCAGTCGGAGGCGGGCATTCGCGTAGCCGAGCCCGGGTACCTGCGCGAGGCTCAACAATTGTGCCGGCGCTACGGCACGCTGCTGGTGCTCGACGAAGTGCAGACCGGGATGTACCGCACCGGGACATTCCTGGCCGCCCATCACTTCGACGTGCAGCCTGACATTGTGGTACTCGCGAAAGCGCTGAGCGGGGGACTGATCCCGGTCGGCGCCGTGTTGATGAAAGAAGAAATCTGTGACGCGGTATACAGCACACTCCAGCGCGCCATCGTGCATACCTCAACCTTCAGCGAAAACGCACTCGCGATGCGCGCCGGGCTGGCCACGCTTGATGTGCTCGAACACGAGGGTCTGGGCGTCCGCTGTATGCAGCTGGGCAACCAGTTGCGCGAGCGCCTGAACGCCGCGCTTGGCCAATACGAGATGTTTGCCGGAACGCCCGGTCTCGGTCTTCTTAGCGGAATCGAGTTCCGCACGCCGAACAAGCTGGCGCTGCGCTTGTCATTGCAGGCGTTTCGCGCGATTCATCCTGCGATGTTCGGACAGGTGCTGGTGATGCGGTTGTTCCGCCAGGAACACATTCTGACGCAGATGTGCGGCAACAATTTCATGGTGCTGAAGACGGCGCCGCCGCTGGTGGCCAACGAGGCGACGTTGCAGTCCTTCGTGAATGCCGCTGCGCGCGTCGTCGATGACATGCACAACTCCACCGCGTTCTGGACGGAGTCGCTCACGCTGGCGCGGCGGGCGGTCAACATCGCCTGACGCGGCGGAAAGGCTGGCTGCTAGTGTGCGGGTAGCGTCTCACCCACGGCTGTGATGCTGATCTGTACCGTGTTCGAGACTTTCAGGAACAGCGTACTGGGGTTCTTCATCCCCCACTGCTCGTAGGGCACGTCGAACCTGGTCTGCGCCTCGACATGGGAGCCCTTAACGGTAATCGGCAGCGTCAGCGTCAACGGATGCGTGCCGCCATGAATCGCGAAGTCGCCCGCGAGCTGCACCGTGGCAGATTCTTTTCCGGGGACGTAGCCGCCGACATGCTTCGGCGTAAAGACGATCTCGGGATACTTGGCGCTCTCCAGCACTTCTTTCTTCATTTTGGAATCGCGCATGCCATTGCCGCTATTGCCGCTGGCGGCATCGACCACGATTTGGCCGCTGGCCTCGCCGGTTTGGGCATCGAAGGTAATCGTGCCCGATTTCAGCACGAAAGTTCCCTCGACAGTGTGCAGCACGTCGCCCAGGGTCCAGGTCACGCGGGTCTTAGCCGGATCGAGCTTGAGTTGCAGGTGTTGCGCTTGGGCCGCAGCACTCACGACGAGCAGTGCGATTCCAGCCAGCAGGAATTGTTTGCGTTTCATGCTCTCCCTTGGGTCAGGCGTGCAGCAGGTTCCATCCCAGGCGCAATGCCTGTGCGACGCCAAAATCGAGGGGCGATTTCGCTCCGGTGTGGATGGCTAGCATGCTATCGAAGGCCTCGTGCTGGCGTTCAAGCGCACCCAGCACGCGATGCCGGAAGCGCTCGCGCCCGTCCAACGTCAGCAGCAGCCGAGCCATGTTGCGGGGCGTGCGCGTGATCTGGCTATGCGCCGCTTCGTATTGGTCCATGCGGTTCCGGCGCATGGCCGACGCCAGGGCCAAAGCCTGACGAAACGCTATGGACAGCCCCTCGCCAGTAATTGCATCCACCGAGCCTGCGGCTTCGCCGATCAGCGCGACCCGCCCGTTGTGCACGCGGCGCATGCGGCGAGAAGCGGTGACCGCGCCGATGGTCGTGCCAGCGACTTCCGCTCCGCGCAGGCGCGCCGCTAATTTCGTGAACTGCGGCAGCGCCGCATCGAAGCGCGCGGTGAGATCGCGGGTGATGAGCGCCACGCATACCTCGTCAGCGGCGATGGGGGTTACGTACATCTGGCCGCATCGGGCCCAATAAACCTCGACAAATTCCGTCCACGGGGCGACTTTGTAATGGCGGCGAAAGCCATAGCGCATTTGGACGGCGGGAGTAGGAAACAAACCGCTCTTGCGGCGCAGGAGAGAGTTCTGGCCGTCGGCGCACACCAGCCAGCGAAACGGGACGCGTTCGCCATCCACTTCAATGGCCTCCCCCGAGGCGCCGGTGACGCGCGTGCCCCAGTTCAACTCCACGCCGAGGTCAGTGGCGTGTTGCACCAGGAGGTTGTGTAGCACCAGGCGCCGCACGCCGTAGCCGGTTCCTGCATCGGCGAAGTTTGCTTCCACAGAGTGGTCCGCGTCCAGAAAGCGAATGCCGCGAAACGCGTGGGCCTGCTCGAAGGGAATGCTCACGCCCAACCTCTGCAGCGCCACAAGGCCGTCCGGCATAATGCCTTCGCCGCAAGCCTTGTCGATGGGAGGACGGGCGCAATCAAACATGCTCACGGCCAGTCCCGCTTGCCGGGCGGCAATGGCGGCGGCTAGTCCTGCCGGTCCTCCGCCAGCTACGATTACTTCACGCATGAGTCGCTCAACTCCACGGGATCACCAGCGTAGCAGCACCAGTTCGGCGCAAAAGCCGGGGCCCATAGCTGCCAGCACGCTGTAGCTTCCGGCCGCGGGACGCCGCCGGTTCATGAATTCTTCCAACACCATCAACACCGATGCTGACGAGAGATTGCCGGCGCGCGCGAGGCAGTCCCACGAAACCTGCAATGCGCCCTCAGGGAGTTCCAGCGCCTCGGTGGTGGCTTCCAGCACCTTGGGTCCGCCTGTGTGCATGATCCAGGTGCCGATGTCGTCGCGCGTCAGGCCCTGATCGGCAAGGAAGCGATCGACGTCGGGGGCCAGGTGCTTGCGCACCATCTCGGGTACTTCCATGGACAGCACCACGCTGAAGCCGTCGGAGGAAATGTCCCATCCCATTACGTTTTCGGTGCCGCGATAAAAGGATGAGCAAGTGGCCAGCACTTCGGGGCCGCAGGCTGCACGCGCCGAACCGCTGACGATCACCGCTGCCGCTCCGTCGCCAAACAGGCTGGTGGAAATCAGGTTGGCCGCCGACTGGTCGTTGCTCTGCCAGGTGAGGGAACACAACTCCACCGAAACCAGCACAGCATTGTGTTCGGGATAGCCTCGAACGTAATCGGCGGCGCGAGCAATGCCGGCGGCCCCGGCCACGCAGCCCAGTCCGAAGATCGGAATGCGCTTAATGTCGGGCCGCAGGTTCATGCGGTTGATGAGGCGGGCATCGATCGAAGGTGCGGCGATGCCCGTTACCGAAACGAAAAAGATGGCGTCGAGATCGGCTTCGCTCAGTCCGGCGCGAGTCAGGGCACGGCAGATGGATTGTTCTGCGAGTTCTTCCGCAACGTTGATCCAGTGATTGTTGCGATCTCCCCAGTCGGTGAGCGCTTCGTATTGGTCAATGGGGAGCGCCAGGTGACGGCCTTCCACTCCTACCCGCGCCAGGAAACGGCCGAGGTACTCGGGGCGCTCCATCGTGCCGGACCAGTGATCCTGGAGGGCGGCGGCAATTTCGGCCTGCGGGTAGTAATGCGGCGGAAATGCGCTGGCGACACCGGCGATTCGCATTTTTGGGATGAGCGCCCTTTCCGTGGGGTTGTTGTGTTGTAACACGGAAACCCGGAGTGAGTTGCTGTTCGTTCGAGAATGCCGGACGAAAATCGCTTCTCCATTCTACGCTGGATAGCGCGAATCGGCGGGCGGGGCTTCTGCAGTCACTCCCCAGCGCCCCGGTTTCGGGTTACAAGAGAAACATGCCCAAGTCTGCCGCAGCCCGTCACGCGCAACTCATCGAAAGCGCAGTCGAGTGGCTACGCCGCTGTTACAAGTGCGGCATCATCCTGTCGGAGCAGTATTGTGCAACCGGCGAAGTGCCCGACGTCATCGCGTGGAAGGGCGTGTGCAAATCGGTGCTGGTGGAGTGCAAAGTCTCCCGTGCCGACTTTCTCGCCGACGCTGGCAAGCCCTTTCGGCAAAAGCCCGAAGAAGGCATGGGTAGCCAGCGCCTGTACATGGCTCCTGAGGGCGTGATCCGCGCCGACGAACTCCCCAAGCACTGGGGGTTACTCGAACTTCGCGGCCGCGGCGTGCGCATGACGGTAAAGCCCGGCCGCGTTGATCTCCGTACCGAGGCTGGCCTGATGAAAGAGATGAATCTGCTGCTGGCAAGCTTGCGCCGCGTCGAAGTCCGCATCGAGCCGCAGAGCATCACCGACTTCCTGAAGTGGAAGAACCGCTTGGCTGAATACAACGGCGGCGCGCTGCCCGAAGGGATCACCGCCATGGCGGATGAGGCCAATCCGCATCTCTTGATTTAGCGGGTGGCGTAGCGGGATTTTTTATGGGTAGTTACTTGCACTTCATCACCTGACCCGGCTTGCCTCGCGTCAGCACATAGTCTCCCATGCCCTGGCTTTGCGGACCGGCGGCGACGGTCAGTTGCAACGTTTCTCCGGTGATGTTGCCAGAATAGGTGGCTGCCGCAGGCTGGTTGCCATCGCGCATTACCGGCCCAGGACGTTCGCGCGTGAACGTGCCCTTAACCTTGAAGTTACCCTGTGCGTCTACTGTGAGGGGCAGAGCTATAGTTCCGGTGGCGCAGTCGAAGTCGAGGGTTGCCCCTTCCGCTGTCACTTCCAGTTCAAGGTGTTCGCCACCCCAAATGGTGCCAGTTGCGCCAAGGGACTTTGTCGCGGTCTGCGCCTGAACGCCGAGGCTCATTGCCCCGCTCAGCGCCATCGTGATGGTCGCCGTCAACCAGCGACGCACGAACATTTTACCAGTTGTCATCGTGATTTCTTCCAGATAGAGGTGATACCAATTGTACCACAAAAAATCGAACTGCCAAAGATAGCGATGGAGATACTCTCGGCTGACATTGTGATAGATGCCGAAGATGCCGCGTTTTCACTAGCGCATGGCTACTTTCGGCTGTATTCGATGTGAACGTCACCGCGGGAGTATTCATTTGTGCCGATGACATACAGTTTCATGAGTGCCTGTCAAATTTCTTGCGGATGCCTGCGATATGCGGAGAATTCATCGGTGATGAAGCGAGCGCTGTCTGTACACTTCTTCTAGAATAGCATCGCTTTAACGTGGCTGCCGTGACGTTGGCTACAACGCGACGGCGTAGTTGGCCGTTTCTTTCTACTGCACAGAAGACCGGAATCTTGCTAGTGTAGATCGTCCGCGCTTGCTCGTGCGCTGATAACGCGGCTTACGCGCTCCAATATACACCTCATCACATTCGACGGTGCCCACCAGCTTGAGGACATCGGGAATCGGTGGCCATTGCAAATCGAATTCGGTTCATCAGAAACAAAGCCGACTTGTAGCTTATACCTTTAGAGGTTATACGTTCGAAGTAGTGAGGCGATAGCGCGTACGCCCGAAAAGGCATAGATGCAGCACCTTGGTGGCATATAGAAGGTGAGTCTGCAGGATATTGCAGAAAGTATTTTTTTGTCTTTATTTATTTACTAGGCATGAAGTACTATCGCTACCGGTTACCCAGAGCCTCATTATCAACATGGTCATGCGTCGCACGGTCGGGGGGCGACCAATTTTAGTTTCACCTCGAGTCGTGTTTGACCCACGCGGGTCATCGATCCACGCGTCGGGCTGAGTAATCGGCTCACGGCAACCGAGTTCAAATTGATCGCGCCACTAAGGCACAAGAGAGAGGAAACCATGAAGCGTGTCTCCCTGCTTCTGCGGTTCATGCTAGCAGTACCCGTAGTTTTGTTGTTGAGTACTGGCCTGCTTGCACAATCGACGACTCAACAGAACGGCAGCACTTCCGCTGCGAAACATGCGAAACAAAAGACAGCCGAGACGAGTCCCAAGGCCACCAGCCACGGCACTTCATCGGGCAGCAGCAAGGTCGAAGGAAACCAGGCTGCCGCGCTAGCACTGGGCAAGCCGAATCCGGCCGACGAGCTCAAGACCTACCCGATCATGCCGGTGGAAAAAGTTGAACCAGCCGTATTCAACGGCGACGTTCGTGACCTGCCGCAGATTGCGTCGCACGAGCACCCTGAGCTGGATCTGATCGAGCCTCTGGACTACGTGCATGCGAATATTCCGGATAGCATGGCTCCCAAGTTCGCCCCGTTACCGGCGCCCTTGGGCCCGATGCCCGCTCTTTCCGCGAACTTCTCCGGCATGAGCTATCTCGATAACTACTGCACCGGCGGCCAGTGCGGTAACGGCCACCCGCCTGACACCAATGGCGATGTGGGCCTGCACCACTACATCGAAGCCATCAATGAAGGCTATGCGATCTACGACAAAGCCACCGGCAACCGCCTGGCTGCCTTCACTGAAGTTTCGCTGTGGGCCAACGCCGGCACCACGCCTTGCACCACTAACCCCTACGGCGATCCGATCGTTATGTACGACCAGACGGCTGACCGCTGGATCCTCGCCAACCTGGGCTTCAACATCAGTGGCGGGAACCCGGTTGCGCCTTACATGGAGTGCGTTGCCGTGTCCCAGACCGGCGACCCGGTCAATGGCGGTTGGTATCTGTACGCCTTCCGCATCGACCAATCTCCGGTGCCCACCAATACTCTCAACGACTATCCCAAGTTCGGCAACTGGAACGACGATTGCCTTTACATGGGAGCCAATGGCTTCTTGAATGCTTCGAGCTTCAATGGAGGCATCCTGGCCGGTTTTACCAAGAGCCAGATGTATGCTGGCGGATCGGTGAACTGGACGCTCGCTTACTTAAGCGGCAACGCCAATTTTGGTTATGAGCCGGCAACCATGCTGGGCAAAGGCAGCAGTCTGCCCTCAGCCTCGACCCATGCTTACTATGTCAACGAGTCGAGCACATCGAACTCGTTCAATGTCAGAACGATAACCGCAGGTGCTTGCAACGCTGGCGGCACCGTCAGTGCCGCGACCGCCGTCAGTCATGCGACTTACAGCAGCGTGAGCAGCAATATCGTGCCGCAGCCGCCTCCGGCGACGGGCTCGAACACCCTCGACAGCCTCGGCAACCGCCTTATGCAGCGGGTGCAGTACCGCAAGGTCGGCAGCGCCGAGTCGATCTGGGTCAACCACACCACTCGCAACTCTAACTCGAGCAACACTTCACCGCAGTGGGGACAGATCAACGTCACCGGCGGCACGGTCAACACCAGCATTGTCCAGCAGCAGATCTACCGGCCAGACACAACCCTCTACCGGTGGATGGGCAGCCTGGGCGTGGACAATGGCGGCAACATGGCGATGTGCTACAGCACCTCGAACGCTATTGTTCCGAACTATCCGAGCATGCAGTGCGCCGGGCGGTTGGCCACGGATCCGGTCAATACCTTGCCGCAGGGCGAAACCGACGCAGTTGCTGGACAAGGCTCTGGCGTCTTCAGTTGCAGCGGAACTTGCCATCGTTGGGGCGACTACAGCTCCATGAGCGTTGATCCAACCGACGATTGCACCTTCTGGCACACCAACGAGTACTACAACAGCCAGGCGAACGGTAGCTTGGGAAATCACCAGACGCAGATCATCGCGTTCAAGTACCCCTCCTGCAACCCGGTGCTGCCGGTGGCCGCGATCGTCAAGTTCCACGGCGTCAACTTTCTTCAGGGACAGACGCTCGCCCCCTACTTCATCAAAGTTACCAACAACGGCCCGGGCTACATGTCGGGAACGGTCACCGTCACCGACACGCTACCGACGCCCTACCTGGTGGCCACATTCATCGGCGGTACAGGTTGGTCTTGCACGCTCGGGACATTGACCTGCACGCGCAGTGACTCCTTGGCGCCGGGCTCCAGCTACCCGGTCATCAACGTATACGTCAAAGTTGCCAGCAACGCTCCCGCGCAGGTCACCAACTCGGCGACCGTTAGCGGCGGCGGCACCGGCAGCCCGGCCACGTCGAATGACGTCACCAACATCGACGCTGCGACGACCGTTTGCGGTACCGTGCACTTGACTACCACCGCAAGTCTGGTCAAACTGGGGGATGGTTCGTATCAGGCCACTGTGCTGATTGTGAACGATGGCTCGGGTACGGCGCAGAGTGTGAAACTCACGGCGGCCACGCTTGGCGTCTCCAGCGGCACTCCAATTCCGCAGACCATCGGCAACCTCGTTCCCGGCCAAGGCTTTGCGTACGCGACGGTTAATTTCCCGTCCAGCGCAGGCACTTCCGGATCGTCGGTCGCCGAGAAGTACACGGGAACTTACACCGCTTGCCCAACCAGCGGAAGCTGGGGTGCTAGCATCAGGGCCACTCTGCCGTAGGCGATGAGAGCCCATAGAAAAGGAAACGAAAAGCGATGAATCGAAAAAAACTATTCACACTCTCCATGTTGGTACTGACGGCAGCTCTGCTGCTGTCAGTATCGGCATTCGCTGACTCGGTCTACATTTCCCTGGCAAATCCGGTGCAGTCGACGTTCGCTCCGAGCACGGTCAGCTTCACCGCGACCGTGGCCGCCGCGGACGCGAATGGCGCTGATATTTACCTCAACGGCGACAGCTTCAACGTAGACGCGCCACTGACCGTGGACGATTCCGGATTCTTCAGCTTCCCGCTCTTTCTGAGTCCGGGAGCCAGCTACACCGGAGTCCTCTTCACCGTAGACGTCCCGGGCTCGACCTTGCCGGGATCGTATTACGGGTACTTCCAGATCCTGGGTGGCAGCGATGGCAATGCTCTGAACCCGATCAGCAACGTTGCTTCGTTTGAAGTGGACGTGGCTGCCGTTCCTGAACCCGGTACCATGCTGTTGCTCGGCTCCGGCGGCATCGCCCTGTTCGGAGTGCTGCGCCGCAAACTCTCGTAGTCCGGAACTGGTTGTAGCAGTTCTGACGAATCTCCTCCCCGGGTGCCGCCACGCTGCGGTGCCCGGGGAATTTTTTGTGGTTCGACTAGTTGGGGGCGTGCGTTCGGCAACAGGCTTTTTGAAATCTCCCCTTCGGCGTATTGCCATCCTTCGCCAGGCCAAGGTTGGCGAGAGCTGATGGGTTAGTGACAGCCGCAGGGTTTGCCCCGTATGGCTTCGCGGCCCTCCCATAGAACCAGGGGGACGATGACGAGAGCCGCTACCGGGTCGGCCCGGTGGGCATGCCAGATGCGGTTCGCTGCCAACCCCGCTAGGGCTATTACCGCCAGATAGGCGCACACTCCCGATTGTGTGGCATCGGCCCGCAGGGCTGAGCTCCCAGTGGTGGCAGAGAGCTTGCGTTTTTCGCGCGCAAGCCAAGGCATCAGAATGGCGGCTGCTCCCAGGATGGCCATGCCTAGCAGTGTCGGCCGGGGCTCCCCGTAGCCGAGCAGGCTTGCTACCGAGACGGTAGCGACGTAGGCGGCCAAAACGAACAGAAGGCCGCCGGAAATTTGAGATGCGCGTGGCTTCGCACCAGACCGGAATGTCCACAACACGACAAGCGCCGAAGCCAATTCAATAGCGCTGTCCCCGCCAAATGCCAGAAGGGCCGGACTGCGTGCCCGCCAGGACGCGAACAGGGCCACCGAAGCCTCCAGCACCATCCATGCGATGGTGATGTACTGCAGTCTGTGGACTCGGCGGAGCTGATGATCAGGAAGCACTCTCGAAATGGAAGCCACGGAGGGAATTATCCCACTCCGCCGGCAGCTGCAAACCACTTCCGAAGCAGAGATGTTTGCTTTTGTGCTCAACCTTAGTCGGCGGTAAACAGAACGGCCGCAAACCGAAGTTTGCGGCCGCTTCAAACCAACTGCGGAAATGCCTACGTGGCTTGTTTCCTGGGCGTGCCTTTTATCGCGAAGAACACGATGTACAGGTAGCAAATTGCCGGCAGGATGAACGCGTGATGGATTCCGATGCGGTCGGCGATGATGCCCTGAACCCACGGAATAATCGCGCCGCCGACGATCGCGGTGTTCAGCATGCCGGAGCCCTCGCCCGTCAGCGGACCCAGCCCTTCGATGCCCAAAGTGAAGATCGTAGGGAACATGATGGAGTTGAAGAAGCCGATGGCGAGGATGCTTACCATCGCAATGTTTCCGTTGGACGCCATGGACAGGCAAACCAGTGCGGCGGCGATGAGAGCATTCGCGGCCAGAACCCGACGCGGCGGCAAATACCGGAGTACTACCGAACCTATGAACCGGCCCACCATTGCGCCAAGCCAATAGACCGAAAGAACTTTCGCGGCAGTTTCCAGGGTCAGGTTGCCGATGTTCGGTTCGTGCAGGTAGTTGACCAGGAAACTCCCGATAGCTACTTCGGCGCCGACATAAGCAAAGATGCCGATCGCGCCCAGCACCAGGTTCGGATGCTTCCAGATGCTGTCGTCCTTCACCACAGCATGTCCACCCTCGGCACTGGTGATGTGTGGCAGCTTGAAGAGGCCGATAACGACGGCCAGCAGTGCCAAAGCTACTGCGATTCCGATGTACGGAACCTTTACCGACGAAGCTTGTTCGATGCGATATTGCTGCAACTCTGCAGGCAGCATCTGGGCGATGTCTGCTGCCGCCTTCGGTACGGTAGCCAGAATCAGCATGCCACCGAACCACGGTGCAATCGCAGTGCCGAGCGAGTTGAATGCTTGTGTCAAGGTCAAACGCGCGGACGCCGTCTTAGCCGGACCCAACAGTGCGACGTAAGGATTGGCGGCCACCTGAAGCACGGTAATTCCGGCCGCCAGGATGATCAGCGCCGCCAGAAACAAGGGGAACGACGGCACATTCGCCGCCGGAATGAACAGGAGCGCACCCACCGCCATGGTCAGCAACCCAGCAACCATCATGGGCTTATAGCCAACCCGTTCCGTGATGAAGCCAGCGGGAATCGAAAACACCGCGTAGGCCCCGAAAAACGCCATCTGCACCAGCATGACCTGGGCGTAATTCAGGTCGAAGATTGCCTTGAGGTGCGGGATAAGAATGTCGTTCAAGCAGGTGAGGAATCCCCACATGAAGAATAGCGTGGTGACCATGATCAACGGGCCACGATAGCTCTGCCCGTTGTCGTTGGCGGTGTAGGTCTGCGAGGATTGCTGTGTTCCGATGGCCATGTTCACCTGTCTGCTGGAAAATGCTGCACGCGAGCGCGTGCTTTACGTGTTCTTGTGTCACGGAAAGTGAATTTGTCCGCCCCAGCGCGTCGCCGCGCCGATTTCCCCGATCGTCGGAATTTTATCAGCAATTCCGCACGCACCCGCGGGAAGACCCAATCCCGAATGCTAGTCGAGGGCGCAAGCAGAAGCAACAGCCAAATCGGTTCTTTTCAGGGTTCCCCGGGCAGGTGGTCAGCGAAAGGTGTAAGCGTAAAGAGTGACATACACGGCGGCCACCACCACTACGGCGGCCTCTCCCATGAGAAGCAAGCGCCGCGCCCGGCGACTTGCCCGGGACAGCCACACCGCCCCGGCGATGACCATGGCAATTCCCAACGCCGCTATGCCGGCGTCGATCCGCATGAATTGCTCGTCGCGAATTGTCTCCACCGCACAGTCGCCGCTGCTCGCACTGTAGGAACTTACCCCGGTCGCCGGATTGTAGCTTTCCTCAAGGCAATTGCTTTTATCGACCGCGTTGTAAACAAAGCTGGAGATCGCTGCGACGCAAATCACGATCCCCAACGCCAGCGCAATCTTCGCGGCCAATCGAGCCGCACTTTTCTTTCTGTGATGGCCTACGTGGCCCATGGTTGCATCTTCTCACTTCCAGGTTCGGCGCAGCGGATGGGCCTCAGTGTTGAACACCACTCTGTTCAGGTCCAGTGTCGTCTTGGGAGCGTACAAAAGGTAAAGATATTTCAGAGTCTCGGCGAGAAAAAAGCTCTCCATCGCATCTTTCTTTTCCATGGTAAGCACGCTGCTGAGGGCTGCATACCCCGCATCGGTGCGGCAGTACTTCTCCAGGGCATCGTGATAGGTTTGTCCCATTTGCAGGTCCTGCGGATTGCCGGTGAAGAAATACAGGTAGTAGGTGGACTCGATAATCTCCGGCCGCAACTCGTAGTTGGGGACCTTCGCCTTCATGGCGGCGTAGTCGAAGCTCTCTGGCTCAATGCCGTAGGCGGTCCACATCCTGTAGCAGGAATCGAGCAGCCGCTGCGCGCGATTGGTGTCGCCAGACAACGCCAGCACCGCTGGGAAGAAGGCATCCAGCGCGCCGAACTCCGTGACTGTTCGTTTGCCGCTGTTCATGTCGGCGTGGCCGTACCACAGCCCGTTGTGCGATTCGTCGGCGAGATACGCATTGATGCTCGTGATGCTTGTCTTCCACATACGCAAGCAGTCCTCGTCGCCGAACAGCCGCCACGCTTTGAACAAGTATTCGTAGTAGGAGTCGATGCCGCCACTAATGTGCGAGTCCGTATCGGTCCACTTGCCAGTCTCGACGTTGATGCCTCCGCCGACCAGTCCGATGGCCGAGCGACGGTTGTAAACTTCGACCAGCGCGCGCTTGGCCTTTTCGTAATACACCGGCTTTCCGGTGAGCTTGCTGAGGGTGCCGAACTCCAGCAGCAGTGTGCCGGCCTCGGCGGGGTTGGTCTCAACCCCACGCACTGCGCCTGTCTTGAGATTCACGTAAACGTAGGGCAGGCCCGTCGGTGAGTCGAACGCAGGCAGAAGCCGCTTGCCCAGGTCATCGGCCAGCGCCAACAAGCGCTTGTCGCCGGTGAGCTGGTAACTGCTCAACAGCCCGCCCAACATGCGAATCGTAATCTCGAAGTTCTTGACGTAGATGTCCTGGTCGAACGAAAGGTTTTTCGCGATGAGCTCCCGCGCCTGGTCGGCCTGCTCGGTCAGTCCCATCAGGATGAGAGTGTCGAGCGCATCGACTGGCGTCATGTAGAGCGAGGTGCCGTACCAGTCCTTGAATCCTTTGCTCAGCGGACGCAGTTCGTCGTGTCCCCAGGCATATTGCCGATAGCCCTGCCAGGCGTGCAGCAGTTGGTCGCGCACGCTGGCCGCCATCTCGGTCTTGCGGGCATCGCTCCATGCGGGGGATGCCGCCGCGGCGGTCTTTGTTTTATCCGAGGCCGGCGTGGTCGTGGCCGATTGCACCCGCAAACCGAGGGCACCCAGCACGAGCACACAGACTGCCAGCAGTATTCCTCGATTGCCGCGCCTGCTCATCGTCGTCTTCCATTTCCCGGCTTAGCCGATGGAATCCAGGGTTTCGCGCATGCGCCGCACCGCTTCGCGGTCGACACATTCGTACGACGACGCCGGCGCGCCCGGCAGGCTGCCAAAGCTGATGGGCGAGTTCGACATCGACGGGTCGCAGCGCGCCGAGAATGCGGTCAGGTGCACTTGCGTGCAGCCCGTGGCCGCCACAATCTGTTTTACATTGTGGGAACGAATGCCGCCGCCCGGCAGGATTTCGATTCGCCCCGCCCCCTGCGCGAGCAATTCCCGCAGCCGCTCCCGCCCGTCCAGGGCCGTCTTCTTTTGCCCGGCGGTGAGCACGCGGGTCAGGCCGAGGTCGACGAGCACATCGAGCGCTGTTACTGCGTCAGGCACGGCGTCGAACGCGCGATGGAACACCGTCTGCTTGCCGGCGGCGATCTCCAGCAGCCTGCCGTTGCGTGCCGTGTCCACGCTGCCGTCGGAGTGCAGGCAGCCAAAGACAATGCCATCGGCGCCGTGTTCCACCAAGAGCGCGGCATCGCGGCGCATGGAGGCAAACTCTTCGTCGGAATAGCAGAAGCCACCGGCGCGCGGGCGCACCATCACCATCAGAGGAATGCCAACGTGCTTTTTGGCCTCGAGCAACGTGCCCAGCGACGGCGTCAGCCCTCCGGTGGTAATGGCACTGCACAGCTCAATGCGGTCGGCGCCGCCGCTCTCAGCGGCCAGGCAGTCGGTCACGGTGGAGGCAATGATTTCCAGCAGAATGCGTGCCATGCGTCCGTTTCGCTCGTCGCCAATACGATAGACCGTCGCAGGCGCGGCGTCGAGTGCGCCCGGCAAGAATTCACTGCAGCGCGCTTCGCCAGGTGTTAGGCTGGCGACGATGAAAAAGCTGCTGACGGTCGTCGTTGTTCTGGGGCTGCTTGCCATAGCCGCTCGCCTGGTGGGGCCTTCCATTCTGGATCGCTCGCAGAACCATACGTTGCAACCCGGGCCGTACCACGTTTCTACCGAGGCCGAGGCCCTGCACAAAACCCTGCTGGTCGCCGACATGCACGCCGATTCGCTGCTTTGGGGACGCAACCTTCTGCAGCCGAGTCACGCCGGACACATCGATTTGCCACGCCTGATCGAGGGCAATGTCGGCATCCAGGCATTCACGGTATTCTCTACCGTTCCGCGCGGAATCAATATTGATCGCAATGACGACACCACGGACCTGGTGCCCTACATCGGCATCCTGCAGGGCTGGCCGCTTTCGGCGATCGCGAGTCCGAAAGGCGTCGCGCTCTATCAGGCTAGCCGACTGCGGAAGTTCGTGGACGAATCCAATGGCCAGATGGTGCTGCTGCGGACCCGCGGCGATCTGGCGAACTTTCTAAAGCAACGCCAACAGGGCTCCCACGTTGTGGCAGCGCTACTGGGAACCGAAGGCGCGCAACCGCTGGAAGGAAAGATCGAGAACCTCGACGTGCTCTTCGACGCCGGATTTCGCATGATGTCGCCCGCGCACTTCACCGATACAGCCGTGGGCGGTTCGGCAGCAGGTGCGAACAAGGGAGGCCTGACTCCCCTGGGCCGCGAGTGGGTAAAACAAATGGAGGCCCGCGGCATGTTGATCGACGTGTCGCACTCTTCAGCCGACACACTGCGCGACGTGGCCGCGATGGCCACCAAGCCGATAGTGGTCTCGCACACCGGCGTAAAGGGCGTGTGCAACAACAACCGCAACCTTACGGACGACCAGCTCCGCGCAGTCGCCGCCACCGGAGGCGTCATCGGCGTGGGCTTCTGGGACGTGGCCACGTGTGGCACCGATGCCGCGGCCATCGCGCGCGCCATCCGCTACACGGTGGGCGTGGTCGGAGCCGAGCATGTCGGGTTGGGGTCCGACTTCGACGGCGCGGTCACTGAGCCGTTCGATTCCAGCGGCATGGCGCTGATTACCCAGGCGCTGCTGCAGCAGGGTATGTCGGAGCACGACATCCGGCTGGTGATGGGCGAGAACGTGGCGCGGGTCTTGTCGCAGGTACTGCCAGAGTAATTATCAGTCGGCGCCGTGCGCTGGGTGCTCCCACCATTGTCTTCCGGTCTTGGCGGCAGGCTGGGGTGCTAGCCTCCATCTTGCGCGCACTCGCCGTGCGAAGCTCGTCGCCTCTGCCCGATCTCATCCCACCGCACCCATCCGATGTACAGCACGATCAGGATGTTGATGAGCAGTACCGTCCAATGCACCGGCGTCGGGTGGCGAATCAGTGCCCGCATCTCAAAGGGCAGGTAGACGGCGCCGGAAACGATGGCCAGCCATTCCGCCCACACTCGTTGACGCCATAAACCGTACGATTCGAGAAAGCGAAGGCCTGAGTACAGCATCACGATCACGATCACGTTGACGACGCTGGCCTCGCTCATGCGTTCAGCGGCGTGCAGGAGGGCGTGTGCGATGCGGCGCTCCGGATCGATGTGCAAAAGATAGAGAAGGTTCAGCGCCGCTTCTTCCAGATCCACGTCGTGCCGCAGGATCTCCACGAACGCGATGCCAGCCGCGAGCGCCACGACGCCCTTAACGGCCTCTATGGTGGCAACCGTGCGAAGTCCGCGATGATGGTCCGGATGCACGGCCCCTGATGTGTGCGAGTTTCCCATGATAGAAGCGGCGAAGCGCGACGACCGACGCGTGAACTAGTGTATCGCGGGAGGCGCTGCCGCCTCGCGATGATTGGAACGCAATTTGTAAATCTTAAGTCAACGCGCTTTTAGTGCAGCCTGACGTACTCGTAATCCACGGGATTGTTGTTGATGCCGCGGTCGGGAGGGGCAATCCAAGCCGCCATCTTGCCAGGTTCGTGCACCCCCTGCATCAGGCTCAGGATGTGGGCCTGGTCACCCTCGCTGGGCAGCCACTCCTGCACGTGCGCGGCAAATTGTTCCGCTGTGATGGGTACGCCTTCAGGAGTAGTGGGCACGCCCGCCCAGTTGCCAATGCTGCGGCGAAAGCGGGTGCTGGGTAGCGACAACCGAAACGTGTGTCCGGCCTTTTCGATGACGCGGTTCCAGCGCTTGACGCCAATTTCGCAGTCGCGAACGTACGACGTGCGCGTGACTTCGTTCATCGCGTTGCGCATCGGAATCTGCTCGCTCTTGGTGCCGCCGCTGCCGTCAGGCAGCTCCAGCGCGTAGGCCTGCTCGATGGCGACGTGGTCCTCGTACTGCGCTTCGTCCGGGCGTCCCTTCAAGCCGTTGGCGAAGTACGATGCCGCGTTCGACGAGGTCTCCGAGCCGAACAGGTCGAGCGACGACGTGAACCAGAAGTTCAGGTAGCGCTGCACCATCGGCAAATCAATCGCCCCGGCGTTGCGGATGGCCTGTGGGTCGTCGGTGTTCAGTTCTTTCATGACTTCGAGCGAACGCCGCACTACGCGGTTGATGCCCGTGTCGCCTACGAACATGTGGTGCGCTTCTTCCGTCAGCATGAACTGGCAGGTGCGGGCCAGAGGATCGAAGCTCGATTCGGCCAGCGACTTGAGCTGAAACTTTCCGTCGCGATCGGTGAAGTAGGTGAACATGAAAAAGCTGAGCCAGTCGCGAATGGGCTCGTTGAACGTGCCCAGAATGCGTGGCTTGTTGGCGTCGCCCGAGTGCCGCTCCAGCAATTCCTCGGCTTCCTCGCGGCCGTCACGGCCGAAGTAGGCATGCAGCAGATAGACCATCGCCCACAGGTGGCGGCCTTCTTCCACGTTCACCTGGAACAGATTCCGCAAGTCATAAAGCGATGGAGCGGTGTGGCCCAACATGCGCTGCTGCTCCACAGACGCTGGCTCAGTATCGCCCTGGGTCACGATCAGCCGCCGCAGCGTGGCGCGGTACTCGCCGGGAATCTGCTGCCACACCTCTTGCCCATAGTTGTCGCCAAAGCCGATGCGCCGATTGCGGTCGCGCTCATTTAGAAAGATGCCCCAGCGATACTCCGGCATGCGCACGTAACCGTAGGTCGCCCAGCCCTTGGCGTCCACCGAGGTCGCGGTGCGCAGGTACACGTCGGCCACCTGAAAATCTTTCGGGCCGAGTTCCTCCCACCACTTCAGAAACTCCGGCTGCCAGTGCTCCAGCGCGCGCTGCAGCGTGCGGTTCGAGCCCAGATCGACGTTGTTGGGGATGCGGTCCTGATAATTAATGCTCAAGCAATTCTCCCTGTTCTAGGTGGTACGAGTAATTGGTAATAAGTAATTGGTGGGGTGTGAAGAACGGGTAGTTAGCCGTGGAAATCCCCGCACGAATCACTAATAACCAATTACTAATTTAATTACTAATCGCTATCCACCCAGCTACACCCTCTCCCAATTAAACTTTGCCTTTGAGCCAGATCCGAAGAGCTTCAGCGCGCCTTGCTCCCCCGTCGAATTCGGGCGGATGAACACCCAGTTCTGCCACGCTGACAGGCGGCCGAACACTTTTGTCTCCAGAGTTTCCTCGCCCGCGAAGCGGAGACTGGCCTCCATGCCGGTCAGCGCATCAGGGAGAGCGACGCCCGCTCCTCAATGGCAATACGCACTTCGTCTTCCCAGTCGAGATCGTCAGGGGCGAAGGTGACCAGACCAAGTTCGAGCGCTTCCTCGGGACCAATGGGCTTATTTTGCTTTTCCAGCAAGGCACCGAGCGTCTTGACGTTGCCGTCGAAACGCGTCTCCAGGCGGCTGCGGCCATTGACCGCCGGCATCAAGCCGAAGTTGCAGGCATCGAGCGCAATTTTCGGCGACTCGTCTACGTCCGGCAGCGCCAGCATGTAGCTGCGGTCGGCAGCCAGTAAGAGCTCCAGCAGTACTCCCGCAAAGCACGATTCCGGCTCGACGATGGCGTACATGCTGCGTGACGAAACGTCGAGCCGCGCCAGCGTACGCCGCAGCAGGCCGATGGTTTCGCGCACCAGCCAGTTCCCGCGATGCTGTAGCATCACCGCATCGCTGGCCAGCACCGCGTCGACGCTGCCGGCGGTCTTCAGCAGCAGCAACCCCAGCTCCAGGCTCGTTGGTCCGTAGCATCAGGATGGCGTCGTCGAGCTCGCGCGCCATCTGCAGCGGCCACCACTGGTCGCCGGCGGCGTGAATCTCGTCAAGAGTTGCCGGCTGCTTGCCCTCCGGGGCCCGTACCGTCAGCGTGGCCGTGCGTGCCGCGCGATCGAACGTGGCTTCGACATGCCGGTAGTGACAGCTACCTTCGTTGATAGTGCGCTTCAGCGGATTCAGCCTGATACCCTTGGCATCCACCGGGCGCGAGGACTCCTGCACCAGCTTCTTCGCGCGCGCCCGTACCAGCTCAGCGAACTTCGCCGGAGGCGCAATCTCGTCCACCAGCCCCCACTGCTTCGCGCGCTCGCCCTTCACGCCGTCGGGATTGGTGCAGAATACGTCGGCCAAGTCATGGCGCACCTTGCGTTTGTCCACCAGGCGGGTCAGCCCGCCGGTGCCGGGCAACACCCCCAGCAGCGGGACCTCAGGCAAACTCACCGCGCTGGAGCGGTCATCCACCAGCAGAATCTCATCGCAGGCGAGCGCTAGTTCGTAGCCGCCGCCGGCGCAGGTTCCGTTGACAGCGGCAAGAAACTTCAGCCCGTCGTGCAGGCTCGAATCTTCCATGCCGTTGCGCGTCTCGTTGGTGAACTTGCAGAAGTTCACCTTCCACGCATGCGACGACGTGCCCAGCATATAAATGTTGGCGCCCGCGCAGAACATGCGCTCGCGCGCGCTGGTCAGTACCACGCACGCCACCTCGGGATGCTCGAAGCGGATGCGCTGCAAAATGTCGTGCAGCTCGATGTCCACGCCGAGGTCGTAGGAGTTGAGCTTCAACTTGTACCCAGGCCGCAGACCGCCATCTTCATCCACGTTCATGGCAAGCGTAGCCACGCGGCCGTCAATGCTGAGCTGCCAATGGCGATACTCTCCGCCAGCCACGTCGAACGTGACACACTCCGAATTCATTTATTTTGGGCATGTAGTAAAAACTCTCCTCAGACGAACGGCTCTGGGCGTCCTATCGCGCAATCTGGATTAACTGGTCCCCACGGCGAATAGCTGTATTATAATGCATTTTTTCAGCAATAAGTTGATGTATAGTGCAATTCTGCCTATGTGGTCCCACTCGGCTTTAGTAACTCCGCCAACCGCGACACGGTCTCTTCCACTCCGGCCGTGCTGGTATCCACCACCGCATCGGCTTTGCCATAGAGCGAGGTTCGCGCCTCAAGGATTCGCCGCAAATCTTCCATCGCCTCTTGATTGTCGGCCATGGGGCGCGTGTCGCCCTGGGCGACGACGCGCTGCATATGGTCTTCCGGCGTGGCTTTAAGCCACACCGTGTAGCACGTTGCCAGCAGCCGCTCGAAGGTCGCGGGTTCCGACACCAGGCTGCCGCCGGTGGCCAGTACAAATTGCGGATGCTGCTCGAGCACGGCGTCGAGACAGCGCCGCTCCAGGCGGCGAAATCCGCTCTGGCCGTAGAGGTCGAAGATGGCACTGAGCGAAACCCCGGCCTCCTGCTCGATGAGCCGATCCAGCTCGAAGAACGGCACCCCGAGGTGCTCGGCCAGCTTCGTGCCCAACGTCGATTTGCCTGCACCGCGCAGCCCGATAAGAGCGATCCGGTCGCGCCGCGCTGCTTGGTCCAAGCCGCCGAAGTTCTGTACCAGCAGTTGTCTGGCCTGCAGCAGATCGGACGCCGGGAGCCGTCGCAGAAATTCCAGAGTATGGACGAGGTCTACTGGAGGCTCGGGGCCGTCGAGCACCAGCGCCTCCAAGCGGATGTCGAGCGCACGCGCGATGTCGCGCAGCAGCAGGATGGAGATGTTGCCCTGTCCACCCTCGAGTTGCGCCAGATAGCGTTCGGAGACGCCGGAGTCGCGAGCCAAAATCTTGCGCGTCATGCCACGACTAGCGCGGGCTGCACGTACACGGTCCCCCAGTTTCCTGAGGAAGCCGGCATCAGCAGAGGTATCGTGATTGGTGGCCAGACGCGAAGGACTTTCGTTTTCACCGGACATCAAGGGCCACACTGTTCTCTGTGCTGCCACCAACCGCACAGATCGTTGACGAATTATACTTCCTTGACCGCCCGTATAATACGGCGAATGCGTGGCGGCAGGTGAGGAGCACTTTGGTGGTGAGATTGATCAGAATCGTGGGGCGGGCGGCGTGGCGCTGAACCTGACTATCCTCGTTGGCACCATGACTGGTACCGCCGAAATGGTGGCGCAGGAAGTGCAGACTGCGCTGGAAGCCGCTGGTCACATGGTCGGTGTCCGCATGATGGACGGCCTTGACGCTGGCGTCTTCGCGGATGGTGGGGTGTTTCTGATTTGCACTTCCACCTACGGCCAGGGCGATGTGCCCGACAACGCGCAGGAGTTCATCGCCAGCCTGGAAACGGACCGGCCCCACTTGTCGGCGGTGACGTACGGCGTGATCGCCCTTGGCGACCTGACCTATCGCGACACGTTCTGCGAAGGTGGCCTTCGCTTCGACAAGTTGCTGACAGAATTAGGCGCGCGGCGCGTCGGCGAGATCCTGAAGCATGATGCCAGCTCGGGCACGCTGCCGGAAGAAGTCGCGGCCCAGTGGATCGTCCCATGGGCGGAAATGGTGGAAGGGGCTGACCAGCCGCAATGAATTCGACCCTAGTGAGCCAACTCGCCGAAGTCATAGTTGACGGCCATCGCCTAGAGACTCTTTGGCTCGCGCCGCGCGACCCTGGGGCACCGACCATCGTGATGCTGCACGAAGGGCTGGGATCGGTCGCCCTGTGGAAGGATTTCCCCACGGCGTTGGCCGAGCGTACGAGCTGCGGCGTGCTTGTCTACTCGCGCTACGGGCATGGCAACTCCGACAAGCAGGCGGAGAAGCGCGCGGTTAGCTTCATGCATCGCGAGGGTGAAGTGGTCCTGCCCGAGTTACTCGATAAGCTCGGCATCGAGAACCCTGTATTGCTGGGCCACAGCGACGGCGGCTCCATCTCGCTGATTTTTGCGGGCAGGTATCCCGAACGTGCGCGCGCTCTGATTCTCGAAGCTCCACATGTTTTCGTGGAAGAATTCGGACTGGCCAGCATTCGCGCCGCCAAGGCCGCGTTCGAAACCACGGACTTTCGGGCCAAGTTGGCGCGATATCACGCGAATGTCGATGAGACGTTTTGGGCATGGAACGACATCTGGCTCCATCCTGAGTTTCAGCACTGGAACATCGAGTCGTACCTGGACTCGATTCGCTGCCCGGTGCTTTGTATTCAGGGCGAGCAGGACGAATACGGCACGCGCGCGCAAGTCGACGCGATCACTGCCAGGGTTCCCGGTGCGGAATTCCTGATGCTGCCGCACTGCGGCCACTCGCCCCACCGCGACCAGCGCGAGGCGACTCTGGCAAAGATCGCGGAGTTCGTAGAGCAAATCAAGAATCAACCACCGAGTTGCACGCACGACACGGATCAGAATGTAGAGCGAATGTCGAATAGCGAGAGGCGGTCCTCATGGCGGAATGGGTAAACACTTTTAAGGGCGCAGTACTGGCCTCCGAGTACGACTTCACCAGCCACATGAATTCGCAGATGTATGTCTCGCGTTTCGACCAGGCGACGTGGTTCCTGCTGCGCGCCGTTGGTGTGACGCCTGCGTCGATAAGACAGCAGAATCTGCGTATTGCTATCGTGCGCCAGAACTACCAATATCTCGAGGAATTGCGAGGCGGCGAGCTGGTCGAGATCAAAAGCGGCTTCGTCGCCGTGGGCGAAAAGTACTTTCGCTTCCTGCACCAGATGTTCAACGCCGAAAGTGGTGCGATGATTGCCACCTGCGACTGCGTCGCCGTGCGGGCCAGCCTCGAAACCGGTAAGAGCGTTGCGCTCACGGCGGAGTTGCAGGAGAAGGCGAAGCAGTTCCTGGTGACTCCCAACGCGCCTCTGGAGGAGCCAATCGGATGACGTGCCCGGCGAAACTACTGCATTGACCGTCGCACACTCGATTGCGCATAATCGTTACACGGGTGTTGGAGTTCACCCTTAACCGCCCTCCATAGGGAAGATGACTCCTACCAGGGTTCGCTTGGGGGAGTCGCGCCTGCCGTAGCCCTCATCCGCTCCCAACAAAGTTAAGCCCGCAGAGGATTGCAGATTTGAGCAACCTTACGATGGCTGTGCCATCAGGAAGCCAATCCGCGGGCGGACAGGATTGATCGAGCGTGCTTAAATATCTTCTCGTCGGCATGGGCGGTTTCGCAGGTGCGATCGCGCGCTACTCGGTGGGGACCTTCGTTACCCAGCGCCTGGGGCTGCGCTTTCCCTACGGCACGTTTCTCATCAACGTGAGCGGGTGCTTTCTCATTGGCTTTTGCATGTACTTGCTGGCCGAGCGAGGCGCGCTCGATGCGCACTGGCTCTACATCATCGTGATCGGCTTCATCGGCGCCTACACCACTTTTTCCACCTTCGAGTATGAAACCATGCGCGTGCTGCAGGACGGCCAACTCGGCATCGGCCTGTTATATCTGGGCTCCAGCATTCTAGTGGGATTCGCGATGGTGTGGGTGGGGGCCAAGGCTGCGGAGCTTTTGCCGTAGCCCGAAATGCTTGCGGGCTTTCCACGACGGCACGTGGGCGCTAAGATTGCATCATGGCCGAAGAGAGCAAGACTCCCACACCCCAGCCCATACCCGAAGCCGTTGAGCATGTTGCCGAGGCCCACCGTCGCCTGACCGCGATGCGCCCCGAGGCCGATAAGTTCCCGGACCTGGAGGCCGCCATCGAGCGCCTGGAATTGGCGTTGAGCATCCTCACAACTAAGACCGGCGGAATGCTCTAGTTAACTGAACAGCAACTCTTTCGCGCGTTGCGAGGCCTTCACCACGGCCTTGATCAGCGTCACGCGCAGGCCGCCTTCTTCCAGCTCGAGAATCCCATCGACGGTGCAGCCCGCGGGCGTGGCCACGGCGTCTTTCAGCAGCGCCGGATGGTCACCGGTTTCGAGCATCATCTTGGCTGAGCCCATGACGGTCTGCCCCGCCAGCTTCATCGCGATGTCGCGCGGCAGGCCGACCTTCACCCCGCCCTCTGCCAGCGATTCCAGAATCATAAAAATGTACGCCGGACCGCTGGCCGAAAGGCCGGTCACGGCATCCATGTGCTTCTCATCTACTCGAATCGTTTCGCCAACCGTGTCGAACAGCCGATGCACGATCTCTAGATCGCTTGCCTTAACCGCCTTGCCGGGGCAGAACGCCGTCATGCCCGCACCCACCCGCGAAGGCGTATTCGGCATGGCGCGCACCACGGGAATTCCAGCCGCTATGCGCTGCTCGATGTAGGTCGTCGGCACCGACGCCGCTATGGAGATGATCAACTGGTCTTCGCGCAGCGCCGGCCTGATCTCCTCCACCACTTCACCCAGCACCTGCGGCTTGATGCACAACAGGATCACGTCCGCGGTCTTTACTGCGGCGCGGTTATCGGTGGTCACGGAGACGCCGTACTTGGCCGCGAGCGCATCCACCCGCTCCGCGTGATTCACGGTGGCGATGATGTGTTCCGGCTGGGCGACGTTCTGGCTGCAGAACGCTTGCAGCAGGATGCTGCCCATCTTGCCGAGTCCGAGAATGGCGAGGCGCGGTGGCTGGTTTGAGGAGGGCAAAGTACAAGTCCCGTCGAGTGAATTCCGGTTGTCCGGTGTATCAGCGATTGTAAATTGCGCTGCTCGCAACGCGAAACCTTTGCCGTAAACTGGTGAATCACACACCCCGCAGGACATAGGAGCTTTCATGTTTCGCAGAACCACATCATTCGCCGTCATACTCGTCCTCTGCATGGTTGCCGGGTTGGTCGCGCCGCGCCCCGCGTCTGCGGCAACTCCCAAAGACAAAGCCTGGGCGGTGCTCTATACCGGCCTTGGCGACAGCAGTGTCGACAAGCGCACCACCGCCGTGCAAGTGCTTGGGCTGCTGCAAGACGACTCCAAGGCTACCGAAGCTGCGCTGGCCGCGCTCAAAGACGACAAGCCGGGAGTGCGCGCCGCCGCCGCCCAGTCGCTGGGCGACATGAAGGCCAAAGGCGCCATTCCGCAGTTGACGGAAATGTTCAGCGACCAGGACGCAGGAGTCATCATGGCGGCTGCGCACGCCCTCATCGTGCTGGGTGACAACCGAGGTTACAACGTGTACTACGCTATCCTTACCGGCGAACGCAAAAGCGGCACCAGTCTCAAGGACGAACAAAAGAAGATGCTCAGCGACCCCAAGAAGCTGGCGCAGTTCGGCTTCGAGCAGGGCATCGGCTTCATTCCCTTCGCCGGTCTCGGCTACGGCGCGTTCAAGATGGTGACGAAAGACAACACTTCGCCGGTTCTTGCCGCCGCCGCGCTCACGCTGGCGAAAGATCCCGACCCCAAGAGTGGACAGGCGCTGGCCGATGCCGCGGGTATGAACAAGAGCTGGATCGTCCGCGCCGCGGCGCTGAACGCTATGGCGCTGCGCGGCGAAACTTCGCTGCTGCCCGCCGCCGAGGCCCAACTTGAAGATCCCAAGGAGGAAGTACAATACTCGGCTGCCGCAGCCGTAATTCGCCTGACCGACCTGAGCGCTCGGCGCGCGCCCGCGCACAGGTCCCCAGCAAAGCCCGCTCCGAAGAAGAAATAGGGGCGTCTTCGCGATGAAGATGCGCCTTGCCATTCTCGCGGTGGGAACAGCGCTTCTTGCGAGCTTTGCCCCCGCCCAGCAGCTTCCGCGCTTGCAAGAGGAGAACCTTGCCGGGCAGCAGGTCGTGCTGCCCGACGCTGCTGCCGGCAAAATTGCCGTGCTGGTTTTGGGCTTTACCCATGCTTCGCAAAATCCCGTCGAAGCCTGGGCCAAACGCGCGCTCGATGATTTCGGCAAGCACCCCGGCTTCGCGCTCTACCAGTTGCCTGTGATCGAGGCCGCGCCGCGCTTCGTCCGCGGCATGATCACCTCCGGCATGAAGAGGGGTACGCCTGACAATCAGCGTGCCACCGTCGTTCCGGTCATTCATAACGAGGACGCACTCAAGAAGCTGGTCGCCTACAAGCAACAAGACGACGCCTACATCGTCGTCCTCGACCGCACCGGCAAGGTCGTGTACCAAACCCACGGCGCCGCACCTGACGCAACCTACGCCGAGTTGCAGGCAAAGGTACAAGACCTGCTGAAGTAACACTACTGACCTGCTGGCGCTGTCACACTTTCGGATGAGTTACTCGCGCCAACCTGTGCGCTATAATCACCCTCCTTGCACGTTTCCAGTTCATTTTGCGAAATCCGAAACACCTAATTCAGGAGGTTCTGCGTGATCCGCCAACTGGCTGTCGCTGCACTTACCCTTGCGTTGCTGCAACCCGGCTTCGCTGCCAATTCTGCGTCCGCCAATCTTGACGGCTATTCCCCCGCGCACTCTGCCGCCGAACGTGACTGGGAGGCCAAGTTCCGCGCCATTCCCGATCCCAAACTTTTGCGCGACAATATGCAGCGCCTCAGCGCCCGCCCCCACCACGTCGGCTCGCCCTACGACAAAGACAACGCCGACTGGATGCTCGCTAAGTTCAAGGAGTTCGGCTTTGACGCGCACATCGAGACCTTCTATGTGCTCTTTCCCACGCCCAAAGAGCGCAAGCTCGAGATGCTGGAGCCCACGAAGTTCACCGCCAAGCTGCAGGAGCCGCCGCTGTCCGTCGATCCCACCTCATCGCAGACCGCCGAGCAGTTGCCCACCTACAACGCCTACTCGAAAGACGGCGACGTGACCGGCCCGCTGGTCTACGTGAACTACGGCGTGCGTGAAGACTATGACCAGCTCGAGCGCATGGGTGTCTCGGTCAAGGGAGCCATCGTCATCGCGCGCTACGGCGGCGCCTGGCGCGGCATCAAGCCCAAGGTCGCTGCCGAGCACGGCGCAGTCGGCTGCATCATCTATTCCGATCCCCGCGATGACGGCTTCTTCGAGGGCCAGCATTATCCCGACGGCCCGTTCCGTCCCTCCGAAGGCGTTCAGCGCGGCAGCGTTATGGACACCGACTACCCCGGCGATCCCCTCACCCCCGGCGTCGGCGCCACCAAAGATGCGAAGCGCCTCGACATCACCGAAGCCAAAACCATCACGACGATTCCCGTGCTGCCCGTCTCCTACGGCGACGCGCAGCCGCTGCTAGCTGCGCTCACCGGGCAGGTCGTTCCCGAAAGCTGGCGCGGCGCGCTACCCATCACCTATCACGTCGGCCCCGGCCCCGCGACGGTTCATCTTGTGATGAAGTCGAATTGGGACATCAAGCCCATCTACGACGTCATTGCGAAGATCACCGGCAGCGAGACGCCCGATGAATGGATCATCCGCGGCAACCATCACGACGCCTGGGTCAACGGCGCCGAGGACCCGATCTCCGGCATGTCGCCCGTGCTGGAAGAGGCGCGTGCCCTCGGCGACCTGCTGAAGCAGGGTTGGAAGCCCAAGCGCACCATCATCTACTGCGCGTGGGACGGCGAAGAACCCGGCCTGCTCGGCTCCACCGAATTTGTGGAGGAGCACGGCGCTGAGCTGAACCAGCACGCCGTCGTATACATCAACTCCGACTCGAACGGGCGCGGCTTTCTGTACGCCTCCGGCTCCCACACCCTGCAGACCGTGGTGAACGAGGTGGCCCGCGACGTGCCGGATCCTGAGACGAAATTGTCGGTGCAGCGGCGCGCGCAGTTGCGCCGCATTGCACGGCGCCCAGAAGCCCGAAGACCGCGAATCCGCCCGCGGCAATGATCTCCGCATCGGCGCGCTCGGTGACGGCAGCGATTACGCCTCCTTCCTTGACCACGCCGGAGTGGCCTCGCTCAACATCGGCTTCGGCGGCGAGTCGCAGGGCGGCATCTATCACTCCATCTACGACGACTTCTACTGGTACACCCACTTCGGCGATCCCGAGTTCGTCTACGAGCGCGCCCTGTCGCAATTGGGCGGCACCATGGTCATGCGCATGGCCGATGCCGACCTGCTGCCCTTCGATCCCTCGACATCGGCCGACACCATCAGCCGCTATGTAAAGGAGCTGAAGACCGAGCTGAAAGAGAAGCAGGACAAGGTGCGCGAGCGCAACCGCCAGATCGAAGAAGGCGTGTTCACCGCCACCGCCGATCCGACGAAGAAATACGTCCCTCCGGCGAAAGAGCCGATGCCGCCGTTCCTCAACTTTGCGCCGCTCGAAAACGGCATCGCCGCCTACGAGCGCGCTGCCCACCGTTACAAGGCGGCGTATTCCAAGCTCGCCGAGGCCAATCCCACAGTGTGGGAGTCGCCTGAGTTGCAGCAGATCAACCAGCAGCTCATCCTGACCGAGCGCACCTTCATGACCGCCGAAGGCCTGAAAGAGCGCCCCTGGTTCAAGCACCAGATATACGCCCCCGGTGCCTACACCGGCTACGGCGTCAAAACCATCCCCGCCGTCCGCGAAATGATGGAAGAAGACAAGTGGACCGACGCCGACAACGGCTCCGTCATCGCCGGCGGCGTGTTGGTGAAAGAGGCCGCGCTGGTGGACTCCATCGCCGCCGAACTGGAGAAGATGGTAGGCAACACCCCATCCGCCACTAAGACCGCAAAGAAACATGGCCGGGCGGAAGAGGGCGCCGTCAGCGGGAGATAGCGCGGGCGAAACGTACTTTGGGGCATCATGGTCCCGTGACCGGAATACAGTTTGTCACCGATGCCAAGGGCCGCAAGGTTGCGGTCCTGATTAACCTGAAGAAGCACGGAGCCCGGCTCGACGATCTGTGGGACGGTCTTGCCTCCGAATCGCGCCGCAAAGAAAAGGGCGTTCCGCTGGCGAAGGTCAAGGCCGACCTCATCAAGCGCGGACGCCTCGGTGGCTAATTACGCCGTCGAGATTAAGCCTTCCGCTCGGAAGTAACTCGAGGTGCTCCCCAACTACGTCCTGTCACGCGTTGTCCGCAACATACAGTCCTTGGTCGGTAATCCAAGGCCTGCGGGATGCAAGAAGCTCAAGGGATACAAAGACGTTTGGCGCATTCGCGTAGGCAACTGGCGAGTGGTGTATATCATCGACGACGCGGTGTGAATCGTCAGCGTGGCCCGAATTGCCCACCGCCGCGAAGTGTACGAATAAGAGAGCCGTGGAAGCCTAAACTACTGCTTCTCGTAAACGTATTTGGCGTGCGTCTTGGACTTCTTCTTGCCGTCTTTCGAGAGAGTGAAGTAGCTCATCTCGAGGGTACGGCTCTTGCCATCTTTAGAAATCTCAACTTTTCCGTTGCTCACGGTCACGTCGCCCTTCATGTTCGCGAACAGAATCGTGCGGTCGCCTTTGGTCTCGTAGGCGCGGAAGTTTGCATTGGGATCGCCCGTCACCGGATACGGCTTGCCATCGAACTTGCCCGTCCACTCGGTATGGGCCGGCTGGCCCGCGGCGTTCACGCCATCGGTGGTGATCTTGGTGTCGCTTCCCGAGGCCGAATACACCACGGTCGTGTTCTTCCCCACGCCCGCCGGGATCATGGACTTAGCCTCATCGAGCTTCCATGTGCCGATGCTGGAATTCTGGGCGAAGCTGACAGTGAGGGTGAGTAGGCAGAGCAGGGACATCACAGCGAGCGATCGTATCTTCACGGATTCTCCTAAAGAGTTCGAGAAACAGGATGCGCGTCACAGGAGTGTGGCGTCAATGCACTTCTTGCGACTAAGAAAACTCGAAGCACACTATTCCCCCGTCAGTGCCTTGTACTGCGCCTTCGTCAGCGGCACGACGGAGAGTCTCCCAATCTTAACCAGCGGCGACTCGGCGAACAGCTTATTGGCTTTGATCTGCTCCAGCGAGACGGGCTTTGCGAGCGCCTTGCCCGCCTTGATCTTCACCACTGGCTTCTTGGGATCGGCCGCATCCACCGAGACGACCGTCGCGGTCCCCACCGCCAAACTGCGGCCTCCGGTTTCATAGATGACCAGCCGCGCTCCCGCCTGCATCTCGCGCAGGTGCTTCACCGCCGTGGGATTGGTGACGCCGTCCCAGGCAGTCGTCTTATCGTGCTGCAGGTCTTCAAACGAGTATTCCGAGGGTTCCGTTTTCAGTAGGTAGTCGCTGGCCATGCGCTATGGTCGCACGATTCCTGGCGCACAACAAAGAGCTCCCATCCTTTCCAAAAGTTGAGAAAGGATGGGGCCCCATGTTATGGGAGCGACGCGTCTATTTGTAGGTTGCGTTGCTACGCAACAAAACGTCGCGGTGAGTTGTGTAGTCGATCATGGAACCCATGGCGGGGCCCCGCAGCGGGTTGGCCTTGGCGGTTTCGCGCAGAGCGGCGTTGACCTTGTCGAGGCACTCGGCGTTCGAGCACAGGTAGTAGATCAGGAACATGCCGGGGGCGTCGGTGTGGATGGCCTCGGTATCGATCTCCCATTCATAGATGGTGCCGTCGGCCAGCAACTTCTCCATCAGCGGCCCGACCACGTTCTTGGAGATGGTGGCGACCGCATCATCGGGCGCGTCGGCCTTCAGCCGGTACATGGAACCGTGTCCGTACAGCCCCTTCCACGTGCCCGGCTTCCAGTTGTAATACCGGCTGACGTAAATGTTGTCCCAGTGTTTGGTAGCGCTGTCGAGCACCGAGGTGGTGGCGTTGCCCGACGTGTAGAACTGGTCGAGTACGTTGATCAGTCCGGCCATCGACATCGACGACCACCAGTCGTCATGCGTCTCGCCGTCGCCCTGATGGACGAGGATCAGGTCGTCGCCGTAGCCGATCAGGGTTCCCGACGCCAAGGCCTTGTCCAGGATCGGCACATCGGCGGAATACGACTTGTTCATCTCGCCCCACTGCGCCCGCGGGATGGCCCAGTTCGAAACATACGAGTACATCGGCGCTTTTTCTTTCACTTCAGTCTGTGCGCTCAATGGCACCGCCAAAGTTCCAACCATCGCTAGCACGCAGAGTACGACCAACATTCTCACTGCTTTGTTTCCCATTCGTTGAATCCTCCAAGGATAGTTTGAAGCCAGCCGTTATAATCCGCATTCGCTCGCGATGAGCGCACATTCCCCATTGCAGTGCGTCACACGTACTGCCGGTATGAGTTTCAGATTTACAGGATGGGGGAGTATGCGTCGAATTGCTACAGAAAGCAATCAGCGCAAGGTGGTCGCTTGCGTGCCCACCTCGGTGGTATTGCAATATTTGGCAGAACTCGGCGCATCTCACGAGCACGATCAGCGCCCTACGCCACCCGCCTTATCGATCGAATCCCTGGAATGCGGTGAAAACCTCGGCGCCGAACGCGGCAGCCAGCGCGGTTACATGCGGGCCAGGGTAGCCGTAGACTTCCATACGTGTGGGTGTGGCGATCTGAATGAGCTGCGGCACGAACTCCGTGACCGCCGGCCCGTCGAAGTGCGCGGCGACGGCTGCTATGTCGGTGTAGCCCTCAACCAGGCGACAACGCTTACGGTCGGCGCTGAGCACAAAATGGTAAGCGAGCGTGCCGGGCTCCTGCTCGCTGACGGCGACCATCTGTTTCGCGACGGCCTCGAATTCAGCGAACTTGCCTTCGTGGATCTCGAGATCGACCAGCAATCTTATGCGGTCCGTGCTCATTCGTGCCTCCGTGGTACGTTGTGTCGCATGAAACGAAAGACCCGCCCCAGTTCGCTGCCGCGTCAGCTTAGCTGAGGTGGTCAGGGCATGCAAGCCAAATTTTTGCCGGGAGTATCATGGATGTGGCCGTTTGCTCCTGTGCCGACAGGGGCAGTGGGTAAATTCATAAAGGTAGTCTTGAGCAGGAGAGACGCATGAATTGGGTGGCGCGATATGTCGTCCGCGTGGTGCCGTTGGTCATCGTGGCGCTGATGTTTGGCGCGACCGCCGTTGGCCAAGCGGCGCCCCCGGCTGCAGCTCAGGCGGCGCAATCGGAGCAGTTCGATAATCGGGTTTTTGCCGATTTCGACAAACTTGTGCACGTGAAGCGTGTGAAGGTGGGCGACACCGTGACCGCGCACCTCACGGCTCCGGCGAAGTTACGCGACGGCACCGAACTGCCCAAAGGCACCAAGCTGATCGGCACGATTACCGAGATCAAGGTCAAGGCCGACAAGGAAGGGCCGTCGAAGCTTGGCCTGTTGTTCAACAAGGCTCTGCCCAAAGACGGCAAGGAGATTTCGCTGCAACTTGCTCTGGTGACGGTGGCCCCGCACAATCAGCAGAACAGCGTAGACACGCTGTCGGGCGGAAACCCGATGTCGAGCATCAACCGGGTGTCCGCCGGCACCACCAACGCAACGCTGAACCAGAAGACCACCGAGGGTGAGCCGCTAAGCCGCGGCCTGGGTGCGCGGGCGCCCAGCTCGAATACCAACGTGAACGAAACCGCGTTGGAGCCGGGCAAGTCCTTCCTGCCCGACGTGGTGCTGGTATCGTACTCGATGGGCGCGCCGGGTACTATCTTGGAGTCCAAGTCGGGCTCGGTTTACATCGACGGGGGCGTCCGGATGCTATTCCTGCAGCCCTAACGCCCGCGCGAAAAAGTCAAGGCCAGAGCGTCGGCTCCGGTCTGGCTTATCCCACGATGTGATACATACCGCCACCCAATCAACTCATTCAGCCAGCGCGATTACGTCGATCTCCACCAGCACGTCTTTGGGAAGCCGGGCGACCTCGACGGTCGAGCGGGCGGGAGGATCAACGGTGAAGTGCTTTCCATAAACTTCATTCATGGCGGCGAAGTCGTTCATGTCTTTGAGGAAGACAGTAGTCTTGACTACTTGCGACAGAGAGCTTCCGGCGGCAATGAGGATGCCGGTGATGTTTTGTAGCACGCGCTCGGTTTGCGCGGCTACGTCGCCCGCCGACGAGCTGCTGGGTGGCGGGGTCGAGCGGGATCTGGCCGGAGAGGAAGACAAGGCCGTCCGCCTTTATGGCTTGGGAGTACGGACCAATGGCCTTTGGCCCGCGGTCGGTGGCGATAACAGTACGCATGGAGCCTCCAGAAGTAGAAAAGAGATTGTCGCACAGGGCAGTAAACGGCTACTTCCCGTTTTAGAGCAGATGAAAAGTAGTATTATGACTATCGACAAGTACAGTGCAAATATCGCGTGTCAATATTGATAAATACAACAATTATCTCGAAGTAACTGAAAACATAGCCGAAATAAATCTCTAAAGTGGTGTATAATTATGACCGTAATATGCTAAATTCGAAATTCAAGTTGCAAGACGGGAACTTGTAGAGACACACGTTCCATTAATTAGACTCGGCCGAGCGCCGGGTTTTCGTGTCTTTGGACAAGGTGCGCATTCGATTAGCCATCTCGGGTCGGGACAAGCCCTATACTCTGTTCGCAGTCTTGGCGGCCTAGCGCCCAAGAAAACGTTCTGATTAGCGTTCGGGCTACGCCTCAGGGCTCCAAGTCGGAAACCAGCCATCTGTAGAATGGGCAGTGGAGCTTGCACGCGGCTCCGCGGGAGCGCTGGCAGGCATGGACATGACCTGGGTGACCGACCAGATCGCGGTCGGCGGGGGCATCTGGAATGAACGAAACATGATCGACGTGGTGGCCGCGGGAATCACGCACATCATCGACATGCAAATTGAGTTTGACGATACCCGGTTGGCCGAGCCGTATGGCGTGAACGTTTTGTGGAACCCGACGGACGACGACTTCCAGCCAAAGCCGGCAGAGATGTTCCGGCGAGGCGTGGATTTCGCATTCGAAGCTCTGCAGGCAGAAAACGCCCGGCTATTTATTCATTGCGCTGCGGGGGTTCACCGGGCGCCGATGATGGCGCTTGCGGTTTTGCGAGCGCAAGGATTTTCTCTGGAGCACGCAATGCGGCGAATCGAAGAGCGGCGTGACGTGGTCGACTTCGCCGATGTGTATGTGCGAAGCGTGGAAGCGTTCATGGCAAGCTACGGCAAGCAGGCAGCTCGTAGCCGGTAATTCGGCGGCGGCGGAGTCCTCCCCGTGGCGTGGTGACTGCCGCCAACGCAGGTTGGAACGAGAACGGTGTGAGGGAGGCCGGGGGAATCCGGCGTGGAACTAGGAAAAGGGAAGGTACACCATATGCGCAACGCATTCCGCCCAGTAGGGCGGTTTTTTTGTTTGGTGGCTTGGTCGGCTGCATGTGCGATGGCGCCGACGGGTATGTGGGCGCAGACGAATGGTCCGGCGATGACGCAAATCACAGACATCGTGTACAGGGCCGACGGCACAGCGGCGAAAGGAACGGTGCTGATTTCATGGCCGGGTTTCACCACAGCCGACGGAAAGGCCGTGGCCGCGGGCGCACTCAGCGTGCAACTGGGCAGCGGCGGCGCATTTACGGCGAGCCTGGCGCCCAACGCCGGAGCGCAGCCGGCCGGCATGTACTACAAGGTCGTCTACCAGTTGGCAGGGCAGGAACCTTCTACGGAGTACTGGGTTGTCCCGGCGACGAGTTCGACGTCGATAGGTGCGGTGCGGGCGAAGCTGATGCCGCCGACGGTAGCAGCACAGGTGCTGACGCGCGATGTGGCGGATTCGACTTACGTCCGCAAGGCCGGGGATCAGACGATCACTGGAACCTTGACTTTCAAATCGTCGCCTCAGGTACCAACACCGCAGAACTCTGGGGATGCAGCCAACAAAGAGTATGTAGACAGCGTCGGCGGAGGCGGCAGCTTGAACCTGGCGTCCCCACCGCCGATCGGCGGCACGACGCCGAATTCGGCCGTGTTTACGACCACGAACGGCGTGTACAACCCAACCGCCTATCCTGGATCGGACATTGGTGCACAGATCAACAAAGTAGTCTCAGTATTAGGATGCCCCGTCACCGGGCAATCGATTGCTGCCAGTTACTCTGCCGGAACAATTCAGATTCCGCCGGGAGCCTATAACTATTCAACCGACATCTACCTGCCCTGTCCGATGCGGCTTATTTGTGCCCCCGGAACGGTGTTGAATTACACGGGAACCGGCAACGCGGTGAAGTTCGGGATCGATGGACTGAACGACAACACGCCGCACAAGGGGCGGTACGAATTGGCTGGATGCACGTTTACCGGAGGTGCATCGGCCACGCATGGATTGTTCGTCAACACTGAAGTAGTGGACGTTTACACCCACGATAACGCGTGGATCTCTTTCGGCAGCGGCGGCGTTTACGACGTTTACCTGAATGGAAATAACTGGCTGTATCACGCCGAGGCTGACCGGCATTGGTACAGCGCGAACGGAATTTACACGGCGGGAACGGAAACTGGCCGGATGGTCATCGAGAAGACCCAGGTACAGAATTGCACGGGAACGGGGGGAGGTGTCGGTGTTTATATGCAGGGGCCTTCCACGATTTCGCACTCAACGGTAAGTGCCTGCGCGCCGGACATTGTGCTTAACCCAAGGTACGGCGGCCTTTTTACTGTCGACGATGTGTACATGGAGGTACAGAGCGGAGATACGAACGGTTGTATTGGCTATGGGGGCGAGGCGGGCGACGCCACTTCTTTTATTGGCAGCACGATCATCAATAGTGAGTGCAACCTTCACGCAGAAACTGGCGCGACGGGCAGCTTCTTGTTTCCACGAGCCGGAGGCGGCAAATTCCAACAGAACTCGGTGAATGGAAACCGTCTTCTAAACCTGCCGGCCGGAAAGTATCTTGTAAAGGAAACAGGAGTTGCAGGCACAGGCAACGTCGCATCGGGAAATACTGCGGACTTTAACCCTTTTCAGGCCGGACATATTCATTCCAACGGCAGCGCCGTCTGGTACGGGACGGATGGAGAGGTGGCGTCCCCAAATGCAGCAACTACGAACGCGGCCAATGTATTCAGGGCGGCCAAGACGTTCAACACGACGACATACCATTTGGGAAACGTGCAAATTCAGAACGGATTCACGTTGCTCGGCTACTCAGATGCCGGAGTGAACCAGACGTTCAGCCTGGATGCCTCTGCCGGGACGGTCAAGGCCAACTACTACTACGTGGGCGCAAATCGAATTGTCGATTCAGCGAGCAATGCAACGTTTAACAACGTGACGATCACTGGGACGTGTTCGGGATGCGGCCCGGGCAGTAACCTGAACATGGCGGCGCCGCCGCCGATCGGGAACGTGACGCCAAATGCGGGGACATTTACAACGCTGCAGGCCGATGACCTGAGCAGCAAGAATTTTCCGGTGATCGACGTTCGGGCGTGGGGTGCGGTGGGGGACGGCAAGTTTATCCCCGGCAACTGCGGGATGACGTCGGGATCGAACGTGGTGACGTGCACAGGTTCAGCGGCGAATCCGCCGTTTGTGGCGACGGCGCCACCCTTCACCGCGAGCGACGTGGGCAAAACATTCTGGCTGCCGGGCGCAGGCAACGTGGGAGCGAACAATTATCTGGTTGCCACGATTGCGGCCTATCTCAGCGCTTCGCAAGTCAGGTTGTCGGCCAATGCGCTCAATACAGTATCGGGTTCGAGCGCGACCTACGGGCATGACAACTATGCGGCGTTCTGCGCGGTTTCGAATTGCACTAGCGCGACTGTGCCGAACAACTGGTACGCCTGGCCGCGGAACGGAAAGCAGATTCACGTGCCGGCGGGAATGTACCTGACGTCGCATCCTTTCTATGTACGCAACGGGGACATGTGGTGGGGCGACGGCGAGACGGCCAGCGACCTGCGGTTGATGAGCCCCACGAATGACCTGTTCGTGATGTGCGTGGACGGGAATGCGAGTGCAGGAACGGACACATGTACGGGTGACCAGTTCAGTGCGGGAGCGTCGCAGACGTTTACAGTGAAGGGCTTCTTCTTCAGCAACGGCACGATGAATACGGACATGACGCACGGACCAACTGGGATGTATGTACCGCCAGAAGCGTCGGCGTACAAACTGGTGGACAACTGGTTCGACACGTCGAGCACGGGAATCTTCGTCAACAAGGGTAATGGCGGCGTCATCCAGAACGCGCTGTGCGATTTCTCGGTGCTGCTGTACTGCTTTGCGATGGACGGCGGGGTGAGCGGCGATGGAGGCGGGGCCAGCGGGGAGTACGGCGCCAATAATTTTGCGACGCAAATCCTTAATCTTAATTCGTGGGGGCAGGCCACGGCCATCGGGCTGCATGGGGTGGCGAATGTGGAGATCAGCGGACTGCAGAGCTTGTTCGGAACTTCGGAAGACCTGCTCATCGGGCAACTAATTGGAAGGGGAGCGCAGTCGGCGGAATCGTCGCGCCGGGTTTCGGTGCATGACAGCTTCTTTCAACGGAGCTGGACGCAAAGTCCGGGCAATCCCAACACCACGATGCTGGACATTCGCGAAGACTGCGTGAGTTGCAGCATCGTGAACAACACGTTTGCCAATAGCTATAAGTACGACATCACGATCTTCCAGAACTCGCCGCTGCTGAACGTGGACGGTCTGTTGATTGCGAACAACCAATTCAAGGACAGCCAGCAACAGACGCAGGCGGGTCCGGGATATGCGTCGATCTACCTGGGGAATGTCGGAAATGCAGGGCAGGTGACGGTCGCGAACAACCATTGGGAGAACATCGGCAACGTAGCCCTGTGGACGAACCAGAACGTCAATTTGGTGGGGAACACCTGTCACAATCCGTTGCAGCGTTCGACGACGGCCAATGGGACGCTTGCGGCCAAGGCGTGCTGGTATTTTTCGGATGGCGCCGTGAAATCGATAGCACGGGACAACGTGACGGATTCGACGAGCTACGGAGCCATCGGGATCGCGACGGCCGGAGGGCACGGGGCGACGCTGGATTCCAGCGGCAACCGGTCGCAGTTTGCGACATGCGATGTCTGCGTGACGGATGCCGTGGGGAGTACGGTCACAACATTGAATGAGCGAGCGTCGAACGACGGAGCGAGTGGCACCGGCGCGTATGCGGCGGTGACAGCGGGTAGTGCGGTCAATGCGGTGAACGGCTACCAGGTGGGAGGAACGACGGTGATCGATTCCTCACGCAACGCGACATTGAACAACCTGACGGTGAACGGGAGCTGCACCGGATGCGGCATGAGCAGTGCTGGATATGGATACCTGGTGAGCAAGTACGCGAGTATCCAGGCGGCGATTGATGCGGCCTATAACAATGGCACGGTCCTGGGGCAGGTGATCGATGACCGGACGGCACCATACGCGGGGCCGGGGTTCATCGTGAAGGATTCGGTGACGCTGAAGCTGGCAGCGACAACGTACACGATTACCGGCACCGTTGCCTATAACAATGGTGTGAGCAACGTGACGGCGGGGATCATCTCCCTGCCCGGGTCCCACATTGTAGGAGCTGGGACATCGCCAAACCACGGCACCAACGTGAATGCTGGGGCGGGGCTGAATGCGGACGTGATTGCGACGTCGACGGTGGGAACGGGCGCAGGGGCGAATGCGCAGTGGTGGCACTGGGGCTCGATCGAGAACTTCCACATGGATGGAAAGAAGACGCAGCAGACGGCGGGAAGCTGCATCAACGTAGAGAACATGGGCGAAACAGCAGTGCTGCGGGCGCTCGAGGTAGGCAACTGCTATGCGGACGATATCAAGCTGGAGGGGAATTACGCGACGCAGTCGGAACTCTCAAACATCACAGTGAATAGCGCGGGGCAGTTCGGCGTAGACCTGGACAACTTCCAAGGGGTCGGCGTGCTGCGGGGGCTGAGCGGGGACAGCAACGCGACGTCGATCATACGGTTCAACGGCAGCCAGTCGGCGACGCTGACGGTGCTGGGGTTGAAGTCGGAGGAGGAGATCAGCGGGCACGATCCGCTCATAACAATTGATATGCCAGCGGACGGATCGCAGCCGGCGTTGTACCTGGTGGGCGGCTACACCTATGCCCGCGCCGGGGTGAAGGATGTCATCAAGATCATCAACGGAAAGCCAGGCGCGGCGCCGTTTGTGACAGTGAACAGCTTTTATGTGGACGACAACTTCGTGAACGCGGTCAACGATACAGTGAACAGCCGAACGTTTGCCGCGGCCAATATGAATAAGGTCCCTTTCTCATACCTGCCGACGGGGTCATACCAAAGCGGACAGGCGTTTACGTTTGCGCCGGGGACCTTTATTCAAGGCGGGACGTCGGCGTTGACAGAGATTTTTGGGTCGAGCACGGACGGAAGCAGCATGATCGCGTCGCAGGGTAACGGCGACGGAACGAGCTACTTCACGGGCGGATTGAAAATCGGGATCCCGAACCGGACGCAGTTCGGGCTGCCTCCGGAGATGGTGGCGAGGATGGGATCGCGGTTCCTGGGGGTTGGTCAGGGATACGACACGAATACGTGGGTGTTTGTGCCCATCTGGAAGACGGGCGACAGCAGCAACCGGTGGATTGGAGAGCCGAACCAGCGATGGCCGGAAATTTACGCGGCGGACGTGAACGCGACGACGGCGACGGTTGGGACCCTGAATGTGACCAATTGCGTGGGGTGCGGGGGCGCATCCGTTTGGGGCAATATCAGCGGAACGATGAGCAGCCAGGCTGACCTGCAAAGCGCGCTCGACGGCAAGCAGAACGTGCTGGGGTACACGCCGCTGAACCCGGCGAACAACCTTTCGGATGTAGCAAATTTGGCGACGGCAAAGTCCAATCTGGGCGTGCCGGGGGCGGCTTCCACGGTGCCCGTGATGGACGGCACGGGCGCCGTGGGAGCGAGTGTGAACTATGCACGGGCGGACCATGTGCATCCGACGGATACGTCGCGGGTGGCGACGAGCACGACGGTGAATGGGCATCCGCTGAGCGGGAACGTGACGGTCACGGCGGGTGACGTGGGAGCGCCGCACAGCCTATCGATACAAGGGCCGACAGCGGCGGTGACAGGGACGGGAGCGATGACAGCGCTCTATAGCGTGACGATTCCGGCGGGAACGTTCTCGGTGGGGACGGGCATTCGATGCGTGGCGCGATCGCGGCATACGACTGGCAGCGCCAGCGTGAGCATGGCGTGGAAGCTGGGAAGCACGACGTACACCTATCCGAGTACGTATACGACGGGCTCGACCGGTGGTGATGCATCGATTGAGATCTTTACATTCGCCTCGCTGTCAGCGGAGACGGTGAACATACCGTGGGCGTCGTTTGGAGGGACGACGGAGAGTCCGTACACGGGACTGGCGTGGAGCGAGAACGTGAGCGGGGCGACGACACTGCAGTTCCTGTTCAGCGTTGCGAGTACGGACAAGTTGACGGGGGACAGTTTTTATTGTGGGACGGTGCAGTGAAGCAGCACTAAGCAATAAGCAATTAGCTAAAGACAGAAATCGAGTGTAGTAACGGCGCGTGTGACGGAGAGTTTCACGGATCGGACATTGTGAGCGTGAACCCACCTATCCCAAAACCGGGGATATGTGGGCCACCCACGGGGGACAGTTTTTATTGTGGGACGGTGCAGTGAAGCAGCAATAAGCAATTAGCTAGAGACAGAAATCGAGTGTAGTAACGGCGCGCGTGACGGAGAGTTTCACGGATCTGACATTGTCAGACAGAGTGAGACCCAGAGTAGATTGCGCGTGCAATTGGCCGTCAGGACTGTTTGGCGACCCGAACTGCCGCAAAACAGGCGGTCGTCAACGGGCTTCGCCCAGGTTAGCGCCCAAAACCGGGGCGCGAACCTGGGGCACCGAACAGGGCTGGCGGTTTTGTTGTATTTGCGGGGCGCCCACAAGCGGGTGCTGCCCCAACTTCGAAGAAAGTGGCTAGTGGCTAGTGGATAGTGGATAGTGCCTGAGACCAGGCCATTCACTGGCACATGAGTCGCCCACGGGCGGAATTCCGAGGCTTCGCAGGGACCGGAAGGTACGGGGTTTCCGAGTTCGGAGGGATGGCCAGTCCCCGCAGTGTGGCGCCCATTTTTCAGGGGTGAAGGATGAGCGCGACAGACGTAATTGAGATGGAACTGGGCAGAACAGGGGGGAATGAGGAAGGTTGTCAGTTGTCGGTTATCAGTGGCCAGGAAGACAGTGGCCAGTCGGCAGTTGTCAGTGGTGCGTCGGTGGCGGAGCCAGGGCTGACAGAAGAGGAAGCCGACAAACTTAGCGCATTCATACAGCAAGATCCGCATGACGAAGCAGAGCTGACGGCGCGGGAAAAACGGCTGCTGGCCAAACGCAAATCAATCGAGGACCACATCGCAACCATGGTCCGGTATGGAGAACTGCTGGACCTTACCACGAAGTGCATTTGGATGCAGGAGGACGGACGCAGGTACAAGCTGGCGCCGCGCGAGGCCCTGATGCGGTCATGGTTGAAGATCAGGAACCGGAACGGGCGGCTGCAAAGCTTGCGGGTGAACGCGGTGCAGCGGGAATACTCGCAAACCGCGGCGAAACGGAACATCGTGCTGAAGGCGCGGCAACTGGGGATTACAACCTACGTGGCCGCGCGTTTCTTTTTGAATTGCATTACACGGCCGGGGACGCTGTGCGTGCAGGTGGCCCACGACCAGCGATCGGCGGAGCAGATCTTCCGCATCGTGCATCGGCTGCTGGCGAACCTGCCGGACTACGTGAAGAAAGGAGCGCTGACGACGTCACACGCCAACAAGCGGCTCATCGTTTTTCCGTATATGGACAGCTCGTACCTGGTGGAAGCCGCGGGGGAGAATGCGGGCCGCGGGATGACGATACAGAACCTGCACTGCTCTGAGGTTTCGCGATGGCCGGGCGACGCGGCGGCAACGCTGGCGGCGCTGCGGGCGGCGGTGCCTCCGGATGGGGAGATTGTGCTGGAGTCGACGGCAAACGGAGCGTGCGGCTGCTTCTATGAGGAGTGGCAGCGTGCCAAGGAGACGGGGTACTCGCGGCACTTCTATCCGTGGTGGTGGGAGCCGAGCTACAAGCGCCAGATGGAGATGGTGGAATTTACGGAGATTGAGCTGGAGCTGATGGCGAAGTACGGACTGACGGCGGAGCAGATCGGGTTCCGGCGGGAAGTGCGGGCGAACTTCGGAGCGCGAGCGGCGGAGGAGTTTGCCGAAGACGCAGAGAGCTGCTTCCGGGCGTCGGGTGAGTGCGTGTTTGACCTGAACGTGGTGGAACAGCGGCTGCGCGAGGTGCCGCCGGCGATCGCGGACGCGGACAGCGGACGAATGATGACGTACCTTCCGCCGCAGCCGGAGAAGCATTACATCATCGGAGTGGACCCGGCGGGAGGCGGGTCGGAAGGCGATTACGCGTGCGCGCAGGTGATCGACCGGGCGTCGGGCATGCAGTGCGCGGAGTTGCGCGGACACCTGACACCGGAGGAGCTGGCTGGGCGTGTAGCGATTTTGTCGCGGCAGTACAATCTGGCGCTGGTGGCAGTGGAACGCAACAATCATGGTCACACGGTGCTGAGCAGCCTGCGCATGTTGCACGCGGACGTGCCGGTGTATCACCAGAAAGGGCACGAGGGCTGGCTGACCAATAGCGCCACGCGTCCGGAGATGCTGGGGAACCTGGTGGCGGTGGTGTCGGCGGCGCCGTGCTTGTTTATGAGCGCGAGGTTGCTGGGCGAACTCAAGACGTTTGTCACTCGTCCGGATGGAACGAAGGCGGCGGCCAACGGGGCGCACGACGATACGGTGATGGCGATGGCCATTGCGCAGATCGTGCGGGCGGAGGAGGTAGGCCGGTGCGCGTCGACAAAGGCGCGAGTGGAGGTGGCAGTGCTGTAAGGCAGTGGATAGTGGTTAGTGGGTAGTGGATAGTTAAGGTCCCAGGTTAGCGCCCAACTGCAGGGCGCGAACCTGGGGCACCTATTTTGGGGGGTGATACCCGCGGCGGGGTTGCTTCCCGAAATGGGAAGAAGTGGTTACTGAAGTCACATTGGGTGTGACGAAAGCTGTTCGGAAAGGGCGGTCTTGTGAATAGGCTGGAGGGAGGTTGATAAGGAGATGGGTCGCTGATTAGCGCAGTGCAGCACGTACGACGGATGCGGGGCGGGGCGCAGAGTCACATGATGCGCTGCGCGGACGGCAACTATTACGTGGTGAAGTTTCAGAACAATCCGCAGCACACGCGGGTGCTGGTGAATGATTGGCTGGGGACGCGGCTGGGCGAGATGATCGGGTTGCCGATGCCGGCGGTGGCGGTGGTGGATGTGCATCCGTGGCTGGTGGAACACACGCCGGAGCTGCGGTGGGAATTGTGCGGGCAGCGGAAGATGATGACGGCGGGGCTGTCGTTTGGGTCGCGGTACGTGGTGCCTCCGACGGAAGGACAGGTTTTTGACTATTTGCCGGAGACGGCGATGGCGCAGGTGCGCAACGTTGGGGATTTCGCGGGAGCGCTGGCGCTGGACAAATGGACGTGCAATGCGAACGGGCGGCAGGTGGCGTTCTGGAAGAAAGGGCGGGAGCGGAAGTTTACGGCGAGCTTCATCGACCAGGGATATTGCTTCAATGCCGGGGAGTGGAGCTTTCCGGATGCTCCGCTGCGGGGGGTGTTTGGGCGCAACGATGTGTATGCGAGCGTGACGGGGTGGGAGTCGTTTGAGCCTTGGCTGAGCCGGATCGAGAATTTTCCGGAGAGTTCGGTATGGGCGCTGGCGGAGGAGATTCCGCCAGAGTGGTATGGGGGAGAAGCGGAGGAGTTGGAGAGGTTGCTGAAGAAGTTGCTAGCGAGACGGTCGATGGTGCGGGAGTTGATTGAGTCGTTCCGGAGGTCGAGCAGGAATCCGTTTGGGAACTGGAGAGAAGTGGTGAATTGAGTAAGCAATAAGCAATAAGCAATAAGCAATAAGCAATAAGCAATAAGCATGAACCGATCATTGATCGCGCAGGAGGTGGGAGTGAAAGACTTCAGGACGCTGAACGTCTGGGAGAAAGCCCACGTCGTGACCTTGGCCGTGTACCGATTGACGGAACAATTTCCGAATTGCGAGCTGTATGGTATTACGAGCCAGATGAGGCGGGCGAGTTCGTCGATTGCAGCCAACATCGCTGAGGGTTGTGGGCGCACGGGGAATGGCGACTTCCATCGGTTTCTCAGCACTTCGATGGGATCGGCGACGGAGCTCGACTATTTTTTGTTGCTTTCCAGAGATCTTGGGTTTGTTGTGGATGATCAGTACGAAGAGCTTCACGATAGAGTCATCGAGGTGAGGCGGATGTTGAGTTCGCTGATCAGGACTGTTGAGACGGCTAGGCAGGTGCGGCGGTAGTCAGGCCGGCAGCTAACTGCTTATTGCTAATTGCTTGCTGCTGAGATGGCTGAGTACAGACAGTGCGAGTTTTATCTGCTGCGGTATGTGCCGGACGCGGTGAAGGACGAGTTCGTGAATTTGGGCGTGGTGTTGCTGGAGACGGAGCGAAGCGGGGCACCTGAGGGTCAGTTGGAAAATCCTCACACATCCCAAAGGAAGGGATATGTGGGCCACCCCGCTGAGTTGTTCACGGATGTGCGGTTTACGCGCGACTGGCGGCGAGTGCGGTGTTTGGATCCTGAGGCGGATGTGGAGTTGCTGGAGTCGTTCGAGTGCGAGCTGCGGAGGATGCTGCAGTCGCGGGCGGCGGAGGTCATTAATTATCGGGGGCCGATGTCGCGGCGGGATTGGCTGCTGCGGCTGCTGGAAGAGGGGCTGTCGAACACGCTGCAGATTACTCCGGCGAAGGCGGTGCTGACGGAGAGTCCGTCGGTGGAGTTGGGTAAGCTGGCGCAGATGTATCTGGAGTCGGAAGGTCGGCGCGGCGACCGACGGGCAGTGAGCGGGCGGCGCGTGATTTATGCGGCAATGAGGGAGGCGTTTGAGAGCGCGGGAGTTTGGGCGCTGGGGCGGCGGGATATTGCGCTGGCGAGTTATGGAGCGAAGGGCGATCCGCTGAAGATTGATTTTGGGTACAGGCCGAATGGAGTAATCAAGATGTTCCAGGCGGTGTCGCTGGAGACGGACGTGGATGCGGCAAAGGTGCTGGCGTTCAGCTATCCCACATTGAGGGAGGGGCTGCGACGGGCGGAGAATGCGGGGAGCGAGCTGACGGCGGTGGTGGAGGACGGGCTACGGCGCGAGGATGAGGCGATTGGGTTCGCGCTGGCGACGCTGGCGGCGAGCGAGATTCGGGTGGCGGCGGTGAGCGAGATGGCAGAGTATGCAGAGAGGGCGCGGGTGGAGATGCATCTGTGAGGCAGTGAATAGTGGTTAGAACAACACGTGAGTTGGACAGAATTCGGCAGGCGCTCCGCGAGGAGCGCTTTTCTATTGGAAGAGAGAGCTCATGGACATGAAGAACAGATGGAGCGGCGCGATGCGCCGGGTGGTGGAAGTGTCGGGATTGGTCGCGGGGACCGGAAAGCAGATCCCTCGCTCCGCTCGGGATGACAACAAAGAGAAGAGCACTCGTGACGACAATACGCAAAAACAGATTGAAGCGGCAGGCGAGACTGCACGTCGGACGGTGCCTCTGCCATCCATTCTGACTTCGGGGGCACCCACGCTGATGCGTGCCGGAGTCATGCCCAAACCGACGCCGGCGAACTTGCGGCGGTTTGCGGAACTGCCGATTGCGCGGCGGGCGATCAACACAATCAAGGACCGCGTGGCGGGGATGCAGTGGCGGATTGAACCTCGGAGGGGGCGGACAGTGGTGTCCCACCCTGTCGCCAAGGGCGGGCGACAAGGGTGGGGCACCCCTCCTGAGGACGGAAGTCAAAAGACCGATTCAGGCAAAACCGGCTTGAGTGGGGCACCCGAAGATTCCGGATCCCACCCTTTCGCAAAGAACGCAAAAGGATGGGGCACCCGGCCTTCAGAGTTCCCACGTATCCCCAAAGAGGGGATATGTGGGCCACGGATACGACGACATGGAAGAACGGATTGCGGTGCTAACGGAGAACTTTGAGGCGCCGAATCCGGAGGATTCGTTTCGGTCGATGATCGAGCAGGTACTGGAAGACGTGCTCGTGGGTGGGTTCGGGGCGATTGAACTTGACCTTACGGGCGATGCGCGGCGACCGCTAGTGCTGTGGCCGGTGGATGGGGCGAGCATTCGCATTAAGAGCGATTGGGATGGGAACCCGGCGTCGCCGCGGTATGTGCAGACGACGGGGCAGTTCATGCCGAATGCCGAGATCACGCTGGCGGACGAGGAGCTGTCTTATATAAGGCTGAATCCGCGGACGCACACGCCGTTTGGATTGGGGAAGCTCGAAGTGGCGTTCGAAACGATCCACGAGTTTCTGGGAGCGCACCGGTATGCGGCGCGGCTGGCGAGCAACACGGTGGTGCAGTATGCGCTGTGGCTGCAAAATCTGACGCCGCAACATCACGAACGGCTGATTCGGTGGTGGCAGGACGAAATCGAGGGGACGGGGAAGGTTCCGATCTTGTCGGTGGAGTCGAAGCCGGAGGTGCTACGGTTTGGCGCGGGCACGGATGCAGACCTGCGGTTGCAGTGGCAGGAGTTTCTGATTCGGATCATCGCGGATGCGTTTGATCTGCCTCCGATGGTGCTGGGGCTGGAGCGCGATGTGAACCGCAATACAGCTACCACAATGTATGACGAGGCGTTTCGGACGGCGGTGGTTCCGGTGGCGCGGCTGGTGGCGGAGCACCTGACGCGCGACGTTATCAGCAAGCGGCTGGGATGGAACGATCTGCAGTTTGTATTCACCGATGTGGATGCGCCGAATGAACTGGAGCAGGCGCAGATTCAGCAAATCTTGCTGGGATGCGGGGTGCTCACAGTGAATGAAGTGAGGCGAATAAAGGGGCTGCCGCCGTTGGAGAGCAGTGGCCAGTTGTCAGTGGAGACGGCGCCGTGACAAATTTCACACCCTACCGCCAAAAGACGGAGGTAAGGATGGGGCACGCGGCGAGTTGGCCAATCGGGTAGGAGAGGAGTTGCGAAAGTTATGAACGCAGAAATGGAAGCGATGGCGTTGGGGATGCCGGAGGTGGAAGGGCATCCGAACCGGCTGCCGTTTGAGGGAGTGCTGACGCTGGTGGGAGTTCCCTCACGGCGGGCGCCGAGTGGGGCGCAGTCGCATCGAGTGATTCTGACGCGGAAGGCGACGGAGGCGGCGCTGCCGTCGTTGTTGGGGATGGCGCTGGATTATGCTCCGGCGCTGAACGCACATGACCAGCAGCGAAAGATCGGAGTGATTACCGAGGCGGAGATGGTGGATTTGCGACCAGGAAGCGCGGAACCAGGAGCGCAGGTGACAGTGAAGGGGATCCTGTATGAGCACGACTTTCCCGACGTGGTGGAGGCGTTGCGAGCCGGGGGAGAGCAGTTGGGGATGTCGTACGAAATCACAGCCTCTGAGATTGTGGGCGTGGCGTCGCCGATCTGGGTGGTGACGGAATTCACCTTTCTCGGCGCGGCGGTACTGCGGCGCGACAAGGCAGCGTATCCGGAGACGAGGTTTGGGGTGGGGTAAATGGTCATTAGTAATTGGTGATTAGTAGTAAGCAATAAGCAATAAGCAATAAGCGATAAGCATTCGGCGCTTATAGCACGGGCATGAGAGTGCGCGGGGATGTGGAAGATTCGCAACGTGCCGGCCGGAAGGTGGCCGGAATACAGGAGAGGAGAAGCATGGAGCAGGCAAGCGAGACGAACACTGCAACGATTCCGGACATTGCGGGAAAGCTGGCGGAAGCCACGCAGGCAATGGCGGAGGCGCTGCACAACATCAACGCTCAGTTTGAAGGGCTGCACGCCAAGATTGACCGCATTGTGGCGGCGGTGGAGGAGGACAGCCCGGAGAGCACAGAGGAGGACGGGTCACTACAGAGCAAACTGGCGAGTGCGCAGAAGGCCAACAGCGACCTGAAGGCGCAGGCGGAACAGGCGCGGCGGAAGACGCTGTCGCCAATGGTGACGACGCTCTTGGCGAAGGAGGGCGTAGAAGGAGATGCGCTTATCGAGGCTCCAGTGCTGGAAAGGGCGCTGGGTGGACTGAGCATCGAGCAGCGGATCGCGGTGAAGGCGGAGCTGGCGCGGGCGGGGGTGCTGGTGTAGCTGTCATCGACTAGGTACTGGAATCAGCAAAGGCGGGTAACCAGTGACTGGTCGCTGGTAACTGGCAATAGCGAGCAATAAGCAACGAAGCAATAAGCCTCTGCACTCCATCGACCAACCGAGGAGGTGTACCGGGCGACGGTAGACGATGTCGGCGGCGGAGGTGGTCTGACATTGTGAGACAAGAACAAATTGAACCACATGGCGGTCCCGCTGGGAGGGACCGCCATTTCCTTTGGAAAGGACAACATGAAAGCACAATTCGTGAACTTGCAGGCGGCCGCCGACTTTATGGGGCCGGGGGCAGTCGAAGATCGACCGCTACCAGACGGAAATCACCGACATCGTGCGGCGACGCGGGGTGTTCGGGCAGCGTATCAAGAACGTGCCGGCGACGGGGCATCCGTCACGGTTCTTCGAGGAGACGGCGATTCCGTCGCCAACAGCGGCCAATGCGTTCGTCGATCCGCGGTCGATCGTGCCGACGCTGGTGACGCCGACCAGGGTGGAGCGCAGTGTTCCGCTGAAGTGCCTGGTGAGCCAGATGAATTACAACCTGTTTGACCTGGAGGTGGGGGCGCAGCAGAGCCAGTTTGCCTACCTGCAGGCAAAAGACCTGGCGGACTCGGTGGAAGGCCTGATGCGGACGCACGACGTGTCGTTGTGGAACGGTAACGACACATCGCTGAGTTCTCCGACCACGACGCAGTATTACGGGGCGGCGGGGCAAATCAATGATGGCGGCAACCTGCTGACCATTCATACGACCGACAGCATCGTGGACGGATTGAAGTCCACTGTGGCGCAGATGGTGTCGAACTCGAGCTTCGAGGTGCGGCCGACGGCGATCTACGCCAATCCGGTGCTGCTCGACCTGATCGACCGGGAGATGAAGCAGGAGTTCAACGTGGTGCTGTCGAGCACGGAAGTGTCGGCGGGCTTGAAGGTGAAGTCGCTGTCAACGCAGGCGGGTGAGCTGCCGCTGATTCCGGAGTGGTCGCTGCCGTACACGGGAATACCGGGAAGCGGATCGGCGGTGCTGCCGTGCTACATCGTGTCGGAAGACATGATCGAGTACCACTGGCTGACCAGTCCGACGCCGCGGGTGTTCCAACTGGGCACGCCGAGTTCGCTGGCGTCGCAGATGGTGGTGGTGAAGTTCGGCGGCGTCGTGGTGAAGGGCGCGAGTTACGCACACTACAAGGTGGTGGTGAACCGGTAGGTTCCGGGAAACCCAACGGGATTCGCCCAGCGACCAGGTTGCTAATGATCCCTGTATTCGCGGCGAAGGGCCCGCACGCATGAGTGTGCGACGGGGACGGTGGAGGCCGTCCCCTTACTTATTAGGCTGACAGCCAGGAGCCGCGAGGCGCGGCAGATGGAATAACCATGAACTATTTGGCGGCTGAGGAATACGAGAATTACGGAATTGAGGCGAGCACCCCGGCTTCGTGGGTGGCGGCGGCCTCGTCGATGATCGACGCGCACTGCCGGCGAATAACCCTGGGCACATCGCAGTATACGGAGCGGGTGCGGCTGATGCCCGGGCGGAACAGCGTGCAGCTTACCTATCTGCCGCTGACGACGCTGCAGGGACAGAACTCACCGATCGTGGCAGCACGGGGACGGTATGCGACTCCGCGCAGGGGCGATGATCTGACAACGTGGGACATGGCACAAGACGTGGCGGCGGCGTTCGCGCTGCCGGGCACGTGGGTCGACCTGGACGTGAGCCAGATGGACTCATGCGCCGAGACGGGCGAGGTGTCGTGGCTGGGCAATCCTCTGGGGTTGCACTTCCAGGAGATCGAAATCACCTATACCGCCGGGTTGAGCACGATTCCCGATGCGGTGAAGTTTGCGTGCGCGCAGATCGTGCGCAATGCGCAGGCGACGCCGGCGCTGAACGTGAAGGCCAACACGCTGAACTCGATGCACCTTGAATACTTCGCGGACACGCTGGTGGACGCCAGCGTGCAGGCAATGCTGGCGCCTTACGTGGCGCAGAAAGTTGGATGACATGGCAACGGTAGCAGCCCCCCTGGGGCCGATCGCCGGACGAGAGATGGTGGCACAGCGAGCGGCAGAGGCAATGTTGCGTTCGCTGGGCGCGACCCGGATCACGGTGCGGGTGGCGCTGCCGCAGGCAGACAGCACCGGCAGTCAGTTTGGGCTGGCGTGCGCGGTATTCGAGGATGTGTCGCTGTACCCCGTGGTGGTGCGAAGCACGGCGATGGCCGCGAACGAGACGGTGAAAGTCGAGGTGCTGGTGAGCGCGACGGCAGCACTGGCTGCGGCAACGGCGCGCGGCATCGAAGACGTGGCAACGTGGCTGCTGGAAGGCGCATGGTGTGCTGTATCGCAACAGACTGCTGCACATCGACAGCGTGGTCGTCGACCACTTTGCGGGCTCGGAGTACCTGTACCACATTCTGGCTTCGGAGTAGGACACCTATGCAGGCAACCAAAGACAGCTTTTATCTGACATTGCGGGACCGGCTGGCAGCAGGCGTATCCGGGACCGGACGATAACGGTGGACGGGATCACGCGTCCGGCGATCGTCGTGGTGGAAAACGACAAGCCCAGCGTTACGGCGCGCCAGCACGACGCGTTCTACCTGGAGTGGGGCGAGGCGCGACCGGTGCAGTCCGGCGATCAGCACGCTCATGGCGATGACTTGCACGGTGTCGTACGCGAGCGCAGGGACCGAGCAAAACGGCGGCCTCGACCGCGGACGAGTGCTGGGAGGAACTGGAGTCGGAGCTGCTGGGCATTTGTTCGCCGGCGGTGACGCGGAAGAACGATAACACCGGCGTCGAACCGGTCGACCTCGGGTCCAACATTTTCTGGACCGGCCCACGTGTCGTGCGGCCGCAAGCGGCGCCGCCAAACTGCGTGGCGCGTGAGGCCAGCACTCACGGTCTACTTCTATCCCGAGGTGAACCAGGCATGAGCAGCAATCCCTATGCAAGGCAGTCGCAGATGTGGCCGGTGGCGGAAGCGGTTCGCGCTTATGTCGCGCCGGTAGACCGTAATACGGGAAGCAGCGTGCCGTTTGATCCGTCGGCGCAGGGCGAGTTCGATCTGGACTCAGCCGCCGCAGCCGTTTCTGGATTTGGGCTGGGTGGAGAACTTTCCGGCGGACGTCGGCCACCAAGTACGACACGTTGCGAACGGGGCCGGACGGCAAGTTGACGGCGCAGTTCCGCGGGGAGTTCGATGCGGGCGTTGAGTTCGACCTGCCGAACTGGGGCAAGCTGCAGATGGCGCTGGCGGGAGGCGGGCAACAAATCAACGTGCTGGCAACGTCGATCGCCAGCGCGCCGCAGAGTTCGGGAGGAATTCCGATTCCGGCGGTTTATGTGCTGGATGGCGGCAACGGTGATCGAGTTGCCGCTGGCAGCCGACGCGCTGGCGAGCTTTCAAATTGGCGACGTGGTGGCGGTGGATTGGGACTACCAGCGGACAGTCGGGGTACATCGGATCGGGCCCGCCGGGCAGCGTATCTTGCGGCGCCGCTGGATGCAGCATCGCATGTGGACCTGATCCGGCGAGTGACTTTCAATGTTTCGCGAGTGTCGAACAAGACCGCAAGCTCGCTGATCCTGGGCCAGAAGCTGATCGGGGGTGAGCAGACCGGCATGGGCGTGCAGAAGGTCGCCGCCTTGCTGGACCGCGAGGGCGGGAGCTACTTCCAGGAGTGGGCGGCGCTGTTTGTGGTGGCGGGCGGGACGGGCGGACGGGCGTGCTTCTACTACCCGCGGCTGCAGGCGGCGGCCGAGCTCAAGCGAGAGCGCAGCAGGCGGTGGAAGGGCCGCTGTTCAGCGATATGCTGCACGCGAAACTACGCGCCATGCCGAGTATCGATCCGAATGACGGCGAGACGGTGCTGTGCTACCGAAGCTACTTTCCGGCGAGAAACGCCCGGGTGTAGCCGCCACGGCGAAAACGGATTGAATTTCCGATCACGCAGAGCAAAGCAAAAATATGAAACTGCTTATCGATAATCACGACGGTCTCGGATTGCAGGACTACAGCTCCAATCTCGACTCATCGAACCTGCCAACGGTGAGGCGGCGGCTGAACATGGCGGCGGAAATGCGGGCCAGCCTCGGGTCAGCGGACGCCGAGTTTCCGTGCGCCGCTGAGCGGAGCGCGAGTGATATTGCAGCGGGAGGATGGCGGGAAGTTGTTCACGGGCTACCTCACGGCGGCGCCGTTGCGGGAAGTTCCTGGGTAAGGGCCAGGCAGGGACGGCGTGGCGATATGTGCTGACGGCGCTCGACGACAGCTGGCTGCTCGATCACAACGCGCCGACCGCGCGGATTCCGTTTACGTATCGCACGGCGGGCGACGCGCTGCGTACGATCACCAATGATGTGTTGCCGGGGATACTTGACCTGTCAGGAGTGCAGGAACTCGGGTACGTACAATCAATATAAGTCAGTTCACAGCGCACATGGAGTGAGCACGCGCAGGTACTGGCGACGAGGGCAAGGGCGTGCTATCGAGCACATGACGGCAAGCTGATGTTCGAGCCCATCGGAGCGCAGGGGTTCGTAGTGGACGAGCAGGATGCGCGGTTTTCTCCTGCAGGACTCACACTTTCGCAACCCGACCGGCTGGCGAATAACATGTAACTATGGTCGGGGAAGCTGGAGCCGACAACCTACGTGCGAGACTACTTCGTCGGTGACAACACGACGCTCGGGTTCTACCTGTCGCGCACGCCGTTCGCGCGGGCGACCGTGACGTCTTCGAAGAGGAATATGCCGGGGCCAAGCCTGACTCCCACATTGTGGTACATGAATGACCCAGACGGAAAAGTATCAGTTTCCGGCGGGCAATCTACAGACTCGACGGCGGACCAGCCGAGGTGGGCCTGGTGGAACAATTGAGCTGGCAGGTGGACTTCACATCCAACACGGACAAATGACGTTCGCAGCGGCCTCGAGCGGGACGCTGGGCGGAATCTACAACGGCACGGTGAGCGATGGGAATTGCGTTGCGGGGTTCCGGGTGACACCGAACGGCAGCAACTGCAATATTCAGGCCCTGATCAACGGGACCATAGCGGGGAGTGCACTGACGACACAGCCGGGGCACCAATATTGGCTGTCAACACAGTTGTTACGTGAATGAGGCGCACCGGGTGCGCGAGACGTATTGCTCGTCGGCCAACGGGCAGGGCATCGGACGCGGCGGTGACACGAGCGCGGCCACAATGCGCGTGGTGCTGACGGTACACGACGTCGATCCGAACAGCCCGGGTACGCTGGCGTTGCCCGCAACGGTGCTGTTTGACGACGTACTGAGCGACGACGCCGGCATTTGGGCGGTATGCACTGGTCAGCGGGGCGAACCTGCACGATCCAGATTGCGTATACGAGGCTGCAACAGATCGCGAATGTCGAGGTGCGCAGCATGATTCCCGGACAGGCATTTCGCACACGTCTGGCCGGAGCGCTAAGTCGATGGCGGAGAATGCTACATCTCCTCGGCGGGCGAACTGCATTTCTATCCTCCGTATCCACCGCAGGCCAATGAGCAGGTCGTGGTGTCGTACCGGGCAAGCGCACGCGCGATTGCGCGGGTGCAAGACACAACAGCATCGCGTCGCACAACTCGGGAGCCGACAACGGGACGACGAAGCTCGGTGCGGCAGATGAGTGTGCCGCAGGCGTTCACGTCGATCGACTGCGAAAATGCGGCGCTGGCGTTGCTCGACGACACAACCGGGCCGGCCTGGGAGGGGGAATACCGGATCATCAGCGAGTGCCTGGCTGCCGACGATGTGTTGCCCGGCGATTCGGTGCAGGTGTCTGCGCCATCGCGAAATGCGAGTTTTTCCGCTATCGTGCGCGAAGTCGACATACAAGTCACATCAGCGGCGCAAGACCTTTCGGAGTACACGATTGAGTTCGCCAACGATGCGGCAGCATTGCTGGGATCGCGATTCGCGAAGACAAGCTTCCCGATCCGTTGCCGACGCCATTGACTACGAGCGGCCCGTCATCGGGGAACTATCTGGCCTCGCTGACCAGCGTACGGTGACCGATTGATCGCCACGGAGATCACGGTGGACACGGGTACGGCGGCGCCGACGGGCGGCGGTTTCGAAGTCCGGCGTTCGGACGGCGGGATGGGGGGCGTCGAGCGACGGGAACCTGGTGGGGCGATACACGACACAAAGCATCGTGTTGCCGCGGCTTGTCGCGGGTGCAGGAGTACTCGCTGCGGCAGTTCGACAATTCTGTGCCGGCGAAGTACTCGAGGCAAACGGCGCTGGTGCATGTGGACTATCCGTTGTAGGAGAAGAGGCAGGCAGCGGGCATCCCGGCGACAACATTCAATCAATAACTTCAATCCGCATCAACCATTCAAAACAAGAGGAGCAGACAATGAACTTCTTTACGAAACTGTTACAGGGGATCGCTTTTGTGCCCGCCATCGTGAATGGCGTGGAAGGCTTTTTGGTCACAAGTCCGGGCACGGACAAGAAGAACGCCGCCATGACGTTGGCGCTGAACAGCATCCGGGCGACGGATGCGATTGCCGGAAAGGACATCGTGGACTCGAGCAAGTTCCAGGATGGACTGGGCAAGGTGATCGATGGCGTGGTGCGTGCCTGAATGCGTCATCGTGGTCGAAGACCAAGTCGACATAAGCGGGCAGCTCCCGCGGTTGCCGGTTGAGGACCGCGGGAGCTATGCCGTATGGTGAAGCTATCGAGGTGCGAAGCAGGATGAGACGTGTTTTGACATTAATTGCTGTGCGCGGCCAGCCTGTGCACGGGGCTATTGGCGCAAGAGCGCGCGCAGCCCTCCGCCAAGACCAAGGGCACCACCTTAATTGGCTGTTTGAGCGGACCGGATGGCGATGACACTTACACCCTGACCAGCATGCAGCACCGGCTCGGGGTCGAGGTAGTGGGTGGTGACGAACTGAAGAAGGGCGCCGGTGCAAAGGTAAAGTTGACCGGATCGTGGGAGCCGTTGCCTGGCTCGGAAGGAAAGAAGGGCGACGCAGCACGGCGGTTCAAAGCGACCGACATGACCGTGATGGAAGAAAAATGCCAGGCGCCGGCTGCGGTCACTCCCGAGAGCAAGAAGAAGCAGGCACAGCAGAAATAGCGCCGGTGTGGCGGGCTGCTTGGGCCAGACAACCGTTGCCTAACAAAGGGCGATGGCAAGAATTTCGACCAGGACGCCCACCGCGGTGAGCGTCCTCTCCCAGGTCGAAAGTGTCAGGCGACCGTCGCTATTTCCCAGCTAAAAGTTGCTGAGACAGATATGGGCCGAGGCCGAGCTCCTTGATGGAGTGGATCTGCGCTTCGAGGAAGTCGGCGTGGCGCTCTTCGTCGTGCAACAGGCTCTCAAATAAGTCTTTGGAACCGGCGTCGCCTGCCTCGCTGCAAATCCTGGCCGAATCGTTGTACATCTTGATGGCGCCGTCTTCGTCGCCCAAATCGATCTCCAGTTGCTGTTGAACGTTGGCACCGATTTTCGGCTTCAGCGGGACGGTGACGTCGGGCATGGCGTCGAGGAAAATAACGCGCTCGATCAGGCGCTCGGCATGGCGCATCTCCTCGATGGCGCGGGCCTTGGTTAGCGCCGCGAGACGGTGGTAGCCCCAACTCTCGCACATTTCCGCCTGCACCATGTATTGCACGGCCGCCGACATTTCGTCGCTGAGCGCGGCGTTGAGTAGCTCGATGACTTTTTCATTACCTTTCATGCGGTTCTCCTCGTAAATAGATAGGCTCGCCTGCCGTGAAGAAGATTGCAGCGAGATGCGTCACAGCGGTCAGTGACAAATTATAGACTCCGATTATTGCGAGGCGTCATGGGCCTCGGCAAGGCTGAGAAGCTTGACTACCGTGTTCCAGTTGCGCGCGGTGGCAGGCATCTTGAGGGTCCGCTCCAAGACCGGCTGCAATTTGGATTTGCCCTGGCCGTCGGGGAAGTAAATGTAGAGTTCGCGACCGCTGGGATGGATTTCCTCAGGGCCAACGTTGATGGTCCGCACCTTTTGGGCGATTTTTTCCGCCAGTGTTTCAGGGAGGAAGAACACCGCCAGGCGGGCGGGTTCGATGTTGTTTCGGCCCGCGAAGGGGTTTCGCTCCACGACGTCACGCATTTCGGCAGCCGTGCGAAGCATCACGCTGGGACGGAAACTGCAGCGCTGCTCGATGGCGGACTCGATCCGCTGAGCGAGTTTCGCAGGGTCGGTCTCTGGTGAGCCGAACACGACATTCCCGCTCTGGATGTAGGTCTGCGGATGGCGTAACTTAATCGAGACGCAGATTTCGCGCAATGATTCCATGCTGACCTGGTTGCGGCCACCGACATTGACTCCGCGCAACAGCGCGATCCACGAGTTCATGCAAGCCTCACCTGGGCAGCGGCAACGAGACGGTCTTGCCGGTCGCGGCCGAAGTGCGTGCGGCGTCGAGAATCTCGGTTGCGGTGAGATTGGTTTCGAGAGAGGTGAGGCCGTCGGGCTTGGCGCCATCGAGAATTACGGCGCGGAGCTCGGTGAGCGGGTCGTCATAGGGGGAAGCCACGTCCTTTGCCTTGAGTGTCTGCTCCTCCGCACCCGGAAGTCGCAACCGCACGTCGTCCCGCGCGACCGTGATGGCATATCCCTTCTCTCCGTAAACTTCCATGTCCTTGCGATCGAACGGCCAATTCCACGAAGCCTGAATGATCGAAACTGCCGTGGGATATTTCAGAACGATCACTGCTTCGTCATCGACCTTGGGATAGACACCGGGCTTGATGGTCTGCGTCACTGCCGTGACGGCCAGCGGCGGCTCGCCTTGCATCAACCACGTGGACAGGTCGGCGCCGTAGCAGCCGAAATCGAAGAGCGCGCCCGCACCGTCAAGTTTGGGGTCGGTAAGCCAGGCGAGAAACTCGGGTTGCACGCCGATTTCCTTTGGGCCACGGTGCCCGTCGTGCACGACGATCTTGCGGACATCGCCGACGGCGCCCTCGCGCACCAGGTCGTAGGCGGCGTGATTGCTGCGATACCAGGTGGTTTCGTAATTCACCAGAACATGGATCTTGCCACGCTTCGCGGCGTCGGCGATGGCGAGGGCATCGGCATAGCTGACGGCCAGAGGCTTCTCCATCATGACGCTGATGCCGCGTCTGGCACAAGCTTCCACCACGGCGCGATGATCGTAGGTTGAAGTGTAGACCAGCACGGCTTGGGGATGCGTCTTGTCCAGCAGATCGTCGAGGTCGGCGAAATACAACTTGGGATCGAGTTTGAACTGCTTCGCATACTTCTCGAACAGCGCGTGACTGCGGATCGGAGATGCCGACGATCTGGATGTCGGCGCGCTGCAGGTTGTGCTGGAAGAAGCCTTCGACGTGGCCGTGGACGAGGCCGACGACGGCGACGCGCAGGGGAAGAGCATCGGTCGGAGCGGCAGAAACATTGAGAACCAGGAAGCATCCCACGATGGATGCGAGCAACAGTCGGAACACAGGAGGACCTCCCACGACGTGGTTCTAAGATACGACATCCGCAGGGGCTGGGCATTGCTTCGATATCAATGGTTTTCCGAATAGCTCGTCGTGGCCGCCGTGCATTCCCGCGCTGGTTGCGGTATCCTGCTGCCTCGCCGCTGCACTTGCGGCAGGCCACTCGCGCCGAGTGAGGCAAGCTGATTTCTGGAGGATGTTCGTGGCAGAGTTTACCGTCAATGCACAACGCTTCGATCCCTACAAGAATTTCAAATTCCGCCTGAAGTGGGACGGCAAGTATGTGGCCGGAGTCTCGAAGGTAAGTGCGCTCAAACGCAGTACCGAGGTCATCCAGCACCGCGAAGGCGGAGACCCCAGCACCACGCGCAAATCTCCGGGCCGTACCGAGTACGAGGCGATCACGCTGGAGCGTGGCGTCACCCACGATGTCGGGTTCGAGCAGTGGGCGAACAAGGTGTGGGACCTGGGCGGCGGGCTGGGCGCGGAAGTTTCGCTGAAGGACTTTCGTAAAGACATCATCCTCGAGCTCTACAATGAGGCCGGACAACTGGTGATGGCCTACAAGATTTACCGCTGCTGGGTGTCGGAATTCGAAGCGCTGCCCGAACTCGACGCGAACGCCGCGGCGGTAGCCATTCAGCACATCAAGCTGGAGAATGAAGGATGGGAGCGCGACACGTCTGTGACGGAACCGGTCGAGCCGTCGTATACCAAACCGCCGTCATAGCCGAGGACGTTGAAACATGGGAACCGCTCCGGGATCATTGAGACTGGTAAAGGCAGGGTTCGTCCTGTTGGACGGCGTTACGGGCGTCGTGCAAAGGGTCATCGTCTTCCAATACAACCCTGAGACGCTGGTGAGGCGGCTGGAGGCCGCTCCCGTTACCACATCAGGCACGGGCCTCGGCAGCACTGGTGTTGCCGTTCCGGGTGGCGCGGCGCTGATGGCCTCCGTTCCGCAGGAGTTCGTGAGCTTCACCCTGGCGCTCGATGCCGCCGACAAGCTGGAGGTTGCCGACCCTCTCACCTTGCAGACCGGCTTGCTGCCGATGATTGCGGCACTCGAGTTACTGCTCTCTCCCCCGCCCGGTTCGTTTACAGTTTGGGTGTCGGGAAGCCACCGTATTCTTCCGGTGCGCATCAGCGAAATGGTGCTTAGTGAGCAGGCGTTCGACCCGTTGCTCAATCCCATTCGCGCGGACGTTTCCGTGCGGCTGCAGGTGTTGAAGGACGCAGAGTTTCCGGCCAACTCGCGTGGCCGGGCGATCTGGGACGCGCACTACGCTCAACTGCAGCAGTTGGCCAACACGCTCGCGGCCGGCAAGCTCAGCTCGCTGGGACTCAGCGGAATCTAGTCGCGCCGGGCTATTTCTGTTTGGTGATCCACTCAGTCACGCGCGCATGCAGCACCTCGAGCGGCAGCGGCCCGGCGCTTAACACCTCGTCGTGGAAGGCCTTGATGTCGTACTTCGCGCCGAGTTCATTCTTCGCCTGTTCGCGCAACGCGAGAATCTCCATCTGCCCGAGCTTGTAGCTTAGCGCCTGCCCCGGCCACGCGATGTAGCGGTCCACTTCCGTCTGAATGTTGGGCTCGTCCATGGCGGTGTGCGCGCGAAAGTAGTCCACCATCTGTTCGCGCGTCCAGTGCTTGTAGTGCACGCCGGTATCGACCACCAGGCGGATGGAGCGCCACATCTCGTTGCCCAGGCGTCCGTATTCGCTGTAAGGGTCCTGGTAGAAGCCCACGTCTTTGCCCAGCCGCTCCGAGTAGAGCGCCCAGCCCTCGGAAAACGCGGGGAACCACGAGTACTTGCGGAACGGCGGGATAGTTGTGAGTTCCGAGGAAATAGAGTACTCGAGGTGATGCCCGGGTACGCCCTCGTGATAGGCAATGGCTTCGAGGTTCAATAAGAGCCGGTGCTCGGGATCGTATTCGTTGACGTTGATGCGCCCCGGTCGCGAGCCGTCGGCGGTTCCCGGCGAGTAGTCGGCCGGCGGCGAACTCGACTGGCGAAACGCCTCCATTGGCACCACCATCAGCTTGTTCTTCGGCAAACGTCCGAACAACTGCGGCAGCTTGGTGTACATCTGGTCGGTGTAGTGCTGGTAGAGGCCGAGGATTTGCTCGCCCGAAGTGCCGTGCAGCTTGGGGTCTTGCCGGATGTACTCGTTGAAGCTCTTGAGGTCGGCGTAGCCCTGGGCCTTGGCGATGGCGAGCATCTGGGCGTCGATTTCGGCCACCTGCTTCAGCCCCATCTCGTGGATCTGTTCGGGCGTGAGGTTGGTGGTGGTCAATGACTTCACGGCGAAGGCGTAGCGGGCGTCGCCGTTGGGCAGCGACCACACGCCCATCTCAGTGCGGCCTTTCGGGGCGTAGTCGTTCTTCACGAAGGCGGCGAATTTCGCGTACGCCGGATTGACCTCCGTCTTGACCGCCTTCATCACGGCCGCGCGGATGCGCTTCTGCTCGGCGTCAGAAATGCCGGCAGGGAACTTCTCGAGCGGCTGAATGAACGGGCTCTTGGCTTCCGTCGCCTCCGCAATGTTCTGCGCCTGTACCGTTACTTTTTCCAGCAGGTACTTTGGCGGCATGAGCTTGTTGGCCATGCCCAGCTTCATATTGGCCGTGATCTGTTCGAGCGCGCGCGGAATCTGGTGCAGCCGGGCGATGTAGTTGTCGTAGTCTTTCACCGAGTTGAACGGCATCTGCGAAGGCATCGACGCCAGCCCCAGGTGCTCTCCGCCGAACTGGTTCACCGGCATTTGCCAGTCGTTGAACTGCGCTCCCTCGATGCTCTCGCTCAAGTCACGCACCATGAGCTTTTGGTTCAGCGCCTCATCGTCGGGAAAGCCCGTGGTGTCAATGGCCTCAAACAGCTTGAGCTGCTGTTTGTCGTGTTCGAGCTCCCGGGCTTCGGCTTCCGCCGAGTAGTCGCCCAAGCGGTCGTTGTAGCGTGTGTCGCCAACATAGGTGGCAAGCTGAGGATGGGTGCGGAGGTTGTACTCCCACTCGGACTGCAGAGCGTCGCGCAGCTGCGCACGGCGGGCGTCGAGGCTCTTGCTGCTTTGGGCGGAAAGTGAGACTGCACAGGCGACAGCAAGGATTGCGGCGAGAAAGAGCTTCATCAGTACGGGACCTCCAAAGGTCGAAACGAGTCGATTCGGTTGGAGCAGAAATGGATGCAAGAACGTTAACGAATATACACCGCGATTGCAGATAAACTGACAGCGCAGCGAGGAGCTAAGCCATGAAACACACCATTCTGGGAGCCGGCGCCATCGGCGGGCTGATGGCCACGGCGCTGAGTTCGCTCGGCGAAGATGTCACCGTCATCGTTCGGCCCGAAAGGCTGGCCGAGCATCCGACGAAGTTGTCGCTGGAGCATTCCGCGGGCAGCATGACTGCGCCCGCCAAGGTTGCAGCTCGGGTCACTGCGCCCGTTGATGTTCTCTGGGTCGCGACTAAGACCTACCAGCTCGAAGATGCGCTGGCTTTGGTCGATGCCGTGCCGGTCATCGTCGTTCCGCTGCTCAACGGAGTGGATCACATCGCGGTGCTGCGCGCGCGGTTCGGTCATGATTGCGTTGTGCCCGGCACCATCGCCGCCGAGGCCGAGCGCAGCAGTGCAGGGCGCTTTGTGCTGCGTTCGTCCGCGCGTCTCAACCTCGCAGCCAGCGGAGAGCCTGTGCTCAAGGATACCGTCGAGGGGCTGCGTGGCTTGGGCTGGACGTGCAACTTCATCGCCAGCGAGCCGACGCTCTTGTGGACGAAGCTCTGCTTCCTCGAGCCGTTTGCGCTGGTGACTTCCGCGTCGGGTAAGAACAACGGCGAAATTCTGGCCGACGCCGAGTGGAAGGCGAAGATGGACTCCGCCGTTCGCGAGGCCTGCGCCGTTGCCACGAAGGAAGGCGCGCAAGTCGATCCCGACAAGTGGGCTCCGGCCTTTGCGGGCATGCCTGCCACGATGCGCGCGTCAATGGCGAAAGACCTCGACGCCGGACGCAAACTCGAACTCGACGGCATCGCCGGGCCGGTGCTGCGCGGCGGGGTGCGGCATGGGGTCCCTACTCCCACGACGACGAGCTTGGTGGCGGTAATCGAGGCGAAGGAACAGGCGCGGACGAAGTGACAAGAGACTGAGGCAGACGCGCACGACTCCCTTCCCAATAACGGGCACCCCGTTGCGCCGTATAATCATGAGATACCCACTCGCCGAAGTTGCATTCTGTGAGGCTTGCGAACAACATTGTTCGCGAAACTGAGTGGGCCGAGCATCCATGGATTTCAAGCTAGCCAGTTCGTATCAGCCTGCCGGAGATCAGCCCAAGGCCATTGAGTCGCTCACTCGCGGCCTTTACGACGGCGAGAAGCACCAGGTGCTGCTCGGCGTCACCGGTTCGGGCAAGACCTACACGATGGCCAAGGTCATCGAGCAGATGAACCGTCCGGCGCTGATCATGGCGCACAACAAGACGCTGGCGGCGCAGCTCTATCACGAGTTCAAGCAGTTCTTCCCGCACAACGCGGTCGAGTACTTCGTTTCGTATTACGACTACTACCAGCCCGAAGCGTACATTCCGGCGGGCGACATCTACATCGAGAAGGAATCGACGGTCAACGACGAACTCGACAAGCTGCGGCTGGCGGCGACGCGCTCGCTGTTCGAGCGGCGCGACTGCATCATTGTCGCGTCGGTGAGTTGCATCTACGGCCTCGGCTCGCCGGAAGCCTATTACGGCATGCTGCTGTTTCTGGAGAAGGGACAGAAGATCAAGCGCCAGGACATCGTGCGCAAGCTGGTGGAGATCCTCTACGAGCGTACCGAAGGCGACTTCAAGCGCGGCACCTTTCGGGTGCGCGGCGACATCATCGAAATCTTTCCCACTTATGACGACAACGCATACCGCATCGAGATGTTTGGCGATGAAGTGGAATCGCTGGCGCAAATCGATCCGCTGTTCGGCACGGTGAAGCAGAAGTATGCGCGGCTGCCCATCTATCCCAAGTCGCACTACGTGATGCAGCCCGAGCGTAAGAATTCGGCAATCGACACCATTCTGGAAGAGCTGAAGTGGTGGGAAGCAGAATTAGAGAAGCAGGGCCGCAACATGGAGGCAGCGCGCATCCACCAGCGCACGCGATTCGATCTCGAAATGATCAAGGAAATGGGCTACTGCCACGGCATCGAGAACTACTCGCGACACTTCACGGGAAGATTGCCGGGCGAACCGCCTCCGACGCTGTTGGATTACGTTCCGCGTGACTACCTGCTGTTCATCGACGAAGCGCACCAAACGGTCCCGCAGGTACGCGGCATGTGGCACGGCGACCGCTCGCGCAAGCAGAACCTCATCGAGTACGGGTTCAGGCTTCCAAGCGCGCTCGACAATCGCCCGCTGACCTTTGAGGAGTTTGAGCACCGAGTAAACCAGGCGATTTACGTTTCGGCGACGCCGGGGCCGTATGAGCTGACAAAGTCGGCGGGAGTGGTGGTCGAGCAAATCATCCGGCCAACCGGCCTGATCGATCCGGAAGTAGAAGTTCGCCCGGTGAAGGGCCAAATTGACGACCTGCTGCACGAAATCCGCGAGCGCGCGAAGAAGAACGAGCGCGTGCTGGTGACCACGCTGACCAAGCGCATGGCCGAAGACCTGGCCGAGTACTACAGCGAGGTCGGTGTGCGCTGCCGCTACATGCACTCCGAAATCGAGACGCTGGAGCGCATCAAGATCCTGCGTGACTTGCGCAAGGGCGAGTTTGATGTGCTGATCGGCATCAACCTATTGCGCGAAGGGCTGGACCTGCCGGAAGTTTCCCTGGTCGCAATCCTCGACGCCGACAAGGAAGGCTTCCTGCGCTCGGCCGGATCGCTGATTCAGACGATTGGCCGCTGTGCCCGCAACCTGGAAGGACGCGCGATTCTTTACGCTGACAAGATGACCGACTCGATGCGGCAGGCCATCGACGAGACTTATCGGCGGCGCGCGATTCAGGCGGCATATAACGACGAACACGGCATCACGCCGGAGTCGATCGTCCGCCCGCTGGATATGTCGCTGGTGGCGGTCGCGGCTGCCGATTACGTGGACCTCACCAACGAGGCCGAAGGCACGCCCGAGTTCAACTCACAAGCCGAACTCGACAGCTACATCGCGAAACTGGAGAGCGACATGCGCGAAGCCGCCAAGCGCTTCGAGTTTGAACATGCAGCGAAACTGCGTGATCAGGTGAGGGAGCTGCGCAGCAAGGAGTTCATGTTCAGCTAGCGCTCAAAAGCCACAGAGCAATAAGAAAGGCCGGATGCTTCTCGCACCCGGCCTTTCGATTTTGAGCAGGCGCTACTGGGTCATGATCATCACAGGGCGCTGTTGCGGACAGGTCGAAGCCTTGGGATCGCACAGCGGGTCCTGTTGGGGCGCAGGCATGTTGAGCACCAGGGTGTTGTTCGACGTCTGAATGATGCTGACGTTGCCGCTGCCCGAGTTCGCGGTGTACACCTTGCTCGACGACGGTTCGGTTGCGATGAAAACGGGGTTATTGCCCACCGGAACGGTGTTCACCACAGCGAAACTGCTCGAGCTCACCACGCTCACGGTGTCAGACGTGGAGTTGGCCACGTAGAAGGCAAGACCATTGGGCAGGGCCGCAACGGAAACCGGCGCGGATCCGACGTTGGTGGTCGCGAGCACCCGGATGGGCGGGTCGATGCCCAGGGCGACGCTGGTCGCATCGAGCACGGTCACGCTGTTCCCGGCGGTGTTGGCGACGTAGAGACGATTCAGGGTGGTATCGAGAGTGATTGCCGTGGGACCGAGGCCGACCGGGACCGAACCGCCGATAGTGTCGTTGGCCGTGTTGATGATGTCGACCGTTCCGGGCGAGGTGCCGTCACCCTGCGTGACCACAAAGACGTAGGCGGCATCGCTGCTCGCCACCATGGCAACCGGATTCAGGTGGAGCCCATTCGCCTTCGTGATAGTCGAGGTGATGCTTGCCGTTGTGGGGTCGTACACCGAGATCGTACTGTCGCCCAAGTTGGCGATATACACCTTGTTGTTCGTGTCGGTGGTGGTAGCGGGTAACTGCACGATGGGTCCGGGATTGGTGCCGACGCAGACCGTGCTGGTGGCAACCAGAGAACCGGTGCTGATCACGCTCATCGAGCCGGTATTCGGACAGATGGCGTTGGACCCTGAGTTGGTTACATACATCGCCGTTGAAACCGTAGAGGCCAGCGCGACAGGACGCGATCCGGGATAGAGCGAAATATTAATGACGCTGGCCGTGCCGATGAGACTGAACTGGCTGACCGAGTCGCTGTCCCGGTTGGCGATGAAGATCGCGCCTCTTACTCCGCCTTGAAAGGACTCATAGACCGATCCCGTGCCGGCGTAAAGCACTTGCAGGTTGGTGTCGCCCGAGACGTCGATCCTCGTGCTGGAGCCAGCCCCCACAGGGTTGTAGTTGAGCACCCAGGCGGTGTTAAGGTTCTGCGGCTGGCCGCCGTGAGAAACGATGGGGTTGGCCACCGGGCGGTATTGGTCACCGCACCCGATTTCAAGCACGAGAAAAAGAAGGCAAGGCAAGAGCACTGCGGTTTTACACAAGAACTTCATCCAGATCCAGTCTTCCTAGTGGAGATTCGTCCGGCACGAACTCAACGAATCTTTTATTGTATAGGCACTATGCGGGCGGGGTACAGCGCCGGCACGCCATCCGCTGGTAACATTGGAAACCCCGAAAAGAGGTCTGCGTTGCGCGGTCGGCGAATCAGTAACTGCACAGCAAGAAGCCCTGTCCGCAGACAGGGCCGCAAAGTCAAATCCTGCAAATACCGTTAAACGCTGAACGAGGAGCCGCAGCCGCAGGTGCTCTTCACGTTCGGGTTCTCGAACTTGAAACCCGCGCCTTCAAGCGTCTCGATGTAGTCGACGGTGACGCCTTTGAGGTACATCAGCGAGGTGGCATCCACGAAGACCTTGAGATCGTCGAAGCTGAAGGTCTTGTCCATCATGCCGGCGCCGTTCTCGAACGACATGGAGTACTGAAAACCGGAGCAGCCTCCGCCAACCACGCCCACGCGCAGTCCTGCCGGGACCGGACTCTGCTGCGCCATGACTTCCTTGACCTTGGCGATGGCAGTCGGGGTGAACGCAAGGGGTCGTGTATCGACGCCAGGGTACTGTGGTTTCCGGTGTGGTGGTAGTCGTAGCCATCTCTCATCTCCTAGGAACGTTTCACGGATTATAACAAACTGGCCGCGGTCGGGAAGCAAATACGGTTCGAAAACTGGAGTAACCCGCACCAGCCGCCAATTCATTGGATGTGAGCGCCCATGCCGGGATGCAATCTTGCGAGCGTGCCCGGTCGGCCGGGGGTGACACGGATCGTGCAACCCCATAGTAAGGAAATACTTGCAGACCGAGATGAACATCAGGCATATAATGTCGCGGTGAGGGCCTCAGGAACAGGTGGGCAAGAACGGCAGACTCACCAGACACGATAGGGGCCGGTTCAACGGAACCGAGGTGGCGTATGTCCACGATGATGATGTTGAGCATTATCTGGGCGGTCATCACTGCCGCGCTGGTCATAGTCCTGATCTATCGCAGCACCCTCAGCATGCATGAAGATGACCAGCTCTTCCTGGACGAGTCGACGGCCAACATTCGTGCGGAGCAGGAGGCGCTGCTCAAGCGCATGAACAAGATCACGCCCCTCGTTCGCATCCTGACGGCCCTTTCGATCGTGCTGGCTCTGGTCATCGCCGGAATGTGGGTGTATGCGCAGATGAATCGCTCGTTTTAGGGTCGAGGGCCGGTGCGGTTGCTGCCGGTCGATGAGTCCGGCGGGATTCACGCCGACGCTGTCGTCTTCCGATTCACGCCGCCCGGCGTGTCTGCTAAACTCGATATAATTTTCCAGCGGTGTTTTTTCGTGGGGAAACAGTACTGATCGGTTCCGCAACGGGCATGACGTGGTGCCCACAGACTGCCTGTATGGCGGGGCCGGGATATCGTCCCGAAGGCAACTAACAGTTGGCGGATGCCGGGATGCAGGAAGCGCAGAAAATGCAGCGCTTCGGACGCCAGAGCATCCTAAAGATTGCAATAGGTATTTCAACAAAACCGATTTTTTGTCCCAGTCCTGTGCTCCGGGCATTCGCCGTGCAAGGTCCCTGGGTAGATTCTTGAGGTCATCGTGGCACTGCACAAATCCTTGAACCCAGTAATCGAGTTTCCGGTGAAGCCGGAAGTGGAATATGAACAGGAAGTGGCCGAATGGCTTGAAGCCTTCGACCAGGTGGTGGACGACGAAGGCCCCAACAAGGGAGCCGAACTAATTGGGGCCTTGGTGCGCCGGGCGCGGACGACCGGCGTCGACGTGCCCGTGCAGCTCAACACGCCCTACCTGAACACCATTCCCGCGTCCGACGAAGTTCGTTACCCCGGCGACCGCAAACTCGAACGCCGGATCAAGAGCTTGATCCGGTGGAACGCGATGGCCATGGTGCATCGCCAGAACAAGAAGGACCCGGGCATCGGCGGCCACATTTCGACCTATTCCTCGCTGGCGACGCTGCTGGAAGTGGGCTTCAACCACTTCTTCCATGCCAGTTACGGCGATGAGCCCGGCGACCTGATCTACTTCCAGGGCCACGCTTCCCCGGGCGTGTATTCGCGCGCGTTTCTGGAAGGACGGCTGAGCGAAGAGCAGGTCAAGAATTTCCGCCATGAACTGCGAGATACTCCGGGCCTGTCGTCCTATCCCCATCCGTGGTTGATGCCTGATTTCTGGCGCTTCCCGACCGTTTCGATGGGATCTGGGCCCGTTGAATGCGATCTACCAGGCGCGCTTTATGCGGTACCTGGAGAACCGCGGCCTGATTGCGAAGACTCCGCGCAAGATTTGGGCGTTCGTAGGCGATGGCGAAACTGACGAGCCAGAGACCCTCGGTTCGCTCTCGCTGGGTTCGCGCGAGAAGCTCGACAACCTGATCTTCGTAGTCAACTGCAACCTGCAACGGCTCGACGGTCCGGTGCGCGGCAACAGCAAAATCGTCAACGAACTGGAAGCCAACTTCCGCGGCTCGGGCTGGAACGTCATCAAGGTGATGTGGGGCAGCGATTGGGATCCCCTGTTTGAAGCCGATAAGACCGGCTTGCTGATCAAGCGCATGGAAGAGTGCGTCGATGGCGAACTGCAGAGCTACAAGGCCAAGGGCGGCGCCTACATTCGTAAGGAATTCTTTGGCAAGTATCCGGAATTGCTCCCACTAGTGGAGCACATGAGCGACGACGAACTGCACCGCCTGACCCGGGGCGGCCATGATCCGCAGAAGGTGTACAACGCATATCTACGGGCGACGCAGCACACCGGCGGGCCGACGGTAATCCTGGCCCAGACCGTGAAGGGCTACGGACTCGGCTCAGCCGAGGCGCGCAACGCCACCCACTCCGAGAAGAAGCTGGCCGATCAGGCGCTCTCGGCGTTTCCGTACCCGCTTCGATATTCCGATTCCGGAGTCGGCGGCTCGCGATGGCTTGCTGTACCGCCCGTCCGATGACAGCGAAGAATTGAAGTACATGCGCGAGCGGCGGCGCTTATTGGGCGGCTACATGCCGACACGCGAACTCAAGCTGCCGAAATTCGAAGGGCCGCCCCTGGAAGAGTTTTCCGAATCATTGGCCGGCTCGAAAGGCCGTGCCGTGTCCACCACCATGGGCTACGTCAGCATGCTGCGCCAGTTGCTGAAAGACCCCAAGGTCGGCCATGCGATCGTGCCCATTATTCCCGACGAAGGACGCACCTTCGGCATGGAATCCATCATTCGGCAGGTGGGCATCTACGCCAGCCAGGGACAGCTCTACAAGCCGCACGACCAGGACATGCTGCTCTATTACCGCGAGGAAAAGAACGGCCAGATCTTGGAAGAGGGCATCACCGAAGCCGGCTCCATGGCTTCATTCACGGCGGCAGGCACCTCGTATTCGAACTACAACGTCGTCACCATTCCATTCTTCACCTACTACTCGATGTTTGGTTTCCAGCGCATCGGCGACATGGTGTGGGCGTTTGCCGACGCGCGCGGCAAGGGTTTCCTGATCGGCGGCACTGCCGGCAGGACTACGCTGTCAGGCGAAGGCCTGCAGCACCAGGACGGCCACAGCCTGGTTCTGGCGAGTACGGTTCCGACCTGCCATGCCTACGACCCGGCTTTCGTGTACGAAATCGCGGTGATCGTGCATGACGGCATGCGCCGCATGTACGAGCTGAACGAAGACCGCTTCTACTACATCACGGTCTACAACGAAGACTACGTAATGCCCGAGATGCCGAAGGGCTGCGAAGAGGGTATTTTGCGCGGGATCTACAAATTTCGCGCAGGCGGCCAACGGCAGGGCGAATCTGCAGTTATTCGGCAGCGGGCCGATCCTCAACGAAGCACTGCGGGCGCAGGAAATTCTCGCCGAGAAATACGGCGTCGCCGCCGACGTGTGGAGCGTGACCAGCTACAACGAACTGCGTCGCGACGCGCTGTCGGTAGAGCGTTGGAACCGTCTGCATCCCGGTGAGGCCGAGAAAAAACCTTACATCCTGACTGCGATTGAGGGTGCGGAAGGTCCCATTGTCGCCGCGACCGACTACATGAAGATCGTGCCTGACCAGCTTTCGCCCTGGCTCAGCGACCGGCTGGAAACGCTCGGGACTGACGGCTTCGGACGCAGCGACAACCGCCAGCACCTGCGGCGGCACTTCGAGGTGAATGCCGAGTCGATTGCGACAGCGGCTTTGTCGCGCCTGGCGCGCGACGGCAAGTTCGACGCCAAGAAAGCCCAGCAGGCGTTTGAAGAACTCGGCGTCGCTACCGAAGGACAGGATCCGGCGGGAGCGTAGGCGCCTGGAGACAATCTGAGCGAGCGGGGCGCGGCTGAGCCTGCGCCCTTTTCGATTTCAGATCACCAGCACGGCGGCGCCGTCGATGGCATCGCTCTTGACGGCCAGCAATGCCTCATTGGCCTGGTCCAGCGGAAAGGGCGTCACTTTCGGACGAATCCCGATCTCGGCGGCGATTTGCAAAAAATCACGGGCATCCAGCCGCGTCATGTTGGCGACGCTGCGTAGCTGACGTTCTCCCCACAACAAGCTGTCGTAGTCAAACTGGGGCATGCGGTCGAGGTGGATGGCGTTGATGGCTACGACTCCACCTTTGCGGAGGCTGCTGAGCGCGGCCACCACCACATCGCCGCTCGGCGCAAAGGTGACGGCGCGGTCGAGTTCGACGGGAGGCTTATCGGTATCGCTGCCGACCCACTTTGCCCCCAGTGACTCCGCCAGTTTGCGATGCGACTCGCCCCGCGTTGACACGTATACCTCGCACTTCCATGCATGGAGGACCTCAATCGCAAGGCTTGCGGAAGCGCCGAAGCCGAAGAGTCCCACACGCTCGCGCCGCTGAACATCCGCAACCCGCAGGCTGCGAAAGCCGATGATGCCCGCACACAGCAGCGGAGCGGCGTGTAGGTCGTCGAGCGCAGCGGGAAGCGGGAAGACGAAGTCGGCACGGGCTGCAGCAAACTCGGCGTAACCGCCGTCCACCGTGTATCCCGTGAATGTCGGCGCGTCGCAGAGGTTTTCCTTGTCGTGTTGGCAGTACCAGCAGGAGCCGTCGGTGCCGCCCATCCATGACACGCCGACACGCGTGCCCAGCGGTAGTTCGGGCGTGGCGCCGCCGGCGACTTCTCCGACAATCTGGTGGCCGGGAATCAGATGCGAGCGCCGGCTCGGCAACTCTCCTTCGGTGATGTGCAGGTCAGTGCGGCACACGCCGCAGGCCCGGACCTTCAGAAGCACCTGCCCGGCGGCCAGCGCAGGCAAGCCGGTTTCTTCTATCCGCAATGGGCGATCGGCAATTGGAGCGGGGTTGGCGAGCACAGCAGCTTTCACGGTGTGACTCCCTCCACCACGATTGTAAAAGCTTCGCGACGGCCCTGTGCGGAATTGCGCGTCACACGCGGGCGTGACTGACTTCCTTGTGTTCGCTATCCTTAAAGCGGGAGGATGGCGCGTAAGCGGTCGCATCGCCGCGCGCGGCGGTACGGCCCATGAGGAGAGGGTTATGCTGAGTTTTCCTTCACGTCACGCCCGCTGGCTGGCTACCATTGATCGGCCTCGTGGTGCTGCCTGCCATTGTGCTTCTCTCGTCTTTTTCGAATGCCAACAAGGTGCAGGTGAACGCCGATGCGCTCAGCATGTTTGCCCCGCTGCCGCAAGAGATGGCTTCGTCCGCAAACCCGGTGACTGATGCCAAGGTGAAGCTCGGACGGATGCTGTACTACGATCCACGTCTCTCTGCCAACCAGAAGATCTCGTGCAACACTTGTCATCCGCTGGCCGACTACGGCGCCGAGCATGACCCGGTGTCCACGGGATTCCACGGCCAGAAAGGGACCCGCAATGCGCCGACCGTATACAACGCCGCAGGACACTTCGTGCAATTCTGGGACGGCCGTGCCCCCACCATCGAGGAACAGGCCAAGGGGCCCATCACCAACCCGGTGGAAATGGCGATGCCCTCCGGTTCCGTCGCCGTGCAAGTGCTGAAGTCTATGCCGGAGTATGTGACGCTGTTTGAGCAGTCCTTCCCCAGCGAAAAAGACCCCATCACTTACAACAACATGGCGGATGCCATCGGGGCCTTCGAGCGCGGACTGGTGACCCCGGCGCGCTGGGATGCGTTCCTGAAAGGCGACCAGTCGGCGCTCTCCGATGCCGAGAAGTCGGGCTTCAATACCTTTGCCGCGGTGGGATGCCAGTGGTGCCACAACGGTCCGTATGTTGGAGGCGAGGCCTACCAGAAGCTTGGAGTCATGAAGCCCTGGCCCAACCAGACAGATATGGGGCGGTATCAGGTGACTAAGGCGGAAGAGGACAGGATGGTTTTCAAGGTTCCGTCGCTACGCAATATTGAGAAGACGGGCCCCTACTTCCATGACGGTTCCGTGAAGACGCTGGACGAGGCGATTCGCGACATGGGCGCTCTGCAGCGCGGCGTCGAACTGACCCCGGCGCAGGTAAAGTCGATTGAAACCTGGATGAACTCGCTGACCGGACCCATCCCAACCAGCCTACATTCAGCCGCCCGAGCTGCCCAAGAGCACAGCACAGACGCCTCTCGCACAGGGCAAGTAGCCCGCGCCAGAGCACGCCAACTGAGACTTCGAAGGACCTTCTGAATATGGCTCGGGCAGCTTGCCTGGGCCGTTTTTCTGCCATCGGGGAACCTAGCCGGAAATACTTTTGCCGGCAGGTACGGTCTTGCCGGCGTGCCGCGGCGGGATTGCAAAGAAGCCAGCCAACACAAGATTGATCAGTAAGCTGGCCGGAATACTGATCCACGCCAGCGCAACCGCGATCGCGTACGCAAGCGGGCCGTAGCTGTATTGCTTCATGATCTTGTCGACAGCCTCGCGGTTCACGTCAGCTGCCAGCAGGTGTCCGTTGCGCGAGGCGGCATAGCGCCACAGCAAATAAAAGAACACCCCAATCCCGAAATACGCAGCGTTATATATGACCACCGCTGTGCTCGCGCCCGGATGTCCCAGTTGGGCGGCCAGCAGCGCCGTCGTAAACGGGACGACGCACACGCCGAACATCAACAGCAGGTTCAGCAGTAGCAGTATGTCGTCGGTCTTCCTGATGTGGGTGAAGAGCCGGTGGTGGTTGATCCACATGATGCCGATGAAGGCGAAGCTGATGAAGAAGGCCAGAAACGACGGCCACTGGCGCGAGAGTTCCGCGGCAAGTCCGGCCGTTTCTGCGCTAGGGACCTTAATCTCGAGGATCAGCAGCGTAATCGCGATGGCGAACACGCCATCGGAAAAAGCCTCCAGGCGCGTAGTTTCCGTAGTCAATGTGAGTCCCCCACTTTGCCAGTGATGATAGCGTGCGCCAGCGAGTTGTTCGCGCTTTGCCGATCCATCGCAGGAATTCGGTAGTATACTCATCCGAACTTCGCAGTCATTTCTCGCATTTCGCCTTCACTTAGGAGCGCAACTTGCAATCTGATTCTTCGTCGGGTGGGCCCTTAACGCCGGCCATTGTTTTTCAGCTCCTGCAAGCCCACCAGCAAACCGCAGCGTTGCGCGCCGCCATCGCGCTGGACATATTTGGGGCCGTCGGACAAGGCCCCGGAGACGTGGCCTCGATTGCGCGCCACGCCAAAGCGTCCGAGCGGGGCATTCGAATTCTGTGCGATTTTCTGGTGATCAACGGATTGTTGGTGAAGCATGACGGCCGCTATCAGCACACGCCGTCGAGCGCGGCGTTTCTCGATCCGACTTCGCCGTCGTGCCTGGCGTCAGTCGCGCATTTCCTGTCGCGGCCCGAGCTGTTGGAGCCCTACGAGCATCTGGCTGACGTCGTCCGCCAAGGCCGCACCAGTCTTCCCGGCGAGGGAACGGTGGAAGACGACAACCCAGTGTGGGTCGAGTTCGCGCAAAGCATGGCTCCCATGATGGCTCCATTGACTGGACCGCTGGGAGCCATTGTGCTTCAGGGCCGTACGGGTCCCATGCGCGTGCTCGACATCGCAGCCGGGCACGGCTTGTTCGGAATCGAGATCGCCAAGCAGAACCCGCAAGCCCACGTGACCGGACTGGACTGGGCTCCGGTGCTGCGCGTCGCGCTCGACAACGCGAAGACCGCCGGCGTACAAGACCGCTACGACATGCTGCCCGGTAGCGCCTTCGAGGTTGATTTTGGCGGGCCTTACGATGCCGTGCTGCTTACTAACTTCCTGCACCACTTCGACGTTGAGACCTGCGTCGGGTTGCTGAAGAAGGTCCGCAGCTCGCTGAAGCCTGGGGGCATCTCCGCCACGTTGGAATTCGTGCCTAATGACGACCGGGTGTCGCCTCCGCAGGCAGCGGCGTTCGCCATGACCATGCTGGGCACCACGCCCTCGGGCGATGCTTACACCTTCCGCGAACTGGCGGAGATGCACCGGCAGGCGGGTTACACCGAGGTCACCTGCCATCCCGTCCCGATGAGTCCGCACACCATCGTGAAGGCGCATGCCTAGGCCGCCGTAGCTCTGTGTGGCTCTCGTGAAGTCGGAATGCTATGATGCGTTTACGCTTGATAAGGTCTCGATTGCGCGCCATTTGCGCCACGGACCATACAACTTCAAAGGGGCGATCGTTAGAACGTGCCGAGCGAAAAACAAGTCAGGTGGTCTCAACTACGGGTTGGGTTAACCGTTATTTTTGCCTGCATCACGCTGGCTGTCCTGATCTTCGTCATGACCGGTACCACCGGTCTATTCACCCGTAAAATCATGATTCGCGCTTATGTCGATAACGCCGGTGGCCTCCGCGTTGGCGCGCCCGTACGGCTGGAGGGCGTCGACATTGGCAATGTCACCGGCATTCGCGTGGTCCGCGATCCAAAACGCAGTCTCTCGCCCGTCGAAGTGAACATGAAGATCACCACCAAGTACGAGGGCACCATGCGTTCGGACTGTCTTGCCTCGCTCAATACCGCGGGCGTGCTGGGTGAAGTCTTCGTCGACATCGATTGCCGACAGGTGAAGGGCGGTCCCCTGTTGAACGGCGCTGAACTTCCGACCGCCGATGTCGCACAGCTGCAAGACGTTGTCCGCGCCAGCCAAGGCACGCTGCAGAACGTAGATACCCTCGTCAAACGTCTGGACAACATCCTGACTTTCATCCAGAGCGGACAGGGCTCGATCGGCAAGGTCATCTACGACCCGGCCCTGTTTGATCGCGCCAACGACATGCTGGCCCAGATGCAGCACATCGTTGCCCAGGCCAACTCGCAGCAGGGCAGCATCGGTAAGCTGCTCAATAGCGACGAGCTCTACAACAAAGCCAACGCGGTGGTCGATAATCTGAACAAGATTGTTGACGAGATCAACAAGGGTAATGGCACCGCTGGCAAGTTCATCAAGGACCCCGCGCTCTACGACAACGCCAACCAGACCCTGGCCAAGGCCAACCAGCTAATGACTGACATCAACGCTGGCAAGGGTACCCTCGGCAAGCTGGCCAAAGACCAAGCACTGGCGAACAAGCTCGACGAAACTGTGACCCGGCTCAACTCTATCCTCGACCGACTGGATAAGGGCGAAGGCACCGCTGGCAAGCTGATGGTCGATCCCTCGCTCTACAACAATGCCGACGCCACCCTGGCTTCCGCCCATAACCTGATCGAGGCCATCCGCAAAGACCCCAAGACTTACCTGACCATCCACCTGAAGATCTTCTAGTAACATTTCGCTCCCTCTGTTAGGCCAATTTTATCTCACACGAAACAAGCACTTTAGTGATAGATAGAAGCCGCAGGTAACCATGGGTACCCAATAGTTGCAACTTCTTGCAGTTACGCTTCTTTCACAATCATGTCTTAGATCGATAACTTATTGATTAAATTAGGTTAAGCTGTGCAAGATTGGCGCTGCAGTTTGGCACCCTAATTGCCGCTCAAATTTTGAGCCGCGGGGATGGGCCCGCCGATAAACTTCAACGTGATTTAGGAGATCGAATGAAGAAAACACTCGTTGTTCTGGCTCTGACGATGGCCTTGTTAGTGCCAGTTGCCGCTTTTGCCGATACGGTTGCTTGGGACTTTTCCACGACCGGCTCGTCGTTCAACAACGGACTTGGTTATAGCCTCGGCGAAGTGTTTGTGGCCGAGCAAAACATGACCATTGATTACCTCGGCTATTACGCAATTGGAGGGGCTGCTGCGTCCTTGACCGAGGACCACCCGGTGGCGTTGTACGATGCGGTTGGCAATCTGCTGGCTTCCGCAACCGTCAACTCGTCGTCGTTGTACACGGACACCCTGAACTTCGCTTTCACGCAGATTTCACCGATTCAGCTCATCGCTGGTCAAACCTACGTGATCGATGGTGCCAGCGGCTTCATCGACCCGTACGCCTTCAATGACGGCGGCTTCGCGGTATATGCGCCCATCAATTTGCTGGGCGACAACTGGAGTTTGGGCAACGGCAACTACTTTACCGGCACGGGCGTGGTTGGTGACGTCAGTGATGGGTTCTGGGGTCCAAACTTCGGTTGGACCGGCGCGACGACTCCTGAGCCGGGCAGCTTGATTCTGCTGGGCACGGGCGTTCTCGGCTTGGCAGGCGCAATCCGCCGCAAGCTGAATGTCTAAGTTGCATTTCCTCCTTTGGAACGGCCGAAGCCAAGTGCTTCGGCCGTTTTTGTGCCTTGGGGAGCGGCAGGCTGGTACGCGGTGTTGCGCCAACGCCGGCGGGCGCTACTGCGCCGATTATGCAGCCAGTTCATCAGCAGGCCGGCGCTCACCCGGGTCAACTCTATCCTCGACCGACTGGATAAGCGCGAAGGCGCCGGCGGCAAGCTGATGGTGGACCCGTCGCTCTACAATAACGCCAAAGCTACGCTTGCGTCGGCCCACGAGCTGATCGAGGCCATCCGCAAAGACCCCAAGACGTACCTGACCATCCAACTGAAGATTTTCTAATCAGGCCGACCGCATTGGTTCTACCATTGGCGTCTTGCAAGCGTAGAAGCCACTCCATCTCCGTAGGAGTCACATTACTAACGGTTACTTCCCAAAAGTTGCAATCCTTTGCACACAGACTGGGTCCGGAATCGAGCCCTCCAGATTTAACCTATTGGAGATACTCGACTAAAGTGCCTATCGACTGAGTCGCTTGTGGCATCCTGCGTGCAAGGCGATACACCGCGCACCTCCGTCTTGCCTTTGGGCAAATCAATTTGTTGTGGAGGAACCGTGAAGAGAACACTTTTTCTGATCGCCTTGACCCTAGCCTTTGGGGCGATGGCGGCCCAGGCCAGTACAATCGTGCTCGACTTCGGCGGCTTGCAGGACCAGGAGCCAATTCTCAACTACTACAACGGAGGCATGGGTGGCTTTGGCAGCGGCCCAGGCCCGAATGACGGTATCGTTTTTGGCGCCGACAGCTTGGCGATCATTTCGGTACTGAATGGCGGATCGGGTAACTACCAGTACAACCCTGGAGTAAACATTGCGTTCTTCCTGTCCGGAGCTGGGGACGTAATGGACGTCGCTGGTGGATTCGACACCGGGTTCTCGTTTTACTACTCCGCGTATTACGACGGATCAGTTGACGTGTACTCCGGCCTTGATGGCACCGGCACCTTGCTGGCCAGTCTCGCCCTCCCGGCGACTCCGGGCTATTGCAACAATAGCGTCTACTTCTACAGTTGCTGGGTACCGATCGGCGTGAGCTTCGGTGGGACCGCCGAGTCGGCTGTATTCTCCGGATCCGCAAACTACATCGGCTTTGCCGATATCACTTTGGGTTCGCCAAACCCAGGCACTCCCGAGCCGAGCACTTTGATTATGTTCGGTTCTGGTGTTCTTGGCCTGGCTGGAGTAATCCGCCGCAAGCTGAACCTCTAAGTTGTTTTTCTTCGTATGGAGAGCGGCCGAAGCTAGTTGCTTCGGCCTTTTTGTGCCTTGTGCAGCTGGGGACCCACCTTCCCGGTAGAGCGGCAGCCTCTCCTCTCAGCTGCTGAGCCAATCGTGAGCCGCGTCCACGAACGTGACCGCTCGCCACCCACGAATTTCTCAGTCCAAGGGCTTTGTAGTAGTGTGTTGGGTTGGAGATTTCTATCGCAGAGCCTCCTTCCGGGCGCCCGCCGCTGCAACTGCCGGTAAAAGCAATGCCCAGCGAAGCCACCTGTCCGCCGCCCGACGACAATTCATGATGAGAGGCCACTTTATGCCGGTTCGAATTCTCTCAGTTGTAATCCTCTTGTGTGCCACGATTGTTTCAGCCCAGACTTCCTCGACAGCGGCAGCCCCGAAACCCCTGGTCAGTCTCGATCTCACCGCCATCGATAAGACCGTCGATCCCTGCGTCGATTTCTACCGCTACTCCTGCGGTTCCTGGATGAAGAACAATCCCGTCCCGCCCGACAAGTCGCGCTGGGGCCGCTTTGACGGCCTGGCCGAGCAGAACCTCTACGTGCTGCGCGACATCCTGGTGCAGGCTCAGGCTCCCGGCAAGCACACCGCCACCGAAAGAAAGGTCGGGGATTTCTACACCGCCTGCATGGACGAGGCCACCATCGAGAAGAAGGGCACGGCCCCCTTAACGCCCGAACTCGCGCGTATTGACAGCATCAAAACCAAGCAGGACCTGGTAAAGCAGATTGCCTACATGCATCAGCACGCGATGCCTGCGGTGTTCGCGTTCTACGGCCAGCCCGACATGCATGATTCCAACGCAACCATCGCTTACATCGACCAGGGCGGGCTTACCCTGCCCGACCGAGACTACTACCTCAAGAGCGACCCCAAATCGACGGAGACGCGGCAGAAGTACGTCGAGCATGTGCAGAAGATGTTTGAACTTGCCGGAGATAAGCCCGACGTCGCCGCCGCCGAAGCTAAGACCGTGCTGGCGGTCGAGACCGGTCTCGCGGAAGCTTCCATGGACCGCACAGCCCGCCGCGATCCCAAGTCCCGCGACCATAAGATGACCGTCGCCGAGATTGCTGCCGCCGCTCCCAACTTCGACCTCACGGAATACTTCGCCAGCAACGGCTCGCCCAAATTCACCACACTCAACGTCGGCAACCCCGACTTCTTCAAGCAGGTCAACGCCCAGCTCGGCAGCGTCTCGCTCGCCGATTGGAAGACCTACCTGCGCTGGAAGGCCATCAGCAGCCACGCCCAACTGCTTTCCAGTGCTTTCGTCGAGGAGGACTTCGACTTCAACGGAAGGTACATGTCCGGCCAGAAGGAGATGGAGCCCCGCTGGAAGCGCTGCGTGAAGGCTACCGACCATAACCTTGGTATGGCGCTGGGCCAGCTCTACGTGGACAAGGTCTTCGGCCCCGCCGGCAAGGCTCGCACCCTGAAAATGGTGCAGGCCATCGAGAGTGCGATGCATCAGGACATCGGCCAGTTGACCTGGATGTCGGATACCACCAAAAAGCAGGCCTACGAGAAGCTGAACACGATCGTCAACAACATCGGCTACCCCGACAAGTGGCGCGATTACAGCAGCGTCACCATCGTGTCCGACGATTATGCCGGCAACGTGGCGAGTGCCTCGGCGTTTGAGGTCAAGCGCCAATACGCCAAGATCGACAAACCGACCGACAAAAAGGACTGGGGCATGACTCCCCCGACGGTGAATGCGTATTACAGCGCTGCCATGAACGACATCAATTTTCCCGCCGGAATCCTCCAGCCTCCGTTTTACGCGGCTGGCATGGACGACGCGGTCAACTATGGAGCGATTGGTGTGGTGATCGGACACGAACTCACCCACGGCTTCGACGATCAGGGCCGCAAGTTCGATGCCCAGGGCAACTTCCGCGACTGGTGGACCCCCGCCGACGCCAAGGCTTTCGAGGAGCGCGCCGACTGCACCGCCAACGAGTACTCCAGCTTCGTCGCCGTGCAGGACGACAAGGGCGAGGTCAAGCTCAACGGCAAGCTCACCTTGGGCGAGAACACCGCCGACAATGGTGGGCTCAAGCTGGCCTACATGGCGCTGATGGACATCATCGGCAACACCCCGGTGAAACCCATTGACGGCTACACGCCACAGCAGCGCTTCTTTCTCGCCTACGGGCAGGTCTGGTGCCAGAACGTGACCACGCAGGAAGCCCGCAAGCGTGTCCTGACCGATCCCCATTCGCCGGGCGAGTGGCGCGTGAATGGAGCGGTGCAGAACTCCGCCGCCTTCCAGCAGGCTTGGGGTTGCAAGGAAGGCCAGCCCATGGTGAGTGCCAACGCCTGTCGCGTCTGGTAGAGCTTAAGGATTACCATGGGTTGTCTGGCACAAGGATTTGCTGGCCGACGGCTCGGCATCCATCAAGGGTCCGGGCCCGGATTGCCGTGCATGAACCGCAAGGACTTGTATCGCGTAACACAGTATGCTGTCGCGAGAACTAACGTACGAATTTCCCAGTGAGGTAGAGATGAGACGCTTATTTCTAATGGCCGGGCTCGTGCTGCTGGCCGCAACTTCCGTGCTGGCTCAGAGCGCCACGAGCACTCCGGCGAAAGCTCCAGCCAGTTTTGATCTGACCGCAATCGACAAGTCCGTCGATCCTTGTGTGGACTTCTATCACTACGCTTGTGGTTCCTGGTTGAAGAACAACCCCATCCCGCCCGACCAGTCGAGCTGGGGACGCTTCAACGAACTGCACGAGCACAATCAGGTGATCCTGCGCGGCATTCTCGACAAGCAGTCCGCCGACAACGCCAGCCGCAATCCCGTCGACCAGAAAATCGGCGACTATTACTACTCTTGCATGGACGAAGCCGCCATCGAGTCCAAGGGCCTCGCTCCCCTCAAGCCCTACATGGACAGCATTGACAATATGAAGTCCAAGGCGGATGTCCCTACTGTGCTCGCCGGCCTCCACAAGGGCGGCGTCAACGCCTTCTTCAACTTCGGCTCCGACCCCGACTTCAAGAACTCGAAGGTCAACATCGCCGCCATGTATCAGGGCGGACTTTCCTTGCCCGACAAGGACTACTACTTCAAGGACGACGCCAAGTCCGTCGAGTTGCGCCAGAAGCTTGAGCAGCACATCGCCAAGACCTTCGAGCTCTACGGTGAGCCTGCCGGCAAGGCTGCGGCCGACGCCAAGACCGTCATGAAGGTCGAAACCGATCTCGCCAAGGGATCCCTCAATCGCACCGAACAGCGCGATCCCGAAAAGCTCTATCACAAGATGTCTGTCGCCGACCTGCAGAAGCTCTCGCCCGACTTCGCCTGGAACCCCTACATCAAAGCCCTGCAGCCGCCATCGTTCGACAGCCTCAACGTCGGCATGCCCGACTACGTGAAGGCCATGAACTCGTTGCTTGCCACCAACGACTTCGAAGCGGTGAAGACCTACATGCGCTGGCAGACGCTTCGCAGCGCTACGCCCATGCTGCCCAAGGAATTCGTCAGGAAGACTTCGAGTTCTACGGCAAGACCCTGCGCGGCGCCAAGGAGCTCAAGGCCCGTTGGAAGCGCTGCGTCCAGTACACCGACAACGATCTCGGCGAGGCCCTCGGTCAGGCTTATGTCGCCGAAGACCTTTCCGCCCGAAGCCAAGGCCAGCACTCTGAAGATGGTCCATGAGCTTGAAGCCGCCCTGAAGACCGACATCTCCGATCTCTCGTGGATGACCCCCGAAACCAAGAAGCAGGCTCTCGAGAAACTCTCCGCATCGACAACAAGATCGGCTATCCCGACAAGTGGCGCGATTACAGCTCGCTCAACATCGTGCGCGGCGATGCCCTCGGCAACTCCGTCCGCGCCAACCAGTTCGAGTTCAACCGCCAGCTCAAGAAAATCGGCAAGCCGGTCGACCGCGCCGAGTGGGGCATGACTCCGCCCACCGTCAACGCCTACTACAACCCGCTGGAGAACAACATCAACTTTCCCGCCGGCATCCTGCAGCCGCCGTTCTATGACGCCAAGGCCGACGACGCCGTGAACTTCGGCGGCATCGGCGTGGTCATCGGCCACGAGCTCACCCACGGCTTCGACGACGAGGGCAGCCAGTTCGACGCCGACGGCAACCTCGAAAACTGGTGGACCGCCGAAGGACAAGGAGCAGTTCGACAAACTCGAAGACTGCTTCGTCAAGGAATACGACGGCTTTGTCGTCGTTGACGACGTCCACATCAAGGGTAAGCTCACCCTGGGCGAGAACACCGCTGACAACGGCGGCCTGCGCATCTCCCACATGGCCCTGCTCGATGTGCTCGGCGCCACGCCTACCAAAGACACCGACGGTTATACTCCCGATCAGCGCTTCTTCATCAGCTACGGCCAGATCTGGTGCCAGAACGAAACCCCCCAGCAGGCCCGCCTGCAGGCGCTGTCAAACGAGCACTCCGACGACCAGTACCGCGTCAACGGCGTGGTCTCGAACTCGGCTGATTTCGCCAAGGCTTTCGGCTGCAAGGAGGGCTCGCCCATGGTTCGCAAGCCCGCCTGCCGCGTCTGGTAGCGGCTGGCGAGCGAAGTTGTGAAGGGGCGCGGCGTCAGCCGCGCCGATATCTCTGAAATGTTTGTCATCCCTCGCGGTCCCGCCCTGCCGGACCGCGAGGGTCTGCTTTTCTGCCTGACTTCCTCTGTGTCCTCGGTGCCTCGATGGTAGATTTTGCCTTTCCCCGCATCATGCTTGCCACTATCACCCATCCGCTCCCGCCACTTGCGCTTGCGTTATAGTGAAATGTCGTGCTGTTGAACTTTTCCGGCCCTAATATCTTCCGAATCCTGACGGCCTTGTCGGCGTTCCTGTTGCTTGTCGCCCCCGCGTGCAAGCACGCGACCATTACCAAGCATGAGTACATGTACGTATCGGCTCCTGAGTCGAGCCTGCGCGATCGCGTCGCCACCATGTACAGCAAGGTCGGCACGGTACATAACGGCGACCGCGTCGATGTGCTGGAGCGGGTCAGGCGCTTCGTCCGTGTCCGCACTGACCAGGGCGTCGAGGGCTGGATCGAACAGCGCAGCCTCGTGACGCAGGAAGTGTTTGACGGCTTCCAGAAGCTTGTAGCCGACAGCCGCGACCAGGTCGTGCAGGGACACGGCACTACCCGCGCCGAGCTGAACATGCACATCACTCCGTCGCGCGATGGCGAGCACCTTTACCAACTCAAGGAAGGCGAGAAGGTCGAGATCCTCAAGCGCGCCACCACCGACAGGAATGCCCCCAAGCCGGCTCCGCCGCCGAAGCCCGCGCCTGTCTCGAAGTCGCCCTCCAAAGCGAAAGAACAGAAGCCCGCCACTCCTCCGCCGCCGGCAACGGGCGCTGCCAATTCAGCACCGGCAGCCGCAGAGGCCGCCGATAAGGCCAACGAACCTGAGCCGCCCAAGCCCGTCATGGAAGACTGGTACCTGGTACGCAATCAAGCCGGACAGGTCGGCTGGGTGCTCATGCGCATGGTCGATCTCGACGTGCCGCTCGACGTGGCGCAATACGCCGAGGGCCAGCGCATCGTCGGCTACTTTGTTCTCAATACCGTGCCCGAAACGATTGATGGCGAGGAGAAACAAGAGCCGCAGTACCTGATGCTGTTAAACCAGCCGACCAACGGGTTGCCCTACGACTTTAACCAGATCCGCGTCTTCACCCGCAATCGCAACAAGCACCGCTACGAAACCGCCTATCGCGAACGCGACTTGGAAGGCTATCTTCCGGCCAAGACCGGCCACGCCGTCTTCGACAAGGAAGGCGACCTGCCGACATTTACCATCCGCAAGATGAATGCTGACGGAAAAATCGTAGATGTCACCTACAAGATGAACGGCCCCATCGTTCGCCGCGTGCTGACCCCCGAAGAGCTGGCCGACCAGAAGGCCCGGAAAGAGGCCGACCTGGCGGCCCGCCAAAAGGCCCGCGCCGACGCCAAAGCCCAGAGGCCTCCGTCCAAGAAGAAAAAACACCACTAAGACCGGCGGCATCGGTGCGGCCAGATCCAGGTGCAAGAACGCCGTTGTCCGTCGCCAAAGTGAGGGTATAATCCAGCCACCCTCATGGCCCTCACTCCCGGAACGATCCTCGGGCAGTATGAAATCCGCTCCCCACTTGGCGCAGGCGGAATGGGCGAAGTCTACCGCGCCCACGATCAACGGCTGGACCGCGAAGTCGCCATCAAGGTCCTGCCAGAGTCACTGACCTCCGATCCCGACCGCTTGCACCGCTTCGAGCAGGAAGCGCGCGCCGCGGCGGCCCTGAATCATCCCAACATTCTGGCCGTTTACCAGATGGCGACCGAGGGCAACATCTCCTACATGGTGACCGAGTTGCTGGACGGCGAGACGCTGCGCGAACGCCTCCGCCGCGGTCCCGTCCCGATACGCAAGGCGATTGATTACGCGGTGCAGATCGCCCACGGCCTCGCGGCCGCGCACGACAAGGGCATCACCCATCGCGACCTGAAGCCAGAGAACCTGTTCGTCACGAAGGATGGCAGGCTCAAGATCCTCGACTTCGGCCTGGCGAAAGTCGGCCCATCGAAAGACAGCTCCGGCTTGGAAGCTACTCAGTCTATCGGCACCGAGCCGGGCACGGTGATGGGCACCGTGGGCTACATGTCACCCGAGCAGGTTCGCGGAAAGACGTCCGACCATCGCTCCGACATCTTCGCCTTCGGCACGGTTCTCTACGAGATGGTGACGGGCAAGCAGACGTTCCGCAAACCGACCTCGGCAGACACCATGGCGGCGATCCTCAACGAAGAACCGCCCGCTATCTCGCAGATCGCGCCGGCCTCGCCTCCGGGCCTGCAGCGCGTAGTCCATCGCTGCCTGGAAAAGAGCCCCGAGCAGCGCTTTCAATCGGCCTCCGACATGGCCTTCGCGCTGGACGCGCTGTCCGACTCAACCGTTACTACTTCCACTGGCAGTCACGTGCCAGTAGGAATAGGCTGGAGTCGGCGGCAGAAGTTGGTCGCAGGCCTATCGGCTCTCGTCGTCCTCGCCGTTGCGGGTCTCGCGTATTTCTGGCTGCGCCCAGCGCCGCCGCCCCGAGTCTCGAACTACGTTCAGCTCACCCACGACGGCAAGTACAAATTTCTGGTCGGGACGGAAGGTTCGCGGCTTTACTATGCCGTGGCGGGCCCGGAGTATCAGGGTATGGAAGAGATGTCCACCTCGGGCGGCGAACCGAAAAAGCTCCCAAATTTAGGGCCACGCTGGCTTCTACCCGGTCAGCCTCTCCCCGGATGGCTCGGCGGTTCTCGCCGTGGAGGAGCAGGCTGGAGTTGGTAACGGGCAGATCTGGAGTCTCCCGCTCTTGGGTGGTTCGCCACGTCGGCTGGGCGACGCGATAGGACGGGGGGCGGCCTTGTCACCCAATGGCAAATGGCTGGCTTACGCCAACCGCAGCGAACTTTTCGTCGCAAAGGCCGACGGAACCGACATTCGCAAGGTGGTCACCATGGGAGATCCGGCAGTTATTTATGATACCGGCTGGTCTCCCGACCAGCGCCATCTGGAATTCGACGTGGTTGATACTCTCGGGGGCCGCTCCTTGATTTGGGAAGTCTCGTCCGACGGTACTGGCCTGCACCAGTTAGTCCCGGGCTTGACCCATAAGCCAGACTCGGAGTGCTGCGGAAGGTGGACAGCCGATGGCAGGTACTTCGTTTTCCAGTCCCGCCGTCAGGTTTGGGCCCTGCCCCGAAAATCTGGCTTTCTTCCAACCCAACCGAAGCCTGTCCAGTTGACATTCAGTCCGTTGGCGATGAGGAGCCCAATGCCGAGTGCCGACGGCCGCAAGTTGTTTGTGGTGGGACGAACCTACAGCGGCGAGGCCATGCGTTACGACGCCAAGACTGGGCAGTTCGCCCCGTTCTTGGGAGGCATATCAGCGGACGGTTTTTCCTTTTCAAAAGACGGCCAGTGGGTGGCCTATGTTACTTATCCGGACGGTGTTCTTTGGCGCAGCAAAGTGGATGGAAGCGAGCGCCTGCAACTGACCTATCCGCCCTCCGGCCTCTTCTCGCCGGGGTATGCTATTGCGCCTCATTGGTCTCCCGATGGCAAGACCATCATCTTCGTCGAAGAACAGACACATGGCGGAGCTAAGACTTTCGAGATATCGGCTGACGGAACGTCATTGCACGAGTTGTTGCCCGCACGACCAGGTTTCCAGGGTGGAGCGGCGATGGTCGCCGGACGGGGCCAAAATCGTTTTCAGCGGCAGAGCCAACGATCCTGAGGCGACCATTCGCATTTTCGACGTGGCGACCCACAAGATTGACGAAGTGCCCGGATCGAAAGGGATGTTCGGCGCGACCTGGTCGCCCGATGGCCGGCACATGGTCGCGGTCTCGGCCGATTTGGCCCGATTGTTTCTGTTCGACTTTCGCACCGGCAGATGGACCGAGCTGGTGAAAGCCCAGCCCACTGGATGGGAGTTTTCGGCGGATGGACAGTATTTGCAGTATCTCGATAGGACCGCATCCGCCTGCATGTGGAGAATTCGCCTCAGCGATGGAAACAAGGAAAAAGTGGTTGACCTGAAAAACTTCATCGACACCGGCTACTGGGGCTTTGGTCACCTTTCCGTCGCGCCCGACGGTTCCCCGCTACTTCTACGCGACACCGGAACCCAGGATATTTACTCCCTCGACTGGGAAGAGCCGTAAGCCTCGGGCGCTCATGGTTACTAAAGTTTTCCGCCGCCCCTGATTTCTCTTGCGCTCCGCCGTCCCGCCCTTTACAACCATCTCGTGAGGTCAGGGGATTTGTGTCTGGCCAGCCCGCACTACTGCTGCGGGTCACGATGGATCTTTGACAATTCCCGATCCGTAGCCAGGTTTGCCCGGCTCGCTGGCTCTGCGCAGACCGGAAGGCGTGTCATACTTGTATGGATTGTATGACAATTTCCGGTATGACTTGTATGAGTTGTATGGCAATTTTAGGTATGACTTGTATGGAAAGTATGACAAATTGCCTCGCCCCAAGGCCCAATTTTCGCACCTAAGTCCTACGGCCACTTATGGATACGTATAACCAGCTTTAGAATCAATCTCTTGCGAACAAATTCCTCCCAAGTTATTGATTCTAAACAGTCGATGATTTTTTATTTGGCATCTTACGTAGTGTAATAGTTAAGTAAAACAGTAAGGCACTGACTAGCGGTAGAAATCGGCAACGGCGGCTACCACCCGCTCCTGCTCGTCCTCCCGCAATTCCGGGAAAATCGGCAGCGCGAGAGCTTCTACGGGCGGCACGCTCGGATTCGGGGAAGTCTCCCGCCTTATAGCCCAGGTAGGCAAAACTCTGCTGCAGGTGCAGCGGCACCGGGTAGTAGATCTCGCTGCCGATGCCGCGCTCGCTGAGGAAGGTTCGTAGGTCGTCGCGCCGGTGAGCGCGGATCACGTACTGGTGGTAGATGTGGAAGGCTTCCGGCCGCGTCTGCAGGAGTGCCACCGGAGCCTCGGCCGATACTGTCGTCGCGCCGGCTTTTACCAACCCGGTCGAGCCGAAGAGCGCGTCGTATCGGGCGGCAATCGAGCGGCGCTTCAGGTTCCACTCGTCGATGTGCTTGAGCTTGATGCGCAACACCGCCGCTTGGATGGCGTCGAGGCGGCTGTTCCAGCCGATTTCCTCGTGGTAGTAGCGCTGGCGGCTGCCGTGGTTACGCAGGCGGCGAACGTGCGCCGCGAGGTCTTCGTCGTCGGTGGAAACCGCTCCGCCATCGCCAAAGGCGCTGAGGTTCTTGGTCGGGTAGAAGCTGAAGGCTGCGGCGATGCCCAGGGTTCCGGCTTTGCGGCCGCGCCAGTTGGCCCCGAAGGCCTGGGCGGCGTCTTCGATGATGGCCGCCCCATGTTGCTTGGCGATGGCGGCGAAGGCATCCATGTCGGCACACTGGCCATAGAGGTGGACCGGCATGATGGCCGCAGCTTTGCCTGTTTCGTGTAGGATTTTTTCCACGCCGGCAGGGTCGAGGTTAAAAGTTGCCGCATCCATGTCGGCAAACATGGGCGTCGCCGCGCAGCGGGTGATTGAACTGGCGGAGGCGAAGAAGCTGAACGGCGAGGTGAGAACACGGTCACCCGGCTTGATTCCCGCAGCGGCCATCGCGAGCCACAGGGCGTCGGTTCCAGAGGCGCAGCCCAGGCAGGCCTGCGCGCCGAGGTAGGCGGCGGATTCGCGCTCGAAGCCATCCAGTTCCGGCCCGCCGATGAGGTACTGTGAGGTCATCACGCGCTCGACGGCTGCGTTAACGTCGTCCTTGATAGAAGCATACTGCCGCTTGAGATCGAGCATGGGAACGGGGGCTGGCTGCGCGGAAGAAGACATGGCGAAACTTCAATTCTAGCAGTGAGACTATGGCTGAAAGGCTGGCCATCAAATGAGTGGCGCGAACATCGACGGTATCCGGTGCGACTCTGGTATATTGGCGCGGCTGGTCTTAACTTGAAATTCAGGAGCGATGGATGAGGAAGTTGTCACGGAAGTTTGGAATGCGAGTGGTGCAGGGCAGTTTCTGTCTGGGCGCTGTCCTTTTCGCGCTGGGCTGTAACTCCGCCCCGACGCCTGCGCGCGATACGCGAGCCGCCGATGAAGCGGTGCTCCTGAGGACCGATGCCGCCTGGGTAAAAGCCGCGCAATCCAGGAAAGTCGATGACTGGATGGCTTTCTATTCCGACGATGCCGTAATACTCCCTCCCAACGAACCGACCGCAAGCACGAAGGAAGCCATCCGCAAGACGATTGGCGAGATTTTCGCGATGCCCAACGTGGCCATCACATGGGGGCCGACGAATGTCGAAGTGGCCAAATCAGGGGACATCGGCTACCTGTACGGTAAGTATCAAATGACCTGGGATGATGCGAACGGCAAGCCGGTCGCCGACCACGGGAAGATGGTCGAAATCTGGAAGAAGCAGGCCGACGGCAACTGGAAGTGCATTGTGGATACCTGGAGTTCGGACCTGCCGGCCGCTCCGGCACCGTCCGCTTCAAAGTAGGTTGGGGCCGCTATTGCACGGGGACCTTCAGGCTGAGTTTGGCCTCGCCGGTTAGGTCTACCGGAATGCCGCTCTTCAGGTAAGGCTGCAGGGCGGCGGGGTTGGCCCAGTCCATCTCCCATCCGTTCTCGAGTGCAAGCACCGTGTATTGTCCGGGCAGCACATCGCGCAGGGAGAAGGTCCCGTCGCTATCGCTCTCGTCACGGCGAAAGAGAGCGAAATCGCTGACCGGATTGCGTGGGACGAGTACGACCATCGCGCCTGATAGCGGCTTTTCGTCCTTCAGGACGATGCCGTTGATGCGCCCCAGTGCGCCGGTGGCGGTGAGTGCAAGTTGCACGCTGCCGCCGCTGATTTCGATAGTCTTGCCGATCACGCGCGCTCCACGGGCGACGATGTTGTTGATCGGGAAGCTTTGCGCCATGTTGAGGACGACGTCGTAGGCGCCGGGGCGGATTTCCGTGTCGCTGAAATCGAAGGCGCCTTTGGATGTGACTTCGGCGCCGAAGGTTTCCGAGGTGAGGCGGTTGGCGAGGATGACGTAGATCTTCCCGGCGGGGCGAGGAGCGCCTTCCAGCACCAGGGTTCCGGTGACTGAAGCCAGCGGGAGATGCTCGTTCGAGTCAAGTTCAACCGTCCCGCTGAGATCCATCTCGTTAAACCAGCCGGTTCGCTTTCCGCCGGCAGCGGGCATCTCGATGACGTAGTGACCGGGAGCGATGCCGGTGTATTCGTAAACCCCGGCGGCGGGACTGAAGCCCTGTGACGAGTTTACCGATACTACCGTGCCTTCAAAGATGCGTTGGGAGAGGCGCGGAAAACCGCGCTGAAATGTCATTCCACTCGAGCGCTCCTCGGGCTCGCCGGTCTTGACCCGCAAATGGACGGCGGGTAAGGCGCGAATCGAGATGTCGGCGGTTGAGCGATCACCCGGATGGAGAACAAGAGCGGAGGCGCCGGTGGAGTCTTCGGCTGAGGGATAGAAGGTCAGGGGGTAAGCAACATCGAGTTGGGCGCGTTCTTCGGTGATGCGGCCGGCATCGTCAGCAGCGGGTGCAGGTTCACCCGGGTTTGGATACTGCGCGTACCAGGGCCGCGCTGCCACCGCGACGAAGTAGGTTCCTGGCGCGAGGTGGCTGAAGAGATAGTGTCCGCGGTCATCGCTGACTGTGCCCGTGATCAGGCGTGTCATTTGGCGCCCGGTCTGATAGCTCCGCTGGTAGAGCTGCATATTGGCGTTACGGACCGGCTCGCCATCTTCGTCGGTGACGGTGCCTTCGATGCGGGCATCCGCAACAAGGAGAAAAGTGATGTGCCTGGAGTCGAGATCGGGGCCAACGGCGATGCCGATGAAGTAATCGCCATGCTGGTTGTAGCCCTGTGAGCGGTAGCCGCGCATACTGCCGAGGAGCATATATTTGCCGGCGGGCAGGGCGGAGAAGGCGAAGCGTCCATCGGCGCCGGTGGTAAGGCGCTGCGAAATCTCAGGATGCTCAGATTCGTAGATCGAAACGTTTACGCCGGGTAGGGGCTGGCGAGTAAGCGAGTCCACAACGGTTCCTGCGATTGGGAAGCCTGGCTGCGAACTCGGTGTGGGGGCGGTTTGGGCCGCAATTGCCAGCGAGAGCACAATGACGCAGGAGAGCCGGGCGATCAATTCGCGGCCTCCGGGATGCGGATGAGTTCGAGCGCGACCTTGGCGCGTTGACCGGGAGACAGCGTCACGTGCGCGGCCTGTGAGACGTAGCTTTCCAACAGGTCCCGATTGGAGTACTCAAGGCCTTCGGCGTGTTCGAAGGCGAAGACGAGGTAGTCGCCGGGGGCAAGCGAGTCGAGCATAAACCCCGAGGGTGGGCTGCTCTTGTCGCGCGGCGGAGACCAGTAGGTGATGCCTGGTGCAGCTTTGCTCGCGCGCTCGGGTACGGCGACGATGGTGACCTGCGAGGTAAAGCCATCAGGGACATGGACGCTCCCGGTGAGCGAGGCGCTGTCGTTGCGGAGCACGATGGTCAGCGGCGAGGGTGGAGCGCCCGAGGTGAGGACGAGGTCGTCGGTGAGCAGGTTGGTTTGACCGTACTCGGCGGAAGCGATATACCACCCTTCGCGGGCGTCGAGTACCGCAGTGTATCGTCCGGGTTCTACGTTGTGCAGCGACAGGTTCCTGGGATTCTGGGGATCGTCCGAGGACGCATAGACATCCCCAACGCCCGGTGCGGCGCTGCTGAGGCGAATGGAAATCGGCGGGCCAGGTTCGTACGCTCCTCCGGAGGCACGGACGGAATTCGAGTAGGCTTGCTGGCGGGAGGTCTGCTGTTCCATCCGCACTACGACGGGAATCGACGGCGCAGGCGCCAGCGACAAATGAAGGTCATGCTGATCGGCTGCCAAGTGGAAGTGTATCTCGGCGCGTACTGGTTGGTTGGGACCGAGCGACGAAAATGCCTTAATGACGTAGTTTCCAGCGGCGAGCGCGTGAATGTCGAAACGGCCGTTTTCCGAGTTAAACATCGCGCCACGGTCGGTCTGCATGCCCGATTGGTCGAAGACCTGGATGCTGACACCCTGGTTCGGAGCGTAGCCGCTGACGGTCCCGGAAACGGCGTACACCGGCACTTCGTTGAGGGCGAAGTTGGCCTCGGCTTGCTGGCCTGCGCTGAGTTGGATGGGGGAGGCCGAGGTCAGGTCGGGAGCTCCGGCATAATACATGCCGGGAAAGCCAGTTTTCGGCGAAAGGTCGGCGTCGAGCATGGTTTCCACCAGGGGTGTATAGGGCGAGGCGTTCAAGAAGTAGGTTCCCGGCTTCAGACTGGCGAAACGGTAGCGGCCGTCCTCGTCGGTAATGGCCGAGCCCTTGAATTCCCAGTGACGTTGTCCTTCCCGGATCTCGATGTATTCGAGATTCAGCGAGACGTGTTCGATGGGGACTCCGGCGGTGTTTGTGACTCTGCCCGCAATCACAGCTTCGGGGGTCAGCTTCACTATGGCGGATGCGGCTTTCGCACCAACCTCGACCGGGGGAACGCCTCCGCGCAGCAATTCCTGCTGGTTGAAGTAACCGGGCTTTTGGGCTACCACTGAGTAGGACCCAGCGGGGATACCTTCGAGTTGGAAACGGCCATCGCCATCACTGAAGGTCATGCGCCTTTGGTTGGAGTAAATCTGCACTAACGCCTTGCGAATCGGCTCGCCAGTTACGGCATCGATGACGGTCCCGGTGAGGGTGAACTTCTCGACAGGCGGCGCATTGGACGGGGCCACGGAGGAGGCGATGCCGCCTGATTGCGCAAGGGCGATGGATGAATTCGATAGCACAAGGGCCAAGCAGGCCAGGGTAGCTAGTGAAGCGAGACGCAAATCGGGCAAGGCGCGACTGAATCGAACGAGATCAGACCGTGCTATGGTGTGCCGGATGGACATTCCGAGATGCTGGAGCTTCGATCCCGCCAGTTACTATAGACACCGATGCCGGCGAAGGAGTTTCTCTGCCGCAGCTACTTTCCTAATCGTTTCCCGGCGCGGGCGATGAATGTCTCCTGGCTGTTGAGCGCGCCCTTCTTGCCGGCATTGGCGTCACGGACATATTTTCCATCGGGTTGCATATGGCGGGCTTTCGCCTGTTCCTTCAGATAGGTGCCCAGAATGTCCTCTTTCAATACACGAATGAGGCTCTTGTCCTGGACGGGGAAGATCACTTCAACGCGGCGATTGAGGTTGCGGGGCATGAGGTCGGCGCTGCCCAGGTAGATTTCTTCGTCCCCGCCATTGCGGAAGTAGAAGATTCGGCTGTGTTCGAGGAATCGTCCTACGATGCTGGTGAGCCTGATATTGTCGCTAACGCCCGGGACCCCAGCGCGCAGGCAGCAAATACCGCGCACCAGCAGGTCCACCTTCACACCAGCTTGAGAAGCCTGGTAAAGAAGTTGAATCATCTTGCGGTCCACCAGCGAGTTCATTTTCAGGATCAGATGGGCCTGACGCCCGGCTTTCTTGTGGTCGATTTCGCGCTGGAGCAATTCCTCAAAGCGGCGGCGCAGCGAATTCGGCGCTACCAGTAACTTGCGATACTTCGACTTAGCGGAATATCCAGTGAGGAAATTAAACAGGTCGCTGCAATCGGCGCCGATGTCGGGATCACACGTGAGCATTCCGATGTCGGTGTAAAGCTGGGCGGTGACACTGTTGTAATTGCCGGTGGAAAGATGTGCGTAGCGGCGAATCACGTCGCCTTCCTTGCGCACGATGAGCGCGGCCTTACAGTGCACTTTGAGGCCGAGCAAGCCGTAGACGACGTGCACGCCGTACTCTTCCAGCTTGCGCGCCCATCCGATGTTGCTCTCCTCGTCGAATCGCGCTTTAAGTTCCAGGAGCACGGCAACCTGCTTGCCATTCTCGGCGGCTTCCAGAAGGGCGTCGACAACGGGGGCGTTTCGGCCCACGCGGTAGAGAGTAATCTTGATGGCCAGCACGTTGGGATCGTTGGCGGCTTTCTGCAACAGTCCGACGATTGGCTGGAACGAATCGAAGGGATGATGGAACAGGATGTCGCCGCGGCGGATGGTGGCGAAAATATCCTCGTCGTCGTCCTTCAGCAGGGCCGCCGGGAGGGCCGGTACAAACGGCGCGTACTTCAAGTCAGGCCGGTCGAGCTTGGCTAGCCCACGCACCCGCACCAGTGAGAGCGGCCCGGTGATTTTGTAAATGTCGTCGCGGTCGAGCTCTAAATTCGTAATCAGGATCTCGAGCACGGAGGCGGGCATGGCGTCATTGATCTCGACGCGGACCACGTCGGCGAAGCGACGTTGGAAGACCCCCTCTTCGACGGATTCCATCAAGTCGCCGGCTTCCAGGTCCTGGATGTCAGAGTCGGCATCGCGCGTGATATGGAAGGGATGGGCCTCGACGATTTCCATTCCCGGGAACAGCGCGGCCAGATTGGCGGTGACGACCTGCTCGATCCAGACGAAAACCTGCTGCTTGACGGCAGACTTAATGCGGCTTCTGGCCTTGGCGGCGACCTTGACCGGCACAAGTTGCGGCAGGGAATCGGGAATCTTCACGCGGGCGAAGTGTTCGATACCCTCAGCGTCGCGCAAGACAACAGCAAGATTCAAGCTAAGGTTGGAGATATGGGGAAACGGACGTCCGGGGTCGAATGCGAGCGGTGTCAGCGTGGGGAAAATTGTGTCCTGAAAATAGCTATTGGCGAAGGCCTGCTGTTCTTCACTCAAATCCGCGAAGTTCTCGATGCTGATCCCCGATTCGCGCAATGCGGGCACGAGTTCCTTCGACCAGCAATCGTGCGCGGAGCGGTTGAGGCGGATCACTGAAGCTCGAATCGCCCGCAACTGTTCGGCCGGGGTCATCGCGTCGGGGCCGCTCTCCATCACGCCTTTTTCAATCTGCCGTTTCAGGCCGGCCACGCGCACCATGAAGAACTCGTCGACATTTGAGCCGACAAAAGAAAGAAACATGACGCGGTCGAGGGGAGGATTGGAGCTGTCTTGTGCTTCCTCGAGAACGCGGCGCTGGAAATCGAGCAGACTCAGTTCGCGGTTGATGAAGAGGCTGGGATCGTCGAGGGAGATGCTCTGCTCACGCGATGCTTGCGTGGCTGGCGCCGCAGTCCGCTGGGGCGACCTCTTTGCCTTGCCGGGTTTGGATTTTGCAAAGGTTGCCATAAGTTAGAAGGGTGAAAAGGCGCTTTGGTGTCGCCAGCTCATTGTAGTTCGCTGAAGTCCTACTTGCCCACCGGGTCAGGGTGAATCGCACCAATAATTTGCAGATCATTCACAGGCGCACCGATCATCGCGTCCCCCCGCAAGATACGGCGTGGTCGCCAGAATTAGACATATTTCGGTTGCGCGGCGTCTGGGGGCCGTTCGACCAATTTAACGGCACCCGCGCTATAAAGTGGGAATTGATCTGCCGACCTCGGACGGTACACGTGCATCCACGGACTTGGGAGCGGGGAAATGCCTTCGAAATCCCACTGCGCCACGTAAGGTCTAAGCCCGAGGGTCGGGTGCATCCGAACTGAGAAATGGGGGTAGCGCTACTATGTATCGCCGCATGGAACCGCCCTCTCGTCGCTTGACTTGTGACATGAAGTGCGAGATTATGCTTCGGCGAAGAGGGTGGTCGTTGGATTAGCTTGCACTCGCCACTGAGTCCACCGCCCGTTACGTAGGCCCAGCAGTTTACGTCTGGCCCTGAGTTCAACCCACTGATTTTGACACAATTTAAGGAGCAACCGATGAGACTTAGTAGTAGAGTCATTGCCCTGGTCGGATTCGCGTGTCTTTTAAGTCTAGCGGCACGCGCGGACGATCTCACGGGTACCCTGTACTTCACGACTTATAACGGAGGCAACAACGTCCACAGCGTCGACTACACCTACGCGCCGAACACGAGCTTTACGCTGGGATCGGTAACCAATCTGACACCCACACCTGGCGCCGACGGTATCCTCTTCGACCCGCAAAACGGAAACCTGGTTGTCAGCGGACAAAGCACAGGCAACCTCAGCGAGGAAGCGCGCACCGGCGGTCCAGTCACCAGCGTCAATGTCGGTAGCGCTGGTCAGTCGTATCACTTGGCCGTAACACAAGGCAACAACGCTATTTGGAATATGCCCAACGGGGGCAGTCCGTACATCTCGGTTGTTGGCCTTCCGTTTGGCACAAACGGAACTTCCTATTCGGTCGTCGGTCCCGATACGGACATACGAGGAGTGGTATGGGACCCGCTCGCCGGTCAATACTTCTACACCACGGCGTGCGACGGCTGTACGGGGAATTTTGGCATCATCACATTCAACGGAACGGTTTTCACGACGTCACGGATCGCTTCGGGCCTGTATGCCCACGGCATTACGTTCGACCCCTTCACTGGCGACCTGATCGTTAACAGCGCCAACACCGTCCAGCAGATCACTCCCGGCGGTATGGTTATGGGGACGGTGACGCACAACGGGTCGGAATTCGATCAAGCGGCGGTCGATGGCCATGGCCATCTGTTTGTCGCTTCCAACAATGGCGACCTGGAGTTTGTGGATTACTCGGGCTCCATGAATATCGGGACAGCCTCGTTCGCTTACAATCAGTTCCTGGCTAACTCCCTGGACGATATCGCTCCGTTGTCAGGCCAAGGCGCTCCCACGCCGGAGCCTGGTACGTTGGCGATGTTTGGTTCCGGCGTCCTCGGACTCGCCGGCGTTCTCCGCCGCAAGATACTGTCGTAACTCTCTTGGTTGGGACGGTTCGAAGGGCCGGAGCCGCGCTCCGGCCTTTCTTGCGTGCGGACAATTCAGCCGACGCCGGGAGACGCATGCGCGCCCAGTCCTGCGGCTCTTGAGAAGACGTGAATTTTGTGACTCCGGGATTTTGATGCACCCCCGACGCGGCTACAATTCTTTCCTTACATTTCTTCATCGGGGTACGACCCACCGCAATGCTCACTCATGGAACGGCAATTCACAGCCTCGAGTTCCGAAGAGAACCGAGACGGTGAAGTTCATGGCTCCATACGCCACTACGGCGAAGACCGAGATGGCATGTCCTAGTCGGAAGCGGGAGCTTAGGCAGCCAGGCATGATGCAGAACTGAGCGCAGGCTCTAAGTGACATATTGTGGGAGAATCGCAGGCTGAAGAGACGCATACCGACGGGGAAGAGCCCAGTGGAGTAGGCTCCGATGGGATGGCCCACGGCGAGCAAGGCCGTCCTGCCGGCATTGCATTTCTGGGCAATTGGGAATCACGCCCGTGCGGCCGAGCTCGTGGAGATTCCGCCGGATTGACACTGCAGCCGCCATACACTATTCATCGGATTATGCGGTGTCTTGCAGGGAAGGGCTTCGCGTGAAGATCATCGCAGCCAGTGATTCGTCAGCGCTTGTGATCTTCGGCGAAGCGGTTACGCCAGCGATAAGGGCCCGCGTTCTGGGTCTGCTTCGAGCGTTGCAGGCCCTTGGGGATTCGCGCATCCGCAACCTCCATCCCGGATACCTCTCGCTGCTGGTGGACTTCGATCCGCTGGTGATGAGTCACGCGGAGGCCGTGGCGGTCGTGGAATCCCTGCTAACCGCAAGTGCGCCAAGTCCCGCAGATAGCGGTAGGACGGTGGAGATTCCGGTCTGTTACGGCGCCGAGTTTGGACCCGATCTTGACGACGTCGCCACCCACACTGGGCTCACGGCCACTGAGGTCGTCCGGGTACATTCGGGCGCGGACTATCGCGTGGCGTTCCTTGGATTCACTGCAGGGTTTGGCTACCTCGACGGCATGCCGACGGCGCTCAGCACACCAAGACTAGCAACACCGCGGCGAGCGGTGCTGCCGGGCAGCGTCGGCATTGCTGGCGGACAAACGGGCATCTATCCGACGGAAACGCCCGGGGGATGGAGGTTGATTGGACGTACGCCCCTGCGCATGTTCGACCCTGCCGCCGAGCAACCGACGCTCCTCCTCCCCGGCGACCGCGTGCGGTTTGTGTCCATAGTTCGGGCTGAATTCGATCGACTCACACCGGGGCCCGGATGAATATCCGCTTGCTCAAGCCGGGACTATCCACTACGGTCCAAGACCGCGGGCGTTACGGCTATGCGCATCTGGGAATCTCCCCGTGCGGGGCCGCCGATGCCTTGTCGTTTCGCGTCGCCAATCTGTTGGTGGGGAACGCTGAATTTGCGCCGGCAGTGGAAATGACTCTGCTCGGCGGGAGTTTTGAATTCGACCAGCGGACAATCGTGGCTGTTACCGGCGGTGAATGCGATTGCTTGGTCGGGAGCTATCGGCTTCCCACTAATACCGCAATCGAGGTTCCGGCGGGTGGGGTCTTACAATGTGGGATCATAGCCGGCGGGGCCCGCTGCTATCTCGCGGTGCAGGGCGGCGTAAGCGTGCCGATCGTGATGGGCAGCGCTTCCACAGATCTTCGCGGGAAGTTTGGTGGACTTGAGGGGCGTCGGCTGCGATCCGAAGACGTTCTTCCCATAGGAAAGGCAGGTGACCGGCGACCACGTCGAATTCGAGCTGAGAGTTTCGTTGAGCTGCCACGGTCCCGGCCGGTTCGTGTCACGCGTGGGGTGCAGTACGATTGGTTCGGCCCCGACGAGTATGCAAAGTTTTTGGCAACGCCGTTTGAGGTCAGTGAGCAGTCGGACCGAGCGGGCCTGCGGCTTAGAGGCGCGCCCATCGAGTTGCTTGACCACAAGGAACTTCTGACGGATGGCATTCCGCTGGGCGCCGTGCAGATTCCGCCGGACGGGCAACCGATTATCCTGTTCGTTGATCAGCAGACAACCGGCGGATATCCGAAAATCGCCAATGTCATAGCGGCCGATCTGCACCGTGTCGGTCAACTGCGACCGCGGGACGAATTACAGTTCGCCCTGGTTTCCATTGAAGATGCAGTCGAAGCGCTACGGGAGCAGGAGCGATGGCTGCGCTCGATTTGGATGGGGTGAGAGGACCGACGATGAGCGACCTGTGGATTGATATCAACTCGGACCTGGGCGAGTCTGAAGAGTCGTTGGCCAGCGGCGCGGACTTCGAACTGATGCGCTACATCACGTCAGCTAATGTGGCCTGTGGGGGGCATGCCGGCGACGAGAGCACGATGCGCGAGACGGTGAGGATGGCCAAGCAACTCGGCGTCGCCGTGGGGGCGCATCCGGGATATCCAGACCGAGCCAACTTTGGGCGCATTGAGTCGCCGCTGTCGATGGCCGAGATTGAGGCCACCGTGCGTGACCAGATTGCGGCACTGGCGGAGGTCGCCGCCTCTCTCGGCGCTGAGCTAGCGCACTGCAAGCCGCACGGCGCGCTATACCATGCTGCCAACAAAAGCGCAGACGTGGCAGCGGCCATCGGCCGAGCGGTGCTGCAGGGCGACGAACAGCTGGTCATGGTTGGGCAGGCGGGTTCGCAAGCTCTGACAGTGTGGGAGTCGATGGGTCTGTCGTGCGCCGCGGAGGCCTTCGCTGACCGCGTCTATGAGCCGAACGGTACCCTTCGCAAACGTACGCTGCCAGGCGCACTCCTCGAAGACCCGTCTTCAGCAGCCCGCCAAGCGCTCGATATCGCGACACGACAGACCGCAGTAGCTGCCGACGGGTCAACGTTAAAGGTGGTCGCACAGACGATATGCATACACTCCGACACGCCGGGGAGCGCCGGTATAGCCCGTGCGGTGAACGAGGCTCTCAGGAAGGCGGGAGTGCAGGTCAGGGCGCTTTCGGTTTAATGCCGTTCCTCTTCACCTAAGTTTCGTCGTCGAGCAATCTGTGAAGCGTGGGCTTGTGCTTCGGGGCTTTCGCCTTGCGTTGCTTGGTTGTGGGAGTCGCACGCGTCGGTGGCGGAGCGCCGATCATTTCGCGAGCCGCGGCCTTTACCGCTGAGGCAGTCTTGAATGGCTTCGGTTTGCGTGGCTTCGACGGCACCGCATAACCTCCGGATGAATCCAATCGCATCTTAGCAGCCGGAGGATGAGACTCGGAATGGAGCCGAAACACGAATCCCAGCCTCCACACGGCCGTGGCGCTGGTTAGCGCGACGGCGGGGGAAGCTGGGCGGAGATGGATATCAGTAGGAGTATCCGTCAGGTTGAGCGACGGCGCCGACTTCGATGGTCGTGTCCACGTAGTCGCGTCCGGCGACGATGGCCTGCTTGTCCAGTGCGAGCAACTTCGGGTTCTTAACCGTGTCGGTTAACACGTCGAGGGCAGTGTCGGTGGGCAGGCAACCGGTCTCTTCCAGCAGCGCGCCCAACATGACAACGTTGGCTACTTTGGCGTTGCCGATTTGGTCAGCCATCTGCGACACCGGGATGCACACCACCCGTGCGTGGGTCACGCTGAAGTCATCCGGCAGTTTCTCGGCGTTATATAGAATCAGTCCGCCCGGCACGACACTGGAAGCAAATTTCCGCAGCGAGATTTCGTTCATCGCCACCAGCACCGCGGGACGCGAGATCAAAGGCGACCCAATGCGCTCGTGCGAAAGGGTGACGTAACAATGGGCGCTGCCCGAGCGCATTTCCGGCCCGTAGGAGGGCAGCCAGCTCACTTCCATCTGCTCGCGCAGGCCCATTTCGGCCAGCAACTGGCCCATCAGGAGGACGCCCTGTCCGCCGAATCCGGCGAAGTTCACGGTGATTTCACGAGTGTGATGGCGGCGTGACGGCAGTATTTCGCCATTGCCGTCTTCGACGCCCAGCGCCTGCGCGACGGTTTTTACCGGGACTTTGGCCGATACGGGCAGTTCCGGCTTGCGGTCGCGGAAGACACCCAGCGGAAACTCTTTCGTCAGCGCCTCGCCCACCCACTTACGCGCCACCAGGGGGTCCATCTTCAGGATCGTCGGGCAGGGCGAGAGGATCTCAACCAAGGAGAAGCCGCCGCCATTCTTCTGGATTTCGAGCGCCTTCTTGATGGCCTTCTTGGCCTTCATGATGTTCTTCATGTCGTTGAGGGCGACGCGCTCGATGTATGTGGGTGTCTGCAACGACGCCAGCAGCTCGGCGACGTGCAGCGGCAGCCCTTCGTTATTGGGACGGCGTCCCCACGGGGAAGTCGTGCTGTACTGTCCGGACAGCGTGGTGGGGGCCAGTTGTCCGCCGGTCATGCCGTAAATCGAGTTGTTCACGAAGAACACACAGATGTTTTCGCCGCGGTTGGCGGCGTGGATAATCTCCGCCGTGCCGATGGCCGCAAGGTCGCCATCACCCTGGTACGACATCACGATGGACTCGGGGTGGGCACGCTTCAGTGACGTAGCGACCGCTGAGGCGCGGCCATGGGCCGCCTGTACGTTGCCAACGTCAAAGTAGTAGTAGGCAAACACAGAGCAGCCGACCGGGCTGACTAGTACGGCGCGGTCCTGCAGTCCCAGTTCGGTCAGCGCTTCGGCGATCAACTTGTGTGCTACGCCGTGGCCGCATCCGGGGCAGTAGTGAGTCTGTTGCTGCAAATCCGCCTTGCGCTCGAACTTGTCGTAAAATGCAGGCGACTTTTCGTGGACAACTTCGTATTCGCTCACAGAACCCTCCCGAACTAGACCAATGTCGCCATGTGCGACGTTACCTGTGCTGAAACTTCCTCCACGCTCGGCACATTGCCACCCGCCCGACCGTAGAACTCCACCGGCACGCAGCCGTTGAGCGTCAGCTTCACGTCGTCCACCATCATTCCTGTGCTCAGTTCGACTGCCATCACTGTCTTCACGTGTTTGGCGGCCTCGCGCAGCTCGCGTGAAGGGAACGGCCAAAGCGTAATCGGCCGGAACAGTCCCGCCTTGATGCCCTGGGTGCGCAACTGGTCCACCGTGGAACGTAAGACGCGCGAAACGATACCGAAGCCCACCAGCAGGATTTCGGCATCTTCCGTCAGATAATTCTCGCTGCGGCTTTCCAGCTCCTGTGCAAGTGCATACTTCGCCTCAAGCTTGCGGATATGGGCTTCGAGGTCGTCGGGCTCCAGGAAGATCGAGGTGATCAGGTTCTTGCGGGTTTCGTGCGTGCCCTTTACCGCCCAATCCTTCTCCGGCATCGGCACGTCGCGCAGCTTGATCTCCAGCGGCTCCTGCATCTGGCCAACGTAGCCGTCGGTCATGATGACCGCTGGGTTGCGATAGCGGTCAGCCAGTTCAAACGCCAGTACGGTCAGATCGAACATTTCCTGCACTGAGGCCGGGGCCAGCACCAGGTTGCGATAGCAGCCATGGCCTCCGCCCTTGACGATGCAGTTGTAGTCGCTCTGCTCAGGTGCGATGTTGCCCAGGCCAGGCCCGCCTCGCACCACGTCAACGATTACGCACGGCAACTCGGCGCCGGCGATGTACGACATGCCTTCCTGCATCAGGCTCATGCCGGGGCCCGAGGATGCCGACATCACGCGAATGCCGGCAGAAGCCGCTCCGTACACCATGTTGATGGCCGAGACTTCGCTCTCTGCCTGCAAAAACGTACCGCCCACTTCCGGAAAGAGGAGGGCGGCATATTCGGCGATCTCGCTGGCCGGGGTGATGGGATACCCATAGTAAGCACGGCACCCGGCCAGCACCGCGGCCTTCACGACCGCGACATTTCCCTTACACAACTGACGCATGAGTTGCCTCCTTGGCGCCGCTGACGACGGCGCCCGCTACTTTGGGCGGGGGCACAAGCCGGTATACCGTGAGGGCTCCCGGCTCAGGGCAGCAATAGAAGCACGCGCCGCAGCCCGTGCAACCTTCGCCGGTATAAGTCGCCGGGTGAACTCCGTAGTGGCTCAACTCGGGCGAAAGTTTCAGGCAACCAGGCGGGCAGGATTCCACACACAAGCCGCACCCTTTGCATTCCTCGACATCAATGGTCACGTCACCGCGTGGTGGTGATGGCATAGTTCCCTCGCTGGTCGTTCGTATCTAATACGCTCCGTTGAAACCAATGTTGTTGTTCGCAGTAGTCGATCAGTTGCCTGCGGAAATTCGGGTGCGCGATCTGGATAAGCGCCTCTGCCCGCTGGCGGATCGTCTTGCCGTGGAGGTAGGCAATGCCGTACTCGGTTGCCACATAATGCACATCGGCGCGGCCCGTCAGTACACCTGCGCCTGACGCCAGCCGCGGCACGATGCGCGAAACCGTGTCGTTCCTGGCCGTGGACGGCAGGGCGATGATCGGTTTGCCCCACTTCGAGCGACCGGCACCGCGGATGAAGTCGAGCTGTCCACCGAAGCCGCTGTAGAAAGACGTCCCGATGGATTCAGCACAGACCTGGCCGGTGAGGTCCACTTCAATCGCGGAATTGATGGCCACCATACGCTCGTTCTGCGAGATGCGGAATGGGTCATTGGTGTAGGCCGAAGGATGAAACTCAAAGACCGGGTTCTCGTCCACGAAGTCAAACAGCTTCTTGGTCCCCAATACGAAACTGAGGATGATTTTCCGCGGCTTGAAGTTCTTGCGCTGCCCGTTGATCACGCCGGCTTCGATGAGTGGGATGGCGTTGTCGGATAACAGTTCGGTATGAACGCCCAGGTCCTTGCGGTCCATCAGGTTCGGCAGGACAGCATCGGGAATGCCGCCAATGCCCAATTGCAGCACGGAACCATCTTCAATCAGTGACGAGACGTGCCCACCAATCGCGCGGTGCAGGTCGGCAATTACGTTCTCCTTGATTTGGCAGAGCGGGCGCGAAACTTCGACGATGGCATCGATCTTGCTGACATGGATGAAGCTGTCGCCGTAAGTGCGGGGCATCTGGGCGTTGACCTGCGCAACCACCCGATGGGCATACCTGGCCGCGGTAAGGGTGGTGTCGACGCCTACGCCAAAGCTGCAATAGCCATGCGAGTCTGGCGGGGAAACCTGAATGAAGGCCACGTCGATGGGCATCTCGCCGGTCTCGAACAGCGCCTCGACCTCCGAGAGGAAGATGGGCGTGTAATCAGCCCGGCCCTCGCGCACGGCCTCACGAACGTTACCCCCGACAAACAGGGCGTTGTGGCGGAAACTCTCCGACATCTCGGGAGCGCAGTAGGGAGATGTGCCCAGCGTGAGAAGGTGGACGACCTCCACTCCCTTGACGTGCGCAGCGCGCTCCATCAGTGCTTCCACGAGAGCCTCGGGTTCGGCGCAGCCGGGGTGGATGTACACCCGCATGCCGGACTCCACGCAGCCCACGGCCTCACGCGGAGTCATCAACTTGCTTCGGTATGGGTCAAGCCAGGACATCAAGAGAGCCTCGCGTTCGTTAGACAGATGCAGGTTCCTGAAACACTTGGTAGCCGTTTTTCGCGCGCTCGTGTCCGAGTGTCGCGTAGTAGATCGCGCGGTTGAAGAATTGGTCGAGCATCTCCAGCAATTCAATCTGGCCGAAGATCTCCGCTGGTTTCTCTAGTTCCGCATGTTTCTGTAGGTAATCCCACAGGTTCTCCCGCACCAGGCAGATCGTCCACACGACCTGGCTGGCCGGAACGCCCTGTTCGGCGCGCTCGGCGCCAATGGCCAGGTAGCGGTGTTCAATGTCGGCTTCTGTTTTACCCAACAGCCATTCGCCAAGATGGCGATAAACGTCGTATACCTTCGACGTCAGTTCGGTTTCCGGGACGTTGGCATACGCCGCGCACCTCTTGTCCTTGTGACAACGCTCTTGCAGGCTGCGTGCCAGTCCATCCGAGTGGGTCTCGATCAGCTTCACCAGCCGATATGCGAGCAACATCGCTGACCTTCTTTCGATTCCGTCCACAGCCAAGGGGGCAAGACGCGGAGCGGACGGACTCCTCACTTACTTACAGACTAGTGTCGACCCTTTTGCCGTTCCGGAGCCGTGATTGAAGTCACCGCCGACGGTGATTGAAGTCACCACTCTTCCAAAATGAAACAAATGATTCACTTCGCACAATGCACGAAAAATGGTGCAAAAATTCGGCGCTTGACACGCTTTCAGAACGGCACTATAGTGCCAACACTTCGTTGGATAAATGGGCCGCGCACTTCACTTTCCTCTGCCTCAAGGAGCGACTTATGGCGTGCACTCCGCTTTCGATTCAGACCGGGCTCTTCATCAACGCCCAGCCGTGGGACAACTCGCCCAGCAACAGTTTTGGGGGAAAGACCCTGACTCTCAACTCTGCGGGATTATCGGTACAGCAGGGCGCGAACAGCGTGTTTCACTCCCGTGGACTGAATCACAATATCCTCTACATGATCCTGGGTAGCCAGTTCCTGGTGATCCTCGACATGCCGACCGACCCAGGCCCTCAGACGCGGTTCCTCAATCTGGTGGACTTCTCCACTTGGACGGAAACCAATATCCTGATGGTCACGGCCGACTCGACGGTGCCCCCGCCGGTTGTCAATCCCAGCATGGGCAACGGCTGCGTATTCATGGCGTTCGGTCAGGATGGCACGCAACAAACTGCGCTCGCCATTTATCGCAGCGATAACGGCGCGGTGTTGTGCTCAGTGGGGAGTATTGTTCCGACTGGTCAGACTCTGGGCGAGGCCACCGCCACTCAACTGATCATTCACTTCAACACCGGGAACACAAACCACACGCAGGTCGCCCCGCTGCCCGCCGGAGTTTGCACCGTTACCTCTCCGCAGCCGCAGGACTTTGGAACCCTGCACGTCGGCGGATGTCCCTTTACGCCCGTGACCAAGCAGTTCACCCTGAAAAATACTGGCAACGACTGTCTGGCGATCAATAGCATTAACAACAGCCCACCATTTAGCGTTCAGACCACCGTCCCGGCGCTACCCGCAACGCTTACCGCCAACCAGACGGTTACCGTCACAGCGGAATTCAATCCGACGGCAGTGGGCAGTTGGAACCCGGCGAACTTGGTGGTGAACGCCAGCGATGGTACTCACAATCTCGCTTGCAAAGGCCAGGCCGTGGCTGCGGTGTTCAGCATCCAGTTCAATTCCACCAGCCACAATTTTGGCAAGCTGCCCGTCGGGCAGGCTGCTCCCGTCTGGAACCTTACCATCACGAACAATGGCTCGCAGCCGCTCAATGTCAATGTACCCACGCTGAACGCGAATGGTTTTAGCTGTGTGGCTTGGGCAGGGACACTGAATTGCGGCCAGTCACAGAACATTCCCATATCGTTCACGCCCCAGGCTGTCGGTCTGCAGACGGCAACCCTCAACATCGTGAGCCAGGCCCCGGGAAGTCCGCATCCGATTTCGTTGAGCGGCACGGGTTGCCTGGCGCAAGCGGTCATCGGAGTGCCGCCGACCAACCCGATCGACCTCGGCCAAGTGCAGCAGGGATTCCGTACCGTTCAATTCTTCCTGGTGCAGAACACCGGTGAGGGGCCGTTACAGTTTCAAGGCGCGCTTAGCGGACCGGATGCAGCGCTGTTTGGCCTACCCGATCCAAACGGTTCGGTTACCAACGCGCCACAGACACAGTCCTATAGCGCCGGTCCGGTGAGTCCGTGCGGAAATATCGCCGCGGGCAGCGGACAGGCCGTAGTAGCGATTTCGTTTTTTGCCAACGGTGCACCGAATGCGGCGCCCAAGTCGGCAACGCTAACGTTGAGCGGTTCGAACGCGGTCAATTTTCCGCCCACCCAGACTTGGGTGTTTCCTCTTAGTGCTGTGATCGTGCCGGGTGTGGCGCTGGACGTGGCGCTGGTAGTGGACCACTCCGGCAGCATGAGCGATTCGCTGGGTTCTCGCGTCAAGATGGACGCAGCGGTTTCAGCCAGCGAACTTTTCGTAGAACTACTGCGCCCCGACCTCGACGACCGGACAGCGATTGTCCGCTTCAATCACCTCCCCGAAGTCGTGGTTCCGATGACGCCGGTGACTACTACCACCTCGCCCACACAGGCGCAGATTCGCGCCCAGGTGGACACGGGGTTGCCGCCTCCGACTGGGAACACGGCCATCGCGGGCGGCGCGCTGACCGGAATTCGCGAAGTCCAGAAACCACGGACCACGACACCGCCGCTCTTGACGAAAGCGGTGATCGTCCTGACCGACGGCGAAGAGAACACGGCGTTTGAGGACCCGGCGAACAGCGGCAACTGGATCAGCATCCAGGACAGCACGACGATGATGAAGCCAATTCCGCAGACGGGGACCGTCACCAGCACACATCTCTCCAAGCCGATGGACATCACCATCTACACCATCGGGATCGGCAAGGACAGCGACATCAACATGGACCAGCTGAATGCGCTGGCGACCCAGGCCCCGCAAGACGTATTTCGCGTCAACCAGGACCTGACGGGGACCCAGTACTTTTCGTTGGAGAAGTACTATACCCAGATATTTATGGATGTGGTCGGCACCTCGCCGATCAGTGACCCCATGTACTGGATCTTTCCGGGCCAGACCCAACAGATCCAGTTCGAAGTCCTGCGCGGGGACGTGGACGCGCTGATCGTCATCTACGACTACCAGGGCATGAGGCTTCCTTTCTGGTGCTTATCGCCGAAAGGAGAGATCGTGGACGCCTCCATCGTACCTCCCGGCTTCCAGTTGCGTTCCGGATTCGCCAGCGAGGCCCGCTTCCTGGAATTCAAGATGCCGCCCAACCAACCCAATCGATACGCCGGTACCTGGACTGTGGTAATCCAGCACCAGGGCAGGGTTTGCTTCGGGACTCCGCAGAGCAAGCCGCACACCGACACTTCCAAAACAGGCACACACAGTAAAACCGCCGCGGTGAGCACACACAGCGTCGTCATAACGAAAACCCCGCCGGGATTTCTGCCGCGCGAATGCAAGTCCACCAAAGACCCGGTGCTGTACGGCATCGCCATCGGCGTGGGCAGCAACTTCCGGATGCAGCCGTATGTGCAACCCGGCGCTGTCTATGTTGGCGACCCCATCCTGCTGTCCGCTGTCATTACCGAGGCCGGGTTGCCTGTCATCGGGTGCCAAGTCACCGTAACAGCAACTTCACCTTCCAACGACGTTTGGACGATGAAGCTCTTCGACGACGGAGCGCATTCCGATAGTGGACCGAATGACGGCGAGTACGCCGACAACTTCACCCACGCCTATGAAGCCGGAACCTATCACTTTGTATTTCATGCCACGGGCTACAGCCGCGACGGTCAGCCCGTGGTGCGCGAAGCCATGCGCGACAAGGTGGTACAGGAGAAGCCTACTACTACCGGCGGTGGAAACAACGGTGGCGGCGACAAGGATTGCTGCGACAAGTTGTTGCGTGCTATTGACCATCAGACCAAGCTTCTGGAGCAACTGCTGAAGAAACGCTAGCAGTTTACAGGTGTAATTGTGGATCGCCGGGCCTCCCGGTCTGGAATGTCGAATCCAGACGGGAGGCCCTTTTTTGGCAGACCGTCACAGGCCATGACATTTGTCACTCGCCTTGCCTGACAATCGGCACTAACGGCCATTCCCGCTTTGGCAGATCATCGTTCTCAAGACGGGGAAAGCCAAGACAGGAGCCAATGATGTCCACCGCACTTGCCGAATTATCCAACGTCGCGCCGAGCAGAAACGTCTGCGTAGCCCAAACCAGAGGCCTCACCAAGAAATACGGTAACGTTGCCGCGTTGCAGAACGTGAACATGGAACTCCATGCCGGCGAACTGCTAGCCCTCCTCGGCCCCAACGGCGCGGGTAAGACTACGTTGGTCCGAATGCTGCTGGGCTTGGCCGCACCCGATGAAGGCGGCGTGTCGGTCTTCGGCGCCAATCCTCGCGAATCGCACATTGGAACACGCTGCGGCGCCATGCTGCAGGTCGGCCGAGTTCCCGAGACCTTGAGGGTACGCGAACACATCGACCTGTTTTCGTCCTACTACCCGCGGCCGCTGGCACTGGCAGAAACGTTGAAGATCGCCGGCCTCGAGGAATTCAAAGACAAGCCGTTTGGCGAGCTTTCGGGTGGACAGAAGCAGCGCGTGCTGTTCGGTATCGCGATCTGCGGTGATCCTGATCTGTTGTTTCTTGACGAGCCGACCGTGGGCCTTGACGTCGAGGCCCGCCGCCTGATGTGGTCGCAAATCCGGACCCTGATTTCGCGCGGCAAGACGGTGCTGCTCACCACCCATTACTTAAATGAAGCGGACGCACTGGCCGACCGCATCCTGGTTCTGCAGCAAGGCTCAATCGTCGCCGAAGGTACTCCAGCGGAGATCAAGGCGCGCGCCATCGGCAAACAGGTGCGTTGCGTCAGCCGCCTGACGGCCCACGAGATCCGGCAGATTCCCGGCGTCATCAGCCTGAAAGAAGACCGCAACGCGTTCGAACTCCAGGTCGCCGCGGCCGAGCCGGTAGTCCGCGAACTGTTGCAGCGCGACTCGTGGCTTTCGGACCTCGAAGTTACAGATGCCGGACTGGAAGAAGCGTTCCTGGCCCTGACGCAGAATCATTCATCACCTTCGGAACGGAGCAATTGAAATGGCAACCACCACGTTTCCCGCAATCTATGCTGTTCCACAGCGCTCGCTCGGACAGACGATCACGTTATATGCAAAAGAAGCGAAGTACGAAATCCTGAAGTACGTTCGGCTTCCGATTTTCTCGGTCTCTACCATTCTGTTCCCGGTAATGTTCTACGTGCTGTTCGGCATCGTGATGGTACCTGCGGGCGCGCGCCGGGCGGAAACCGCCACTTACCTGCTGGCCACCATGGCGTGTTACGGAGTGATGGGCGTGGCCATGTTCAGTTTCGGCGTCGGCATCGCGATGGAACGCGGTCAGGGCTGGCTGCAAGTGAAGCGGGCATCGCCCATGCCGCTGCCGGCTTACTTTCTTGCCAAGATCGCAAATGCAGTCGTATTCGCGACCGCGATCTCGCTGGTGCTGCTGGCGGTGGGTTCGGCGTTCGGAGGAGTGCGGCTGGGTTTCGTCAAAGCCGCCGAATTGATCGCGATTCTCGTGGCCGGCTCGATTCCGTTCAGCGCGATGGGCCTCGCGCTGGGCTATTTCGCAAAACCGAATTCGGCGCCCGCGATGGTGAACCTTATTTATTTGCCGATGTCGTTCTGCTCGGGTCTGTGGATTCCGATTTTCATGCTTCCGCACGTGCTGCAGAAGGTGGCACTGATTCTGCCGCCGTATCACATGAGCCAGTTGGCCCTGAACGCTATTGGCGTCAATCCGCATCCGTCGCCGGCCTGGGGGCACGTCGAAGCTCTGATTGGAGTGACGCTTTTGTTCCTCGGCCTCGCCGGCTACGGCTACTGGCGCGACGAGGGAGCGTCGTATGGATAACGACGAGTTGGCCCGGCGAGGCTTGGCCAACATCACCTGTCGCCCCGATGGCGGCCAAGCTTCAAGGGTTCCCAAATCACGCTTGTTCGTGCTTTGGGGTGGCACAACCTGAAGCCAACGTTTCGACCTCCCACCTGTATGAAGCGCATGGCTTCGGGGCGTGCAACAGCAAGTAGTAACGGAATTGTCAGACAAGTGATTGGGAGATGGTGATGACCAGCAAAACGGCACAATGGATCATCTGGGCACTTATGATGGCCGTGTTCTCTGCGCTGACGTTGACGGCTCGCTGGATCGAACTTGCACTGGCGCTGACCATCACTGCCGTGTTCTGGTATGGGATTGTGCCGAAGGCTCGTTCCGGCAGACAATGAGGCAACCGGCGGAGCAATAACAAGGAAAGCAATGAACACACTGCGATCAATCTGGCACAAGCTCTACCCGGCCGACCACGAACATAAGTGGATGCCACTCATGTGGCTGCCCTTCATGGTCTGGTTTTTCCTCGATCCTTATTGGAAGCACGGCGGCCCGCTGCTCTGGACGTGGAACACCATTGCGGGCCTGTTTTTCATTTTTTTGTATTTGCAGGCGTTCTCAAGGTTTGGCCGCGTCAGAAACGTTTGCATCGTTCTGATGGTCATCATGGGGGCTGTCTTCATCCCGCTAAATGGCGGGTCGATAGGGTTGCTGATTTATGCCGCTGCAGCCGGTGGATACAACACCAAGCTCCGCTGGGTGGTGATATTGCTGGCGGTCGAACTCGCTATCCTGCTTTACTACACAGTGCGATTGCACTTTCCCGCCAGCTTATGGATATCCATGGTTCTGCTGCTTGTGCTCGTGGCGCTGGGGAACCACCACTGGGCGGTGACTCATTGCGCGGAGGAGAAACTCCGGCGCGCTCAGGGAGAGATGGAGCATCTTGCGAAGGTGGCGGAACGGGAGCGCATTGCCCGCGACCTGCACGATGTGCTGGGTCATACCTTGTCGCTCATCACCCTCAAATCCGAACTGGCGCGCAAATTGGTGGACCGGGATCCCGAACGCGCCAAGCAGGAGATGCTCGATGTCGAAAACGCCTCCCGCGCCGCGCTGGTCGATGTGCGCGAGGCCATTCGCGGATACCGCACAGAGGGTATCTTCGCCGAACTAGCCCGCGCCCGCGCCGCATTGGAAACCGCCGGGGTCGCCGTCGAGTGCGATACCCACCCCGTGCCACTCAGCGCCGAGCAAGAGTCAGTGCTATCACTAGCCCTACGCGAGGCGGTCACCAACGTTGTGCGTCACGCCGACGCCCGCCGCTGTAACGTTACGCTGAGGCGGAGTGATGCGAGCTGCACGCTGGAGATTGCCGACGATGGGCGCGGAGCATCCGGCCCCGAGGGCAACGGACTGCGCGGCATGCGCGAACGGCTGGAGGCCCTCGGCGGCTCGCTGCGACTACTTAGCGCCAACGGAACCCGCCTGATTATCGATTTGCCTCTCGCCTCAGCCGCCTCCGCTCTGCGAAACTGAGGGCATGCCCAGCAGCAAGCCAGGTAAGATTCGGGTGGTCATCGCCGAAGATCAGGCGATGGTCCTGGGCGCGCTTGCCGCTCTGCTGGAGATGGAAGACGACATCGAGGTCGTCGCCCGCGCCCGCTCCGGCGACGAGGCCTTGCGACTGGTGCAGCAGCACCGGCCGGAAGTGTTCATCACCGATATCGAGATGCCCGGTCTAACGGGTCTGGACGTGGCGACCGAACTCAAGCGCCGCGGCGTGCTGGTGAGGGTGATCATCCTCACGACCTTTGCCCGCGCTGGATATCTCCGCCGGGCACTGGAGGCGGGGGCCTCCGGCTACCTGCTGAAAGACATGCCCGCCGAGCAGTTGGCGGAAGCGGTGCGCCGCGTGCGTTCAGGCTTGCGCGTGATCGATCCGCAACTGGCAGCCGAGGCCTGGACCGACGAACCCGACCCGCTCACCGAACGCGAACGCCAGGTGCTGCGACTGGCAGGAGAAGGCGTTGCCAGTTCCGACATCGCCAGCGAACTGAACCTCTCGGAAGGCACGGTGCGCAACTATCTTTCGGAAGCCATCAGTAAGCTTGGCGCCGCCAACCGGGTGGAAGCTGCCCGCATCGCGCGATCCAAAGGCTGGCTCTAGCGACGTCCGCGGCCTGCCGCGGCTACGGCGCCAGCGTGCAGTTCACCATCCACGGAATGCCGAACTGGTCCACGAGCATCCCAAACTTGGCCGACCAGAACGTCTGCTGCATCGGCATGATGATGACGCGGGCATTTTCCGACAGACCGTTAAAGAGCTTCTCTGCTTCGGCTGGATCGGTCACGCTGAGTGATACCTCGAACCCTTCGGGGGGCCTAGCGTGCTCATGTGGAGCATCGGACCCCATAATGACCTGGTCACCCATCGTCAGTGTGGCATGCATGATCTTGTCTCGCAAGTCCGGCGAAACCTGGTCTGCCGCAGGTGAATTTCCATACGTCATCATCGGGCCAATTTTGGCGCCCAGGGCTTTTTCATAGAACTGGAATGCGGCCTGACACTGGCCGTCGAAATGCAGGTAGACGTTTACTTGCATGCGCTTCTCCTCAAAAAGGTTTTGATTGTCGAGCGAACCCGCCCTAGTCTATCGCGGCTGCGTGGTCGCCAGAATTTGCGCGTAGCGCTAGTTACGAAAAATTGAAGAGGCGCCGCAGAATCCCGCGACGCCCCATGAAGTGCAGTGGCACTACCTCACAAGTCCAGTTCCGCCCGGATCATATTTTCCTCCAGGTCCGAGAACATCTTGAATCCAAGTTTCACGCACAGAGCGCGCATCTCGCGATTCTCCGGCAGCATGATGGAAATCAGTTTCTTGATCTTGGCGTCGCGCGCCACCTGGATAAGCCGGGTGTAGAGTTCGGTGCCCAGGCCCTTGTGCTGCGCTGCATCAATGGCCACCGCGGCCAATTCGCCCTCGTCGCGCCCGTGGATCTTGCTCATGCGTCCGACGGCCAGCAACTCCGGCTCGCCAGCTTCGTTCTTACGTTCAGCGACCAGCGCCATTTCGCGGTTGTAGTCGATGAAGCAAATGCGTGTCAGGCGCTCGTGCGAGGTGCGCTGCGTCAGCTTCATCGGCTGGAAGTAGCGCAGATAGACGCTGCGTTCCGAAAGTTTCTCATGGAAGGTGATGAGTAGCGGTTCGTCTTCAGGGCGGATGGGCCGGATCACCACGTCGTTGCCGTCCTTCATCGTCCATGTCGAAACCAGCCCGACAGGATAGGGACGAATCGCCGATTCGGGCAGCTCGTCATCCGGCACCTCAGGCCCATGCACCACGACCCGCGCATCCAACGCAATCAGATTTTCCGCCGATGCCAGCAGCGGGTTGATGTCGATTTCCTTGATCCGCCGCTGCTCCACGATGAGCTGACTGAAACGCACCAGCAACTCTTCCAGGGCTTCGATGTCCACCGGCTTGCGGCCACGCACGCCCTTCAGCGCCTTGAAGATTTTCGTCTGCTCCATCATTCGCCGTGCCAGCGTAGAGTTCAGCGGCGGCAGCGCCAGAGCGCGGTCCTTGAACACTTCTACCAACTGACCGCCGGTGCCGAACAGCATGACCGGGCCAAATTGCGAATCGAGACTGCTGCCGATGATCAGCTCGTAGCCATCCAGCTTGATCATGGGCTGTACCGTCACTCCCTGGAAGTGCTCTGGACCGGGCTTCTCGGAAACGAAGAGCTTGATCAAGCGGAAGGCCCGAGCAACATCGTCTGGGTTGCGCAGGTTGAGCTGGACACCACCGACATCGGTCTTGTGCGTAATGGTGTAGGAATGCAACTTGACGACGACGGGGTAACCGATCGCCTCAGCCGCCTGGACCGCTTCCTCCTCAGTCACAGCGACGCGGGTTTCCACCACCGGAATGCCGTAGGCTCCCAGCAACTGCTTTGACTCATACTCAGTCAGGAGCGTGCGGCCCTGGTCCCGCGCTTCGCACAGAATTCGCGCCGCCCGGCCTCGCTTCAACTCGGCATCGGCATGTTGCGGGAGGGTCGGGGTCTCATAAAGCCCCTTCAGGTTGTACGTATACCGCCACATGTAATTGAAGGCGCGCACCGCGCTGTCGGGAAACTGGAAGCTCGGGATGCCAGCCTGGTTCAGGATCTGCTCACCTGCGGCAACCTCGTTGCCGCCCATCCAACTGGCCAGCACCGGCTTGCCGAAACCCTTGGCGTAGGGCTTCAGCTTTTCCGCAATCTGGGTCGGGTTGGTCATGTCCTGCGGGGTAAGAATCACCAGCATGCCGTCGATGGCCGGGTCCTTAGCGGCGATCTCCAGCGACTTGGCGTAACGCTCAGGCTCGGCATCGCCCAGAATGTCCACCGGGTTGTTGTGGCTCCACTGCTCAGGCAAGATTTTGTCGAAGGCCGCCATTGTCTCCGGTGAGAGTTCCGCAAGTTCCCCGCCGCCGGCCACCAGCGCGTCGGTGGCCAGCACGCCGGGACCGCCCGCATTGGTCACGATGGCCAGGCGGTTGCCGCGGGGACGTGGCTGCTTGGCCAACACGTCGGACATGAAGAAGATGTCGGCAATACTGTTGACGCGCAGTACGCCGCTGCGGCGAAAGGCAGCATCCAGAACTTCGTCGCTGCCGGTCAATGACCCGGTGTGCGAGGCCGCCGCCTTCGCGGCCTGCGCCGTTCGCCCTGCTTTGATCACGATGATGGGCTTGTTCAGAGAAACTTCGCGCGCCGCGGAGAGAAATGCGCTGGCATCGCCGATCGACTCCATGTAGATAACGATGCTGTGAGTGCGCGGGTCACTGCCGAAGTAGTCGATCAGGTCGCCCCAGCTCACGTCCAACATCGATCCAGTCGAGACGAACGAACTGAAACCGACATTTTCCCGCAGGCTCCAGTCGAGAATGGCGGTCAACAGAGCGCCGCTCTGGCTGATAAACGCCACGTTGCCGGGCCTCGCGATGCTGTGAGCGAACGTCGCGTTCAGACCGCGCACAGGGTTCATCAGTCCCAGGCAGTTGGGGCCGATTAAGCGCATCTTGCCGCGGATGATGCGGGCGATCTGGGCCTCCAGCTCCTTGCCGTGCTCGCCATGTTCCTTGAAGCCCGCCGAGATCACGATGCCGGCCGGGATACCGGCCTCCACGGACTCGGCCAACACGTCGGGAACGGTATCGGCCGGGGTGGTAATCACCACCAGGTCGACCTTGTCAGGCAGATCCGAGACCTTCGGATATGCCTTGATGCCCAGTACACTGGGGCGCTTGGAATTCACGGGAAATACAGTTCCGCCGAATGGGTTGCTTAAAAGGTTCCACAACACCGAACGGCCCACGCTGCCGACGCGCTCGGTGGCGCCAACCACGGCCACGCTGCGGGGTGAGAATAACGGATCCAGAGGATGGCTTTCGGAACGGTAAACATCCGACGAAGGATCGGCCTTCACCCATGGCTGTTTAGGTTGCGCTACGGTCGACATGGAACTCCTTATAAGGACAAGTATGAACTTCTAGTTTATCGCCGCTAACGGCCTTCAGCATGAACACGCACTGCAAAAACCATAAAACGCGATGCGGCGCTCGATTCATCCAGCCGTTACAAAGCGGCCTGTAATCAGCCCGCAATGGTACAATCGTGTTTTCCTTCAAAGGTTTCTGCGGCGAATCGCCCTCTGGATGGGACCCCGACACTTGGCTAAGCAAACCATCGAAGAACGTACCATCACCTACGCCGACGCCGGTGTGGACATCGAGCGTGCCAACCGCACCAAGCAGCGCATTAAGTACCTGGCGCATAAGACCTTTAACCGCGGTGTATTGAGCGAAATCGGCGGCTTCGGCGGCCTGTTTGCCATCGACCGCAAGAAATACCTCGATCCGGTACTGGTCTCCAGCGTTGACGGCGTGGGCACCAAGCTCAAGCTCGCCTTCGACATGAACCTGCACCACACCATAGGCGCTGACCTGGTCAACCACTGCGTCAATGACATCGCCGTGCAGGGCGCCGCTCCTATGTTCTTTATGGACTACTTTGCCACCGGCAAACTCAAGCCCGAGGTGGCAGAAAAGGTCGTCAGCGGAATCGCCGACGCCTGCAAGGCAAACGGTTGCGCCTTGATTGGGGGAGAAACCGCCGAAATGCCGGGATTCTATCCCAACGGCGAGTACGATCTGGCGGGCTTCATCGTCGGGGTTGTCGACCGCCCCAAAATCATTTCGGGCAAGGACGTCGAGGCTGGCGATGTGCTCATCGGTCTGCCCTCGACCGGACTGCATACCAACGGATACTCGCTGGCGCGCAAGCTGTTCTTCGAGATTGCCCGTTACACGCCAGAATCGTACGTCAGCGAAATCAAGGGCAAGGTGGGTACCGAACTGATGCGTACCCACAAGAGCTACTGGCCCATCGTGCGCCGCATGCTCGATGCCGAGGCCGTCAGCGCCATGGCCCACATCACCGGCGGAGGCATCACCGAGAACCTCCCGCGCGTTCTTCCCAAGGGCACCGGCGCCATCGTCGAGATCCATTCGTGGCCGGTACCGCCGCTCTTCCAGCACATGCAGGCCATCGGGAACGTTCCCGATGACGACATGATGCGCACCTTCAATATGGGGATTGGAATGATCCTTGTGGTTCCGGCCAAGAAGTTCAAGAAGGCGCAAACCATCCTCGACCGGTGCGGCGAAAAGGGCTACACCATCGGGCGCATCGTGAAGGGTGACCGCCGGGTTACTTACCAATAGCTCTTCCTCCTTAACATCATGATTGCAGTCGCCGCGAACGCGCAGGCTGGCGCGTTCGGCTGGGGTATTGCATCTCCGGTGTCCCGCGACGCATCATTTACGCAACACTGGGGGCCAACCATGTATCACTACGATCCTGTTACTGCCCTGGAAGAACTCAATGACGATGCCATCCTCCCCAACCCCGTCCACCTGCGAGACATGATGTTGCGCGCCCATCTGGATGCCGACCATTCACTCGAATACAATCGGCTCTTCGTGGACTACCAGAAGCGCTTCGGCGAGTTGCAGAAAATCGGCAAGCAATTGCTCGAATCCCTGGGTGCAGGCAAGAAGTAAGACATTCGCCGAATAACGATATCTTTAGGAGAATTCCATGAAACCTACTGTTCTCGCCCTCATGATCGCGTTGTTCGCTACAGCCTCGTTCGCCGCTGACGGCAAGCCGGTCAGTTACAAGAGCGGCGATGAAACGGTGAACGCTATTCTCTATACCCCGCAGGGAAAGGGCCCATTCCCCGCGCTCGTTGTCATCCACGAATGGTGGGGACTGAACGACTGGGTAAAAGAAGAAGCCTCGAAGCTCGCCGACCAGGGCTACGCGGCGCTGGCAATCGATTTGTATCGCGGCAAGGTGGCCACCACACCGGATGAGGCCCACCAGATCATGCGCGGTGTCCCCGAAGACCGCGCCAACCGCGACCTGCTGGCGGCCACCGCGTTCCTCGCCTCGCAGAAGAACGTTGACGGCAAGCGCATCGGCTCCATCGGGTGGTGCATGGGCGGCGGCTACTCGCTCGATCTCGCTATCAACGATCCGAAGCTGAAGGCTGCCGTTATCAACTACGGTCATCTTGCCTCCGATGACGCTACGCTGAAAAAGATCAACGCTCCGATCCTGGGTATCTTCGGCGGACAGGATAAGGGAATCACTCCCGCCGACGTTCACAAATTCGAGACGCAGATGAAGGAGCTGGGCAAGACGGCTGACATTCACATCTTCCCCGACGCCGGACACGCTTTCGAGAACCCCAACAACAAAGCCGGCTATCGTGCCGAAGACGCCGCCGAAGCGTGGAAGCTGACGGTAGCGTTTCTGGCGAAGTATCTGAAGTAAAGTGCCCGGCAAACATTAGACTCGCTCCAATACCATCGCGACACCCTGTCCCACGCCGATGCACATGGTGCAGAGCGCATAGTGGCCGCGGGTGCGGTGCAGCTGATACATCGCCGTTGTCACCAGGCGGCCGCCGCTGGCGCCCAGCGGGTGGCCGATCGCAATCGCGCCGCCGTTGGGGTTGACCTTGGGGGAATCGTCGGGCACGCCGAGCTGCCGCAGAACCGCGAGTCCCTGGGCGGCGAAGGCCTCGTTCAACTCGATCACATCCATTTCGCTGATCGAAAGTCCCGCCATGCGCGAGCACTTTGCGCGATGCCGGAACCGGTCCGATGCCCATAACTCGGGGCGCGACTCCGGCGGCTGCCGAAGCCAGGATGCGCGCTTTCGGCGTCAGCCCATATCTCTTTGGCCGCTGCTTCCGAGGCCAGGAGCAGGGCGCATGCGCCGTCGTTGATGCCCGAGGCGTTTCCGGCGGTTACCGTTCCGGTTGGTTTCACGATGGGTTTCAGGCTTGCAGGGCGTCCAGGGTTGTCTGCGGGCGGGGATGCTCGTCTTTGTCGACCACTAGCGGTGCGCCTTTGCGCTGGGGGATGGTTACGGGGCAAAGCTCTTCGGCCATTGCGCCACTAGCGATCGCGGCAGCCGCGCGCTGCTGGCTGCGATAGGCGAAGGCGTCCTGGTCCGCGCGGGAGATGTGGAACTCTTCGGCCACGTTCTCGGCGGTCTCGGCCATCGAGTCCACGCCGTACTTCTCTTTCATCAGGGGGTTGATGAAGCGCCAGCCGAGCGTGGTGTCTTCGAGCTTGGCCGAGCGCGGAGAAGGCGGCATCGGCCTTGGCCATCACGTAGGGGGCGCGGGACATGCTCTCCACGCCGCCGGCGATAACCAATTCGGCTTCGCCGGACTTGATGGCGCGGGCGGCAATCGCCACTGCTTCGAGGCTCGAGGCGCAGAGGCGGTTGACGGTGACTCCGGGGACTTCGGGCGGCAATCCGGCCAGCAGGAGCGCCATGCGGGCGACGTTCCGGTTGTCTTCGCCCGACTGGTTGGCGCAGCCGTAGATGACGTCATCGACCGCGAGCCATTCGACCTGGAGGTTGCGGGCCATCAGCGCCTTGAGGGGAATGGCGGCGAGGTCGTCGGTGCGAATGGACGAGAGAGCTCCGCCATAGCGGCCGAAGGGGGTGCGGAGAGCGTCACAGAGAAAGGCTTCAGGCATCGGGTTCTCGCTGATTGCCGGTAGGCTCGAACCGACCATCATAACTGGTGTGGGCTTGGCGATTTTTCCTTCGCGCCTCCTTTGTTTTCAATGACTTAGCCAGAAATTGTTCGTAACTCTTTCATTTCACAACGAGTTATGCGTATCCATGTCAGCCCGTTGGAGTTAGCGTTGCTCCGCGGGGCGGTGCCGCCCGCTGCGCGGGCTCGGATTGTGGAAAATCGGCCGTGTCCGCGCGCTTACGCGCACGGCTAACACAAATTCCGCCGCAAGCGGCTCGGTTTGGTCGTGGTGCGCGAGCAGTTCGTGCCGGTCGAGGCGTTTCGAAGCACACTTTTCCTCTGCAATCTGCGATTCAGATCGCGTCACGCTCAATCCGAATTCGGTTCCGACATGTGCATCAGTGCCGGTGTCAGGTCAGGCGGTGGCTTCCTCCTTGGGGCGATGGATTCGCGGCCTCGCAGTGGAAGCGGTGGCTTGCGGCCGGCGAGAGATTCCTGCGCCAATTTCTCGGCGAGTTTCTGCTCGCCTTGGCTTCGGCGGCGAGGCGCATAGTTTCTCGGCGCGATGGCGGCATAGCGCTTGCGGCTGGTGACGATGTAGCGACGACGCTGGTTGCGCTGCTGCTGCTTGTAGCGCTCGACGGCGGCGTCCATGCCCTGGGTGGCCTTGATCTCGCGGAGTTCGGCGATCTCGGCGGTCTCGGGGTAGTCGGCGCGGATGGTGTGCTCGGGACAGCCGGGGCCGTGCTGGCAGTAGGCGACCGTGGGCATGGGAGAACAGTTGTCAGTTGCCGGTTGCCGGTTGTCAGTGGCTCCCACCCTGTCGCCAAAGAACGGCGACAAGGGTGGGGCACCCATTCCGCCCACGCGGTGTTGCGCGAAAAAGGGGTCCTTCGACTCCGGCGGCGCAAAAGGCGCGCCGCCTCCGCTCAGGATGACACTCGGAGGGAAGGCGAGTTCGGGGGAAAGGTTGAGGTCGAGATCGTTGGGGAGGCCGTATTTGGCGGTGAGATCGATGGGTCCCACCCTGTCGCCAACGGCGGGCGACAATGGTGGGGCATCCTCGAGTTGGTCACCCCCGCGTGCGGAGTGGTAAGGGCTGGCGGGCCATTTGTCGGACTTGAGCAAGTTGCGGGAAGCGATGTTCAGCACGCGAATGAGGCGGTCGGCGCGCTTGAGTTCGATCATGTCGGCGGCGAGGGCCTCGGAGAGTTGGGTGAGGGCCGATTGCACGGCGTGCATGGATTCGAGCGGCGGGAGTGTCAGGTCGAAGCGCTCGCCGCGGGCACGGTACTGGGCCATGCGCATGAGGCGGGCACGGTGACTGAGATGAAAGAGACAAAGGTTGCGGTCGGTGACGGCGGCAGAGTTGCAGATGTTGCCGTCGTCGCAGATGAAGGTACAAGTACGGAATTCCATGGCGCTCCTCGAAAAGTTGTCAGTGCTCAGTTGTCAGTTGCCAGAAAGACAGCTGCCCCGGGCACAGGTGTCCAGCTTTGAGGGTAGGGAGAAGTCAAGAGGAAAGGGAGAGAATTCGTGGGGGTGAACGTTACGAAAGTAACCGGAATTCTCCCATTTTGGGAAAGTAGTTGTCGGTTGTCAGTGAATTCACAAGTGCGAAGCGCCATTGTGCCGCCCGCGGGATTCGCAGCATTCGCCGTTGTGGGTGCAGTGACCCCAGGTTAGCCCAAAAGAGGGGCGAACCTGGGGCACCCGGCAGTTGTCGGTTGTCAGTGAATTCACAAGTGCGAAGCGCCATTGTGCCGCCCGCGGGATTCGCAGCATTCGCCGTCGCGGGTGCAGTGACCCCAGGTTAGCCCAAAAGAGGGGCGAACCTGGGGCACCCGGCACCCGGCATTTTGGGAAAGCAGTTGTCGGTTGTCAGTGAATTCACAAGTGCGAAGCGCCATTGTGCCGCCCGCGGGATTCGCAGCATTCGCCGTTGTGGGTGCAGTGACCCCAGGTTAGCCCAAAAGAAGGGCGAACCTGGGGCACCCGGCCCCGCAAGGCGTCCATCAAACGCCGCCGGATGTTTCTCGATAAGAGCGCAGCCGACGTGTTCAATCCTGACCAGACTTGGGGAAGCAGAGAGCATATATCTAGCTACGTAGCAACCGGAATTCACAACTGTGAATACGCAGAAATAGAGGAGACATCATGACAGCAACAATGGAAAGAACACCGACAGTACTGTCCGCAACCACTCTAACCGGCGACAGAGTCGTAAATTTTCAAAAGGAAGATCTCGGAAAGATCGAACATTTGATGATCGACCTGGAGTCGGGCCACGTCGCTTACGCTGTGCTTTCGTTCGGCGGTTTCCTGGGCATGGGCGATAAGCTGTTCGCCATTCCATGGACTTCGCTGAAGGTCGACACGGTCGAACATCAGTTCATTCTGAACGTCGACAAGGAAAGGCTGAAGGCCGCTCCCGGTTTCGACAAGGAGCACTGGCCCGACATGGCTGACCGCGCCTGGGGCGCCAAGGTCTACAACTATTACGGCGCCAAGCCCTATTGGAACTAAGAGCGCGGGTTGAGAGCCAAAGGTCATCCGCAACGAAACAGAAGTTGGGTGGGTGTTCGGGCCAACGCACGAACTTAATTGAGTGCCCTGTTCTGCCGAAGGCAGGACGGGGCATTTTTCTGCTCCACGTGGCTTCTATTAGCACCTTGGCTGGATGGTGACGCTCAGTCGGACTCGATGCAAACTCCAGGTCCCCGGCGTGTTTCGTCTTGACCTGTCCCTTATTCCCGCCCAGGAAACAGCCGATTTTTCGCCGGACCGTTTGCAAAGGCTGGGGCGTTGCGAATGGTCCAGCAAAGGCCTCAAGCGACCTTGAGGCCGGGAACGACAGTGGCGGGCTTTGCCGCCCACCCAGTCCGGGGCTTGGATGCGAGCATCTTCATCTGCGACCAGTCGTACGGGAACTCGCGGCCGCAATCGAGGCAGACGACGTAAGTTCCGGTTACGGAGGCTGCTGCAGTATTACGGCGCAGTTTGCCGCGCACGGTGATGGGGAAGGTACACCGTTTGTGCCAACAACCGAAGACCAGATCGAACGGACCCATAGGACCTCCTCGATTGACGCGACGATTTACGCCGCCCGCCGGAACTCCCGCCCGTCTGTGCAGGCGAGAGTCCGTTTTTGGATAGGGCTGAACTTTAGAATCTCGAACAGGTTGCGTTAAGCGCGGCCGCGGCCCCAGTACCAACCGCCTCCACCAAGTAGGAACACAACCAAGACAATAACCAAAATCGTTTCTATGCTCATATTGATGTCCTCTGAAAAACAGTCTGACAGGTGCGCACTTCGGCCGTCTGTTCAAAAGAGGACACTTTGGGAGTCCACGGCTTCGTAGATTGGTGTGAGAGGACGAATGCGGCTTCGTCGCGGGAAGCGTGTCCGATAGCGTTCTGTAACTTTCGGTGCAACCGCGCATCCGATTGGGGAGAGGCTACGTACTTTAGATATGCAGAAAATCGAGTCGTTCGTTTCCGTTCATTTTGGCTGTCGGCATCATTATCTCGCTGGTGGGTTGTGCCACCACGCAGGCTGCGGGGCCGAGTGGGCCGATTCCGGCGGCCAAGGTTGACGCTCCGCTGGCGGCTGCGCCGGGCAAGCAAACTGCCGTCTTCGCGGGAGGATGCTTCTGGGGTACGCAGTCGGTGTTTGAGCGGGTGAAGGGCGTGGTGAAAACTACGGCGGGATACTCGGGCGGCGCGGCGAAAACCGCCACCTACGACCAGGTCACGACCGAAACCACGGGGCACGCCGAGTCGGTGGAGGTGGTTTACGATCCGTCGAAGATTACCTACGGGCAACTGCTGCGCATCTTCTTTTCGGTGGTGCACGATCCTACGCAGCTCAACCGCCAGGGGAACGATGTGGGCACGTCGTATCGCTCGGCCATCTTCTATACCAATGACGAGCAGAAGCGAATTGCCACGGCGTACATCGCGCAACTGGATTCGGCCAAGGTGTTTGCCAAGCCGATCGTTACGGAAGTCACTCCGCTGAAGGGGTTTTATCGCGCCGAAGACTATCACCAGGATTACGCGCTGCATCATGAAGACAATCCGTACATCCAGGTGTGCGACCTGCCGAAGATCAAGGCGCTGAAGCAGGAGTTTCCGGAGCTGTTTGTGGAGTATCAGGGGAAGTGAGGGGGATGGCTCCCAGGTTAGGCGGGGGGCTCCCAGGTTAGCGCCCAAAGGACGGGCGCGAACCTGGGGCACGTGCGGGGGCGAAAATCCCCACGCAAGCGGCCAACAGCGGGCCGCTTGAGTGGGGCACCCGAAAACCGCGAGGGCGTGGCCTTCCGAGCTAGTTCAAGAGACCGGTTGCAGAGTCGGCGGAACCGCAGCGGTCTACCTCTTTGTTTTTGACTTTGCTGTAGAGCGAGCTGCGGGAGATGCCAAGGCGGCGGGCGGCGCGGTCGATGGAGCCGTCTTCTTCACGCAAGACCGTCTCGATGAAGCGGGCTTCGACTTCGCGTAACGTGAGATGGCTTTCCGTCGCTGCAGGCGGCCCGTCGCCGTTCCCGCTTGGCGCACTCTGTGCGGGGTACTGCAATTCCAAATCATGAACGGTGAGCCGGCTATGCTGCGCGATCTGGGCGGCGCGCTCGAGGACGTTGCGCATCTCGCGGATGTTGCCGGGCCATGAGTACTGTTGCAGGACGGACATGGCGGTGTGGTCGAGTTGAAGAGGGTCGCATCCGCGCTCGGTGGAGAGGCGCGCAAGAATGTCTTCGGCGAGCGGAGGGATGTCTTCGGGACGCTCGCGCAGAGGCGGAATGCGGATGGGGATGATGGTGATGCGGAAGAAGAGGTCTTCGCGGAAGCGCTGCCGGCGGACCAGCTCCTTGAGGTCGCGGTGAGTGGCGGAAATGAGGCGGATGTCGACGGTGCGGTCATGGACATCGCCGAGGCGGCGGAACTGGTGGGCCTCGAGGACCTTGAGGAGCTTGGGCTGGACGGCGAGGTCGATGTCGCCGATTTCGTCGAGGAAGACGGTGCCGCGGTCGGCGATTTCGAGCAGGCCGGGCTTGGCGTGGACCGCGCCGGTGAAGGCGCCGCGCTCGTGTCCGAAGAGCTCGGTTTCGAGGAACTCGCGCTCGAGGCCGGCGCAGTTGAGGTCCATGAAGGATTCGTCGGAGCGCGGGCTGTTGGCGTGGATCCACTTGGCGAGGACGCCCTTGCCGGCGCCGGTTTCGCCTTGAATGAGGATGGGGCTTTCGCTGCTGACGAGGCGGCGGGAGAGTTCTTCGAGGCGGCGAATGGCGGGGCTGTGGCCGAGGAAGGGGTTGAGGCGCTCGCGGCGGGCCTTCGACTGGCTGACCAATGATTGCTGGCGGAGGCGCTGGTTTTCCATTACGCGCAGCAGCAGGGTGTGGAGCGCCAGCAGTTCGACAGGCTTGGTGAGGAACTGCTCGGCGCCTTCCTTGATGGCGCGCACGGCCAGCTCGATGGTGGCCTGGCCGGTCAACACAATCACGGGAACGTCGGGACCGGCGCTCTTGAAGTGGCGGAGGAGCTCGATGCCGTCGCCGTCGGGCAGGGAAAAATCGACGATAGCGGCGTCGACGGTGGCGGCGGCGAAACGCTCGCGCGCCACCTGCATGCTGTCGGCTTCGGTAATGTGCATCCCGCGCAGTTCGAGGTAATGACGGATGCAGGAACGGATTACCGAATCATCGTCGACCAGAAGGACCCTGTTTCGCGCCACGCTTGCCTCGCACAAAGATGACCGAGAATCCACGCGTCTGCGGGCAGGCGAACACGCCTACATAGCGCGGAGGCTCGGATTGCTCCAATCCGGGGACAGATTGGGGTGTGTCTGTGCGACGCACAAAAGGAGGGTTTAGCGGCGCTGATCGTTCAGTCGTTAGTCCGGGAGCACATCTTGCCTTCCACATTGTGGCTTCCGCAGGTCCCTAGTCCGAAACGTCCGGCACTGCGGTCCACTCGCGAACTGAAGGGTCGTGGAGTGATTATCCGGATTGGCAAGTGGCCGGCTCAGTGACGGCGGTCACAGGAGTGATGTTCGTGAGCAAGAAAAAGAGGACCCCGGGTTGGGGTCCTCGAAAGAGAGAGTGGGTGAGGACAGGGCGCCCTCGCGTGAGTCAGGGAATCAGGATCGTTCGGGGCTGCAGCGGTCGGTGTGGCGGAGCAATTCCCAGACGAAGCGGGGGTTGTGGCGCAGGTAGCGAGGCCCGAGGCGTAAGGGCTCCTGTGCCAGGCGATGTAACCATTGCAGGCCGGACTGTTTGATCCAGAGGGGCGCATCGGGGCGCAGGCCGGCGTGGAGGTCGAAGGCCGCGCCGACGCCCGCCATCAGCCGGGCGTCGAGAAGCGGGCCGAACTTCGCCATGAAGCGCTCCTGCTTGGGGGTGCTGAGCCCGACCCAGAAAATGTCAGGCCGGGTTTGCGCCACGAGGCTGAGCAGTTCGCTCTCCTGCAGCGCGGAGAGCGGACCATAGGGCGGAGTGTAGGTGCCCACGATATGCAGCCACGGCATCTGGGTTTGCAGGCGGGCCTTGAGCTGTTCGACCACGCCGGGGGCTCCGCCGTAGAAGAAGTGCCGGTAGCCGAGGAACTGCGACCGCCGGCACATTTCGAGCATGTAGTCGGGCCCATAGACGCGGCGCATTTGGCGATAACCCTGCCAGTGGCCGACCCACACGGTGGGCATGCCGTCGGGCAGGCAAAGGAATGCGTCGTTGAGGATGTTGGCGAGTTCGGGATCGGACTGCGCCTCCATGACGCCGTGTACGCCGGTGAGACAGACGTAGCCCTTGTGCTTGCCGGCGAGCAGGCGGTCGGATTCCCGAACAGCCGTGGCCATGTCGATGGCGTGGATTCGCACGCCCAGCACATTGGCGCGGGGCAGATCGTTGCGAAGGCGATCAGGCATAGGCGAGCTCGGGCGTGAGGCGGCCCGCCCGCTCCAATTCCTGCTCGATCCAGCGGTAGGTGATGTCGAGACCGTGGGCGAGAGGAGTTTGGGGTTCCCATCCGAGGACGACGCGGAGGCGCGAGTTGTCGCTGTTGCGGCCGCGGACGCCCTGCGGTTTTTCGAGGGCATGTACTTTGTGCAAGCGTTTGCCGGCGATGTGGCAGGTCATGTCGACGAGCTGGTCGATGGTGACGAGTTCTTCGGTGCCGAGGTTCAAGGGGGGCGTGGTAGTGGCTGGCCATGAGGCGCATGAGGCCTTCGAGGCAGTCGTCGATCCACATGAAGGAGCGGGTCTGCTGGCCGTCGCCCCAGACTTCGATGTCGCCGCCGTCGGGGGTAAGAGCGACCTTGCGGCGAGATGGCGGCCGGGGCTTTCTCCTTGCCGCCTTCGTAGGTGCCGAGCGGGCCGTAGACGTTGTGGAAGCGGACAACGCGGGTTTCGAAGTCCGTAGTCATGGCGGAAATAGCGGCAGAGTTGCTCGGTGAAGAGCTTCTCCCAGCCATAGCCGGGCTCGGGGTCGGCGGGATGGGCGTCTTCTTCGCGGAGAGGCGCGACGTCAGGGCTGTCTTGCTTGTATCCGGCGTAGACGCAGGCGGAGGAGGAGAAAAGGAAGCGGGCGACGCCATTGACGCGGCTGGCTTCGAGCATGTGGGCGTTGATGAGGAGGTTGTTGCGGGCGATCTCGGCGAGTTTGGCGGTGATGTAGCCGATGCCGCCCATGTCGGCGGCAAGGTTGTAGACCTGATCGACCTGGCGGGTGGCGAGCAGGGCATTGTGCCAGTGGCGGAGATCGAGGAGTTCGAATTCGTCGGCTGCGGACGGTTCATACTCTGGCTGCTTGATGTCAACGCCGCGAACCCAATGGCCTTCGGCTTTGAGGCGCTTGACGAGGTGATGGCCGATGAATCCACCGGCGCCGGTTACGAGGATGCGAGTTTTTGTCTTCATAGGGGAATGCCTCCGTGGGAAGTGCGATTAGCTGTGCGCCGTCTGGTCCCGCTTGGCGGGACCGCGCGGCGCGTCGAAAATAAAGGGTTCTTCGGCACGGCTGAAGCCGTGCCCTGATACGAAACGCTCGCTGGGAAGAGTTTTTCCGAAAGCGTTGAAGTGGTGCCGTGATACGAAACTGTGGCGAAGGAGAGTTTTTCAGCAGCCTCTGAAGCCGTGCCCCTTCAAAACGGTTACGCCACTGCGCCGGTGGTTGTCGCGAGGTCGGCGAAGCCGGGAGACAGCTCGCGATAGAGGGCGATTAACTGCTCGTAGGCCCGCTCGGCGGTGAAGTGCTGCAGATAGAGACGGCGCGCGGCAGCTCCCATCTGATTCATGCTGACGGGATGCGACCAGGCCCACTGCACTTTTTCCACGAGTTCGTCGAGGTTCCAGGGATCGAACAGCAGGCCGGTGTGTCCGTCCTGGACAAGCTCGGGAACTGCTCCCAGCCGGGAGCCGATGGTGGCGACGCCGCAGGCGGCGGATTCGAGCACGGTCATGCCGAAGGTTTCGTAGCCCATGCTGGGAAAAACGAGGAAGCGAGCGGCCTTGATTCTGGCCAGCGTGTCGGCGGGAGAGAGAGCGCCGGTGAGCGAGACGTTAGGGGTGGCGGCGCGTTGCACTTCGGCGAGCAGAGGGCCGTCGCCCACGAGTACGAGCGGGACGTGGGGAAGGCGGGCCCATGCCTGCAAGAGTTGGCGAACACCTTTTTCTTCGCAGAGGCGGCCGACGAAGAGGGCGAAGTTTTGGCCGACGGTGCGGGGGCCCGGGTCGCTGAGGAGAAAGTTTGGGCGCACCACGATTTTTTCGCGAGGAATGCCGGAACAGGCCACCTGCGCCGCGCAAAACGCGCTGGGCGCGGAATAGGCATCGACCATTTGCCGGTAGGTCTCGAGGGTACGGTGGGTGGCGAGCATGAGTGCCACCGCAGCGGTTTGCGCCGGCGAGCCGCGATAACATCCCTGCGCCACGGCTTTCCGCAGCTGGCCGGGGCAGTTGCCGCAGGCGGCGCCGTGATGAAACATGGTACCGGCGGGGCAGCGCAGGCGAAAGTTGTGCAAGGTCTGGACCACGGGGACGCCCTCGGCGCGGCAGGCGTAATAGGCGGCCGGGCTAATCAGGGGCACCAGGTTGTGACAGTGCGCAACTTCCGGACGCTGGTGTCGAATCAAGTGGCGCAACTCGCGGTAGACGCGGTGGTCCCAGGTGGCGGTGGCGAAAAGGGCGGCCTGACGCAACGGGCCAAAGCGCGCGATGACGGAGTTGTCGCGCAGAAACTCGGTGACGCGATGGCCGTGGCGGCGAAGGAGAGCAACTTCGGCGCGGACCACGGCGTCTTCGCCGCCTGCGAGTTGGTAGCGGTTATGGATTACAAGCACGCCAGGCTTGCGCATTTGAGCTGTACCTCCGCGTCCCGCATCCAGAGCGTGGGCTCGCCCTGCTGCTGGCGGATTTTCCATTCGCGCCAGGCATTGCCGCTGGCAATTTTTCGCATCACGCGCTTGGCGCGGAAGCTCTGGCGAAGGAGTTCCATTCTTAGCTTTGAGCTGGCCGAGGCGCCGTAGCGACGCTGTACCTCGTGGCGCTCGTAAGCGCGGCGTTCGACATTTTGCAGGCTGATGTTGTCGTGGTGCCAGCGAAAGGCCGCGATGAATTGGGGCACGTAGTGGAAGCGAAAGCCGGCGGCGGCGAGGCGCACGAAGTACTCGAAGTCCATGCAGACGCGGAAGTCGCAGTCGAGCAAATAGCCCTGCTCGATCACGCGCCGGCGGAAGAAGGTGGCGGTGGAAGGAATATAGCAGCCGAAATAGAAGAGGATGTCGCGGTCGAATTCGTGTTCGACCTTGGAGCGGGTGATGCTGCCGCGGCCATCGACAAAGACGCAGTCGCCATGGAAGACGTCGGCTTCGGGATGCCGGGCCGCCGCCTCTGCGATGGCTTGCAGACCGCCGGGCAGGTAATAGTCATCGGCGTTGAGCCAGCCGACGAGGTCTCCGGTGGCGCGGAGGAAGCCGCGATTGATGGCGTCGGACTGGCCGCAGTCGCTCTCCCACTGCCAGTGCAGGTGGGGATAGCGGCGCAGGATTTCCAAGGTGTTGTCGCTTGAGAGCGAGTCCTGCACGATGTGCTGAACCGGCACTCCTTGCTGCCGAGCCACGCTCAAGATGGCGTCCTCGAGAAATGCTCCGCTGTTCAGCGAAGGAGTCACGACGGATAGGGTTGGTAGTGGCATGTGTTTTCTCCTGATATCGCAACGGCCAGCAAGAAGGCGATCAAGATGGTGGATTGCAATGACGAATACGGCCAGGGTGTGAAGCCCAGTGACACCGCGAACTGCGCCGCCAGAAAGGCCAGGGTAGCCAGCAGCCAGGGGACGCGGGTTACGACGCTCATAGGGCCGGAGCCGCCACGCGACTTCAGCCGCCGCCACAGCCAGCGAAACAGGGCGAGGTGAAACCATCCGTAACAGAGCAGACCGAGGAGGCCGTACTTCAGCCAGACGTGCAGGGGAGCGTTGTGGACCATGACCGACTCTTCCTTCCAGTCTTGAATGCGCAGGGTCTGGAAGGAGCGACCCAGGCCGATGCCGAGGATGGGATTACGCTGCACCTGCTCCCAGGCATCGAGGACCTCGCCGACGTGGTCGGGATTGCCTTGGCTAAACTCGGTGTCGTCGCGGGTGAAGTCCATGCTGTGCACGCGGTCGTAGAATGCCGGGCCGAGCAGAGCGGCGACGGCCAGGAGAGAAGCGATCGCCAGCAGAATCTTTCGGCCGCGCCTTTCGCGGCGGGACAGCAGGAGGATTAAAGTGCCGAGTCCGAGCTCAGCCCAGAAGGTCCGCCGGAAGGAGAGCAAGACCAGGAGGTAGGCTGCGGCGCTGAGCGACATCCAGAACAGCGCGCGGTATCCGCGAACGACATCTGCCAGGCAGGCGGACAACAATGCGGCGAAGACGACGGCCGACAGGACTGGCCCATCAAACACGGGGATGCGAACGCCAACCAGTACGTCGCCACCACCGGTGAAGAAATCGGCAAGAATCCAGGCGATGCGCAGGGCCATGAAGGCGGTGAAGAGTCGCACCGCCGAATCCACGGATCGCGCGGCCGATAACCACATCGCGAACACGGCATACAAACCGATTCCCAGAGCGAGCGCCCTCCAGTCGAAAAAGAGGTTGGCGCCGCCGTGCAGCGCGCCGTAAATCACAGCCATCACAATCGCCAGAATGAAACCGATTCCGGGTAGCGCCAGGGTTTTGGGGATTGCGACACGGAGCCGCCGCGAACCGGCCCAGACCACCGCATGGACGAAGATGATGGCGAGCAGCAGGACATCGACCAGGCGCAGCGGCCCGATGGTGGCGCGGTAGAGAATGGACTTCGTTTCCGGATTGCCAAGGCCCTGAACATATTCGGGCAGGAGCATCAGGCAGAAGAGCGGAAGCAGCGCCATGGCCTGACAGGTTCGCTGCGCCCAAGCGCTTGGCGGGGCGGAGACATTCGTGTTGGCTCGCGCCAGCCCGCGCCACTGAATTTGAGATGTTGTTGCCATCGTGATGAATGAAATTCCTAGGGGGGCGCTTTGCTATAGTTTGCCCGCCAGGTCGCGGCGTTCGCGTTCTGAGGTGTATGCCGGATGGATCCTGGTCACGACGTGGTGGAAATCGAAGTCCCAGGCGCGCGTGCGAGCGGCGCGACCCAACTTTTTCAGGAGGGCGCGATCGCCAGCCAGCTCGCTGAGCGCATCGGCCAGCCCGTTGACCACTTCGTCCTTGCGCCGGGCGGCCGTTGCCACGACGCGGCCGCAGCGCTCGGTCACGATGGTACCGGGCCCGCCGCGGTCGGTGCAGACCACGGGGAGGCCGTGCGCCAGCGCCTCGAGCACGACCATGCCGCCAGAGTCGCGCAGGCTGGGGAAGAGCAGCGCATCGTGAAGGGAATAGTGCTGCTCCAGCTCGGGCTGCGGCAGCCACTTCAGCCAGCGGACAACGTCGTGCAGGACAAGGTCGGCGGCTAACTGGCGCAGCGCGGGCTCGGCGGGACCGTGACCGACGATGGTGAAGCGGACGGCGACGCCGCGATCGCGGACGGCCCGCACGGCTCGCAGGGCCAGGTCAACGCCCTTCCATTCCAGAAGGCGTCCGGCGTAAAGCAAGCGCAGAGCGGGTCCGTGAGGTTGGGTGCGAGGGCCGGTCCATCCCAGATATTCGCGGCTCAGGCCTACGCCAAGTTGCACCTCACACTTGTGGTGGAAGGCCTGCGGAACGAGCGCTCGCGACTCGGGCGTGGCCAGCAGGATGCGTTCGGCTTTGCGGAAGCTGTGGCGCATGAGGGGATCGAGGCGGGTGGCGCGGTTGGCGACGTCGCGCACCCATTCGCGGAGGTACGCCGCTCGCGACATTCCGCGGCGCAGCGGCCGGGGAACGCGCTCGCCGCCCGACACGGGGCCGAGCACAAACGGCACGCCGAGGAGCCCCATGAAGCTGGGGGCGCGAAGGCCGACAAACGTGACGTGCTGCACACGATCGAAGCGGATGCGCTTTACCAGGCGACGGGCCATGCGGTAAGCGCCCCATTGCCAGAGCGCGTAATACCAGTGGACGCCGCGGTTGCCGCGCTTCCATCGCCGCAGCCATTGGGGCAGGTCGAAATAAACGAAATGGAGAGACGGCAGGCGGCGGGGCCCGTCGCAGGCTTCGATCGCCCGGCGGTTAGCGGCGCGGGTGATGACCCAGACTTCGTGCCCGGCGGCAGCCAGCTCGGTGGCCCACATCCAGCCCACTTCGGGTTCGGAGCCCTTGCCGGGTTCGCAGGCGTAGGCCGAGAGCAAGATTCGCGCCATTCGTTGAATTCCGTTTCAGCCACCGATACGACTGTGCAGGCGACGGGACATCCAGTGGAGGACGGCGTCAGTGGCGGAGCGAACGTTCGGCGCCTCGGCCAAGTCGAAACAAATTTGATTTTGGGCGGAGAAGTTGGGCGGTGAAGAAGGCATCTGGCGAATCACAAGGGTAGAGCGCACCATGGCCAGCCAGAGCCATTGGCTGTACGCGACAGAGTCTTCACCGGTGACGACGGTGCGGCGGAAAGCGGGGCGCAGGTTGGTTTCGAGCGCCGTTGCCAGTTGGGAGCGCTGCGAGGAACTGCCGCCGCGGATGATGATGGACAGGCCGGTGGGATGGGCCACGCGCGAGGCGCGCCGCTTCCATTCCCTCGCGAATTGCGCGGTACGCGCGGACCATCGCTCGACCGGCGGTGACGCCAGCAATTCGGCCGACAGCGAAGGCAGGTACCAGCGCATTCGCCAGAGGTCGTTCTGCAACAGAGCCGACACGATGGCGCGCACGTTTTTCGCCGGCCAGAAGCGCCTCATGCGAGCGGTACACTCTTGCGGAGAGCGGACGTACAGGTCGCGCAGGCGCTGCAGGTGCTGGGCGGTGAAGTCGTGCTTCAGCACCTTCTTGATGAGGTAATAGGCGAACTCGTCGGCGAGGGCGGGCACGTAAAAGTCGAGGAAGCGTCGGCGGCCGCGCAGGGCTTTCTCTGCCCGCAGCCAGAGGCGCCCGTCGCGGCGGTAGTCGGTGGTGCAATCGGGATGGAGGTAGGCGACTCCATCGGCAATCGGCTTGGCCAGCACGAAGTACCACGCGCCAGTCTCGTGCTGCAGGGCCTGCACCAGCAGGGCGCCGCAACGCCGGGCGACGGACTGCAAGACATTGAAACGACGTGCGCCAAGTGAGCAGGGTGAAGCATGAAATCGATGTCGGAGTCGCCCGCGTCCGGAAAATTCTCGTAGCCGCTTAACAGGCAGTAGGAAACTCCTGACAGGTTGAGCTCATCCACGAGCGCGGAGAACATCTCGGCGCGCGCGTCGGCCACATCGTTGCGTTCGACGGGCGTTGGAGCTAAAGCTGCCGTCATGCTGCTTGCCCCCGCATGAGATCGAGGGTGTGTTTGGCAAAGTGCATGCGCACCGCATTTCCGGAATGGGCGCAGTCGGCCGCGGCGGCGAGAAGGTAGGCGATCTCGAGCTTGCGGAGTTGCAGCGGCGCGATGCCGATGGCTTGCGCCTCGTCGTACAGCCTTGCCGCGTGGAGCCGAGGTCTTTCTCTAAACAGGAAGTCCTGCATGTGGAGGAAATGGAAGGCATCGATGAGTGGCAGGCCGTGGGGCCGGGCGCTCTCCCAGTCCAGCAGCGCGTATTTTCCATCGGAAAGCCGCCGGATGTTCCAGGGGGTAAAGTCGCCATGCTCCCAGCAGGAAGGCAGCGGGGTGTGGTCCTGCACCTCGTCTACGGCCCACGCCGCGTCGATGCTGAGGCATGCCCACCTGTCGATGTGCGATGACAGGGAAGTCGTTTCCTGCGCCCGCACGAGAGTTCGGAGCAGACTGAAATATTCCGGAGACAGTTTGCGTGTCCCCGGACGCCCTGCGACAAACGTTTGCGTGGCGATGCCGCGCGCGGCGTCGAGATGCAGCAGACGAGGGGCGAATGGGTAGCGCTCACGTTCCAGCGCTTGCAGCACGCCGGCCTCGTGCAGGATCGCGGTCTTGGCCTCGTCCGTGAGGGGAACCTTCACCACCGCACGGCACTCGGCGGTGGCGCGCTCGACAAGATGCATGACGGCTTTTCGTTTTGGCCCCGGAGTGCCGACGTAGATCACCGGAACCGGGGTACCGCTCCATCGCCAGCCGAGCGATTGCCACCGGGCCGCGGCGACGCCGTCCACGTCGAACTCAGCGACGCCGGGCAGAGCAGCCGTGCCGCCGATTCCGCTGGCCGCGCGCACCACGCTCCACGCCATGCGGGGCCAGGCGCGGTAAGGAGTCCAACTGGCCAGCACGGTACCGATTCCGCGCTCCCCGGCGGGCAGCAGCCACCGGGTTTGTGCGCCGCCCGGCACGGCGACCAGGCGCAGGGCGTTCCCCGGCGCGTCGGTATCGGCGAGCTTCTGAAATACGTTTTCTGCGATGGCGGATGCACTCATCGCGCGGCCCCGAGATGTGGCAAGTGTCTTGCCAGATGCCGCTCGATGCTGCGTTCCACCACCTCGTCCACTACTTTAGCCAGGGGGCGGCTGGCGTCGACGACAACCGCATTTGGAAGCTTTGCCGCCAGCCGCCGGTAGTCCCGGCATTGCCGTTCGACCTCGGCCGGCGTGACCTCGTGCTTGCGCTGGCCGAGCACCTGCGACGACGCTTCGAGCACGACGTACAGGTCGGGTTTAGGCAGCGCGCGCTCGACCAGCGCTACCAACCAGCCGCACGACTGCGGCAGGCGGTAACGCTTCGGGTCCACCAGCCCGTCGGAGAAATAGCGGTCGAAGACGACCAGCGCACCGCGCTTGAGCCGCGGCTTTACCTTCGCCAGGTAGCCCATCCAATTGGCCGCCAACAGATACGCGAGTTTGCCAAAAGTGACCAGCACTCCCCGCGCGGAGCGGCCGTGGGGATTGCAGTTTGGCCTCGCCGCTCGATTAGTGCGGAACAGCGACGGACGCAAATGATAAGCTTCACACCCGGTGAACCCGGCGGCCACACCGTCGCCAATGCCTTCGATCACGGACGACTTGCCTGCGCCGTCGGGACCGAGGAGGACGACCCAAAGTCCGCGCTGCGCGGAAGGCGCCTTTTGCTTGCGAGAAAACCGAGCAGCGAGGCGGGCAACCATTTCAGTTTCTCTGCGGCCTGCCGGCGCTTTATTCGATGCGGGAAACTGGAACGTGGGGACCGCCTTCTCAGTAGTGGCCATAGATCACCATGCCCACGGCCATCTGCAGCGCTGCCGAAACGCCCTTGTTGGTCCAGTCCTTGGCGCCGCTCAGCGGTACGTACACGATGTCCCCGTCCTCCAGTTTCGGGTCGGGGGCCTTGTTGGCCAGAATTTTGGTCAGGGCCAGTTCGGTTTGAGTGCGCGTGCCGGAAGCGTTGCGGATCAGCATGCCGTTCGACTTTGCGGTGCGGTTCATGCCCTGCGCCAACGCCAGAGCCTGCACGACGGTGACGCCGTTGCCGTCGAGGACGAATCCGCCGGGCTTGCCGACATCGCCGATGACGTACACCACGCCCGCGCGCAAGGCCACCACGCGGTCGCCGGGTTGCACCTCGACATCGTTTTCCAGAGCGTTGTTGCGCGCTCCGGCCAGGTTCACGGTGGTCGTGTCCCAGGGCGGTGCGCGGTGTGTGATGCTGACCACGCGTGACGCCGTCGGCGTCAGACCTCCTGCCATCGAAATGAAGTCGAGCACTCCATGTTTGCCCGCCAGCGGATAGATCCCGGGCTGCTTGACCTCGCCCAGCACGTTCACCCCCTGGGTGGCGTACTCCAACACAAGTACCGTCACATGCGGGTTCTTGAGGATGTCGCGATTGCGCAGGAAGCGTTCGATGGCGGTGGCCGCCTGCTCTGCCGTCAGCCCCTGCACCGGCAGCGCGCCCCCGACCGGAAGGGTCACATAGCCGTGGCTGTCCACGCGAAACTTGCCCGACAGATCGGGAGTGTCGAAGGTGGTGATCTCCAGTAGATCGCCCGCATCCAGCCTCACTGCCGGAGCAAGTGTTGCTGCCGGATTCGCAACGGTTCCGGAAAGGGTTGGACTCTGTGCCACGGTCGGCGATACGACCGACAGAACCAGCCAAATCGCCAGGGCAAACGGACAAAAGTTCTTACGTCGTAAGCTTCGGGTCATACCCGCTCTCATCCTCACCGCGCCCGTAGCCGCGGTAATAGCTGTTCTGGTAGCCGGAATCGACGCCGTTCATGACTACGCCGACAATCCGGGCGTGGGCCCGCAGCAGCAGGTCCCGGGTGCGAACCAGCGCCTGGCGGGTAGTGCCCGACGCCATCGCGACCAGCAGGACCGCATCGGCCTGCGCCGCCAGCACTACTGCATCCGTGACCATTGCGACCGGGGGCGTATCGATTACCACGCGGTCGTATTTGTCGCGCCAGCATCGCAAGGCCGCCGTCATTTCGGGCGACGCCAGGGCCTCGGCTGGATACTCCAGCGTGCGCCCTCCGCTCACTACCGACAGGCGCGGAATTCCCTCGACCTCCACGGCGGCGTCTGAGGCGCTGCTACAGACCGCTGAGCACATCGCCCAACCCCGGCTCCCGGCGGACCTGCAAGTTTCGATGCAGGGACGACCGCCGCAAGTCCGCATCCACCAACAGCACGCGCGACCCCTGCTGAGCCAGCACGGTCGCGCAATTCACCGCCGTGAGCGTCTTGCCCTCGCCGGGAAGCGCGCTGGTCAATGACGAGCACGCGGGCATCGGCGGCCGCGCCTAACAACAACGAACTGCGCAGCGTGCGGTACGATTCCGCAGCCATGGAGTACGGCTCCTGCTGGGCGATTACGGTCCAGTCGTGGCCAGTCTCCACGACGTGCGGCCAGTGCAGACCGAACCCGTTCGGTTCGCCGATGCGGGGAATGGTCGCCAGCGACGGAACCTCGCAAAGCGCTTCGGCTTCTTCGCCCGAGCGGATCGTCGTGTCCGTCGCCTCCAGCACCACTGCGCCGAGCGTGCCCAGCATGAGTCCCGCGCCCAGTCCCAGGCCCAGCACGACGGGCACTCGCGGCTCGACCGGCTCGGACGGCACCTGTGCGGCGTCCACCAGACCGATGTTGGCCGAAGCCAGTCCGGCCGAGATTCCCGCCTCCTTCAACTTACGTTGCAGCGTGTCATACAAGTCGCGGGTGGTCTCGACTTCATGCTTCAACAGCGCGTATTGGGCCGCTCCGTAGTTGAGGTCGTAGGCCTTCTGCTTTTGCTCCTCGAAGGCGGCGCGCAATGACTTTTCCGCATTGAACGCAGCGAGGTAGTCGTTCTTGTAGCGCTCGCTCAGCTTGTTGAGTTCCACGTCGATGGCCTGGTCGACCTTCGCCACCTGGGCGGTCACCTCGGCCAGCTTGGGATAGCCGCTGCCGAACTTGGTGCTCAGTTGCGTGAACTGCAACCGAAGCTCCGCCTCTTGCGTACGCAACAACTGCAACGTCGGGTCCGGAGCCGCAGAGACCAGCAGCTCCGGGTTGCCCGACGTCGCGATGCGGTACCGCGCTTCTTTCACCACCCGGTCTGCTTGCGCTGCCGTCAATTGCTCATCCAAATGCTTGAGCTTGTCGGTGACGATGTTGCTGGTTTCGTCGGCGCCGATGAGTCCGGTGGTCCGCTGCAGTTCCGCGAGCTTTTCCTGCGATTCGCTGGCTTTGCGCTTCAGATCGTCCATCTGCCCGGAAAGCCAGTTGGAGACCTGCATGGTCGAGTCGTAACTGGTGCGGATCTTGCGCTCCGTATAGGTCTCGATCACGGAGTTCGCGATGGCCGCCGAGAGCTCCGGCCTGCGCGACTTGAAGCGCACGGTCACAATGTCAGTCTTGGGGACCACGCTGACCGCCAAGCCGTTGCGGAACCGCGCCAGCAAGTGGTCGCGTACCTCAGGAGGCAGCGACTCGACCGGGGTGTCGGCGGCCCGGCGCCAGCTTCCGGCAAAATCGTTGCGCTGCGCCAGATGCAGTTGCTGCATCACCTCCAGCGCGATGGTATTGCTTTGCAGCACCTGTACCGCGCTCTGCAACTCGGTATTGGCCTCGGCAGGACTGAAGAGCTTGGCCGCCATTTCGTCGAGTCCGAGCGAATTGGAGCCTGCGGGACGCACTTCGATCTGTGCCACCGCTTCGAACTGCGGCGCCTTTACCAATAGGTAGGCCCCGGCGAGCAGCAGGCACGTCAGCGTGCAGATGGCGATGAGCCGCAGGTGACGGCGAAACATTCTGCGGACTTCAGCCACTAGCGACTCGTCAAGCGGGCGCGGCGCGGCCAATAAGACGGGCGGCCAGGCACGCGCCTCAGTCAACTGCTGCTCGCCGGGGAGTACGGGGGGAGTGGTCATGACGATGCGGGGCTGAAAATCGAGACTCCGGGGACAGCTTCTTACCTGTTACGAGTTTCTTGAAGATGAAAGGAAGGGAAATCGAAGTTCTGGACCGGCACGGCAGGCATTGCCCTGCCGGACTTGTTGTCCCGTGTCGGGGATGGCGCAGGAGTTCGCGATGCTCGTCCCACACTGTAATACATAAACCCAGCCGCCGACATCTCTTCCGGCGCGAAGAGGTTTCGGCCGTCGAATACGACAGGCCTTTTCATGACGGAATGAAGTCTTGGCAGGTCGATCTCGCGGAACTGGCGCCAGGCGGTGAGGATTAACAGGGCGTCGGTGCCGCAGGCAGCGTCGTAGGCATCATGGGCAAAAGTGATTTGCGCGGGGAACAGGACCTCGCGCGCGCGCGCCATCGCCGCCGGGTCGTGGGCGCACACCGCCGCACCTTGTTTGACCAACTCGCGCACAATCGCGATTGCCGGAGACTCGCGCACGTCGTCGGTATCTTCCTTGAACGCCAGTCCCAGTACACCGAGACGTTGACCGGCCAGCGGCCCCATCTCCTGCCGGACGCGCTGCACGAAGCGCAAGCGCTGGTCGTGGTTCACCCGCGCTACCTCCTGCAAGAGGGAGAACTCCACGCCGCAGCGCCTTGCCACCGCCGCGAAGGCCGCCACGTCCTTGGGGAAGCAGGATCCACCGTAGCCGACGCCAGCCTGCAGGAACTCGCTGCCGATGCGGCGGTCGGCGCCCATGCCGGCGCACACCTCGTCGATGTCGGCGCCGACGGCCTCAGCCAGCCGCGCCACCGTGTTGATGTAGGAAATCTTGGTTGCCAGGAATGCATTGGACGCGTGCTTGATCAACTCCGCGCTCTTCGCGCTGGTGACCAGCAGCTTCGCCCGACCTTTCACCCACGACGGACAGGGAACCGCGTGTTCCAAGCGGTAGTACGCTCCACTGGCCAGGGGCCGGTACACCTCGCGCAGCAGAAACTCGGCGAACTCATCGTCCGCGCCCACCACGATGCGGTCGGGATACAGGAAATCGGTGACCGCGCTGCCTTCGCGGAGGAATTCCGGGTTCGACGCCACAGAAAACCATTCCGGGCCCGCCCCCGCATCGACGAGGATCTGGCGCAAGCGCTCGCAGGTGCACACCGGAACGGTGCTCTTCTCCACGATCAAGGTAGAGCGGTGGAGCGCCGGCGCAATCTCTCTTGCGACCGCTTCCACCTGCGAAAGGTCGGCCTCGCCGCTTTCGCTTTGCGGCGTGCCCACCGCCAGGAAGACCACGTCTGACGCCGATACCGCCGCCCGCGGATGGGCCGAGAAGCGCAAGCGGCGCCCGTTGTGGCGCTGCAGCAACTCGGGCAGCAGCGTCTCGAAGATTGGCGTCTCGCCCCGCGACAGGGCGTCGATTTTCGCCGCGTCGGAATCTACGGCGATGACCTGGTGTCCGATTTCTGCCAGACACGCGGCCGTGACCATCCCTACATATCCCGAACCGATGACCGTGATGTGCATGAGCTTTGCTTAAAGTTCGCGTGGTGATGGATGGGTTGAAGAATTCGGGTTGGAAGCGTGGGTGTGCAGGCCGCCGAGTCGAGGAGTCCTACACCCCGCGAAAAGCGAACACGACGGTGTGCAGCAGGATGGCCACGTCCATCCATAAGCTGCGGTGTTGCACATAATAAAGGTCGTAGGAAATGTTCTGGTGAATGGGCGACATGCGGTCGGCGCTCAACTGCCACAACCCGGTAATGCCCGGCTTCACCGCAAGCCGCTGCAGGTGCACGGCTTCGTACTGCTCCACGATGAAGGGCATCTCCGGCCGCGGGCCGACGAGCGACATCTCGCCGCGCAGCACGTTCAGCAGTTGCGGCAATTCGTCGATGCAGGTGTGCCGCAGGAATCGCCCTACGGGCGTGATGCGCTCATCGTTGCCTGTTACGGGCGAGCGCTCGTACTGCGGGCAGTCCACGTGCATCGAGCGGAACTTCAACATCTCGAACTCGCGGCCAAGGCGGCCGACGCGCTTCTGGCGGAAGAGCACCGGCCCAGGCGAAGTGAGCCTGACCGCAAGTGCCGCCGCCGCCAACACCGGAGCCACCAGCAGCAATGACACCAGCGAGAGGCCAATGTCGAGCGCCCGCTTTGCCGCTTCATAGGGCAACCGTTCGAACCGTTTTACCGCGTAAGCCAGCATTACCCCGTCCAACTCCACATACTCGGTGGTACAACTTTCCTGCTGGAAGGGCTCCGCTATGACACAGAGGGTGGCTCCCGCTGCGTCGGCTTCGGTGCGGATCGCCGCGGCTTCATGCGCCTCGAGTTCCGGTTCGGCGAGGATAACAATGGTCGCCTCCAGTCGCCGCAGTAGTCTCGCCGTCACCGGCTCGGTGAGGACGCGGGCCTGCCGATTGCGCCGGTACGACGACTCGAAAATCACCGCCTCGTCCGCCGGGCCTGTGATCTCCACAAATGCCACCGGGTCCATGCCCAGCTTGGGCGAGCGCACCAGCGCCGAGAAGATCCTTCGGCCCAATGTGCCCGTCCCCACGATCACGGCCTTACGCATCACGCCCGCAGGACGGCGCAGCGCCTGCAGGATGCGATGGGTGAGGCTCTTCTCCACCGCCAGCGTCAGTGGAACCAGCATTACTGCCAGCACTACTGTGGTTCGCGGCACGGTCTTGGTCACCGCGACGAGCAGAGGCAGGCCCAGAAGAAAACCCGTGAGCGTCGCCCGCAGCAACCGCTCGGTCTCACGAACTGCCAGAAGGCTCAGGCACGGGCGGTAGTCCCCACGCTTCTCCAGCAGCAAGACCATCAACACGCCGAATCCTGAGGCCGCCACCGTTACCGCCTCGGTGGAGGATCTCGACGACCCGCGCCACCAGCCCTGCACCGTGGCTGCCAGCAGCACCGCCGCAACCACCGCGCAGAAGTCCAAGGCGCGCTCCAGCGCACCGGCGGCCAGTTCAAATCGCCGGGCGCCATTTGCCTGCAACGCGGTGCGCGCCTCGCCCTGGGCCGGAAAGGGAATTACCCTGCCCAGCGGCGCCGCACCCGTATAGGAAGTCGAACTCATCGCGTGATTCGGAGGCCGGCCGCCCGGCACTACTTGCCGCCAGACGGCCGGATTGGTTGGATGGTTAGGTTAGTTGTGGTTTGCAGTCTTACATTGTGGGACTACTACGAAAAACGCGTCGCGTTAATTAACCGCTTCCACGTCGGCTCCGGCGAGGTCGACGGCCACCGACTGCATAATCTGGTCCAGGCTCACGACCAGCCGCGCAGAGTTCCTGCGGCCGGTCAGAACGCCCTCCCAGCCGGCAAACGGCCCCTGCTTCACCCGTACCCGCTGTCCGATCTGCAGGAAAGCATGGGGTTGGAATGCCTCAGGCCTGGCCGCACACTCCCGCAGCAAAGTTACTTCTTCCTCGCGCAGCGGCGCGGGCCTTCCCCCAACCGAAACGATGTTCACTACTCCGGAGGTCTGGAGCACGCGCACCCGCTCCTCGGGGCTGACATGCACGAAAACGTAGCAGGGGAACAGCGGCGCGGCGGTTTGCCTGACCCGGTCGGTCCACTGCGATGTCTTAACGTGGGTAGGGAGGAGGAATGAGACCGCCTTCGCTTCCAACTGCCTGGCTACCATAGCCTCATGCTGAGACCGCGTGTATGCTGCCAGCCAGTGCCGCTCGCCGGCCGGTCGCTTTGCACTGTCAGAAGAATCCGCTGCCGAATGTGGCTCCGCCATTGTGAGTCCCATCTCCGCTGCCTGGCGCATTTTGTGAGACGCCGCTCCGAAGCAGGAATTGGCCTGCATGAAACACGTTTAGGCTATAAATGATTACTAAAAAGTGCCATCGACGACGTTGCAAGACTACTACCAAACTTCTGTTGACTGCATAAGTGATTGAATGAGCGAACATTATCTTTGTTTAATCTACGAGTCTCTAGGTTGGCGCGGCGTCCAATTTCTAGAAACGGGACGGCCAGAATCCAAATTTTGGACTCAGTCACCCGCTTTGGACCTCGGGCAGCTCCGCCCACCCCCACGAATTTGTGATACAACTTCTGCTACTATGACTCCCCGAACCGTACGCACCGTCCTGCTTCTCGTCGCTCTCTCGGCAGCGTTCGCTTTGCCGTCTGTGGCGAAGGATTCCGACTCCTCTAAGCCCGTTAAGAAGACCACCGTCGAGCTGAAAGACGCCAAGGGCAACAGCGTCGGCTCGGCTACCATCAAGTCGTCAGGAAAGGGTGTCGAGGTCAAGCTTGATGTGAAAGACTTGCCACCGGGCGTACACGCCCTGCACTTCCATCAGAATGCGAAGTGCGATCCGCCCGACTTCAAGTCCGCGGGCGGGCATTTCAATCCTGACAAGAAACAGCACGGCTTTCTGAACCCGGAAGGGCATCACAACGGCGACATGGCCAACTTCACGGTGGAGCCCAATGGCACGGCCAAGGTCACAATCAAAGATGCAGATGTGGTTTTGGGAACCGGCAGCGAACCCAACTCACTGTTCGCCAACGGCGGCACGGCGCTGATGATTCATGCCTCGCCCGACGACATGAAGACGGACCCGGCGGGCAACGCGGGGGCGCGCATCGCCTGCGGCGTCATCACGAAATAGGTGTCGTTCTCCGGGAACCCCATGCGCCTTCTCGTCACCGGCGGCGCCGGCTACATCGGTAGTGTTGTGGCCGAACAGCTTCTCCGCGAGGGACACACGGTTACGGTCCTCGACAATCTCAGTATGGGATGGCGCGAGGCCGTACCCGCCGGCGCCGAGTTCGTCCAAGGGGACACCGGCGACCAGGCCTTGCTTGACGCGCTGTTCGCCAGCCATTCCTTCGATGCTGTTATGCACTTTGGCGCGCTGATCGAGGCGGGCGAGTCGGTGAAGTTCCCCGACAAATACTTCGAGAACAACTCGCTGCGCACGCTGACGTTGTTGCGAGTGATGCTGAAACACAACGTGGCGCGCTTTGTGTTTTCGTCAACGGCAGCGGTATACGGCGAGCCGGAGACGGTGCCCATTTCCGAGGAGCACCCGCTGGCTCCGACCAATCCTTATGGCGAATCGAAGCTGCTGGTCGAGCAGATGCTGCGCTGGCTGCACAACGCCCACGACCTGCGTTACGCCAGCCTGCGGTACTTCAACGCCGCCGGGGCCACGGCGGAGCGGGGCGAGGCCCATCGCTCGGAGAGCCACCTGATTCCGCTCATACTGCAAGTGCCACTCGGGCAGCGCGAGTTCATCTCGATCTTCGGCACGGACTACCCGACGAATGACGGCACCTGCATTCGCGACTACATCCACATTGACGATCTTGCCTCGGCGCACCTGCTGGCGCTGCAGAGTCTGGAGACGCGGGAGACGTTGATCTGCAATCTGGGCAGCGGCGAGGGTTTCAGCGTGCGTGAGATCATCGAAGTCGCACGCAAGGTCACGGGGCACTCGATTCCGGTGCGCGAGATGCCGCGCCGCGCTGGAGACCCGGCGGTGCTCATCGCCAGCTCGGAGAAAGCACAACGCCTGCTGGGATGGAAGCCGCAGCATTCGAACGTCGAGAGCATCGTGGCCAGCGCATGGGAGTGGCACCGGACGCATCCGAGAGGCTATCGCAGCGAGTAGCTTGCATTCTTGGAGTTGGCTCTCGCCGTCGGCTACACTTCTCTGCATGAAACCAGCACTTCTCGTTCTTCTTCTAGGTTTGCCGATCATGGCGCTGGCGCAATCCAGTAACGGTTCCGAGTTGCGCAATTCCGGCACCGAATATTTGCGTGTCTGCACGCCCACGCCCGAAAACCAGGCGAAGAACTATATGGCGGCCTGCAACATCTGGTTGACCGGCGTGGTGGATGGGCTTCAGGCCTACAACTCCAATGCGAGGACCCTGCCGCTGTTCGATGCGCCGAACATTACGGTGGGCGAGGTTTCGAAGTTGCTGGCGAAGTACGTCAACGAGCATCCGGACAAAGCGCAGTTGCCGACGGCGGCGCTGGTGCTGGGGGCGCTGGTGGAAAATCATCCGCACACGGGGGCGGTGGCGAAGCCGTAGAGATATCCGTGTAGCCCGGTGCTTCGACGGGAGGGCAAATTGCTTCCCACCCTGTCCGCAAAGAGCGCGGACAAGGGTGGGACACCCGGAATGACTGAAGTGATGCCCTGATACGAAACATGACCCACGCTTTCGCAAAGAACGCGAAAGGATGGGGCCCGAAAGACTTGACTACTCCTCTTCTTCGACCTCTTCGCCGCGCTCGGCTTTGGCGGCGGCGATGATCTTTTCCTGCTGCAACGCGGGGACGAAGTCGTAGTGGTCCATTTCCATGGAGAAACTGCCGCGGCCCTGCGTCATTGAGGTGAGGTCGGTGCCGTAGGTGAGCATTTCGGCCATGGGAACCACGGCCTTCACGACGGTCTTGCCAGCTTTGTTGTCCATACCCTGAATGCGACCGCGACGGCTGTTGAGGTCGCCCATGATGGAGCCGGCGAACTCGTCGGGAATGGTGATCTCGACGTTCATGATGGGTTCGAGCAGCGTAGGCTTGGCCTGCTCCATTGCCTTGCGGAAGGCGATGCGACCGGCGGTCTTGAACGACAACTCGTTGGAATCGACATCGTGGTACGAGCCGTCGTAGAGGATGACCTTGAAATCGACCACCGGAAAACCCGCGAGGTAGCCGCGCGCGGCGGCCTCGACGATGCCCTTCTCGACGGCGGGAATGTAGTTCTTTGGAATCGACCCGCCGAAGATCTCGTTGACGAACTCAAAGTTGCCGCCGTGGGGCAAGGGCTCCATTTTGATTTTGCAATCGCCGAACTGACCGTGGCCTCCCGACTGCTTCTTGTGGCGGCCCTGCACGTCGGCCTTGCCGCGGATGGTCTCACGGTAGGGCACCTTGGGCGCCTTCAGGATGACCTCGGTGTGGTAGCGGTTCTTGAGCTTGGAAACCACGACTTCGATGTGCTGCTGGCCGGTGCCCGCGATGAGGAACTCCTTGGTTTGTGCATCGCGGAAGAAGCGCAGCATGGCATCTTCCTCCATCAGCTTGTGGATACCGTTGCTGAGCTTGTCTTCGTCGGCGCGGGTCTTGGGCTCAATGGCGAAGGTGATGGCGGGCTCAGCGAACGTCACCTGCGGGTACTGGATGGGCGCGGCCTTGTCGCCCAGGGTGTCGCCGGTCAGGGTGTCTTTCAGCTTGGCAACGGCTCCGATGTCGCCGGCGTGCAGTTCGTTGACCGGCACGGCCGTCTTGCCTTGCATAACGGACAGGTGTGCGAACTTCTCGCTGCTGCTACGGCTGAAGTTCTGCACTACGGCGTCATTCTTGAGCACGCCGGAGAAAACCTTGAAGAACGAGATACGTCCGGAGAAGGGATCGCTAATGGTCTTGAACACGAAGAGCGAAAGCGGGTCAGAGTCGGTGACCTTGCGGGTCGCGGGCTCGGCGTCGCCGACGGCGGCGGCCTTCACCGTGCCGCGCTCGGCCGCCGTGGGCATGTAGTCCACGAGGAAGTCGAGCACTTCATCGGTGCCCATGTTGCCCAGACCGGAGGCGAACAGCACAGGGAAGATTTTGTCTTCGCGAATGGCGTTGTGCAGGCCGGCGATGATGTGTTCCTCGTCGATGGTGCCCTTCTCGAAGAACTCTTCCATCAGTTTGTCGTCGCCCTCGGCCACGAGTTCGACCAGGCGCTCGTGTGCCGCCTTGGCTTCTTCTTCCATGTTGGGGGGAATCGGCCCGATCGTGGCCTTGCCGTTGCCGCCCATTTCATAGGTGTAGGCGTGCATCTTGACCAGGTCCACGACGCCGGTGAAACTCTTCTCCGAACCTACGGGCAATTGAATGGGAACCACGGTACGGCCGAAGGCCGTGGTGAGCGATTCCATCACACGGGTGAAGTCGGCGCGCTCGCGGTCCATACGGGTGCAGACGATGGCGCGGGGCAGCAGGAACTTGTCGGCATAGTGCCAGATGCGCTCGGTCACCACTTCGACGCCGCTGACGGCGTCAACAACGACGAGGGCGCCGTCGACGGCGGGGAGAACCATCTCGGCTTCGTGGATGAACATGCTGAAGCCCGGGGTGTCGAGCAGGTTGATCTTGGTCTTGCCCCATTCCATCACCGCGGTGGCAGCGGCGATGGACATCGAGCGGCTGATCTCCTCCTCGTCGTAATCGGTGACGGTATTGCCTTCGTCCACGCGTGTGAGGCGCTGGGTGGCGCCGGCGGTAAACAGCATGGCGGATGCGAGCGAGGTCTTGCCGGAATGGGAGTGCCCGACCAGGGCGACGTTACGGATATTAGCGCCTTCGAAATTCTTCACCTGTGACTCCTTGGAGAGATGAGAGCGAGCAATCCCGCGGCCACGCGACAGGTCGGGACTCCGCCCGGTCTCACAGGCGCTCTTCCCCGGCGGCGCGCACAAGGCGCGCCCACAATCCCCGAGGCTGCCGGTGAGGCATACAGGTCACCCCGGACGATGCAAACCGTCATCGTACAGGGTCCCCTAAAGGCGGGGCACCATGCCGGCCTGCGCATGGTGATGCAGGAACAAACTTCTGCAAACTAACGATGCTAGCACACGGGGTTTGCGGGCCTCAATGACGGGTGACCGGGGCTAGTCGATGGGTTCGAAGTCGGCCTTGGTGGCGCCACATTCAGGGCAGCTCCAATCGGCAGGGATGTCCTCGAACGCGGTGCCGGGAGCGATGCCGGCGTCGGGGTCGCCCTCCGCCGGGTCATAGATGTGCCCGCAAATGGTGCAGCGGTATTTTTTCGTTGCCATGGTGTCGGTCTCCGTTGGTGGCGCTAATCTTTATCGGTCTTGCCGCGGACGATGATGTTCACCAGCTTCCACGGGTTCTTGCGCAGCTCGATCTGCAGCTCGCCTTCCTTGTTGATCACCAGTTGCGCTGCCGGATACAAGACACCGGCGCTTTTCTTCTTATCCTGAGTATCGATGTTGATCTGTCCACCGGTGAGGTTGTAGGCCTGCGATTGGGTGTTGCGGTAGGCTTCGCCAAAGCTGATCTTGCGGTTGGTCACGAAGCGCACGGTGCGCCCCGTCGCCGTCGGGATCGATACGGCGTAAGCGATGTCATAGCCTATGGTCCCCGGGATCTGGATGCGTCCTACGGACTTCATCTTCTGCAGCGCTTCCACCAGACCCTGGTTCTGGCCCTTGGCGAACGCGTCGTCCAGTATCTTCTTGTCTTCGGGGGTCGACCAGCGGTCGATGATCAACTTTACGCCGACGTTCCTGCCCATCTGCGTGCTGGTGCCCATGGCCGTCGAATCGATTACTTCCTGCGCGTTGGCTGTAAGGCACATGAGTGCAGCGGCAACGGCCAGATAGATGCTGAGCCTGAAGATCGTTCGTAAGTGGGTCTGTGTCGCTCGTGTACGCATGGGTGATCCTCCTGAACGGTGTGATGGTAAACCCAGGTCAAGGGTTTCGCTATTTTCTGGCGGCGGACCTCAGATCTCGCCCTTTTTGGCGAGAGCGGTAATTCGGTCTGAAGCACGGAACGCCAGCGCCTGGATGGTCTCGGTCGGCTGTCCGCGTCCGCTGGTGACGAAACTGGAGCCGTCGCAGAGGAAAAGGTTGGCCACATCGTGGGTGCGATGGTCGGAGTTGATGACCGACGTCTTCGGGTCGCTGCCCATGCGGCAGGTGCCGAGCAGGTGGACGGCGTTCGTGCTCTCCTCCACCGGGAAGGCCCAGTGCTGTTTCGCGCCCGCAGCTTCGAGGATTTCCATTCCGCGATCGAGCTGGTACTGCGCAAACTTGAGGTCGTCGGGGTGATCTTTGTAGGTGACCCGCATGGCCGGAAGTCCCCACGCGTCTTTCAGCGTGTCGTCGAGCGAGATGCTGTTGTCGGCGACGGGTAGCGAGGTACCGTGGCCCATCACCATCATGGTGCGGTTGAAATTCTTCTGCAGCGCCTTCTTGTAGCCGCTGCCCCACTGCGGCGTGTCGGGCGAAAGCCCGGCCATGGCAAACGAAATCGGTTGCCACAGGAAGCGTGCCGTGAGACCACCGCCACCATAGAAGCCGAGCTTGGGGTCGATCTCGTAGAAGTCCTGCACGACGCGCGTGACCTCGATGCTTTTGTACTCGTTCAGCTCGTGCTCGAACGTCCCTTGGGCGAGGGTGTCGGTGTTGAACATCAGGTATTTGCCCACGATGCCGCTGGAGTTGGCCAGGCCGTTGGGGAAGCGGTTCGACTTCGAGAGCAGTAAGAGACGGGGTGTTTCCGCGCCGTTACTGGCGACGATGACGGCCTTGGCGTGCTGCAGGTTTTCTTTGCCGTGCTGGTCGAAGTACACGGCGCCGATGGCGCGGCCGTTGGCGTCGAGTTCGATCTTGCGCACGTAGCTGTTGGGCCGGATTTCGCAGCGCCCGGTGGCGACGGCCTGCGGAACCATGCTCGGCAGCGGGCTTGACTTGGCGCCCATCTCACAGCCGAAGCCCATGCAGAAGCCGCAGTGGGCGCAGGGCAGGCGTCCCTGATACGACTGCGAGATGACCGCGACCGGAGCGGGGAAGGGATGGTAGCCAAGCTTGCGCGCTCCTTGCTCGAAGAGCACACCGCTCGACTTCACTGGCATCGGCGGCAGCGGGTAAGGCTTGGAGCGCGGCGGGTCGAAGGGGCTTGCACCCGCCAGGCCGGAGACTCCCAGGTCCCACTCGGCCTTGGTGTAGTACGGTTCCATGTCGGCGTAAGTAATGGGCCAGTCGGCGAAGCCGGTGCCGGCGATCATGCCCTTCTTGCCGGCCTCGATGAAATCAATCTCGTGAAAGCGCCAGAAGTTCGCGGTGAAGTGTATGGTGCCGCCGCCGACCATGCGTCCGTACATGATCGCAGGCCTCTTGACGGCCTTGTCGTTCGGCGTCTTGCGGAACGTCATGGGTTGCTTCTGCGGGTTATTGGTCAGCAGCGATTGCGCCTGCACGCGGTACTCGTCGTGGGTGAACTGGCTGCGGTCGAGCCACGGGCCCTGCTCCAGGGCGACCACGCTGAAGCCGTTGCGCGAAAGCTCGCGCGCCAGCACGCTGCCGGAGGCGCCGCAGCCAACGATGAGGAAATCCACGTTGTCGGAGAGTTCGTAGCGGCGTTGCTGCGGGGCCGCGCTCATGCCTTCTCCTTCATGAGCTGCGCGTCGTAATAGCCGAAGGGCGGAGCGTAATAGAAGTGATCTTCGAAGCCGATGAGCTTCCAGCCGATCTGGTTTTTGTTGCCGCCATCGGATGGGTTGCCGAAGAATCCGGCCGCCGCGTAGAACTTCAACATTCCGAATTCGGCGCTCTTTTCAAAGGCCTTCATGATTTCGACTTGCAGTTCCGCGGGCAGCACAGCAAACGACAGCGCTTCGGGGGCGGTTTTCTTGGTCTGCGCGTCGAGCGCCTGGAGGGCTTTCGCGAAGTCCTGCTGGTTCTGCGGCTCGATTTCGCTCAGCGCGAAATCGACGAAGCGCACGACGTTGGCTTCTTTCGCGCCCGGTGTCTCGTCGGTGGGGAAGATCTGCGAGGCGAAGGCCTCATAATCCGCAGCCTGCTGCGCGCTGAAGAAACGGAAAGGCTGGCCCTCGAGATTGCGTGGCGCTGTCTTGGCATGCTCGTGGGCCTGCGCCACGATTTCGGGCGTGAGACCGCTCAGATACATCAGCCCCAACGATGCTGCGGCCTGGCCTAGAAATGTGCGGCGGGTGTTGTCCAATTCGCTTGTCCTCGTGTAACTGAAAGTTCTAACCCTGGTGCCTCAGAGGGGCTTCGCGTGGGCTTCGTGTTTGCGCACCGCGATGGCTTCGATCTCGACCAGCGCGCCCGGTGCCGCCAGGGCCATCACCTGCATGGCGCTGCGGGCTGGCTTGTTCGGCTGTTGCTTGGTGCCGAAGAACTGGGTGTAGCCGGCCATCATGCCGGCGAAGTCCATCTTGTTGCCGTTGGCGGGATCGCCCACCAGGAAGACGTGCATCATGACCACGTCGGCCATCGAGAGGTTTTGGGCCTTCAGCACGTTTTCGATTTGCTCGAGCACCGAAACCGTCTGGGTCTTGGTGTCGCCATACATTTCCGTGCTGCCCTTAGGTGCGTTGGGGTTGGCGACCTTGGGGATGTGTCCGCCGACGTAGATGGTGTCGTAGCCTGCGGGCACAACCACAGCTTCGGAAATCGGAAAGTTGGGATTGGCGAGCGGGATACGCTCCACCTTGTCACCGGCCTGTGCCAGCGCAACTGTCGCGATGCCAAGCAGAACCAATGCGACTGCGGGCGAAGCCATGTTGGTCAGACTAAGTTTCATGGGTAGCGTTCCTTTCCCCGTTGGCGATAAGGACTGACATGTTAGCCCGATTTCCCCGCGGAACGCCACCCTCGGGCGGCAAACGAATGGAGGGCGGGAATGCGGCCAAGCTCTTGAGACCCTGCGGAACGGTCACACAAAGAACCAGCGACCGCCATTCTCTTGAGCGGACGAGGGAGGATGATTTCCATGTTGCCGAAAATACGGTCAGTGATACTGGATCGGGTGCGAGTACCTCTCCATCATCGGAGTGAACCCGCACGGCACGTGGTCGCTGAAGTCTGACTCCTACCCAAGGAGGATTTTCCAGAAATCGGCAAGCTGTTTGGTGTTGTCAGGAATAAAATTGCGAAATTATGGCAGCTGTCGCGATTCCGGTTCGGTCAGCACCGCAGCCTCGCATTCAGTCGGTAGATGCCCTGCGTGGGGCCATCATGATGTTGATGGCAATCGACCACATTCGCGACTACGTTGCCCGCAGCGCACAGCAGTTCTTGCCGACCAATTTGGCGCGCACCACTCCTGCTATCTTTCTTACCCGCTGGATCACTCATTTTTGCGCGCCGGTTTTCATGCTTACCGCCGGCCTCGGTGCCTATTTATGGATGACTCGCGGGCATCATTCGAAAGGCGAGTTGTCGCGGCTGCTGGTGAGCCGCGGAATCTGGCTGATTGTGCTCGAGGTCACGATACTGCGGCTGATCTTCTTTTCCCAGGTAAGCTTCACCGCGAATCCTGTGATCCTGATCATCTTTTGGGCGATTGGGATTTCCATGATCGCGCTTGCCGGGATGATTTATCTTCCGATGCGCACGCTTGCGGCACTGAGCATCGCGATCATTGCCCTGCACAATCTGCTCGATCCTGTCCCGGCCAAGCGCTTCGGGCATGCGGCGTGGATTTGGGACATCCTGCACCAGCAAAATGCTTTCGCGTTCCATGGAATCACCTTCGTGACCGCATATCCGGTGCTGCCCTGGGTCGGGGTGATGGCGGGCGGCTATTGCCTCGGGACAGTCTATTCATGGGATGCGCATCGCCGGCGGAGTTTTCTGGCCGGTACGGGACTGGCGATGGTTGCGGCGTTCGTGATGGTGCGGGCCGTTAATATGTATGGCGACCCCGTGCGTTGGAGTCATCAAGCGTCACCGGTTTTCACGGTACTTTCTTTTCTGAATGCGACAAAATATCCGCCTTCGCTCGACTTTTTGCTGATGACACTCGGCCCGGCAATGGTCTTTCTTGCGTGGCTGGAGAATTTTCACTTTCAGTTCACCAATCCGCTGATTGTTTTCGGCCGCGTGCCATTCTTCTTCTATGCAGCGCACTTGTTCTTGGCGCATTTGATCGCGATCGGTCTGAACTTCATGCGCTACGGTGCAAAGTCATTCCTGCTGATTGCGCCGCCCGCGATGGGGAGCTCAAGCGCACTCTTCCCGGCTGACTATGGCTTTCCGCTGTGGACGGTGTACACGGTCTGGGTTGCGGTACTGCTGCTTCTGTATCCGGCATGCCTTTGGTTTGCCCGACTCAAACAGCGTCGGCATGAGTGGTGGCTGACCTACTTGTGATTGGTTGCGGAGAAACGGCTGCCGGCCCTGCAAGTATGCCCACGCTCTAAATCGCGAGCGATTACCCCGATGACAGACAACCGGCAGCCGGCCGTCCACGGAAAGGGAGTGCGAACAGGCGACATCACACTTAATCGCCGCGATGCGCATGCTCGTTCTCGATCGCGAGCTCGATCCGACTACCCGCTTGGCGCAGGTTGCGAGGTGGGGCACGGTTACTGGTCTTAGAAGCTAGCCCCACATTCATTTGACCCGTCCCACGGAGCAGCCTAACATTACCGCCAATGGACGTTGCCGCCGCCAGTTTGGTTGGCCAGACCGTTTCCCACTACCGCATTGTTTCGAAACTCGGTGGCGGCGGGATGGGCGCTGTGTACGACGCGGAAGACACGCGCCTGGGACGGCATGTGGCATTGAAGTTCGTTCCGCCCGAGATGATGCACGACCGCAACGCGCTGGATCGCTTCTTCTGGGAAGCCCGCGCCGCCTCACAACTCAACCATCCTGGCATCTGCACCATCCACGACGTTGAGGACTCCGACGGCCATCCGTTCATCGTCATGGAGCGACTGGAAGGCGTGAGCCTGAAGGAGCGCATGCTGGGCGGGCCGATGGAGTTGGAGGAGATCCTCGATGTCGGCATTCAGGTGGCGGACGCGCTGGCCGCCTGTCATGCCAAGGGCATCATCCACCGCGACATCAAGCCGGCCAACATCTTCCTGACCAACCAGGGGGTAGTGAAAATCCTCGATTTCGGCGTCGCCAAGCTCGCGCCAGGAATTCGCGCCGGCGACACCGCGCTCGACGATCCCCTGACGATCGCGGGCGACATCTTCGGCACGGCGGTGTACATGTCGCCGGAGCAGGCGCGCGGCGAGGAACTTGACGCCCGCACCGATCTCTTTTCGCTGGGCGTGGTGCTTTACCAGATGGCGACCGGGCAGCGGCCGTTTATCGGCAACAACGCCGTCACCACGCTCGAAGCCGTGATGAATCACAAGCCGGTTTCGCCGCTCAAGCTCAATCCCAAACTTCCGCCCGAGCTGGAGGGCATCATCGGCCGCGCCATGGAGAAGGAGCGCGGCAACCGTTATCCCGACGCCCTTGCCATGAAGGGCGATTTGCAGTCGCTGAAGCGCGAAACCGAGCCCGGCATGACCGAAACCGCGCGCATGCGGCCGCTGCTGCCTTACCGGATTTCGAGTTCCACGTTTCAGAGCACCAGCCGGAAGCCGCTCTACATCCTTCTGGGTGTGATTGCTCTGCTCATCACGCTGCTGATTCCCATGGGGGCGTGGTTCGTCAAGCAACGGGCCAACACTCACGCCCGCACCAGCATCGCGGTGCTGCCGCTGCAGAACATGAACGGCGACGTCAGCGTGGAGTTCCTGAGCTTTGCCCTGGCTGATGAAGTTGCCAATGCCCTGACCAGCACCCGCTCGCTCGACGTTCGGCCCTTAGCGATGAGCCGCAAGTACACCAGCGCCGATGTCGATCCGCGAAAGGTCGCGGCCGAACTTCGCGTCGGGACCATCATCACCGGACATTATCTGCGCCAGGGCGACAACCTTATGGTCACGCTCGAAGCGATCGATGGCGCGAACGACAAGCTTCTCTGGCAGACGAACCTCACGGCCCCGGCGGACGACCTCATCGGGCTGCAATCAGCCATGGACAAGCAGGTGGCCCAGGGTCTGCTGCCGGCGATCGGCATGGCGGGCAGCCAAGTCGCCGGCGGCACCCATCCCCACGATCCGGCAGCGTACGACCTTTACCTGCATGCCTTGGCGCTGTCGCACGACGCCGAGCCAAACAAAGACGCCATTGCGGTGCTGGAGCACGCCGTCACCGCCGACCCCAACTACGCCCCAGCGTGGGAGGAACTGGGTCTTCGCGAGTATTACGATTCGCAGTATTCCAACGGCGGTGAGGAAATGTTCCAGCGTTCCACCCAGGCCTTTGAGCGGGCGGTGGCGCTGGATCCCAACCGCATCGTAGCCGCTGGCCAGATCATCGCCCACCGCGTAGAACGCGGCGAGCTGACCAAGGCCTACCAGGCGGCCCAGGCCCTGGTGCAGCGCCTGCCAAACAACGCTCAGGCGCATTTCGTGATGAGCTACGTGTATCGCTACGCCGGAATGCTGCCGCAGGCGATGCAGGAGTGTAATAAGGCGCTCGCCCTCGACCCCGGCAACTACACGTTCCGCTCCTGTGCCTGGGCGTTTATGGAAGGAGGCGACACCAAGCGCGCCGCCGACTTCATCAACCTCGATAGCGGTTCCGAATGGGCGGCCTACGCCACTCCGTCGCTGCTGTTGCGCGAAGGCAACATCGACGCAGCGCGCGCGGCGGTGACCAAGATGTCGCCGCTGCCACGCTACCACCGTGACCTGTTGGAAGCCTGCCTGGGACTGCGTCCCTATTCCGATGCCCAGGAGATGGCGCACGTGGCTGAGACCACCACGCCCGCGGCTCCGGACGCAGAAGTTCTCTACTACCAGGGTTCTCTGTTCGCTGACTGTGGCTTGCGGCCGGCGGCGATGCGCATGCTCAGCGCTGCCATCGAGCAGAATTACTGTGCCTATTCCAACCTGCAGCTCGACCCCATGCTGCGCAAGATCCGCCAGACTCCGGGCTTTGACGCGCTGCTTGAGGCTGGCCGGGAGTGCCAGGACCATGTCCTCACCTCCGCCGGCAATGACAACAGCGGCAACGCAGGGCAGGACCCGTAGCTGTGCCGATGAACTTTGACCTGCGCAACTTCGCCGAACGCTACGCTGCCGCGTGGTGCAGCCAAAATGCCAGCAGCGTCGCGTCGTTTTTCGCACCCAACGGCTCGCTCACCATTAACGGCGGCGCGCCGTCGGTGGGCCGCGATGCCATAGCAGCAGCGGCACAGTCGTTCATGACCGATTTTCCAGACTTGCAGGTGTCTGTGGACGAAGTTTCCGTCGCGGGCGAGCGCTCCATTTTTCGCTGGACGCTCGACGGCCACAACACCGGCCCCGGCGGCACGGGCGCGCACGTCCGAATCAGCGGCCATGAAGAATGGCGTATCGGCGGCGACGGCCTGGTCGTCGAATCGCTGGGGCATTTTGATGCATCTGAGTATGAACGGCAGATCAGCGGCGGCACGCGTCGGCAGTAGCAACCCGACGCCTTGTTCCAAGCCGGCATACTTGGGTTCGGCGCTCAGCGCGCAAAGGAACCCTGAACCAGGAAACCACCTCTCATGTTTGCTCGACCCGGGATTCTGCTGCGCCTCGAAGGCGCCGCCTTCTTCCTCCTCATCCTGTACCTCTATCACCTCACCGGAGCTGGATGGGGCTGGTTCTTCCTGCTCTTTTTGTGGCCTGACCTCGGCATGTTGGGCTATCTTGCCAATCCGAAGGTCGGATCAAGGACTTACAACCTCGTACACATTGCTGCGTTTCCGGTAATTCTCGGGGCCTACGCCCTGGTCACACATCGCACCCCGGCTTTGTCATTCGCTCTCATCTGGCTGGCGCACATCGAGTGGGACCGTGCCCTGGGCTACGGCCTGAAATACCCGACCTTTTTCAAGGATACCCATTTGCAGCGAGTAGACCGACCCGCCTGATTGTCGGCACAGCGCAGAGTGCGACCAAGATCCGGCGAGCCGCCCACGCGAAACGATGACCGGCTATTGCACCCGTGTTCCGGACCCTTCCTGCTCAAATCGTGCGAGGTTGGCTTCGAGGTGCTTCTGCAATTCCACGTCGTTTTGCTGCCGCGCCAGATCGATCGCCCGGCGTTCCGTCTGAATTGCGTCGGCCGGACGGCCCATCTTGTCGTAAGCCGTCGCCAGCATGTCGAGGCTGCGCCAGTCTTTTCCGCCGCTTAATACCACCGCTTTTTCGAACTCGGTGAGGGCTCCGGCAACATTTCCGCTGACACCCAGCGCATAGCCCAGGTTGACGCGATACTCCACGGAATCCGGGCGCAAGGTTACGGCCTGTTGGAGTTGGTCGACTGCCTCGTCCATGCGTCCGGTCTTGGCCAACTCAAATCCCAGCCGGTAGTGCGCGTCGGGGAAGACTGGCGCCAGTTCCACCGCCTTGCGGAGATGTTTTTCCCCCTCCAGAGGCTGACCTTGCTCGAAGAGCACCGATCCCAGGTCCATTTCGGCTCCGGCATCCATCGGGTCGATGGTCAGCGCCTTGTGCCAGCTCTCCACCGCCCCCGGCAGGTCGCCGGTGTTGGCCTCCGACACCGCCAAATGGTCATACCACGCCGACGGAGGATTCGAGTTCAACGTGCAGGCCTTGCGGTATTCTTCCACCGCCAGCTGCTCCTGGTTGTTCTGGGTCAGCGCGGTGGCCAGCGCGTAGCGTGCGATCGGGTCTTTCGGGTCATGCTGCACAACCTGCTGGAACGTCGCAATCGCTTCCGTCGTCTGCTTCTTTTCCATTTGTTCGAACGCCAGATTAAACAGCCGGTAGAACTCGGTGGCCTCCGGGTTGATGTGCTGCATGCCGTCCGGCGGTATGTTTACGAACTCCGGAATGTTCACCGCGCGATTGGACGCGGTCATGTTGTCCACCAGGATCGCCGGGCTGTCGTTGCCGTTTTCGTCGATGTGGGTGAGCATGAGCTGGGTGAACGGCGACCGCCCCTTCGATGAAAACGCCAGCCAGCGCCCGTTGGGCGAAAAGGTATGCCACGAATTCATCAGCGACGTGTTGCAGTTCATCAGCCGCGCTTTGCCGCCGTTGAAGGGCACGATGTACAGGTGGCTGTCGGGCCGCATCAGCAGCCCGTTCTTGTTTTCCACGAACACAATCCAGCGGCCATCGGGCGAAACCTTCGGGAAGTTGTTACTCATCCCGTTATTGGAGGCGCCGAGGACTGGCTCGGCCTTGCCTCCAAGGCCTCCGTTGAACGGAATCTTGTACAGGTCGTACTGGATCTGCGTTTCGTTGGGATCGTTGGCGTACTCGGCCTTCGGTTCGCCTTCGGGATACGACTCGCGCGCCAGCGCCCGGCTGAAGATCAGGTACTTGCCATCCGGCGACCAGAAGGCGCTGGTGTGGACGTACTTGGGATCGTCCGCTCCGGGCAGAGGTGTCAGTTTGCCGCCTTCCCGGTCGTAAAATGCCAGGATGCCGCGTGTGGGATAGAAAACCTGGTTGAACGGCGGGCCCTTGAAGTTCATGCTGTAGAGCCGGTCGGCGATGCCGGCGGCGAACTCCGGCAGCTCGTCTTTGTGCTTGTTGCCCAGTCCCGGAGGCCCGATCGAAGTGATGACGTAGCGCCCATCGGGCGAGATTTGCGACATAAAACCAAAACGCTTCACCGACGGCGAAACCCTCGCATTGGGGTCTTCCTGGAACGAACTCCAGCGCACTACGTCGGAGTTGCTGATGGTCATTTGTTTCGACACCGGAAGGATGGCGTAGAGCCCCTTGTCGTTCTTGGGGCCGTCCAGGTCCAGTCCCATGGTCTTGCCGTCGCTCGAAAACGAATGGCAATTGGCGCAGGTGACCAGCTTCTCCATGATCACCCGGCTCTGCGGCTGCGAAATGTCGCGCAGCTTCCACTTGATGAGCGGAATGGCAAACGGCGGCAGCGGCTGGATGGCGCCTTTCTGCGATTTCGGCCACAGCATCAGCGGCACGTCCCGGTAGAAAACGGGCGCGCCGACCGGGTCTGCTGAGGTTGAGATGGTCACGCTCCCGCCCGACACCGGCTGTTGCATGGCATCGTCCGCGAAACCGGTGATGGTGACCGTGGCGGGTGAGCTCACCGAATCTTGCTTGATCCTGGCCCACGTTGCAGCGTCCGGCGCCCACGTCTTGGTCGCTGCCTGCTGGGCGTTCAGTTTTAGCAGGTCGCTGGTCGGTCCAGTTTCCGGATCGACCGGGCCCCACTTGAACGGCTCACCCGGCACTTGCATTTGAATGTTCTTGGCATGTCCGGCGAACGAGACTTCAATGACCCAGTGCTTTGCTGCTTGGCTGCCATCGCGCCAGAGGAATGTGGGCGGCGTGATATCAGGAGGGAAGATAGAGCCTTCGAGCGGATAATCGACTGTGATTTTCGCCAGCGAACCCGACTGGGTTTCAGGCTGCCCGCCATGAGCGCGCAACCTTCCTGCACCGCCAAGAAGAGCGAGCGCGCACACCAATGCCGCCACCGGCGGCACTACTTTTGCAGATCGTACCGACATTGCAACTCCTTCGAGGCAGCGCGACGACCCATTGCGATGGCTTCAATCTCCACCAGCAATTTTGGCCGGCGGGATCTCCCCCTCACGCCGGTCGAAGCCGGCAACTGGACAGGCTGCTCCGTGTATGCGCCTTGTTCTCTTCGTCGATGGCACGACAATCGTGATCCAGGTCGTGCCGGTGGCACATATGGCGCACGATGTCCTTCCATGCTGCACCCCCGGCCGCCAGCAGCGCTGTGACATAGCGCACGTTTCCGTGGAGTTGGGCGCGGAGGCCTTCTACGTGGGTCGGGCCTCGTTTTCGTCGATGCTGGCCGTGCCCGAGATCAGCAGAATCACCAGGCCGTTCAGGTCGATTCGCAGGCCGCGCGAGAACGATCTCGGCCGGTCGTAACAATACGCCTCGTTCAAGGCCGAAAGGTTGGTGATCGCTCGCTTGTGGAACGGGGTATTGACTATTTCTGAAAGAAGATGCTCGATTGCCATTGTCACTGGTCGATCCGGCGTTCAGGCGCGCAGATACTTCATCGGGCAGGACTGCCTTGTATTCACTTTATCACCAACAACCGTTCGGATTTCCATGTGTGATTGGTCTCGTGGTTGCGGATGAGTGCGACTCGCAGTTCTCTAGTGGAGGCGGACGCTCGCGAAAAAACTGACTGCAACTGTCGGACACTGCGCCACTTCCGGCGCCTCATGGTCGGACGCATTCCAATTAAAGAGCATGGTCTGCACCCCCGGGCCCACTGCCCGCCCACGCTGCGGCAGTGTCGTCGTTTTTCCTGCCCGCCGCTTTCCCCCGAGACTCTCGCTCGTCCATTCCTTTACACTAGGAAATCTGAACCTGGTCCGTCCGGAACTCCGGGCGGCGTCGTCAAGGACCCTAAGGAATGAATCGAAACCTGCTCAAGCCCGTCGCTCTTTCTGTTTTCCTGCTTTTCGCCGCCTTGGTCTTTGCCGGCGACACCTCCATGTTGCGGCCTCCCAAGGGATCCAGGGTCGCGTTGGTGGTCTTCGAGGATTACCAGTGCCCGGACTGCGCCCGCGCCGCTCCGGTGCTGCATGAGGCCGCCAGGAAATACAACATCCCGCTGGTGCAGTACGACTTTCCGCTGCCTATGCACAACTGGTCGTTCGAGGCTGCGGTCAATGCCCGCTACTTCGATACCAAGTCGAAGAAGCTGGGCGACGAGTACCGCCTGTTCATCTTCGCCCACCAGCCCGAGATTACCCCGCAGAATCTGCGCGGCATCACCGAGCGTTTTGCCGACGACAACAAGGTCAGCCTGCCCTTTATCGTCGATCCCTCCGGCGAACTGGCGGCCAAGGTCAAGGCCGATTACGCCATCGGACAGCGTGTCGGCATCGAGCACACCCCTACCATTTACGTGGTGAGCGACACCACCCGCGGCACTCCGTTCATCGAGGTGGTGGACCGCACTCAGCTTTATCAGCTCATCGACAAGGTCATGAAGGAAGCCGGGCCCGCAACTCCGGCCGCCAAGCCGGCCTCAACCAGCGCGTCCAGGAAAACCAGCCATCCCTAGTCCTCAGTTCAGTCTCCACCAAAGTGGCCCGCCCTCGCGGCGGGCTTTTTCTCTGGAACTCTCACCACGAAATGCTGGAATATAGGAGTTGTAGCCCTACCTCGCTGTTGTGAGTTGATTCGGCTGCCTCTGCCGCAACTACCGCGGCGTAAACGGGTTACTACTACCGCTGTGCTTGCTTCGTAGGGGAGTTCGAAAATGTCCTTCGCTTCAACCACCACTCTTTCTTCGCATGATCGTATTCTCAAGGCCGCCAAGAACCTGTTTGCCCAGAACGGGTACGAGAACGCCAGCACCGTCGCTATCGCCCGCGAGGCGGGCACCAGCGAATCCCAACTCATGAAGCATTTTGGCAGCAAGCAGGGTCTGCTGTTGGCCATCTTCGACCGCGGCTGGAACAACATTCTCGACCGCGTCAAGGCGACTAACCATGGGGCCACGCCCGCTGACCGCTTGATCGGGATGCTGGCTGCCACCACCATCGAGTTTGAAAACGATCCTCAACTCAAGGTCATTGCTGCCCTCGAGGCCCGCCGCGTTCGCAAAGACAGCACCGATGTAGCCATCAGCGGCGGCTATCGCCGCTATCGCGAAATGCTCGACCGCACTCTCATCGATATGCGTACCGAGGGCCAGATCCGCACCGACCTCAACCTCGACGCGGTGCGCGCTGCCGTTATGGGCCTGGCGAGTGGCTTGTGGCGTGACCAGATTGTCGCCTCCCGCTCCGGCCTGGCTTCCAGTTACAGCTTCGACGACGTGCAGACCCTCATCGAACTAGTGGTCGGCTCGTTCCAAGAACCGCGCACTTTCAAAGCCAAGGCAAGCTAGGCATTCTCCTTCTCCGCCGAAAACCGGACCCCGCCCCGCGCGGGGTCGTTCTTCTTGCCTCGCAGCTATAATCGCTCCACTGCGAAATCACATTTTGGCTTAGGGAGACGGAATGGCATCGGTTCTGATTACGGGCACCAGCAAGGGAATTGGCTTCGAAACAGCGTTGGCTTTTGCTCGCGCCGGTCATCAGGTTCACGCGACCATGCGCAATCCGCCGCTATCGCCCGAGCTTGCCGGAATTGCCGCCCGCGAGAACCTGCCCATCACAGTCACGGCCATGGATGTGGATTCCGACCAGTCGGTGGCCGCCGCCTTCTCGGCCATCGGCGCCAGCCACGGGCCCATTGATGTTCTCGTGAACAACGCCGGCATAGAGCGCGTCGGCGCCATCGAAGAACTCCCGCTCGATGACTTCCGCGCCGCCATGGAGACCAACTACTTCGGCGCTCTTCGCTGTATCAAGGCGGTTGTTGCGGACATGCGCCGGCGAGGCAGCGGCTGCATCATCAACGTCACCTCCGTCGCCGGCCGCATCGCCAGTCCGCCGTTTGCTCCCTACGCCGCCTCCAAATGGGCGCTGGAAGCCCTCACCGAGGCCCTGGCCGCCGAGATGAAGACCTTCAACGTTCGCGTGGCGATCGTCGAACCCGGCATCATTGACACGGCCATGGCGCGGCGCATCTCCGAGCCGACCCACCACTCGGCTTACACCCAGCGAGATCGCATGGCGAGCCAGTTTACGGACGCGCTGCATACTCCTGTATCCCCTTCTCTGGTGGCGGAGAAGATCCTGGAGATTGGCGGGGGTGCGTCCTGGCAATTGCGTCATCTGGTCGGGCCAAACGCCGCACCTTTCATCGATTGGCGCAGCGGCATGACCGATGAGGAGTGGGTGGATCTGCATTCCTCGGACGACGAAGAATACTTCCGCCGCGTGGCGCAAAGCTCCGTGCCCGGCCGTTCGGAAGTCGTTCGCTGAAATTTGAGCGGTTGCGGTCCGTGGCCTTCAATTGCCGGCCTTTGGCAATTGTTGGATTTAGCTTGGAAATTCGAGACTCGAAACTGTCTCTTACAGTTTCCGCAGCACCTCAAATACTTCTTCCGTCTCCGGCTGCCGGTCGATGGGATGCACCTTCGCGTAGGCGATCCGGCCCTTTTTGTCCACCACGAACACTGCCCGCTCGCTGATCCCGGGCACGGGTTCTCCCGTGCGCAAGATTCCATACTTGGCCGCGGTCTCGCCATGGGGATAAAAATCGCTCGCCAGCGGCAGGCTCAGTACGCCGATTTCTTTCTTTTGCCATGCAAGGTGGCTGGGAATCGAGTCCACGCTAATGCCGATCACGGCCGCGTTGTAGCCTTCGAACTTCTCCAGCTCAGCGTTAAACGACGGCAACTCCGCCGAGCACACCGGTGTCCAATCAGCCGGATAAAACACCAGCACCACGTTCTGCTTGCCTCGGTAGTCGCTGAGTTTCACGCGCTGCTTGATATTGCCAACCACCGCCGGCAAGTCAAAATCGGGAGCTTCTTCTCCTACATTTAAGGGTGCCATGCATTCCTCCATGCAAAAGGCGATTCTAGAGAGGCAAACCGCCTCCTGCAAGTCGCTGCCACGCCTATTTCACATCGCTGTAACTTCGAGACCCCGCGCGAGTCCTATTCTGTGGACAACCCTGCGCATGTTCGTTCGCATCAAACACGACCCACCCGGATCCTGGACGGCCTACACCAGCGGCAAGCCCGCGTGGCTCCGGCCCTTCCTCGTCGTCGAGTGGCCCTTGGCCTGGCTCGCCTATGTCCTCAGCCGATGGTCGTTTCTCGAAGTTCTGGAATATCTGGGCAGCCTCTCCGTGCTGGTGGCCGTGATTTTTTACTTCAGCGAATCCGGCGACCGCCTCAAGCAGAAGCACTACCAAGCCTGGCAGGTCATCAACACCGCCCAGCACATGGGCGGCAGTGGAGGCCGCATCGAGGCCCTGGCCGAGCTCAACGCCGATGGCGTCCCGCTGGTCGGCGTTGATGTCTCAACCGCCTTTCTTCAGGGAGTACAACTGCCGAAAGCCCGCCTGCTGCGCGCCAATTTCACCAATGCCGATGTACGCAACAGCAACCTCGCCGGCGCTGATCTTTCCTACGCTTCGCTCAACGGTGCTAACTTTCGCCAGAGCGACCTTTCGCGCGTGAATTTCAATTCCGCCGATCTCACTGACGCCGATTTCTGCGGCGCGAGTTTTGTGGCCTCCGACCTCACCGCGGCCATCCTCGACGGAGCCGACCTCGGCAACGCCGACCTCAGCGGCATTCAGTGGCGCCAGATCAGGAGTGTCAGGAAAACCAATCTCGCGGGCGTAAGAAACGCTCCCGAGGGCTTCTTGACCTGGGCGCTCAGCAAAGGCGCAGTGCGGCTGGAGACGAACCCGAATTGTCCTCTGACTGCCAGCGCGCCATGATCCGCCGCAGGCCGCGACTATCGGATGAGCCGCGGAAACAGCGCGCCTGTCGTTCGGCGATAATCCTCGTACTCGGCGCCGAACGTCCGCACCATGAACTGCTCCTCCACCCGGCTCTTGAGCTGCCAGCCAATCCACAGCAGCACGACCGCCAGCGCCCCGCGAATTTTTCCATTCGCGAGAAACGTGCCCATCAAAGCCAGCAGGATTCCTGAATAAATCGGGTGTCGCACCAGCCGGTAGGGCCCGCCGCGGATCAGCTGGTGCTGCTCTTTGATGGTGGGGACGCTGCTCCAGTTGCTTCCCAGATAGGCCCTCGCCCACGCCGCGAAAGCCATCCCCGCGAGCGTAACGACGATGGCCGCAATCGCCATTGCCTGGGTCCGCGGAATCAACCGATGCTGCAGCCAGCCGACATCGAACCTGAACCCGAACATCAGGTAATAACCCAGCACGATGGGAACGTAATAGTAAAGCCTGCTCCTCCAATCAGCGCGTTCCACGGCGCGCTTGGTCCGCAGGGCGGCCAGAATCCAAAGCGTATAAAACGCCAGCCAGATATAACCGCAGATCTGCATTCCATTGATCATGGCCTGCAAGTTTACTGCACCTGGCCGCAGGTTGTCCGGGCCGCCAATGGCCAGCAACTTCTATGGTTACAGCGGGTTTAGACTGGTTCAAGTCATCGTAAGTCGGAACTCACTCGGAACAGGGAAGACCCATGCATTTCGCCACTCGCGCGGCCGACCTGCACACCAGAAATGCCGGCCGCTGGCCAGCCCCCGTACAGCTCATCGTAATGTTTTCCCTGTTTTTCTCCTGCTTGGCGGTCTTCGGCCAGCAGCCCCAGCAGTCCGGGCAGGGCCAACCGGCGGAATCCGCCCCGCCCAGCGACCAGTCTGTCACCACCATCAAGAAAGACGTCAACGTCGTCAACATTCTCGCCACCGTGCGCAACAAGGACGGCAAGATTGTCAGCACGCTCAACAAAGAGGACTTTCATCTCGAGGTTGACGGCAAACCACAAGACATTCGGTACTTTTCGCGCGTCACCGACACCCCGCTGACCCTCGGCCTGCTCGTGGATACCAGCATGAGCCAGCGCCGCCTGCTCGACAAGGAACGCACCGCCAGCTACGTCTTTCTTAACGACCTGCTCAACGAAACCAAGGACAAGGCCTTCGTCATCCATTTCGATTTGGAGATCGAGTTACTGCAGGACCTCACCAGCTCCCGCCCCAAACTCGAAAACGCTCTGCAGAAGCTGGAGGTGCCTAACGCTCGGCAGATGCAGACTTCGGACCCGAACGATCCCGGGCAGGGAGGCGGTACGCACGGCGGCGGCACTAAGCTTTACGATGCCATCTTCCTCGCCTCTGACGAAATCACCAGCAAAGTGCAGGGCCGCAAAGCGCTCATCATTCTCTCCGACGGCGTGGACGAGGGCAGCAAAGTCGGTCTCGCACGCGCCATCGAGGCTGCCCAGCGTGCCAACACTCTCGTGTACACCATCCTGTTTGCCGACAAAGAGGCCTATAACAACATGGCGGGTGGAAATCCCGGCGGTGGACGCCACGGTGGTGGCTATCCCGGCGGCGGCTACCCCGGTGGCGGGTATCCCGGCGGCGGCTACCCCGGTGGCGGACGCGGTGGCTACCCGGGCGGCGGCTATCCTGGCGGTGGTGGCGGCGGCTACCCCGGTGGCGGAGGTGGCGGACGTGGTCGCGGCGGCGGCAGCTATCCTCACGCTGACGGCAAGGTCGTGATGCAGCGGCTGGCGCAGCAGACCGGCGGCCGCTTCTTCGAGGTTTCCAAACACGAGTCCATCGACGATATCTACAAGTCCATCGGCGACGAACTGCGCAATCAGTACAACCTTGGCTTCACGCCTGAGCATGCCGATGCCGAGGGCACGTTCCACCCCATCACGCTGACAACCACGCAGAAGGACCTGACGGTCCAGGCGCGCGAAGGGTATTACTCAGGGCAATAGCGGACTGCGTGCCGAGGCGGCGGGAATGCTTTCCGATGCTGCGCGTCCATCGTCACGGAGTTCCCGAAAAAAAAGGGCGGGATCGCCATGATCCTGCCCTTGGTGTTCCGTCCGGCGGACTTTTCTACTTGCCCTGCAGCAACCCCCGCAGAACGTACTGCAGAATCCCGCCGTGCTGGTAGTACTGCACTTCCTGAGGAGTATCGATGCGCACCGTTGCGTCGAATTGCGTGACCGTGCCATCGGCCTTCTTCGCCCGCACTTTCACCGTCTTGCCCGGGGCGAAATTCTTCAGCACGTCCACCAGTCCTACAACGTCGTACACCTCTTCGCCGGTCAGGCCGTTGGTCTCGGCATTCTCGTCGTCGAGGAACTGCAACGGCAGGATGCCCATACCCACCAAATTCGAGCGGTGGATTCGCTCGAAGCTCTCCGCCAGCGCCACTCGCACGCCCAGCAGCCGCGGCCCCTTCGCCGCCCAGTCGCGCGACGATCCTGAGCCATACTCCTTGCCCGCCAGCACCATCAGCGGAATCCCCTCCGCCCGGTACTTCACCGACGCGTCGTAGATGGACATCTCCTCGCCATCGGGCAAGTGCCGCGTGAAAGCGCCCTCGCGCTCCGGCGTGAGCTTGTTGCGCAGCCGCACGTTGGCGAACGTGCCGCGCATCATGACCTCATGATTGCCGCGCCGTGAGCCGTATGAGTTGAAATCGCCCACCGCAACGCCGTGCTCGATGAGATATTTCCCCGCCGCGCTGGTCGGCTTGATCGAGCCCGCCGGAGAGATGTGGTCCGTCGTCACGCTGTTGCCCAGATAGCACAACACCCGCGCGCCCGAAATATCGCCCACCGCCGCCGGCGTCTTCGGCATGTTCTCGAAGTACGGTGGATGCTTCACATACGTGCTCTTCTCGTCCCACGTAAATGTCTCGCCCGCCGGGACCTTCAGCCCCTGCCACCGGGCATCGCCCTTCAGCACGTCTTTGTAGGCCGAGGTGAACACGTCTTCCGTGATGTACTCCTTCAGGACATCGGCGACTTCCTTCGCGGTTGGCCAGATCTCTTTCAGGAACACCGGCTTGCCGTTGCCGAAGCCCAGCGGCTCCTTGTACACGTCAAGATCGATGCGCCCTGCCAGCGCAAACGCCACCACCAGCGGCGGCGACATCAGATAATTCGCCCGCACCTCCGAGTTGATGCGCCCCTCGAAGTTGCGATTGCCGCTCAGCACCGACGCCACCACCAGGTCTTTCTCGCCGATCACCGTCGAGACTTCCTGCGGCAGCGGTCCCGAGTTCCCGATGCACGTCGTGCAGCCGTAGCCCACGGTGTGGAACTTCAATTTCTCCAGGTACGGCATCAGCCCCGAACGCGTCAGATATTCCGTCACCACCATCGAGCCCGGAGCCAGCGACGTCTTCACCCACGACGGCACTTGCATGCCCTTCTCGACGGCCTTCTTCGCCACCAAGCCAGCCGCCACCATCACCGACGGGTTCGACGTGTTGGTGCAGCTCGTGATCGCCGCAATCACCACGCTCCCGTGATCGAGCGCCCGGTTCATCGGTACGTGCTCTTCGACTTGCTCCACCGGAGGCTCCTGCGAATCCGTCCCCGCCGGACGTCCGCCCTCGCCGACCCAGCGAGCGTCCTGCTTCGGAGGAACCTGCTGTCCCGGCTTCAACAGCGTGGGCAGCGCCGCGGTAAACGACCGCCCCGCCTCCGACAGCACCACCCGGTCCTGCGGACGCTTTGGTCCCGCGATGCTCGGCTCTACCGTCGCCAAATCCAGCTCCAGCACGTCCGTGTATTCCGCCTCCGGCGAGTCCGGCGTGTGGAACAGCCCCTGCTCCTTGTAGTACGCCTCCACCACCGCCACATCTTCTTCCTTGCGGCCACTCAGCCGCAGGTAGCGCAGCGTTTCGTCGTCCACCGGGAAGATGCCGCACGTCGCCCCGTATTCCGGAGCCATGTTGCTGATGGTCGCGCGATCCGCCAGCGGCAGCCCGCGCAGCCCCGGCCCGAAGAACTCCACGAACTTCCCGACCACGCCCTTCTTGCGCAGCATCTCGGTCACGGTCAGCACCAGATCGGTGGCGGTCGAGCCTTCCGCCAGGCTGTTCTTCAGCCGCACGCCAATCACTTGCGGAATCAGCATCGACACCGGCTGTCCCAGCATGGCGGCCTCGGCCTCGATACCGCCCACGCCCCAGCCCAGCACGCCCACGCCGTTGATCATCGTGGTGTGCGAGTCCGTGCCCACCACCGTGTCCGGATACGCCATCGCGTTGCCGCTCTCGCCCTTCGCTCCCACGAACACCACCCGCGCCAGGAACTCCAAATTGATCTGGTGCACGATGCCCGTGTCCGGCGGCACGATCGCAAAGTTCTTGAACGCCGTCTGTCCCCAGCGCAGGAACGCGTAGCGCTCCTTGTTGCGCGAGAACTCCAGCTCGGCGTTGAGCTGGAACGCCTGCGGCGTGCCGAACTCGTCCACCTGCACAGAATGGTCAATCACCAGCTCGGCCGGCCATAGCGGATTGATCAGCCCGGGATTTCCCCCCAGCGCCTTCATGGCATCGCGCATCGCCGCCAGGTCCACCACCGCGGGCACGCCGGTGAAGTCCTGCAGCAGCACCCGGCTGGGCATGAACGCGATCTCCTGCGACGGAACGCTCTTGCTGTTCCACGCCGTCAGCGCGCGCACGTCATCTGCCTTCACGGTTTTGCCGTCTTCCCGCCGCAGCAGGTTCTCCAGCAGGATGCGCAGCGAATACGGCAAATGCTTGATCGTGCAGCCGTGCGCCTCAACGGCGCTCAACCGGTAAATTTCAAACTCTCGGGAACCGACGCGGAGGGTGGAGCGACTGCCAAAGCTGTTCATGAATGAGTCCCTTCTGAATGCGAGTGGTGTTACGGCGGAATGACTGGAGCTCGCGAAGCACTGAACGCGAAACTATCTATCTTAAATCGCGGGGCGGGGCGGTGGATAGGGGACGGTTCGCACTGCCGCTTTTCCCAGTGTCATCCTGAGCGAGCAGGTCGCCGCGGCGACCGACGAGTCGAAGGACCCGCTTCTTCTTGCGCCAGTCCTCTCTCGCCCACAAACCCGCCGCACGCCGATTATCTGTCAGAAGGCAAAGGCACCAAGCTAAGCGGCTGTTTCAAGCCTCGCTTTTTCCTTCATACGCGCTGGCCAGTTGATCCAGGTACGCATCGCCGAGTCCGCACAGCTTAGCCACGCGCAGCGCCTGTTCTTCCATCGAGCTTGACTGCCACGGTTCCAGCGACTGGGCCGCCGCGTGCTGGTGCTTATCCAGCGCCTCATCGGTTCGCCCCAGAATCAGCAAGGCATCGCCCTCGGTGGGCAGCCGCCATACTTTGAGTCTTTCAATGTTAGCGTTGGCGACGTGATCCAATACCTTCGCCGCCATTGTCCGGGCAGCTTCAGCTTGGTCACTTGCCAGGGCTAGATAAGCGAGATTGATTCCGTGGTAGTACGCCTGGTCATGATCGGGTGGGATCTTCGCGACGGACTGGCCATAGGCTTCCTGGTACAGCTTGCTGGCGGCTTCGAGATCGTCCGCGCCACTGGTCAGCCACCACCTGCGTTTCAAACGTCCCGCGAGAACCCCGAGAACGTCGGTCCCTCGGTCCTTGTTGAATTTCAAAACTTCGATCGCCGCCGCTCGGTCGCCTGTCTTGTCCAGAGCCATGGCGAGCTGTACGGCCCCATACTCGTCAAGCTTCGGCACGGCTGCATCCGCCTTGAGGCTTCGATCCGGCCACAATCGGGCGATGATTTCGTTGAATCCCGCCCTCTCAATTGCCACCCTGTTTGCACTGCGCGCGCCTTCGGGAGTCGCGTCTCCGGTCACCGCCTGAAGAATGGTCTGGACGCTGGGATGTTCCGCGGAGTCGGCGTCAAGCATCGTCAAATGGTTGCCGGGGATCACCCGGCACAGCTCCTTCGGAAACGGCCCAATCGAAGACTCGGGCGGAACGAACTGGTCGGTTTCTCCCGCAACAGCAACAAAATGAAAAGGCGAATGAGACGAGTCCAACCCCTGGTTCGTCCAGCGCGATCGCAGATCTTTTATGAACTGCCCGTCAAAGTCCATGTCTGAAATCTGCTGCTTCCAGAATGCCGCAAAGTGCGCCGCCTTCAACCCGTGGCTGGGCGTGCCAAACAGAACGACTTGCACTGTACGATTTTGTAGATCAGGGTATTCGACCAGCGCCCGCTGGACGACCAATCCGCCCATGCTGTGGGCCACAAACACCAGTGTGCTGTACCTCTTATCAGAGAGTTCGGGCCGGCTTCGAACCATCGTCGCGATCTGGTCCAGGCTGGCGTCGCAGCTCCAAATGCCGCGCAGATCGAAGCGCTGGGTACTCTGGTACCCGACGCCCACCAGGTCCCATCCATCGAGTCGTTTGTCGGCTGCCAGTAGGTCCGGGATAGTTCGCCATGTCTTCACCATGTCTCCCGTGAAGCCGTGAACGAACACAATTGCTGCCTTGTTGCGTGGACTCGATGACACTCGAAATTCATGGAACCCGACCGTGCCCATGCCTGACCTCACTGTGACTGACAAATTTCAAACAAGGGCACTCATTATAGGCTGCCTTTCGGGTTGAAACGCTTCATTTTGGTGAGAATCAGCGCGCTACCCCAGTTTCGCGCCGCACGCGGCTGCCAACACGCGGCCCGGTATCTCAGCTTCGCGCCCGTTCTTTGGGCGCTAACCTGCGATTACTCCACCCCCGGCGTAGAATTACCCTTCGCCCAACCACTCGCATGAAATCCCGTATTAGCCTCCGTCTCACCTGTATCGCTTCCCTGATATTCCTCTTTGCCGCGCCCCTCGCCGCCCAGCGCCCTCTTCCCACGCCCTACTCCGCCGGCATCCAGGTGCGGGTCAGCATCGGAAACCAGCGCAACGCAGGGCAGCAGATACGGGTCGATCTTCTCACCCCGAACGGAATCTCCATGGACCAGCGATTCACCGACGAACGCGGAATCGCCGAGTTCGTGGTCGACCTCAGCCATGCGCCGTTCGATTTCCACGTGCGCGCCAGCGGCAAAGACATCGAGGAAACCACCTCCGAGCTCATTCACTTCGACCAGAACATGGACAAGGGTGCAACTCGCATTGTGTTCTTGAACGTCAAGTCCACCGTCGCGGCGCAGCCGCAGTCGAAGTCCGCCGTCACCTCCGTCGCCCAGGCCCAGGTCCCCAAGGACGCTCGTAACGCCTTTCGCGATGGCCTCAAAGCATGGGAGAAGAAGAACTACCAGCAGGCTGCTGACGCCTTCGAGAAAGCCACCACGCTCTACCCGCAATACGACGAGGCCTTCAACGACCTCGGCATGATGTACGCCCACCTCGACCAGCCCGCGAAGTCGCGCGCTGCCTTCGAGACCGCCGTCAAGCTCAACGACAAGAATGCCTCCGCCGATCGCAACCTCGCCGGACTGTTGCTGCGCGACCACGATTACCAGGGTGCCGGTGATCTAGCGCGCAAGTCGCTGGCCGTTGATCCCAACAACGCGTTCGCTTGGACGATTGCTGCCATTTCCGACTTCCAGGCCGGCAACCCCGATCTCGCCGTCCGGGCCTGCAAAAGGGCGCACGAGTCGCCCCACGAAGGCTATGCCCTGTGCCACTTTGTCGCCGGACAGGCCTACGAGCGCCTGCACGACTCCGCAGCCGCCAAGCTCGAATACGAGACTTACTTGAAAGAAACCCCCGACGGCCCCGAAGCCCCGCAAGTGAAGAAAGCGCTTGCCCATCTCACCGCGGCCCAACCCTCGCAATAGGTCCAATCGAGTAGGCGACCAACCGCTCCTCGTCGCTGCCGGATCGCGCCCGCCTTCCCAGTCACTTCCACGACCTTTTCCTCCTAATACTGTCGCGTCGTCTTGCAGACAAGACGCAGGCTCCCTCGGTTCCGTTCGCCACCTTCCGCTACGCTCGCGGGGCATTATCTTCGCCAGCGTGGCGAAAAGTAACACTTATATATTACTTACTTAGCTACTCTGTACTACTAGGGATACAGTACTTCCCAATAACTGCAACATTTTGCACACTAAAGTGGCGGCACTTATTAAGTTGTTTTTTATCAATATGATAGTCGGTAGATAGTTGGCACTGTATTTGCTTCTATCTTCTCGTTGGCGTTTCCCCCTAAGTATCCAACTGTTTCAAATTTCAGCGAATCGGAGGAGTATGAAAAAACTAGCGTTGTATTCCGTGCTCTGCCTATCGCTTGGCCTGACGACAGCGTGGGCGAGCGTAGGAACGACAGATCCCACGATCTTCCAGGACTCAATCAACTGGTGCACCAATTACGGATGCCAGAGCCAGCAGCTTGGCACTCCACAGACGTGGCTTTCCGACGGTGGCGCCACGGGGATGGTTGGCTTAGTCAGCTCCCAGAACATGCAGAACCTCGTCCAGGGCGTTTCCTGGGGCGGCAACTTCCCCGCTGGCATGGGTCTGATTTACAACGGCGTGCTCACCTTGGGCAACACTCCCGGCGGGATTCTGGTTTCGATGGACAATCCGGTGTACGGCGTCGGCGCCTACATTGAAGACGATCCTTACGGGCCCTTCACTGGCACCATCAGCCTCTATGACGCCTCCTTCAACCTGTTGGGCGTTTATTCCCACGATGGCGTGTCCGACGGTAACGTCGGCACCGCCCTTTTCCTCGGCGCCTATGACGCCTCGGCCGATGTGTCGTACGCGTTGTTCGATACTAACGACGACATCTTTGCCATCGGCACGGCGAAGTTAATGACCCAGCCGTATTCGGCGGTTCCGGAGCCGGGTACTCTGGCGCTGCTCGCGCCTTCTGTCCTCGGATTGGCCGGCCTCGTGCGCCGTCGCCTCTCTCGTAAGGAGGTGTTGTAATGAACTCTCGTAAGCTGATTCTTCTAACCGTAGTTGTTCTCGTCGTTTGTCAGCTTGGATGGGCGCAGTATGGCCCGACCAGTGCAGCGCAGGTTAAAGACTTGGCTGCAAGGGCAGCACAGGTACCGCATGGACTGGCTGTGGTTCCTGCGGCAGCGCCCGGACATGTCCGCCCGTACATCTGGATGGGTGCTGCGGTACAGGCACAGAAGAGCATCAAACCGGCACTGCCCAGCTTCTGTAATGTTACGAACAGTGTAGGCGGGTTCAATTGGTGCCCCAATGCACTGACCGTCGCTTACGGAACCAGCAACATCCTCGCCGCTAATGGTGGAGCCGGCATGACGATTGCCATCGTGGATGCATTCCACTACGCACACGCCGATGCCGACCTCTCCTTCTTTAGCAACGAAATGACCACCACGGGGTACACGTTGCCACAGTGCACCATCGCGAATGGCTGCTTCCGGCAGCTCGACCAGAACGGTGGCACGAACTATTGCGGTTCTAACTCTGGCTGGGAGCTGGAGACCATGCTTGACCTCGAGTGGGCGCACGCCATGGCGCCGAACGCGAAGATCTTGCTGGTGGAAGGCTGCACCAACTCCTTCGACGACCTGGCCACAGCCGTTCAAACCGCTGTCCGCCTTGGGGCAGACGTGGTATCCAACAGCTACGGTGCCGACGAATTCGCTGGCGAGAGCGTCTATGACCCCGTCTATTTGCAACCAGTGCCGATTATGTTCTCGTCCGGTGACGGCGCAGCGGCTGGCAAACAATATCCTTGTGCGTCGGCCAATACGTTGTGCGTTGGTGGGACACGGTTGATGCCAGTATCGACCGCGGACTTCCACCGTGGCACCGAAACCGGTTGGACGGACGGCGGCGGTGGATGCGCGCTCCCTGAGGAGCCGCTTCCGTCTTATCAATCTGCGAATGGCGTCAACGCCTGCACCACTCGCGCTATGCCAGATATTTCTGGCGACGCTGACCCCGACACCGGTGTCATCGTTTACGACAGTGGCAACGGTGGACATTACCGGGTGGGTGGGACCAGCGTTTCCTGCCCGTTGATGGCCGGCGTCGTTGCCGACCTCGACACGGCTCGCACGACCGTCGTTCCTGCCTTCTTGAGAAAGCCCAAGTTGGCGGGCTCGGCTTCAGCGAACTTCGTGAACAACGGCCTGTATCTCAAGTATCTGGGGCAGCCCCTCGGCAATCCGTACGCCTTCTACTACTTTGACGTACTGACCGGTAATAACGGATATGCTGCTGGTCCGGGCTATGACCTGGTCACCGGCCTTGGCGTTCTGAACGCGCCGCACGCTGGACCTCCGTGGAACCTTCCGTAGTGTTAGATTCAGCGGAGGCCTGCGGATTCCGTGGGCTTCCGCTGAGGCTCTTGAGCATTTTCGGAGTTACTGTAGACCATATCGGCAATGAGAAAACCAAGCTGAGGCATTCTCGGGCATGTGGCCCTCTCAATCAACTTATTGATAAGAAAAAACTTACACGAGAGGGTGCCCCATTCTACCGCCTTCTTTTGGCGGTAGGGCGGGGTTTTCGTGAGCGGCGCCGGGTGCTCCACACCTTCGAAACCCGCGATTGTGTAGGCCACTCGGCAACTAAGCGGGAACGTACGTCAACCGAATCACGTCCTCGTCGATTCGATCGCTGCCAACCAGGCGGAGCCGCGGCCGCGGGCCGGTGAAGAATGGCTTGCCGCCACCCAGCACGACGGGGTGGAGGTACAGCCGATACTCATCAATAAGCCCAAGGTCGGTCAGGCTGCCTGCCAAAACTGTTCCGGCAACGTCAATCTCCCCATCGTGCTGGGCCTTCAGCCCCCGTATCACCGCCTCAAGGTCATCCTTGACCAGTGTGGCGTTCGGCCCGACCGACTTCAACGTGCGCGACACCACCCACTTCGGCTGGCTCCGCCACCACGCCGCGAAGTCGCGTTCCTCCGCGTCCCAGTCCGCTTGGTCTTCGTCCCAATAACGCATAACCTCGTACATGCCGCGGCCGTACACGGTGCCCGTCACGTCGCGCGTATGCTCTATGAAGTGACGAAAGAGCGCCGGGCTCGGCCTGAATTTCAGATGGTCGATGTAGCCATCCAACGACTGGTTCAATCCATACACAAGCTTTGCCATGGTACAAAATCTCCACCCCAGCTTCTTCCGATTAGCTTAAGCCAACCTTCCGCCGTCTGCTCTCTTAATTTGTCATCCCGACCGACCCGGCTGTCTACTCCCTTATTTGTCATCCCGACCGGAGCCGTCGCTTCGGCGGCGTAGCGGGCTGGTGGCCGTTGGCAACCCCCGTTCACCGACGAAATAATCTTGAGGGTGCCCCAGGTTCGCGTCCCTCTTTTGGACGCTAACCTGGGATCACTGCACTCGGGGTAGCGAATGATGTAAATTCCGTCCATGCCAGCAAGCCTGCGGCGTCGCCAGCAGTCTGGACAATCCCATTTCGTTACCTTCAGTTGTTATCGTCGCCAGCCCAACTTCACCGACAACGCAGTGTATGACTTGTTCCTCGTCACTCTAGAGGCCATGCGCCGTCGCTTCGCCTTGCGCGTTTACGGCTACGTGGTGATGCCCGAGCACGTGCATTTGCTGCTGAGCGAGCCCGAACAAGGCACGCTGGCCGGCGCGATCCATTACCTGAAACTCTCGTTCACCAAGCGGTGGCACAGCCAACGACCCGGCACCGGATCGTTTTGGCAAAAGCGCTATTACGACCGCAATGTGAGGAATGCGAATGAGTTCACAGTTAAGCTGCGTTATCTGCACCGCAATCCCGTGAAGCGCGGACTGGTGCAAGAAGCAGGCGACTGGCGCTGGAGCAGCTTCCGGCACTATGCTTTCCGTGAAATAGGAGTGGTGGAGATTGAATCGGAGTGGACGGCGAGAGATCGTGAGTTGGCGGCGAAAGGCGGAGCGGCCCGAGTATTCCTGCTCCCAGGTTAGCGCCCAAAAGAGGGACGCGAACCTGGGGCACCCGGCCAAGCTCAAGAGTCTCCATTACGATGCATATCGAAACTGATCCAGCTAAGAACGGCGGAAACCCGTTGCTTGGGTTCACGACAGGCATCAACACGACCCACAACAACCTAACTGGAAACAACACTCCGGCGGTCGTGGTTCAGGCCCCGACTGCCACAGGAAGCCAGGACCCTACAACGGGACAGGTCACTCTGAATGTTCAAATGAATGTGCATAGTGGCGACCTTCCAGCCGCAACAAGCATTAGATCGGACGTCAACATCGGAGTGAATGAGGCTGGTACGCAAGGGAGTGTGCAAGGCACCGTCTCTGGCTCACCAGCGTTTGAAACGAATTTTGCGCCGCAAGGCGGCCCAACCACAAACCTTCCGATCCAGGGTGCTGCCTCGAACGCAGTAACGTTCACTAACAACTTAACCAAAACAAACACAGTCGATAAGAAAACGGATATCAAACAGCCGGGGCAACAATGACACGATCTTCTATCTCGATCTTCCTTCTAATCGTGGGCCTGCTCTGGGCTTCTGTTATCTCATGGCTCTTCGTCGCGCTCGGCGGCGCAGGGGAGTTGACCCTCGCCTACATAGGTAAGGCGTTGCTTTGGTACTCATGGATGTTCATCGGGCCGCTGCTGCTAATAGCCGGAGCTGTCCTGTCGCTAGGAACTCACCAAAGGGCGGGTGCGACTTTATCGCTGGCTGGCTGCGCGATCCTCACAGTCATGGTTGGATATCAAAGTATCTCGATGCTGAGAGACCTAGCCGATCCACTCATCATGAAGCCCCCTTATGCAAAATGGGCGACCGGGGTCATCATAACTCTCTTGGCCGACGTTGGGGCTCGTGCGGCTCTATAGGCTGGTTTCTTTGGTTGGCCGAACATCGTTATGATGCGACATGCTGAATCTACGACGGCTCTTTGCGTTAACACATCCCGCTTCACCGGCAAAGAACGTGATACCGAATCAGGCAACGACAACTTCGGGGCAAGGTACTACGCGTCTGCGATGGGCCGGTTCATGTCGCCCGATTGGGACTCCAAACACAGGCGGTTCCGTATGCCGATCTCGCCGATCCACAGAGTCTCAACCTGTACAGCTATGTGCTGAACAATCCGCTTTCGAAGGCTGACCCGAACGGCCACGACTGGTTCAATGTTGACAACAAATGGCAGTGGCAGAAAGGGCATGTCTATCACGATGCGGACGGCAACGCCACCAAAGACAAGGGATACGCTGGCCTCCTCGTCGCGCAGGCAACCGGTGTCAACAAGCAAGGAGCGACAACGTACAATCTGACGCTCTACGATCAGAACAAAGTCGTGGCGACTGGAACGGGCTTCTCAGGGAACAACAACTATGCGGATACCGGAGCGATCAAGGACGGGAACTATCAAATCCTTGGAAGGTTTGATCCGCCGCCGACTGCACCGAATCCAGCTAGCCCCGACAACAACCCGCCCGTCATTTATGGGTATCAGAAAATCGATCCAAGCCTCAACGCTTACGCAAACGCGGTGTACCAGGCGTATGGGCCGATGCGAGCGAGACTAAACCCGCTCGATCCCAACGACACATCAGGCCGTTACTTCCATGGACAGTTCGGCGATGCCTTCCACTCAGAAGGCTGGACACATGGCTGCCTTTCGTATGGCCGAGACACGACGATGATCAATTACATGGCGAGCCATTTTGGAAACGCATGGACGGGAGTCAGCGTCGATACTTCGGTGGTGAAACCACAATGATCCTGAGATATATCTGCATATCGTTGTGCTTGCTGGGTGGCGCTTCTCTGAGTGCTCAAGTTGGGTCGCCCACAGGTGCTTGGCGGCAAACAGATGTGACGTGGAAAAAGCCGCCCACTGAGCTTGAATTGAAGCAGCGTTATGCGGAAGCGGCAGTCGTCTACTTCAGCCCCGATCAAAGGTTCGTTCTGCTGTATGGAACGGTCATCCAAGGCCCCAATTCCGAAGGGGTGAGTCAAGGGGATGGTCGAGTCGTGTACCTGGGCACATGGAAGCTCACCGGCAACATCCTTCATGTGGAGTACCGCCTAGTGAGCCGGACGGTTGCGAAAGAGGGCGAAACGCTCCCCGGCCCAGTTCAGAGCGAAGATGTCCAGATCAGAGGCAGCACGATCTTGTTCCAGAAGGATCGCTTCGGACGGGATGAGAAGCTAGACGACGAGTTCAAAGCCATCCTCCAGGGTGAAGCCGCACGCCAGCCCAACCCATAGAAGCCAACCGCAAGCCGTCCCTCGGGGCGGCCGGGTGCCCCAGGTTCGCCCATCTTTTGGGCTAACCTGGGTGCAGGGACGCCTCGAACTCAGTTCATTGGCGATTCCCGCCTGCAGCGTAGTCTGCGCAGATCTGTACATCGTCGCACGAAAGTAAACGAACAGACGGGTGACCCACATTTCTTCTCTCTTCTTGTCACCGGCTGATGTCGAGATACTTCTTGAACTTCTCTTTCGCAATGGCAAGCTGCCCAAGGAACCACTTCTCCTCGTTCGTAATCGCATCTACCACCTTTCGATGGTCGTACCCCTCGGGAATGGACTGTCGGAAATCCCGATATTCTGCCCTGGCGGTGGCCCAGGCATCAATCTGGTGCCCCACGTTCGGCCCTCTTTTGGCCTAACGTGGGTGCCCTCACCCCTGCGGATGCAGCTTCACGACCAGGGGTGCGTGTAGATTTCGTCGAGGTAATTCGGGATGTCCTCTCCGAACAGATTCGAGCGGGGCATGGAATCGCGGCGAAATCTACGCTGGTGGGCAACATATCGCGACCTATCAGAACAATACGACGTATTTCACGCATTCCGACTGGCTGGGCACGGAGCGCGCGCGCTCCGCGCTGAACGGGACGATCTATTCGACCTGGACCAGCTACCCGTTTGGCGAGGGGTCATCGGCACCAAACCCGGGGCCAACTCATTTTACCCGGCAAAGAACGCGATGCCGAATCAGGCAACGACTACTTCGGGGCTAGGTACTACGCAAGCTCAATGGGCCGGTTCATGTCCCCAGACTGGAGTGATGCTCCTGTACCAGTCCCGTTTGCGACTTTGAGTAATCCTCAGACGCTCAATTTGTATGCCTACGTCGGAAACAATCCGCTCGGCATTGTGGATGCTTACGGGCACGGATGGTGGGGCGATTTCTGGAAGGGGTTATCCAACGCAACGTGGCGACCGCTTGTCACAATGGTTCAACACCCGGTCCTCACAGGAAAAGCCGTCGGCATGGCAGTAGCTCATCCCGTGGCTACATTTAGGGGAGTGAAGTCCAGCGTTACCACAACGGCAACAGGCGTAATTAATGGTAACGGAGAGGCGATTGGCGTCGCAGTAGGCACGGTTGTAATGACGGCTATTCCCGGTGCAGGTGAAGCAGGGGATACTGCTGAAGCTGCGCGGAGCTGTCAAGATAGAAGCAGGTGAATCCGCCTCCGAAGTGGCAGCGATGACAAAAGGGCTAGGAAACGTCGGAGGTGGTGCGACAACCGCAGAAAATGCTGTTAAAGCGAACATCCTTCGGATCGGCTCAAAGGAGATACTGCCAGGCGTTGTTTCGTTCTGCCGACGGCACGCGAAATACAGGATGAGTCAGCCGATTGACGGGGGCGCACGGAGAATCGGGTCCCATGTTCACTTCGAGTCCATAGGCTCAGATGGCAGAACCATAACCGAGAATTCCCACGTGGGAATCACAAATCCATAGGACTACTGACATGCGACTGTTGGCAATTATTCCAAGTGGCGAAGAGGCTTCTAAGGTGAAGCACTTTACGGGGCTTCCTCCAGCACTCACAGGCGGCAAGGATACACGGCAAGAGCTGGGTGGCGCACACTTCTTAGTGATCGAGGAAAACCCAGATGGGACATTCCTCTACCGGTATGGCATAGGCGGGAAATGTGTCGGCGATACTTGGCATATGAATGTCGATGATGCCAAACATCAAGCCTCATATGAGTTTGGTGAGAGTGTTCAAGAGTGGGCTGATGTTCCGCCGGAGGTCGAAGATGTAGTAGCGTTCGGCCTCAGTCGCCTTGCTTCAGTTTAGTAGGTTTTTCTGCGTCCCTTCGATCCAACCGCAAGCCGTCCCTCGGGGCGGCTTGCTTGCGTCAGTGGCTCCATCGGGCAGCATCGGCACGGCGAGCGAAAAGCGGCGGGTGGCCCGCCCCGCTAACTTACTCCTCTACATAGACTTACAGAACTGCGGTGCCCCACTCCGCCTTCCTTTTTGGCGGGGTGGGGATTTTCGCCCCACCAGCGACTCGGCCGCAGTCCACACAGGGCTGCTGCACTATCATCGCGGGTGGTCCACAATTGCCTTCAGTTGGCGATTGTGCGGAGTCCAGGGACTACGCTCAGCCCGTGGCACTAGGGCTCCCCCTGACCTTGCTCAGCCAGCATTGAGGATCCAATCCTCATCGCCACCGGCTATGGTTACGACGCCGCCGGAGACGTCACCGGCGACGGAAGCTACAGCTACAAATACGACGCGGAAGGCCGCATAACCCAAGTGAATAGCGGCAGTGTCGCTTCCTATGTTTACAATGCCGAAGGGCAGCGGGTCCGGCGCACCAGCGGCGGTGTCAGTGTAGATTATCTGTACGATTTGGCGGGGCATGTGATCACCGAGCTGAGTTCGAGCGGGGCATGGAATCGCGGCCGGGTGCCCCAGGTTCGCCCATCTTTTGGGCTAACCTGGGTGCAGGGACGCCTCGAACTCAGTTCATTGGCGATTCCCGCCTGCAGCGTAGTCTGCGCAGATCTGTACATGTCGGCGGGTTCTATAAAAGGGGATGTCAAGAGAAAACACTTCTCCCTGCGCCGGAGCCGAGATATTTCTCTGACATCCAGCCCCTTTGGTCGCGCTGGAGTGGTGGCGACGCGCAGCTCTTCGGTGGTTTTCATTTCCGCGCTACGGCATTCTTCGTTAGCGGAAGCTACCCAAGCCTGACGGTGGTCCCGTCCAGCGGGCCAACCATGGTTCTATCTGAGACTCGCGGTCCGAGCCGCGGCCAGTATGGCTTTGTTGGGTTATCCGAGGGAGCATACGGTGCCCCGTGAGACTTGGCGCCCGTGGCGCACGCAGCCTAACCCGGCCAGGATACTTACCCTCGAACCCGAGCTCGCAGCCCGAACAGAAAAACGCGGAGTGAAACTCGCCCTTCTCCTGCGGTGCCGCGCGCTCAAGCGGCTTGTGGCTTCACATACTTGGCGTCGAACGCCTCTCCTTTCTTCCACACATGCAAAGTAATAGCGGCGATCTTGCGCGCCAGGGTCAGCCGCGCCATTTCCGCTCGCATCCCCTTTTTCAGAAGGTTTTCGTAGAACTGGCCAAACACTCCTTCACTGGCATGTGGCCCACCCAATCAACTTATTGATAAGAAAAAACTTACACGAGAGGGTGCCCCATTCAAGCAGCCCGCTTTTCGCCGCTTGAGTGGGGGTTCTCGTTTCTAACACCAAGGACATCAGTGTCAGCGGTGGTTGTCGCTCCGATGACAACCTGCCTGCTCCAGAGCCTGTCCTGAGCCCGCCGCGGGGGGGGCGCCCACCTTTTGGGCTTTAGCCTGGATTTCCTGAAACTCGAAACCTTCTATCCACTATCCACTCGCCTTATCACACTCCACCGTGACCTGTGTCCTAGCGCGGTCTCCTAACCTCGCCTAAATTGGCCGGTGGAACGATGAGGGAGAGCTGTCTTCCACTGAGTCGGCAGCCGGACACTACCCTCACCCCCAGTAGGTGGTTCGACCTGTGAAGTGCGCTGATCGCTGTTGTTCATTGGCCCGCCAACCCTCTCATTCCCGCTTTCATCCCTCGAATGTCCTTCCTAACTCTTTTGTTAAGAAGACTTTGCCTCTAAGTCCCACGGGCAGAATATTTTGCGCGGACTACGACCTCTATCTCCAATGGAATGAGGAATTTGCAAAAAGGGAGGGGGGAGGGGGGTACATCCCCTCCAATTCCCAAACTGGGAGCGGCCCGATGCCTCACCCCTACTCACACGTCACTCGCCGCCGCGCCTCGTGCTACGCTTGCCCATCACACTTATCTCCTTCAGGAGCCACACATGCGTAAAGCTCTTCTATCGCTAGCCCTTATCTTGATCGTAGGTCTCTCTGCTTTGCATCTGCAGGCGGCCAGCCCTCGTCGGCGTCACCCTTCCCGACTCCCAGCAGGTCGCTGGCAAGTCGCTGGTCCTCAACGGCCTCGGCCTCCGCACCAAGGTCTTCGTCAAGGTTTACGTCGCCGGCCTCTACCTTGAGCAGAAGTCGTCCGACCCGAGCGCCATCATGAAATCCGATACGCCCAAGCGCATCGTCATGCGCTTCCTGTATCACCCCAGCAAGAGCCAAATGGCCGACGCTTTCAACGAGGGCTTCGCCGACAACGCTCCCGATGCCGTGAAATCCATGAAGGCCGACATTGATAAGTTGAATGGCGCGCTCGAAGACTTGAAGTCTGGCGACGAGATGGTCTTCACCTACGTCCCTGGCACCGGCACGACCATGGCCATCAACGGCAAAGACAAAGTCACCATCGCTGGACAGCCCTTCGAAGAGGCACTGCTCTCCATATGGCTCGGCCCCAAGCCCCCCACCGCCGACGTGAAGAAGGGAATGCTCGGCCAGTGAATTGGGACCTGAAGAATGCGAGGCAGTCCCACCCTGATCGCCGTTCATTTGGCGAAGGGGGGAGCCTATTTCGCGCGGAGTAGCAGAACTGGAACGCTGACGTTGTGCTGGACCCGGGTGGCCGTCGTGCCGCGAAAGATATCCTGCAGCAGGCCATGCCCGTGGGTGCTCATGGCCACCAGGTCGCAGCCCGTCTGTTCCACCCACTTGATGATTTCGGTGGCGGAATCGCCAAAGGCCAGTTCCGACTGCGCGGGAAGGCCGGCGGCTTCAAATTCGGCGCGCACTTTTTCGAGGTAGGCGAGATCGGCCGAGATCTCGGGGCTCACCGCGTCAGGGCCGTACGTGCGCGCCGCCCATCCGTCGGCCACGTGCAGCAGCACCAGACGGCTGTGCTGGCAGGCGGCCAGTTTCTTGATGTGCTCGATGATGGCGCGGTCCGTCGGCGTGCCATCCAGCGTGACCAGAATCGTGTCATACATGGTGGTACATCCTGTGGCGTCTAATTTCCCGTGATCACGCGCCACGCCGTGTGCAGCGAATCGGGCAGGCCGTAAACGTCCATGGCGGTGATCAGGATAGCACTGGCCCAGCCCGTGGCCAGCAGGAACCATCCGTTGCGCCATTTGCCCATGCGCTTGCGCGAGCTGGTGAAGTGCAGCAGCGGAAACATGGCGAACGGCAACTGCAGCGCCAGCACCACCTGACTCAGCGTCAGCAGGTCGGTGACGCTGCTGTCGCCGCGCAGGCCAATGACCAGGACGGCCGGAAGAATGGCCAGAGCTCGCGTGATCAGCCGCCGTACCCACGGCTTGATCCGCCAGTTCATGAAGCCTTCCATCACCACTTGTCCGGCGAGCGTGCCGGTGATGGTGCTGCTCTGTCCGCTGGCCAACAGCGCCACGGCGAACAGCGTGCTCGCTGCGGTCGTGCCCAGCAGCGGCGCCAGCGTCAAGATAGGCGACGCGGATCCAGTCGCTGTCGGGGCTGAAGTGCACGATCTGGCCGCCGGGAACCGTGACGCTCTCCTTGCCGAAGAACACCATCGCCGCCAGCACCAGGATCGCGGAGTTCACGAAGAAGGCGATCGTCAGCGCCACCACCGAATCGATGGTGTTGAAGCGGATGGCGCTGCGCATCGAGGGCTCGTCCTTCTGCAGCTTGCGGCTCTGCACCAGCGCCGAGTGCAGGTAAAGGTTGTGCGGCATCACCGTCGCGCCAATGATGCCGATGGCAAGGTAGAGCATCCCCGCCTGCCGGAAGTGCGGAGATACGAGCGCGCGCGCCATCTCCGGCAAAGCTGGGCTGCGTCTGCGGCAGCACGAAGATCTCGATGAAGTAGCAGACGGCGATGGTGCCGATCAGCACCAGCACCACGGCCTCGATGGTCCGCATGCCGAAGCGCTGCAGGCCGAGCAGCAGCAGGACATCGAGTCCGGTGATGACCACCGCCCAGAACAGCGGGATGTGGAAGAGCAGGTTCAGCGCCACGGCGCTGCCCAGCACCTCCGCCAGGTCGCAGGCGGCAACCGCGATCTCGCTAAGAAGCCAGTTGGGCCAGCGCGTCCAGCCTGGGATACCAGTCGCGGCAGCATTGCGCGAGGTCCTTTCCGGTCACCACGCCGAGCCGCGCCGAAATCACCTGCATGAAGATCGCCATCAGGCTGGCGAGGCCGACCACCCAGAGCAGGTTGTACTTGAACTGCGCGCCGGCTTGCAGGTCGGTGCCCCAGTTGCCCGGGTCCATGTAGCCGACGCTGACCAGGATCGCCGGCCCTACGAAGGCGCGCCAGTTCTGCCAGAACCCGGCCTCGTGGTGCGGAACGGTGACGGTGCCGTGCACGCCCTCGAGCGAAGGATGACTGCCGAGCCCCCGGCCCTCGAATCCAGTGTCTACCGGGTCTGTAGTCGAATCCGCCATTTGGTCGCGATGCGCGCTACTTCGCGCGATGCCCCCATTCTATGTCTAAGCGGCGAACGTTTGACACGCCCCGCGATTCAACCCTACTCTTTCCTTTCGAAAGGTTGGGTGAACCGTGCCCTGTTCGAAAGCGCGGAAGTCCCCTTATGAAGGTTCTGGTCCTCGGAAGTGGTGGTCGCGAGCACGCAATGGTGTGGAAACTGCGGCAATCGCCGCGCATCACCAAACTGTACTGCGCGCCCGGCAGCGGCGGAATTGCGGCCGATGCCGAATGTGTAGCGGTCGACCTCAAGAGCCTCGACTCGATCGTGCAGCTCGCCGGCCGACTGAATCCCGGACGTCACCGTGGTCGGCCCGGAGCTGCCCCTGACCTTGGGTGTGGTGGACGAATTTCAGCGCCGCGGCTGGCCTATTTTCGGTCCTACCCGCGCTGCGGCACAACTGGAGTCCAGCAAGAGTTTTTCCAAAGAATTCATGCAGCGGCATCGGATTCCGACGGCGCATTACGCGATCTGCTCGAAGCCAGACGAACTAAAGTCGGCGCTGGCGCACTTCCACACTCCTATCGTTGTGAAGGCCGACGGCTTGGCGGCTGGCAAAGGCGTGGTCATCGCGCAGACCAAGGACGAAGCGCAGCGCGTCGCCGAAGAGATGCTTAGCGGCAAAATGCTGGGCGAAGCCGGCGCGCGGGTGGTGCTGGAGGAATTTCTCGAGGGAGAGGAGCTTTCCTTCCTGGTGATGAGCTGATGGAGAGCGCGTCGTTCCGCTCGTGGCCTCGCAGGACCACAAGCGCATCTATGACCACGACGAAGGGCCGAACACCGGCGGCATGGGCGCTTACTCCACCGACCAGATTATCGACGCCGGCATGCGCGAATGGCTGGTGACGCACATCGCGCGCCCGGTGGTTGCAGGCATGAAGGCGGAGGGCGCGGAGTACAGGGGCATCCTTTATTGCGGCATCATGATGACCGCACGCGGGCCGATGGTGCTGGAGTTCAATTGCCGCTTCGGCGATCCCGAGACGCAGCCCATCATGATGCGGATGGAGAGCGACCTGCTGGAGGCGATCGAGGCTTCCATCGAAGGCCGAGTCAGCGAAGGCGACTTCCGCTGGACGTCCGAGCCGGCGGTGTGCGTCGTGATGTCGTCGGGTGGCTATCCCGGTTCGTATGAAGTGGGCAAGCTCATCACCGGCATCGAAGAAGCCGACCGCATGTATGGCGTGAAGGTCTTTCACGCCGGCACCAATCGCCGCGACGGCGCCTTTTACACTTCGGGTGGACGCGTGCTGGGCGTGACCGCACGCGGTAGCGATCTGCCGGAAGCGGTGGAGCGCGCCTACGACGCGGTCATGAAGATCCGCTTCGACGGGATGCACTACCGCAAGGACATTGCCGCGCGGGGGCTACAACACTTGCGGGGGAAGAACTCCTAGCCGATGCGAACGTGTGGGACAATGCTTTTGTTGGTGTTGTTAGGGAGTCAGGCGGGCGCGCTGTGTAACGTACCGCGACCGAGGCTGATTTGCGCCGAATACTTCCACAGTAAAGCGGTTGTGATCGCGAAGCTCACAGGGGTTACTCCAGTGAAGCACAGTTATGACGACTTAACCGGCACTTACTATTCGATGACAATCGAGCAGACGCTCCGCGGTGAGGCGTCCCGACTCTTCAGGGTTTATGTGGCCAGCGACAGCGCGCGTAAGGCGTTCGACTGGAAGCAGGGGGCCTCGTACTTGCTCTTCCTGCAGCGGCAAACCGACAATGACGCCTGGGTAATCGACGGATGTGGCAATTCTGGCCCGACGGATAGCAAGCAGTCAGCGCTGGATCAAGTTGACATGATCGACCACAACTCAAACCGTGCCAAAATTCAGGGTGCCGTGGGTGGAATTTCGTACGCCTTCCCTTTGGAAGGGGTGCAGGTCGAGGCTACCGGACCGGGCGGCGTCATCACTGCAGAAACGAATGCGGCAGGGAAGTTCGAAATGCGGGTTACGCCGGGCAAGTACCAGGTCACGGCGCTGAGCCCGGGCAAGACGTTTGTGGCCGCTGACTTCAGCTACGAAAATCCTGACGACGTGGTACTTGAAAATGGTGGCTGCGCTCAGGTTCAATTTGTGGAAGCGGCTAAAAAGCCATAACAAAGTAAAATAGACGGAATTATGTCCAATAAACCTCTCGTCTCCATCGTCATGGGTAGCGATTCGGACCTCGACATCATGAACGAGGCCGCCAAAGCGCTCGCCGATTTCGGCATCGCCTACGAAATCGACATCACCTCGGCCCACCGTTCCCCGGCACGCACCAGCGAATACTCGCGCGGACTGAGGGCGCGCGGCGTGGAGGTCGTGATTGCGGGAGCCGGCGGAGCTGCGCACCTGGCGGGAGTCATCGCTGCCGAAACCACGCTGCCGGTCATCGCCGTACCGATTCCGTCGACTGCACTGCTCGGCCTCGACTCACTGCTCGCGATGGTGCAGATGCCTGCGGGAATCCCCGTCGCCACCGTCGCCATTGGTAAGCCGGGCGCGACGAACGCTGGCATTCTGGCGGCGCAGATCATCGGGCTGCACGATGCCGAGGTCGCGAAGAAACTCGATGCACACAAAGTGAAGCTGGCCCAGGGCGTGGAAGCCAAATCCCGCAAGCTAAAAGAGAGCCATCTGGCCTGAGCGCGAGCAAGGCACAAATCTCGTTTGCAGAGCTTTTGGCGGCCAACGAATCGGAGACCAAGAAATGGCGCCAGTGGTTCGACAAGCAGCCCACGTCGGTGCTGGACGTGCCTCTTAGCATCGCACTGGCCAAGAACGTGCGCGAGTTTCTGTTGCACATCTTTGCCTGCGAGCTACGCTACGCCGAGCCGCTGACAGGTTCTCCAGTCACTGCCTTCGAGACTCAAACAACAGGGAGCGTCGCGGACCTCTTCAGCATCGGCGTCGGGCCCGCGCAGAGTATCGCGAGTACCTCTCCACCGTCACCGACGAAGATATGACTATTATGACTATCATGATGGAGTTCCCGACCCGCACTGCCGGAACTGTCCGTGCCAGCAGGCGCAAGATGGACTTCCACGCCCTGCTGTACAGTATGCGGCACCTGGAGCAATTGGCCACGGCTCTGCGCGGGGCGAGACACGCCACAGATTGGGGCAAGGACTTCCTGTATAGCGAAGTTATGGAGTAGGCCTAAGTCCTGGCATTTCAGGAACGGCTGCAACCTGGCTCAGCCGCGCTGCCGCCGCGACCGTCGCAGTGGTCGCAGAGGCAACACTTACTGTTTGCTCTCTGACTGCAAGACGCCAATGACCTGCCCCGCCTCAGGTCCGGGGATACTGGGACTTCCTTCGGTCTTGGTTTGTCCCGCTTGCCTTTCTCGGTAGCAGGTATGGGGCTGAATGACAATGAGTGATGATGAGCGGCAAAGAGCTCATATTGAAAATAGAGGACTTTTTGGCTTCGTTTCGCAGAATCCCCAATCCCCAGCCAAGTTGACACGTCTTGTTTCTACTGCGTACCAAACAGTTCTGATTACCAGCTAAGGTGCCACGAGCAGATGTGAGCCGATGGTGAACGGTTCCACCCGCGATTTGGGATCCGAGGTGTTGCTCGCTAGGTATCCACTTTGCACCCCAAAAGCGGGGCATGTGAATCTGGAGACTTCTGGCCGAGACCAGACTCAGGAGTTATGCATTGGCATTCGAATCAGAAAAACGTCCTATCCGTCGCCGAGCGCGGACGAATCGAACCAGTTTCACTCATCGCTTGAAACCTGAACGCTCACGGGCGCCGGTACGTGTTCCCCTTTGCGTGACCGTTGCAAGCGCTCTAGTTGATTGATGGCGTATACAAGTTGGCGTTGGACGGTTGTTTCGTAGCGTAGGATGCGGTCGAGATCATTCCCTAAAGGCAACCAGAGGTGATCGCTTATCGCGGCACGCTCCCGGCTTGATTGAGGGTCCATTGCGTCTTCCATAAGTTCCGACACTATTCGCCCGCGCCTGCGTATAAAGGCCCGTTCGTACCATCCCCACCTCGCACTTTAGGGCGCGCTTCTGACGCCACCAGCAAACCGCTATCTTCTCGACCAGCATTTCTTCAAGCGTGCCCACCGGCGCGAGGTCCTGGCGAAGGCCGCCCAGCAATGCGTTGAATTCGGCGGTGTATTCCGCGCATGAACCGTCAGTGATAAGCAGTGCGGAGGTAAGTATGCCATGCCTAAGCGCATTGCGCCGTGACTGTTTCTTCCCTGCTTCGGTCCTAGGCCCAGTCGAGCGCAGCGCGTTGCGGCGATTCGCCTCGATCTTTTTCAACGAAGCGGACTGGCCGCTATTGTCATCACTCACGATCACGCCTCCGGTTTGGAAGTTGAGAACAGCTTATTAGTTTCGGTTTTTTTCGCTACGATCACCACTGCAGCTGTGGATCGACCACGAAGCAGGTGTGAGGAACCATTTTCCTGTCACAGCTTATGTCTTGGGTCCGCTGCTTGTGCGAAATCTAAAGTCTTGCGTCTTATCTCCGCGGCACTACGAAATCAGGTATGTTCTGAAGAACGAGTCTAGGTCTACCGAATGTTTCGGCGGTGCCTCGCTCCGAGCGAGAAGTCGCCTGACATATCGCTCACCTTCCTTATCGTAAGCAATCAGTCCTGCTTGGAGGAATGCATCGCAGACCTGAGCGACACTCCTGCCCTCTGCCGCCGCAACTGACTCCAATCTCTTCTTTAGTTCAGAGCGGACCCGAAAAGTTAGCCTTGTGTCCTTCGCTGTCATTTTCAAGGAAATTTTAACACTGTAATTCATATTTCTCTTGACAAGACGCTCTCCAGAATGGCATCCTTTGGATGACATTGTATGACATTCTGCTCGTGAAAGGAACTGAAATAAGGCCAATCAACACGCTCCAGAGTGCGCCAACACTGAATACCGCCCACAATCTTCGAGTTAAGGCCTTCCGGAGAAATCTCCGCATCGCAAAGCGAGCGATGGGCGTGGGCGCTCCCACCACACTTGATCGCCCAGCTGAAAACATTAGGCCTTGACTACGAATTCTCCATCGACAAAGGTGAGTTACAAATCATTGACGGAAACTGGTATGTAACGCACACAGGGTTGGTGAGGTCTGGCGCGTCGCAAGAGGTGCCGCGGCATCCATGTCGAAGCCGTCGATTCGCTGTGTGATTCGGGGGCAAATCGCTTCGTCCTCAAGGCTACGGTCTACCCGTCCAAGGGTTCCGCGGGCTTCGTCGGCTACGGCGACGCAGACCCTCCAACGTTTCCTCGCTAGTCGTCCGCGGCGCCGAAATGCGCATCGCCGAAACCCGAGCCGTCAACCGCGCCCTGCGCAAGGCCTACGGCATCGGCATCTGCTCGGTCGAAGAAATTGGAACAGTCTGAATCCGAGCCAGTTCCCTCTCCCGGGTCGAGAAGTTTCCTCCAGAAAAATGCGAATGGAACGAACGGCAATGGCAGCGGCCCCAAGGTCCGCGATCGTCTGTGCCAGATCATCCGCCAGCACAAGCTCGACCCCGAACTGGTCAAGGCCTACGCCGTCGAATTCTGCGGCACCAAGACGCTCCGAGAGGCCAGCAGGGAACAAGTCGAGAACTTCGTCGCACAACTGGCCGACTGCGGCCGAAAAGGACCGAAATGCCCTGCTCTGCCAGCTCAACAGCTACCGCAGCCAAGCAGGGAGGGGGCCGCATGAACCGCAAAGTCCCAGGCCTCGCTGAAACGGCGCGCGATCCACGTCCGGAGATTCCCGACGGCGTCTATCTCGTTCGCGTCGATGGCGCCCGGTTCCACTGGCATGCCCGGAAGCCGTTCTATCGTCCTCCGACTCTCCGTGCTCGAGCCCGGCGCTCTGGCCGGGCAGCCCCTCATCGGCCGGCTCTACTGCACACAGAAGGCGATGTGGAAGCTGGGCTGGTTCCTGCGGGATTTTCTCTATGATCCGGAACTTCTGGCACGAGCAGGTCGATGAGAAGGCTTTGCCCGGACTCCGCGGCGTCGTCAAGATCAGCCACAGCCGTGATCAACGGCATTTCGCTGATCAACCTCGATGGCTTCGCGCCCGCCAGCCAATGGGAAGAACTATCCACGGCTCGCACCGAGTAACGGGTCACTCCAACGATGCGGAGGCGTCCTCGATGACCTATTCCTACACCCAGATCAGCCAGTACCTGAGTTGCCCGCGCTGTTACCGGCACCGCTACCTCGACGGATGGCAGAGAGAAGGACACGCGCGCCGCCATGCTTTTTGGTCGAGCCTTCGAACAGGCTGTGCCGCCTTTTTCGTCGTGAAGACCCGGTGGCTGTTTTGTTCCGAGCAGTGGGCTGAGCAAGGACAGCGGACCTGACCTACCCGGCGGCGACACCTGGGACCGGATGTTGCAGACAAGGCGTCCAGTTGCTGGAGCGCTTCGTTCAGGACGGCCGCGTTCGAATTCGGCGCCCTCGTTCAGCCAGCAGATTCAGTTCGCCGACGCTTTGGTTCGGCAACATTTCGTCTCCTACGTCGATGCCATCGGCGAACTGGACGGTACGCCCTGCGTTCTGGAATGGAAGACAGCTCCGCGATATCCGGAAGAACCGGCCGGCATTACGGCGCTGGATCCGCAACTGGTCTGCTATTCGTGGATGACCGGCATCAACGAAGTAGCCCAAGTTGTTTTCGTGCGCAAGCGGCTGGTCGAAGTTCAGTACCTGCGGGCCACCATTTCTGAAGAACAGCGGCAGGAGTTCGGCAACCTGGTCGATGACACAGTCCGACGAATCGAAGTCCGGCCTAGTTCCTGCCGCATAGCGGCATCCGCTTTCCACAAAACCCGTGCACAACCTGTCCCTTAGTCGGGCTTGCCTCGATAAGCGATCTAGGCCGAAGCTGCACTTGTGCAGCAAGCCCGGAGTTGATCTTGGTCTGTTTGACGAACTTTCGTATTAGGAGTCCGCCATGCCGCCCAAGCTCAATCGCAAGCGTGCTCTCTTTGTTCTGACCAAGATCGACGAGATCCTGGCGTGGGAAAAGCAGGAAAAGAAGAGGAGCGCGACACGCGCTTCGTCGATCTGGGCAGGTATTTGTGCGAGGTGCGGGCGGGTCAGTACTGGCGGCTCGAAAACTTGAAGTCGTTCGATGAATTTCTGCAAAGACGTTTTCCCGATTCGCGCCGCAACGCATACTATCTGATGTCGATTCACGAACACTTGCCGCCGCAGGTCCGGCGGGAATTGAAACAGGTGGGCTGGACCAAGGGGCTGGAGTTGACCAAGGTCGCGCGAGCAGACGGGAAGCGATTTCGATTGTGCAACATGGCTGCACAAAGCCCGATCCTGCCGCGGGATCAGTTCAAGCGGGAAGTGGAGAAACAGCTCACCGGGCAAGGACAGCGAACCGACCGAGATCATCTATTTCAAGTTCTACAAGAGCCAGATCCCGGTGATTGAGCAGGCAATTGAGACGGCGGCGCTGATGCTGGGCACGGACAAGTCCCGCGGCTATTGTCTGGAGATGATCTGTGCGGATTTCCTGGCCGGGGCAAACTCGGACGGGGAGCAACCCGATATGCTCCTGCATTCCATCTCACGCTATTACAAGTTCCTGCCCGGCGAGCAACAGGAGGTCTTTCTCTCCGAGGTCAACCGGAAGGCTTCATGAAGAAGGTCCGTTGCAAAAGCCCGCGACTCAGGCTCGATTCGACGAGCTATCGTGAATTACATCGGCAGGTGCTGGAACGCGACCATTGGCGGTGCCAGATGTGTGGCAGCATGCTTCATCTCCAGGTGCACCACCAGCACTTCCGCAGCCAGTCGGGTGGAGATGAGGAACAAAATCTGATCACGCTGTGCGCAGAATGCCACGCGTTCGTACATCGAAAACCTGGATGCACGAGGCCCATCTGCAGCGACTGATTTCTTCGGAATGGTACTGCTTTAACAACCCCATGACTCTTTCGGCCTCCGGTATGCCCACCGGCACTACCGTCAGCTTACAGTCCCAACCCAATCGCCGCTCCCGGCGCCGCCGCCTCCACCATGCCATCGCCGTGGGCAGCAGCACTCCCACCGGCACCGACACCCTCACCGTGACCGGCAGCGGCGTCGCGGCGCACCTCGCGGGAGTCATCGCCGCCGAGACCACGCTGCCGGTCATCGCCGTACCGATTCCGTCGACCGCACTGCTCGGTCTCGACTCGCTGCTCGCCATGGTGCAGATGTCTGCGGGGATCCCCGTCGCGACGGTAGCCATCGGCGAACCGGGCGCGACAAATGCTGGCATTCTGGCGGCGCAGATCATCGGGCTGCACGATGCCGAGGTTGCGAAGCAACTTGACGCGCACAAAGTGAAGCTGGCCCAGGGAGTGGAAGCCACGTCGAAAAAGTTGAGGGAGAGCCAGAAGAATTAGTTCAACATAACGCTGGATTACCTATCAGCTTTTAGCTCGGTTGCAGCGGACGAAGCGCCCGCCAAGAGGGCGAAGAGTCACAAACCTGCACCTGGCGATTGGAGAGCGTGGGGCGCCAAGTCTGCGTCCATCGCTGTGGGTTGCCAGCATAGTTCGAGGGGCATGGGCGCTCTTCACCCAGGTTGGCCGGGACAGTCTACCGAAACGAAACTGACACAGCGCCGTCTACAATGATGAGCACCGGGATCCGGTAGAGTTTGTGCCTCCTGTCTGGCGCCCGTAAATGCAATTCGCCGGTCAAGAGGGAGGTTGGACCAAACGCCATCCTTACAGGGCGTGGCGACTGGAGAACTCGATGCAACGCTGGCTTGTACCCGTTCTGATTCTGTTGTCTCTGGCGGCTTCGCCTGCAAGATCTGAGACTATATTTCCAGCGCGCGACCTCACCGAACAGGGCGACCCGATCTCGTGGGTAGGTTCGAGGACCGTGTTCGTTGGGCCCTATACCTGGCCGGATCGGGAACCCTTAGGAATTTACAACGACGGTGCGAAGCTGGTTACCCGCCCGGACATCGTAATTGCGGGATGCGATTTCAATTCAGACACCTGCACATCAAGTACGCTCATGCCCTTCGGGGGCCTTCCGGATGGCACGGAAGTCAAGCTTGTGTCCACGGGACGGTTGCCAGGAGGGCTGGTTGACTGGAATAAGGACCACGGCAAAGTCTATTACGTGCGGAACTGGTCAGGCTCCAGCTTCAAACTAGCGGACACTCCGGGAGGGCCCCCGGTTCACCTCGACCCAAAAGTTAAAGGCGACGGCGTAAACGGAATGTCGTTTGCCGGTTACGGCCAGGTGATGGCATTCAAGGTGGCCCGGGCGATAAGAATCACGTGCGATCCCCAAACCGATCTGTGCACCTCCGAGCGTCCACATCTGTATCAGGAAGGTGCGCGGGTGTACGTCACGTCGTCCGGCAAACTGCCGGACGGACTTTATGAGTTCGGGGCGGGACGGTATTATCCCTACTGCCTCGCCTACGTCGGTCCTACTACCTTCAAGCTGCGCGTTACTGATCCAGCCTTCGATACGCCGTGCACCGACAAGTTGCCCGTCGCCGATATCAAGTCAGCGGGCACAGGGACACACTATTTGTACGGCGGGTATCAGCCTGGCAAATCGGCGCCTGAAGCGCAGAACCATGCGATATTCATTCGGTCGGTAAGTGGCTATCCGCCCGGAACCATCCTAAGTTGGCGTAGGCTGCAGTCGGTTCGGATGCCGCCGCTCTCCGTCAACGGCAACGAGCTAGTCTTGTACGAGCCAGACGTGACCATGTTTGCCAAGGTTCCGGCGACCACACGGCCAGGTGAGTATCGCATCACGGTGAAGACCTCAGAAGCGCGTGACACTGAACAGAACCCGAGCTCTTTTCAGTACACGCTAACGGCGGCTACGTTACCGGTGACAAAGCTGGCCGCGCCCAAGGACTTTCCGCCGATCCCCGGTTTGAAGACCTGGGAGCGCATCATGACTTCCAGTGAGGACGGCGGCGGGTCTGCCCTAAGGCAGTATCCCCGGTGTGCGAACCGGAAGGACCCGGCGGCTCCGCTGGGGTGGGCAGACGCGGCCGGCCATGTCACCCTCAGTAACACCGGCACTCCCTATCCGGTGTCGTATTCTACTGGCAGTAACGCGCGCGTCTGGTTTTATAACGACGAGACCTTCTTCCGTATCGCGCAATACACGGGAGATCCAACATGGGCAAACTGCGGAGTTTTCATCGCGTCCGCCATGCGTGACAAGTTTCAGCAAAATGGGCCTACCGCCATACAAGCGTTTCTCTACTTTCCTTGGACTATGGTGGCAGCCTATCGTTTGACCAAGGACCCGTCTTACCGGGACGCTGTTATCAGTACCGCCGACGGCGGCCAAGGTTCTCGCGGATCGGTCAATGACTTTTCTATACGGGAGAACGCCTTCGCCTTCGAGGGACGGCTGGCCAGGCGCGAGGTCACCGGACAGGAAGATTACGACTTGCCTTACTTCGCCGAGGCGGCACTCGGCCAGTTGTACGTGAACGCGACCAGTAGTCCCGATCGTTCGTTCAATGAGGTATTCATGCTGGGCCTGGCAATGCGCCCGCTGATTCGCTGGTACATGATCTCGCACGATGAACGCATTCCGGTGGTGATCAAGCTGACTTTGGACAAGATCTGGGACAACTGGTACGACCATAAGGCACACCATTTTTATTACAATCCGGAACCCACGGGCGAGCGCTGCTGGGTGGGATGCCAGAAATGGACCGGAGCGAAACTCAACAACCTGGTCGCGCCGGCATATGCATGGTATTGGCGGCTGACCGGCGACGAGGACGCGCGGCAACGTGGAGACGACCTCTTCTCGCACATGTATGACGAAGGCTATCCGTACTCGGCCAAAGAATGGTCGCAGGGGTATTACTGGAGCTGGGACTTCGTGGACTGGCGACAGGGAAAGAAAGCGGCGTACTAGGTCGTGTTGCGATCTATGGTAAGTGCCGCAAACTACGCCCAGGGGTGCTGCCGGATATCTCAGGCAACCACGCTGCCTGAGCAGACAACAGTCAGGATAAGATAGTAGGCTTATATGACCGCTTGGGCAGCGGACAACGTGAAACTGCTATCCGGGCAAGGCGTCCCTCTTGACGGTGGGGGCGACCGTTAACGACGAAATGCTAACTAACATTCAGTATCGAATTCTAAAAACTCTCTTCCCCAGAGATCCCAAATGCTGCAGCGCCAGCATGGAGGAGGGCAAGTCGCGTCTCGGGGCCCTCATGGGAGCAGAAATCTTTGACACCATCGCAGGGAAGACGGTCATCGACTTTGGCTGCGGCGAGGGAGTTGATGCAGTGGAGATGGCTGTAAGGGGTGCCAAGCGCGTGATTGGGATTGATATCCGCGAAGAAGTTCTCCGAGTAGCAAGATATAAGTCACTTGCAGCGGGTATTCAAAGCTCTTGTTCCTTCGTGACTTCAACACAGGAGCTTGCGGACGTTGTGGTTTCCGTCGACGCTTTGAGCATTTCGCCGACCCGGCGGAAATTCTCCGTCGAATGAACACGCATCTGCAGCCGGGAGGAGAGGTGTTCGTCAGCTTCGGGCCAACTTGGTACCACCCTCTGGGCGGCCATTTATTTTCCGTTTTTCCATGGGCTCATTTGCTATTTAGCGAAGAGGCTCTTATCCGTTGGCGAGCCACCTTTAAGTCAGATGGCGCAGCCCGATTCGGCGAAATGGCTGGGGGCCTGAATCGAATGACAATAGCGAAGTTTGAAGAGTTGGTCGCCGCCAGTCCTCTCATGCTTGCCAGTCTGGAGCTGGTACCCATTAAGAAACTCCGGCGTTTGCATAACCGCCGAACGCGCGAATTTACCACAGCGATTGTGCGATGCCGGCTAAGTAAAGCGGGCATAACGCAAAAATCGGAGAACTGGCGCGCGCTTTTGGCGCGCTACGAAACTAGGCAGCGAGATTCCCAGCGGCTTGAGGTATCTGGCCACGGAATTCTCTCGTGTGTTTCTTGACAGCTAATTTGAATGCCTCGGTCAAACCAATCATCACAAAGGGCAGACCGCCATAGCCGAGACTAAGGAAGAAAGCCCCAACCATCAGCATGAAGTAAGCTGTCTGGAGGAACAAGGCCATCTGCCGAATATGGCGAGTCTTGCCGCGCTTTCGTATAGCGGACAGGCCGCGGTAGCTGCCGAACAGCGCACCGGCGAACAGAATCAACCCGGGAATGCCTGTTTCGCTGGAGATTTCGGTGTATGTGTTGTGGGTGAAGTGCCATGCACCTCGAACCCCGTTCGCAGAAGCGTCGGCGGCCTCCGCTCCTTGAAACTGGTCCGGTCCGACTCCGAAGAGAGGGTGCTTAGCCGTCAGGATCAAGCTGCGCCGCAGCAGGTACATGCGGGCCTCAGTGGAGCTTTCGGCTACGCTGGTGTCAGTTGTTGTCTCCCCGGATTGGGTCGTCTTTCCTGTGGTCAAAGCCTGGAATCCGGCCGAGACAAACAAATTGGTAAACCTGGCTCTGATCTGGTCCGGCAAAATTACCCCTGCGGCCAGAATTCCCGCCAGGCTTGCCGAAAGCACAACGGTTCGTTGTTTGGCCGAGCCATAAATCAGGAACATAATCAATCCCGCCAGAAGCGTCACCAGACCAGCTCGAGAGCCGGAGCGTCCGACGCCTGCCAGGTTGATTGGAATCAGAACAATTGCACATAGCCGCACCCATCCGGTCTTTTGGGATGCAATTAGACCCAACAGTGCTGTGCCGATCAGCAAGTACAGCGCGTAGAAATTAGGATCCGCGAGGCTGGCGGAGCCGCCCACGCCTTGGCGGTTAGCAATGTTCGCCGACGAAATGAAAGACAGAATCGCTATTGCGCCGGAAGCCAGCCCTATCGTAATTGCGACCCGCATCACATCGCGCAGTGACCGCACAAAGGCCAGGATGAACGCGACCATCAACAGATCTCTGCGCCGTGCTGATGAATGTTTTGAAGCTGCCGCCCGGCCAGAAACTCAGCGGAACGCAGATCCCGACCCAGATCGTGAACGCTATCAACCAACGCCCCGACCGCGCATCTCAGCAGGACCCAGACCTTCTGGGTCATGACCAGCCCAACCAGCAAAATGGGAATCAAAAGTAAACCGATGCGGAACCATGGCACCAACTCCGGGATCCTGCTGACATACATGAACAGGTACACAAGGAGAACGTACAGGAAGATCTGATAGTGCCCAGATTCTGCGTCAGCCCGGGAGCCGGCTGCTGGCCGACGGCGCGCCAACGCATCCTGCGCCGGGAGGTCCCCGCCGAAATCGTCCGCAGTTTCTAAAGCCCTGAAGGTGCTCGACATGCTGGTAGTCGATCCGCTTTCGTCCGGTGACTTTTTCGAAAATCCCGCTCGAACCCGGTCCCGAGGCTCGAGCAAAGAATTCTCGAAGTATCTGCCGAATTATAGCGCACACACGATGACTGAACGGTAAACCTTCAGTCTGACATCTGCTTACCTCCGCGACCTCCAACGACTCAGGGAGGGTCAAGGGCCGCGTCGACTCTGACCCACAACGGCGGAGGCCTTGCGACACATTGATAATCAAGTCGTCAAAGTCTCATGAGGACGTCCAACTTACCGGTCGGGGTGGCACGGGAGGTCGGATGCCTATTCTGACCGAGAGTCCCGGCCAAGGCATTCGAAACCGAAATCTCTTCGTCGGTCTTCAACTAATCTTGTTCAGCCCTACTTGCAAGTACCTTTCGTCTGAACTGCAACCAGGCTTCGCCGCCGGCCGCTTTCATGATCTTTTTTGTATTCCAAAACACGTAACGGCGAATTCGCGGGAGCACCTCTCCGGCGGCCAGGGCGGCCACCCAGTCCGCAGAAACACCCTGCTGCACCGAGAACCGGCCGTATACCGTGCACTGTCCCACTTGATGTTGCGAAGCGACCGGCTCGGAATTGAACAAGATGCGAATCCCTGCGCGCGCTGCCGACGCGGCGACGTCCCGCGAGTAGTAACCACCGGGCACCGAGGCCGTAGTAACGGGCTCATCAAGAATCTGGGTCAGCCGTTGTACGCTAGCTGCCCATTCCCTGTCCAACTGCTCGAGTGAGCAGTGCGACATCCTCGAAGGATGGCTGCAAGAATGACTGCCGATGATATGGCCGCGGCGATGGAGATCACGGATTTGGGAGTCGCTGAGGAATCCAGGTTCGTTAATCCAGTCAGTGGTTACGAAGAAATAGCCGCGCCAGCCAAACTTCTCCAGCAGGTCGGCGGTGTGAAGCGAGGCACTCACGCCACCATCGTCGAACGTCAGCGACAGGCGGCGATCGCCTGCCACGCGAACTTCGGGAGAATGGGGCGCAGCAGTATCCACCATGGCGGCTAGTCGTTGCAGATGACTCTCGAACTCCGCGCAATCCAACTTGTAAATATTGGCATCGGGGCTCTGGAATCCGCTCATCGCGAACTGTCCCGCTGGCACGACATCGTGGTACAAAAGGGCGAGTGTAAGCATCAGGATCGCTTCTCAGCCCGCGCGGCGCGTTTCCACCGAAGGTATGCGCTGAGCCACGGTTGGCCCCACGCATTGGATTTGCGGCCAGTCGTGTCGATGGGGACGGCAGTTCCAGCCTGCAATTCCTCGAATTTTTCTCGCAGCGCGTTCAGGTTGTCGAATACGACACGGCCCTGAATGATGTTGTGGGACTCCGCAATCTCGTCAAACTTACAGCGGTAGTAACCGTAGACCGGGCCGGTGTCCACGCCAGCATCGATCTTGAGCAAGGTCATGCCGACATTGTCAGTGTCGCGGTTCGCAAGGGCCCAGAAGCAGCCGTGCGCGTTGCGGTATTCTGGGCAAATCCCCGGATGCATAACCAAAGTTCCGATCTTTGCCTGACCAAAAATGCGCTGATTGAGCAGATGCTTGCAGCGAGCCAAAATGATGTCCGGACCGATGACCTTCAAGAAGCTCTCCGACCCCACACTGTTGGGACTGGGTGTGACCAGAATCTGCGTCGATGCCGGAATTTCGGGATATCGCCGCTGCATCTCGCGCAGGACGTTGTTCGTCCACCGCTCGTCCCCCGCGCGAAGAACGATGCGGCTGTAGAGACGGAAAGCCAGCACATCCACGAAGCGCCATAACCCGACGCGCTTGACCTCCCTGCGAATTCGCTTCCACAGTCGCGACTGTGGCTCCCGAATCACGACTATCCCGGCAAGGTCAGTAAAAGAGGCCATCCAGCGGGGGAGAGCGTGTCGGTTCAGGGTCTCGTCGTCGTGGCAGATCAGTACGCTGCGCAGACGGGGATTGCCTACTGTCTCGTGGTTCATTCCGCTCAGAAAATTCCCTCAGGAAGCTCCATTGTAGCGTGACCTTATATCGTCGGTGCTCCGGCCGGCCCCGCGTTGGGCGGCTTTGCGAGGGTAGCTCGCTCCAGTATCCGTGCCGGATTGCCCACATCCACTACTCCAGCCCCGATAGGTCGAACGACGACTGCGCCCGCGCCAATGGTCGTGCCGGCTCCTACAGAGGCCATGACGACGGCGCATGCACCAATCCAACAGTCGGCGCCGATCTGGATCTGCTCGAATTTCCCCTCTCCCGCCCCAGTGATACTCCCCGAAGCATCACGCCCGTGTTGCCGTCTTCCGCTTAGGATCTGAACGTGCGAGGCCACTTGAGTCCGATCGCCGATTGAGACCTTTCCGAGAACGCAGTAGGCGCCAACATAGACACCCTTTCCCATACTGGCGCTAAGTGCAAATCACGTTGTGATTGCGTACGGCCTTGAAGGAGACAGTCTTCAAGCCGTCAGTTGCTCCCTTGCAGTGAAGAGTATTTTTCTCTTGACAACCACTTTTATAGGGCCTAGCTGTTACGCCCATCGGTCGCACCAGAGCTTAAGCGTTACCAACCGGGCGAGCACTTGGTAAGCGGGCAACTCGCGCATCACGGTTTTCGCCGGGAGGTTCTTCTTCAGCACGCGGTAAAGCGGGTTCACTCGGCTTCTCAGAGTCGATTTAATGGATTCGTAGGCCGATGTCCGAAGCGAAGCTGTGCGATGTCCCGAGTACAAGCGCTCAATGAGGGAGTCAATGCGCGAGGGATCCCAGATTTCATGAATCGCACTCTCACTCTGCACCAGTTGTCGGCGAAAATACAGCCGATATTCCTCAGTCAGCAGGATCCGCTGCCAGTTCTCCAGACTATTTCTTGCGGCCATGGGCACTCCGAGCATGAGGTCGGGGAACATTGTCCTGAGTGTTGCCTGATACAGAACTTTGTCGTAGCGATAATGCTCCGGCAGTTCCGCGAAGAACTCGAGGACTTCTCGATCCAGCCACGGATTCCGGGCTTCCAGGAATGCCAGCTTCATGTAGTTGTAAACATTGAGACTGCGGAATATCCGCTGCTCCAAGTAATACCAATCTTTCGCAATGGTCCAGTGCCCTTGGAAGGGACAGCCATCTAAGACTTCGCGATAGGTTTGCCGTTGTTCGTTCAAAAGTTCGGACCGAACACCCGCTTGCATTAGAGTCTGCAAGTCGGGATATTGAGACAAATCTCGGACATTGACCCTGCCCAGGGCTTCCAGCGCCGTCGATGCCGGCGCAGTATATCCGAAGGATTCGTCGCCGCGAAACAAGACAGTGCACCCAAGCTCACTTCGGATTTGTCGGATCAGCGCCGGCTCGTGGTGGTGAAAAAAACAGTCGTCCGTTGCCGCGTCAATACGATGAATCTCGGTCTCCAACTCGCTTTGGAGCAAGTCTGATCGGCGCGGCAGAAACACGTGCTCCGTGCCAAAGTGATGGGCGACCCGTCGGCCTATCGCTGCATCTGCATCAGGCGTGTCTTCGTCTGTTCCCCAACTGACGGTCTTAAGCCGGCCTGAATAGATCTCTCTGATGCATGCGAGAATTCCGCGAGAGTCGAACCCACCGCTGATCGGGATGATCGAGTTCTCCAGGTGCGAACTTCGTCTACGGATGGCGCCGCGCAGCACGGACGCTAGCCGATCACGGTATTCCACCTCCCCTAAATCGCGGGCCCCGGGCTTGGCTGGCACGTAGTTCCAATAGCGCTCAACCTGAACCTTGCCCGTCTCGGCGTCACATTGGATGTAGTGTCCAGGTCGTAACAACTTCACGTCTCGGTAAAACGTCTGGTCCGAGATTGCATGCCCGTTCACCACCAGGGAGACCATGGCATTGCGGTCTAATTTCGGGCGTGGACCTGCGAGCAGGCCAAAGAACTTGAGGTCCGGCGCAAGCACAAGAGCGCCGGCAAACAGCCCGTAGCATATCGGCCGGGAAGCCACTGTGTCGTTGGCCACCCAAACACGGTTGCCACGCTGCAAAAACAGAACGAAAGACCCGTTAAGGCGGCAAAACGCCGAGGCCGGGTCGTCGCCGAGCAGGCGAAGTAAAACGGCACAGGTCTCTGCGCCATTCGTCGCACCAGAGAATTCATCGCCGTAGAATTCTCCCCGGTAGCCGAGGACCGAATTGGTAAGCTCGTCGCAGTGCACGCCAAACGTGGTTCCCGTGGTGTTGGCGTAGACGATGGACAACTCCCCGTGTCGAACTCCCGCCGCTTTGCAGACCTGATTTCCGTAATCCGACGAGATAGCAGCTAGAGCGTGCTCAGGGACTAGCCCAACTTTCGAGAGGGGGCCCAACCAGCCGACGATTCCTGGCATTTGCTTGGACTGTAAATGCTGTTGCGTTAGCTCGTCAACGAGCGCCGCTGGACTTAATCGATGAAATTTCCCGAGGGTTCACGATCTGCAGTGATGGCGCAGTAAGAAGCGCCCTTAGGATGAGCAAAGACGCTGCCGAACTCAGTGCGGCTGTCCAGGGAGCAACTCTGCAGCGTCAGCTTGTAGAATGCAATCCGCAGATAGTCGCCGAGGATGCCAGGAGCCAGGGCGCAAACATGGCCGGAGAAGCGGAAGCCCCCAGCCCAGCGGCCGAATCCGGCTACGACTGCCAGTGGCACCGCTAAAAAAGGAACACAGCCTGTACCACCCGCTTGAGAAGTCGCTTCATCCTCTGCCCGCCACCCAGCCGTAGGTCGTACTATTATAAAGTGAAACGGATGCCGTCGTCGTACCGGAGATGTTTTACGGTTCACCGCGTCTACTCCTCGCCATCGTTTTTCGCAGGTAATGATGGTTACGGGGCGATTCCGGTTTCCGCCTACCTTTAGCGGCAGACATCAAGGGAACCCTTCCAATGCGCGTGTTGTACCTTTCACCGCGAGTTTGCTGGCCCCTGCGATCAGGGGCCCACTTGCGCGATTTCTATCTCGCCCGCCAAATTGCCAGTCATGCGGAGTTGATCTATATCGGCCTGGAAACGGAAGGATTCGACCTGGAACATGATCGCCAGCGTGAGCGGCTTCCGGAACTCAACAATGCTGAGGTTCTTAGGCTGCCCCGCGAACCTGGTTACTCGCGCGCTAATCTGGTGCTCGGATTCGTCGGCCCCACGCCCGTGAGCATTCTAAGTTTTACGACCAAGACGGGTTTGTCTTTGCTGGAACGGCTGCTGGAAGAGCAGAGTTTCGACGCGGTTCAGGTGGAAAACGTTCACCTCATCGCCTACGCGCAGCGCATCCGCGAGGTTGCGCCGGCGGTGCCCATCTTGTGCGACTGGCACAACATCGAATCGGAGATCCAGGACCGTTACGCGGAGAACCATCCCACCGGACTTCGCGCGATTTACGCGCGACGGACGGCACAACTCCTGCGCCGGTTTGAGCGGAAGTTCCTTCGCTTGGGCAACGCGCATACCGTCTGCAGTGAGCGCGAGCGCCAACTTCTTTTGTCGCTGGAACCTGGAGCGCGGGTCGAAGTCATCGAGAACGGCGTGGATGTGTCGTACTTCTCGCAAGTGGAGCAGTTGCCCGGAGGTCCGCGTCGCAGCCTGGTATATGTCGGCTTGATGGAGTATCACGCCAACGTGGACGCGGTCTGTTATTTCGCACGCGAAGTCTGGCCCAAGGTGCGGCAGTTCCGGCCGAAATTAGAATTCAAGATTGTGGGGGCGCGTCCCACGGCGGAAGTTCTGGCCCTGGCGAACCAGCCCGGAATTACCGTGACCGGAACCGTGGACGATCTGCGTCCTTTTTACCGCGAGGCCCTGGCTGCGGTGGTACCGCTGCGCGTAGGCGGCGGCACGCGGCTCAAGATCCTCGAAGCGATGGCGGCAGGGGTCCCCGTCATTAGCACGGCGCTGGGAGCCGAAGGACTGAATGTGTCGCATGGCGATGAGTTGCTGATCGCGGACTCAGCGTCGGCGATGGCCGACGCCGTCTGCGGGTTAGAAGAAAAGAGTCCGCAATGGCGCCGACTCGCAGAGAACGCAAAGCGACTTGTGTCTGCCCGGTACGACTGGCCCGTGATCGGCGAGAAACTCATGAAGGTCTATGCGCAGGATCTGGGCGTGAGTTCGGAGGGTTCGAGCAGCAACCAGCGGACCTCGCCCGAGAAGGGTAGCTTCTGAATTGAGGAAGGGGCTCCTCGCTATCGTTGTTCTCATCGCCGCGGGATATTTTGTGACTTGGCACTCCGCCTCCATTCTGGTGGCGAACAACCCCGTAAAATCCGACGTAATTCTGGTGCTGGCCGGGGCCCGCAACGATTCCCGCTTCTGGTATGGCATGGAATTGATGAACAGAGGTTATGCCCCGCGCCTGGTTTTGGATGTCGGGGCGCAGGTCAGCCAGTACGGGACTTCTGACACCGAACTGGCCCAGGCCTTCGTTGCCAGGAATGCCCCGGGACGAGCAACGATTTGCGAGATCTCTGGCGATTCGACGTTCGACGAAACCACTGGTGTAGCACGCTGTTTGCGGCCTCTCCACGTGTCCTCTGTATTGATGGTGGCGTCAGGCTACCAAAGCCGGCGGGCCCTTACTATCTTTGAGAAACGGCTGCCGCAATACCAGTGGCACATGGCAGCCGAAGGAGCGCCACTGGATCCCGGGATAGCTTGGGTTCGCACGGCCGACGAATGGTGGAAGACCCGCCGCTGGGCCAAGACCGTTTTGGACGAATGGGAAAAGTGGATTTGGTGGTTTCTGGTGGACCGCTGGCGCGCTCAACCGCTGACGGTGGCATAGAGCGAGCATCCGCTTCGTTGACCGTTGCACTACCCTCTCAGTTCAGCAAACTGCCGTTCCGAGGATGCCAGTGTCGGTATCTGAGTGTGTTTTTACTATTCGATTCGGCTGACAAGACATAGAATGGCACAACACTTGTCTGGCCGAACTATGAACTGGCGCAAAGGTAAACTGACCATCGCGCGGGCGATTCATCTCGATCTGACCAATAACTTCGTAAATTATGGGCGTGCATTGCGGCAATACGTGAGGCCGGGGGACAAATGGCTTGACGTGGGATGTGGCTATCAGATCTTGCCATCATGGGCAATGCCGCTGGGCGAGCAAAAGGTGATCGTTCGTTCCGCCGCCTTCTTGGTGGGGGTGGATGCCGATGAAAGGATAGCGGAGCATCCCCTTCTGACTTACCGATTACAGGCCCTGGGTGGCGCGCTACCATTTCAGGACGAAACGTTCGACTTGGTGACCGCGAATATGGTCGTGGAGCACGTGGAACATCCGGAGGCCTTTCTGTTGGATGTGCGGCGAGTCTTGCGGCCGGGCGGTCGCTTTCTTTTCCACACGCCGAATTATCTGTATTGGCTCGTGTTTCTCGCCAGTCTTACGCCCGAGGCATTCAAGAAACCGATCATCTGGCTTTTGGAGCGCAGAGCCGAAGAAGATGTATTCCCGACCCACTACCGAATCAACACTCCCCACCGTATTAACTGCCTGGCTAAGCAAACTGGTTTTGAAATCGAGAAGTTGAGCGTAATTGGTTCATCGGGCAGCTTCGGCCGCCTGGGCCCGATCGGGTGGCTCGAATGTTTCCTCCTGAAGGGCCTGGCGGTAGGATTTAATGGAAATTTCAACCAAAACATCATTGCGTGCTTGCGGAAAACGCCTCCTCTAACTCAGACATAGCACAACGCAATGAATTCAATCGGCCGCCGCTCGATATGCCAGCGAAAAGCAGCATCAGCGGTTTGGGTGACGAACCGTGACAACAACGAGCAGTGTCATCGTCTTGCCCCTTCGCGGCTGGCCTGCAGCGTGTCTTGGTAGAAGCGGACCAACCTGTGCCGGTACGATTCCAGCGTGTACCCCCGGCGCGACTCGGCCTGCGCGGATTCCCCCAGACGCTGCCCGAGTTCCGGGTTGGTCAAGACTTCGCGCAGTGCACCGGCCAGGGCTGCCGAATCGTGCCCGGGAACCAGCAACCCGGTCGTGCGATGCTCGAGGATTTCCGGCACGCCCCCCACGCTGGTTGCTGCAATGGGAAGTCCAGCAGCCATTGCTTCCAGTACGACATTGGGGGACCCCTCCGAGTGAGAGGGCAGCGCCAACATGCGGGCCATCGCGAAGTAAGGCGCCATGTTGCGCTGGAATCCGGCAAACACTACCTTGTTCGCGATTCCCAATGCTTCAGCCTGCCGTGACAGCGCACCTCGCTCCGGCCCATCGCCGACAATGACGACGCGGAACGGCGGAAGATCGCCCATCCGAGACAGTTCGGCGGCGGCAGTAATGAGATCCGCGTGGCCCTTCTCGCGCGACAGGCGCCCGGCGGCCAAAATCACAGCCTCCTCTTCGCTCAACCCGAGTGCAATGCGTGCGGCGCGAATCTCATCCTCAGGAGGACGCACGAACGGTTTCACGAAATTGTGCAGTACGGTGATGTTGTCGCGCCGTACTCCCTGCGCCACCAGGCGGTCGGCGAAAGGGCCGCACACGGTGACGGCGCGGAAAGCCGCCCGCAAAGACCACCGGTCCAGTTGGTTGTACGCGCGATCCGTCAGGTTGGTGGCGGTGTAGCCGTGGTTCCACGCTACCCACGGGTAGCGCTTGTGCAGGCCGAGCAAGCGGATAAAGAAGTGCGATTTCACATTCCGCGAATCCAGAATGTCGGGGCGATATTGATCAACGACCTCACGCAGCCCGGCCAGAACCGACGTGTCAAAGCGGCCTCGCTCCGGAACTGTAAATACTTCGAGGCCCGCTTCCCGGGCGGCCGCCGCCAACAGGCTTTCCTCCGTGCCGCGTTGATAGGTCACCAGAGCTACCCGTACAGCCGGGAATCCTGCTTCGGGCTGGGCGGCGCCGCGCGCGAAATCGATCAGTATGCGCGCTGGCCCCGTGACCATCTTGTTCTCGATGGCGGTGAGGACGCGAATGGGGTCGGTGGTCACGATGGTCCGATCGGAAGGAACGATGTCGCAGGGGCTAGCAACCAACCGGGGCGAACTGCGTTGCCGTCGTCAGCCATCCGAAATGAGATGTTCAATGATGCCTTGACCGTGTTCACCATAATGCCCGACGAACTGATTCTTCTGCGGACCGCTCCGATCTTCATTCTTCACTTGCGAAGATACAGCCTGAAGATCCCGCAAGCTCCTGCCCGAGTCGCAGACTCCTTAGGTTGCGGGCCCGTGATCGTCGCGTATTTCACCAAATTCGCTCAGGTTGAGGTTAACCCAAGTGCAGCAATCCCGCCAAAGCTTGCAATTCGACGCGGCATGGAGCGGCTCGGAAAAGGACAGCCCTGAGCATCTCCAGTTTGGCGCTGACGCTTCGCTTCCGCCACGCCAAGCAGTTTGACGCTGCCGCCTTCATCACTTACCGTGGGAGCTGGTCCTGGCAACTTCCCCTTGCTGAGCGGATACAACTCTACAAGCGGGAAGCGCCTGTGCCGGTTCGTGCTCGTCGGCATTCTGGCCGTTGCCCGAGTTCTTCAATTGATCACCTATGCCCGTTCAACACCCGCAAATCCGTATTCGCAACTTCGACAACCGCTTGGCTGAGCTGTGCCGGTTTCGCGCGAGCGGCTGTCCACCGATGGAGCCTGTTTGCATCCGCGAGGGTGGAGCCGCCGGGGAATGACGCGCTCAAGGGACGAAGCTCCGGCCCCCGGCGCGTCCCGCGTCTCGGTGTGCCTGCTCTGTGACACCGTGGGGTTGGATGCCGGAACCGAGCGGCTGGTGGCCGAAATCGCTCGTCGCTTAGACCCATCCAAGCTGGATGTGCACCTTTGCTGCATGGAAGACAGCAGCCAGCTCCGGTCCCTGGCTGGCGTTTGCCGCACGGCCGTTTTTCCCCTGACGAGCGTCTTTTCCCTACAGGGAATTCGTCAACTGATGTCGCTTCGCAGCTATCTTACGCAGCACCGTATCCAGATCGTGCATGGCTTCATGACCAAGACGAACATTCTGGCCGTGCTCTCGTCGCTCGCCTCCCGGAGGATCGTCATTACCAGCCGGCTCAACACCGGGTACTGGTACACGCCGACGTGGAAGCTCATATTTCGCATCCTCAACTTGGGAACAACGCGAGTCCTGACTAACTCCGAGGCGGGGCGCAACATCGTCGCCGACGCCGAAAAGCTCGATCCCCGGAAGATTGATGTCCACTACCAGGGCGTTAACGCCGAGCGCTTCCGCCCGGGCTTGGGCGATCCGTCCGCCTGCCGCCGTCTGGGAATTCCCGAAAGCGCCACGGTGATCGGAATTGTTGCCAACCTTCGTCCTGTGAAGGATCTCCCTTTGTTTCTTCGATCCGCCAGGATCGTTTCAGACCGGTGCCCCCAAGCCGCCTTCCTCGTGGTCGGACACGGCCAGCAACTCGGCGAGCTGCAGGCTCTTGCCGCAGAGCTCGGCATTGCCGACCGCGTTTTCTTTACCAAGGGAGAAGGCCGGGTCATTGACTACCTGGCGGGCATGTCCGTGGCCTGCTTGTCGTCGGCGAGCGAGGGCTTTTCCAACGCGATCCTGGAATACATGGCAACCGGCCTGCCCGTAGTCGCCACCGACGTCGGCGGAAACCGCGAGCTGGTGCTCGACGGCGACACCGGATTCCTGGTCCGCGACCGCACCCCCGAGGCCTTCGCCCGTCCGTTAATCGAGTTGTTGGAGAATGGGGAGCTGCGTCTCCGCATGGGCGCCAACGGACTGGCGCGATGCCTTTCGAACTTCGAAATGGGCAAGACGATTCGTGATCTCGAGGACTACTATTCCGGACTGGTCCAGCAAGCGGGTTGATTTTTCGGCCTCAAATCGGTGAGTAACCCGCCTCGCGGTACCCTGCGGTTGGCTCTGACCCCGCGTGTACAATTAAGATCGATTGTTGACCCGCGAAAGGATGCGCTATGACTCGTGACGAATTTCTCGCTGAACTGGATGGACTTGTTGACCTGGAGCCCGGTACGTTAAAAGGCCCCGAGAAGCTGGAAGACCTTGATCAATGGACTTCGATGGCAATCGTGGGATTTATCGCGCTGGCTGACACCTACAACGGTACGAAAGTGGGTCCAACTCAAATTGCCAAGTGCTTGACCATAAATGACTTGCTGGCCTTGGCAAAGTCGAATAATCAGTCTGAGTCAGCAGCGCAAACTCCCTGATTTCTGCGGGATTTTTTGTTCATGAACGGCATTGCTCCGGTAATCCGCATTGACCTACAGGCTTTGAGGTTGTTTTATGCATGCTTCCATTGCGGCGATTGAGTATTTCCTTCCCGAAAAGACCGTATCAACCGCGGACCTGTCCGCCGAATTTCCCGATTGGTCGGTAGAGAAGATCGACTCCAAGACCGGTATTCGCGACCGGCATGTGGTTGGTGCGGACGAGTGTTCCTCCGACCTCGCATTTGCTGCCGCGCAGAAGCTCTTCCAGTCGGGGGCGTGCCGTCCCGAGCAGATCGATTTCGTCCTTTTGTGTACCCAGAGCCCGGATTACTTCCTGCCCACGACAGCTTGCTTGCTGCAACACCGGCTTGGCATTCCCACCACTGCCGGCGCTCTGGACTTCAATCTCGGGTGTTCGGGCTTTGTTTACGGGTTGGGGCTGGCCGAGGGACTAATTGCCACGGGGCAGGCTTCAAACGTGTTGTTGCTGACCGCCGAAACCTACAGCAAGTTCCTGAATCCCGGGGACAAGAGTGTCCGGACCATATTCGGCGATGCCGCTGCGGCAACTCTGGTGAGCGCCGTTGACGTGCCGGCCCCGTTGATTGGACCGTTTGTCTACGGCACTGACGGCAGCGGCGGCCCCAACCTGATCGTCCCGACCGGCGGCATGCGAAAACCGCGCACCGTGGAGAGTGGCGTCCCGTCTGAGGTTGAGAGCGGAAACGTTCGCAGCCAGGACAATCTCTACATGAACGGAGCGGAGATTTTCAACTTCACGCTCACGGCCGTCCCAGAGAGCGTCCAAGGACTGCTCGACAAGTCGGGCATGAAGCTCGAGGACATCGACCTGTTCGTGTTCCACCAGGCAAACAAATACATGTTGGACCATCTCCGCAAACGCATCAAAATCCCCGAAGACAAGTTCCAGCTCGCCATGAACCACTGCGGGAACACGGTGTCTTCCACCATTCCGATCGCCCTGAAGCATGCATCCTCCGACGGGAAACTCAAGTCAGGCGATGTGGTCATGCTGGTGGGCTTTGGGGTGGGGTATTCGTGGGGAGCTACTCTGCTGCGTTGGTTGACTCCAGCATGAATCCACTCGACCTGACCGGCAAGACGATCATGGTAACCGGAGCCTCCAACGGCATTGGCCGCGAAACATCTATCTATTTAAGCCGACTGGGGGCAAGGATCGTTGCTGTAGGTCGAAACCAGGCCAGGCTCGACGAAACCCTTGCAGCTCTCGAACCGAGTCAACACCGCTCCTATGCCATCGATTTGGCAGAAGTCGAGCCTCTACCCGCCTGGATGAGAACGGTGGCCGCCGACGTTGGTCCCCTATACGGGCTCGTTCACAGCGCCGGAACGGTACTGAATCGTCCTCTGAGGGTACTGACGTACGCTGATTATTCCGCGATCCTCCGCATCAACCTCGATGCTGCCGTCATGCTGTCAAAAGGATTCCGCCAAAAGGGCGTGCGTGACGAATCAGGAAGTGCCATCGTGTACCTTTCGTCGATTACGGCTTTCAAAGCGAAGCCGTCTTTGTCCGCCTACGCCGCCTCCAAAGGGGCGCTGATCTCACTCGCCCAGACTTTGGCACGCGAGCTCGCGGCCGATAATGTCAGAGTGAATTGCGTCTGTCCTGGGCTGGTGCAAACGAACATGGTCTCGGACCTGAGCGAAGCCATTCCCGAACAACAACTCAAGGCCTTGCTCAGCGAATACCCATTGGGGATTGGCTCCCCCCAGGACGTCGCTTACGCCATCGCCTTCCTGCTGGCTCCGGCTGCCAAGTGGATTACCGGCACATCTCTGGTAATCGATGGCGGCTATAGTTCCTGAACGTCGTTGGCCGGAAGTGCTGCGGCTGCTGGGTTGGCCGGGGCTTCGGTAGCGACGTCATGGGGTTTTCCCTTTGCGGTGGAGGGCTTTCCAAAACCCCGGATCAGGACTTCGGCCGGATTTCCCAGCGCGAGTGCAAAGGGCGGGACGTCGGAGATCACAACACTATTTGCTCCGATGATGGCTCCCTCTCCGATTGTGACTCCCTTCATGATCTGACTACTATTGCCAATCCAAGCATCACGGCAGATTCGAACCGGCCTGATGTCTTTAGGGTCGGGAGGCAGGTTGGCTCTTCGCAGATCAGCCTCGCGGGGATGCCCATCCGAATCGGAGATTCGGCAACCATTCGGTATACGGACATCTTCCTCGATGACGATTTCTTTGTTAACTACTACAAGCGAACCCCACCCCAGATTGGAGCGGTCCTTGAGGATCAAGCGTGGTCGTTCATCGCCGACATAGCCGGACAGAATGGCAACATTGCCGCCGATGAAGACATCGTTGCCGATGTGGATCTCCACCGGTCCCGTTACAAAAGGCAGCTTGCCGCCGAGAGTCACTCGCTTGCCAAAACTCGCGCACCTGGCCTGAAATAGCGGGCCACGATAGAAGATAAGCAGGTTGCGAAAGGCTATGACAACAGCGAAGTGCAGGAAGTAAATCGGTCGAAGCAAGCCAAGAACCACATGCGGTAGTCGTGGAACGCGGGGGACTCCGCAGGTAGTTCACGACGCTCTTCAGCGCTCGGGCCGCCGGCGACTGCGACCGCTTCAGTTTCATGGCAAATTCAGCAATTGAACCCAAGGGGAATTCCGATCTTCCGTGTGGATATCAGACACATATCGCGACATCGCCCCGCGCGGTGCGTGGTGTCCAGCACCTCACGATCTTTGGCGTTCACTCATTCTACAGCGCCGCATTTAGGTAGGGCCGGCCGGGCCTATTTGCCGATTGCTGTATCCGTCGGGTTCGGACATGCTCTTGGTTCCGTGGAAGGCGCACTGCATGGGGCCGATTCCCATTTTGGTTCGCCTTGGTTACTTTAGTTTTTTTGCTCCACCGAATCTTCTTGCTGGGTCTTTCCCCGGCCATTACAACTGGATCGATGGGGCCAAGGGAGCTGTGTGTCTGGATACTCCGCGCCCCAGGCGTGCTGCAGTGATGCTCTTTGAAAACTCCAGAATTCGACCTGACCTTACCATCCAGCCCTGCCGAACTACCGCTAACTCCCACGGGCACACATGGATACGTATAACTAGCTTATGAATCAATGACATGCGAACAATTTTCCCCTAAACCATTGATTCTAAACAGTCGTGATATTTTATTTATTTTGTTATTGTGTTATACATCACCGACACACAAGTCGCGCCCATCCTCCCCTCACTCGGCCGATCCCATGAATACCGTCGCTAATCGGCACATGGGTAGATCCGCCCGCCGCGGCGGGCGGCGTCTCGATGCCCTAGTTCTGAGAGGAGTCGGCATCAGCCGACGGCACAAAGGCCGTTCCTTCGCTACACCTATGACTAAGTAGGCAGGATGTTTCGCTTATGCAGCGAGTGCGCCGGACGATGCACGTATAGCGGAAGCTATGCCGGATGGATACTGAAGATAGCGTGCAGACCAAAAGGTTCGGTATCGATTTCCTGAATGCATTTCCTGGCGTGAAGATCGTAGAGCGCGATGCGCGTCGGCTTGTCCACGATCCCGGGTCGACCGCGCAGAGCCTTGGTAACCCAGAGAACATTTTCCGAGACTTTTGTGTGGCGGAATCGGCTGAATCCAATCCAGGCGTAACGACCGTCGAGCGAAAGAATCCCGCGACACCAGCCTAATAACGCCCCTCCATCGTTGTCGATGGTGTTCAGGTCGATTATTTCGACGGTGTCGAGAGATTTTCGGTCGGCGACCACGATCCTGCCATCCACAGTAGTGAAATAGATCTTGCCCCCGCAGACCAGGCCATCATGAGGGGAAGCGACGCCGATATCGATACGCGGGCCGGGTTGCGTGAGGCAAACGGCATCCTTCTGTTGCAGCCGCGTGGTCCAGACTTGCTCGTCGAGGCAGAAGGCGAAGTTGGGATGGGAGAGGTGCGGCTTGGTCGTGGGTACCTTCCTGTAGTCTGTATCGCGGGAAAACCGCTGCCACGGATCTTCCCCGAGCGAGTTCCATTCCCGCAGCACTTTCCCGGACAAATCAGTCTCCACGACCAGATCGAGTCCTGTGGACACAATCAGCAACGTTCCCCACTTCGTGGGAGTGACATGATGGAGGTCGTTGAAACACGGGAGCGAAATGTAATTTTCCAGCTGAAAGTCGGGAAGGCGATAGACCAGCACTTCGGTCGTGCTGCAAGCGTAGAAGAGGCCGTCCTCAACTGCGCCGGATTTGAAGCAAATGCTGGCATTGGCAGATGGACGGGCATCCTCGGGGGTTGCATAATCCACACAGACTAGGCCTTCCCCGGTTGCCGTGTTGATGTGGACGATTAGGCCCCCTCCGTAGAGCTTCCACTCCTCTTGGTACTTGAAAATCTGCTGCTTTGCTCGACCGCCCGTCAAATACAGATGCATGCGCAACCTCTGGAATATCGGGATATGAAGGTGTACTTCGCACACCTCTTATTACAGAAAGCTCTCGACATCTGCTCATCCTGAATGAGCATCGATCTGAATCTAGTGTCGGTCGGCAGACTGATACTCTGCTCGGCAAGAGTCACACTCTACCAAACATCCCTATCACTAGACTTGAATTCTACTTTTAAGCCGGCAAGTATCTCGTCCACCGGTTTGCCCGACACTGATGAATGCGCGCATCCCTGCATATACAGCCGCGAGCGACTAGTTGCCAGAAACTGCCGTCACGACTTGTAGCACTTCGTCCCATATACCCATACTGCTAGCTACTAGCCCAGGTAGAAGAGTCGGATCCCGATTAAAGAGAAGCCTCGCATTCCGGGTACAGCAAACACCACACCCAGCGGACTTTGCCAGCGCTACACCTGCCGCAACATCCCACTCGTGTTTCGGAGACAGAGTCCAGGTGGCATCGGCCAGACCTGCCGACACCAGCGCCAACTTATAGGCGACCGACCCTGTGACCCGAACTGAAAATTGCTTCCCTTCAAACGCCTTCCACTCTCCTCGCTTATACTCCTGCCGGCTGGCAAGAATCACCGCGCCTTCCAAGCTTGTCCTTGAGGTCGGCGCCACTCGACGCCCATTGTAAGTAACGCCCGATCCCAAGGCTCCCATGAACCGCTCACCTGTAGCTGGATTGAAGATTCCGCCGGCGACCGCAGTACCACCAATTGTGAGTCCAACCGATACACACCATTCTGGAATATGATCGACAAATTCGCGAGTTCCGTCCAGCGGGTCAACTATCCAGACAACTTCGTTCAACAGGCGTGTGCGGTCGTCAGCATCCTCCTCCGAGAGCCAACCCTCGCCCGGTTGTAGCAAAACCTTGCGCAGTTCGGTGCTGACTGTCCGGTCAACCTCGGTAACCACTCTCCTGTCACCGGGGTCTTTTACTTCAAACATCCCGGGGAGAAAGTTGCGTACGGCTGTGTCGGCTGCGTTCAGAGCATCCTGTATGCGTGCGAGATACATCGCTGCGAGGGATTCAGATAGCATGAGCCATCGAGACCCAGAGCATTCTGGCGCCGACGACGACCAGAATCGTGCACAACAACTGTTTGAACCGGTGAGAGGGCAGATATCTGGTCAGGTAAGCTCCCAGCAGGCCACCGGGGATCGATCCCAGCAGGACGCACGCCACCACCACCATGTCGACATTGCCGAAACTGAACTGCAGTAGCCCGGTGATACCGGCCAGCAGAACGGCGTGAACGATATCGGTACCTACCATCAGGGAGGGGAGAAACCCGTAAAAAACAAGCAGCAATAGCAGAATGACGCTGCCAGACCCAATCGAGGTAATGCCGACAAGTACCCCCGCAACGAAGCCGATGGCGGTTATACCTAGTCTGTAATTAGCAGATTGTATGGCCACAATGCCCGCTTCTAAACCCAGCGGTGAACGCTTGAAGAGGTACGCCAACGGGATCACGATAAGAAGGACGCCGATGGCAATCTTCAGGAAGTCGTTGACTCCGCTGCCATACGTGGCGCGTATGCGAGTCAGCAACAACACCCCGCAGATGGCGCCGGGGATACTGCCGTACGCCAGGCTGAAGACCAGTCTCCAGCTTACGTTTCCCTGCCGCCAGTGCAGGGCCCCCGCTCCGATCTTGGTGACGCAGTTGATCACAGCGTCGGAGCCGACCGCAATGATGGGAGGGATACCTAATACGGAAATGAGCAGCGGCAGCAATACCATACCCCCGCCCAAGCCCGTCAGGCCGACCAGCGTCCCAACTACCAGGCCCACTGCGATCCTGCCCGCGATCGTGACTAAATCCACAACCACTCCCGTCCACCTTGGCAGAGCTTCTCTTCATTCTGCAAACAGCAGTTAGGAATTTTTCGAGGAGAGGTGATCCATTACCGCTGAAACCACCTTCAGTGAGCTTTCCCGAGTGCTCTCGCGATCCGTATTGCAAACAATCTCGGGGTTGACCGGCGGCTCATAGGGATCATCGATGCCGGTAAATCCGTGAATCTTGCCGGCACGAGCTTTCTGGTACAAGTCTTTAGGATCCCTCACCTCGCAGACGGACAGAGGAGTGCTCACATACACCTCGAGGAAGTTGCCAATTCTTTGACGTGCCTGCTCGCGCCCAGCACGGTAGGGAGAAATCGCCGACACCAGCACGATGCTCCCGTTACGTGTAAGCAATTGTGAGACAAATGCGATTCGGCGAATGTTCTCGTCTCTGTCCTGCTTGCTGAACCCGAGATCTTTGCAGAGATGGTTTCGGATCACGTCCCCATCAATGACCTCGACCTGCAGTCCACAGGCCAAAAGCTCCGTGGCGACAGCTCGACAAATGGTCGTCTTCCCGGCCCCGCTGAGACCCGTGAACCATACCGTAAGGCCGCGTTGCTGCGCAACAAGCGATGCCATGTCTTCTACGTTGTCGCTTGCCTGAACCGGGCTTGCCTCTACGATCATTCCAGCGGCGACCGTTCCGTTCGTTTGCGGATCGATGACGATGAAGCTGCCGGTGCTGCGATTACTTTCGTATGGGTCACAGAAGATCGGGCTCTGCAGGTCGATCTCGACCTCACCGATTTCGTTGAAGTGCAGGCTTTCAGCGGCGACTGTTCCGAGCGTATTGATGTCGATTTTGTGATTGAGCCGGCTAATCCGTCCGCACAGCACACGCGTTGTGTGCTTAATTAGGCAACGTGCGCCACTGTGCAACGGTGTCTGGGACATCCAGATCAAGTCGGCTTTTATCCTGGCGGAAACCAGAGGCACTGCATCGGGGGAGACCAACATGTCGCCTCGACCCAGATCGATGTGGTCGGTTGTGGTTAGCACGACGGACTGTGGCGGAGATGCTCCCTCTAGCTGCCGGTCATACAGCAGTACTTCCTTGATGGTAGTACGCTGTCGCGACGGAAGCGCGACTACATCCTGTCCTGGTTTGACGCTGCCTGACCCAACTTGACCGGCGTAGCCTCGGAAGTCCTGGTCCGGGCGGATGACCATTTGCACTGGAAATCGGAAGTGCTGGCCGGTGTCTGGCTTCGCAGGCAGTGTTTCCAGCAGCTCCAAAAGTGTAGGGCCGTCGTACCACGGCATTCGGCCATTGGCTTTAATCACATTTTCCCCGGTCAGTGCGCTCAGGGGGACGTAAGTGAATTGGGTGTTGCGCAGCGAAACGCCAAACTCGCCGAACTCTTCACGGATCGACTCAAACACATGCTGGTCAAAATCCACCAGATCCATTTTGTTGATCGCGACAACCATCCGCCGGATGCCCATGAGCCAGGAGATTAGCGTGTGACGACGCGTCTGTTTGAGAACGCCCTTCCGAGCATCGACCAGAATCAGAGCCAGTTCCGCCGTCGAGGAACCAGTCGCCATATTGCGGGTGTATTGTTCATGGCCCGGAGCGTCCGCGATGATGAACTTGCGGCGTGGGGTCGCGAAATAGCGGTAGGCGACATCAATAGTAATGCCTTGTTCGCGCTCTGCTCTCAAGCCATCGGTGAGCAATGAGAGGTCGAGTGCGACGTTCTTTGCAGTAGAAGCCTTTTTAACCGACGAAAGCTGGTCTTCGTAGATGCCATTCGATTCGTAGAGCAACCGCCCTATGAGAGTTGACTTGCCGTCATCGACGCTTCCAGCGGTCAAAAATCGAAGCAGGTCCCGTTCTTCTGATGCTTTTGCAGCCGTGCTCAAAAATACCCCTCTCTCTTCTTCAGTTCCATGGAGCCTTCTTGGTCGTGATCGATGACCCGGTTTTCGCGCTCCGAACGCCGAAAGAACTTCAGTTCCTCAATGATCTCTGGGACGGAGGATGCGGTGGACCGGATCGCACCCGTACAGTAAGTGCACCCCAGCGACCTCATTCGGCACATGATTCGTTGTGGCTGCTCTCCGGGAAGGAGCTTAATCTCGTGATCTAGAGGAATTAGCTGATCACCCCGGACCAGCATTTCCCGTTCCTTCGCAAAGTAGAGAGGCACGACCGGAATTTTCTCCCGGTCGATATACTCCCACACGTCTGTTTCGGTCCAGTTCGACAGTGGAAAAATGCGCACGCTGTGTCCGGGTTCCACGCGCCCGTTGTAAAGGTTCCAGAATTCAGGACGCTGGTTCTTAGGGTCCCACTGACCCAACGAGTCGCGCAGGGAGAAAATCCTCTCCTTGGCGCGGGACTTTTCTTCGTCGCGGCGGGCGCCCCCGATTGCGGCATCGATACCGTTGGCTTCGAGAACGTCCAGCAAGGCTTTGGTCTTCAACAGGGCGCAGCACTTCGTCGTGCCAAGCTTGAACGGGTTCGCTCCCTCTCGTTTGGCCTCTTGGTTGGTGTGGGCGATCAACCGCACCCCTAGTTTCCGGCAAGTCCTATCGCGGAATTCGATCATTTCCTTGAACTTGAAACCGGTATCGACATGTATCAGAGGAAATGGGATAGGCCCGGGATGGAAGGCTTTCTCCGCCAGCCGCAGCATAACCGAGGAGTCTTTCCCAACGGAGTACAGCATGGCGGGGCGCGCAGCCTCCGACACCACTTCCCTGAGAATATGGATGCTTTCTGCTTCCAGAACATCAAGTTGAGATATGTTTTCCATTGCCACGATGAATTAGCCGGGATTTGCCTTTCATACTCAGAAGATTCCCAAGTATACATACAATAGTTGGCTAGAAACCAGCGCCTAAGTGGGCTTCCGTGCCAAGGCAATGGCATGAACGTCATAGGAGTCCGAGCAGTTGAGCGCGGTATAGGACTGAGTTAGCGGCGATGAGTCGGCGGGCTTTGACACCGCCTTTACGTTTGACCGGGTCGAGCCGGATCAGGTTAAGGGTGATGTGTTTGAGCTCCGCCAGATTATGGGCTGCGGCTTTGGTGCGGGCGCGCATCTGGTCGTCGTTGAAGCAGACATCCATGCACCAGTGCAAGCGATTCTCGATGGCCCAGCGGGAACGGATGACGCGAGCAATGTGCTGCGCATCGGGAGCCAGACTGCTGAGGTAGAAGCGCTGCTGGCGGGCGTTTGGTCACCGATGCTGCGTTCCGATTCCAGCACGACGAAGCAGCGCAGCCCCTTCCACTGCCGGGGTTGATCGAGGCATTGCAGTTGATCGAACACGTAGCAGCGCCGCGTCTCCAGGCGGCCATGGTCCTTGTCCACGGTTTGGGCAATGAATGCGGGGTGTGGGCTGCGGGGTGGGCGCGGAAGCTGCGCTAAAAATCCTGGATCTACGCGCTCAGTTTGGGCTGGTTGTCCTTGACCGCCAACACGTAGTCGGCGCCGCGCCTCTGAATGACCTCGGCGACGGCGGTTTGTGTGCCCATGGCGTCGATGGTGACGGTGCAACCGGCCAAGGCCAGCGTCGACTGCAGTTTGGGAATGGCCGTGATCTCGTTGGGCTTCTCCGCCGTGGCCCGTTGGCGCAGCACCAAACCCGCCCCCGCCGCAAACGCCGACACTAAGTGCAGCGCGGTGGCGTCGACTCCACCCGAACGGCGGCTGGTCTTGCCGTCGAGGGCCACGGTCTCCGCCCCAGCACCGTCAAAATGCTGCTCACCCAGCGCCGGAATGCGGCCTCGAACTGCTCGGCATCGATCAGCCCGAAAATCCGCCCGAAGGTGTCGTGCGAGGGAATGCCATGGGCCAGCCGCAGGTAGCCCCGCAGCCAGTCCAGCTTCTCCCGCGCCCACAACTCGATCTCCGCAAACGTGTCTGCCCCCACCAGCAGCGCGTTCACCGCCACCACCAGCAACTCCACCAGGTCATGTTCCACCTTGGACGCCTGCCGAGGATCGCTGATCGACACAAACACATCCGCCAACCGCAACCTGCCTGCTGTTTCCATAGAACCTCCTGGAAACAGCAGACCCGTCGATACCTTCTACCAAAAGTATCAACCCAGATGACGAATCTACTCAGCTAACACCTGCGTTCATGCGATCGCCCGGCGGGCCGGAAAAGGCTTCCGCCTGCGATCGGTGAGTCGTTATTCGGCCGAAGTCATCGCTCTCACCTTACAATAAGGCGACGGAAACGAGGTGGCGAGCACAGCATGAAGAAGTTCCTGAAGAGGGCAGTACACGGTGTGTTTATGGTTCTGGCGCTGCCACTGGCGGCCATAGCAGGGTTTGGCGGCCTGAGCGGCGGTTATCGGTTCGCCGCCCATGTTTGCGCTGTCGCTCCAGGCATTCCCGGCGACTATTTGCGCGTCGCGTTCTATAAACTCACATTAATGAATTGCTCTTTAGGCAGCCGAATTGAGTTCGGCAGCTTCTTTTCCCATCCCAGCGCCATTGTCGGAGAAGGTGTTTACATCGGGGCATACTGCGTTCTCGGAAAGTGCTCGATTGGCGACCGAACCCAAATAGCGTCGCACGTGCAAATCCTCAGCGGACGGCGGCAGCACAGCCGCGATGTGTCTGGAAAGATCACAGGTTCCGAAGAGGGAGAATTTGAGCGAATTGAGATTGGCGCAGATTGCTGGATCGGCGCGTCAGCCATCGTAATGGCTTCCGTGGGAGCTTGTACTTCGATCGGGGCAGGAGCTGTGGTGGTCAAACCGATTGAAGGTGGAGTCGTAGCAGTCGGCAATCCGGCACGTGTGCTTAAAAAAGAGGGCGTCTGACAGCCCCAGTCCTTGGCGCCCTGCCTAGTAGACCGCTCACGAATGGTGAATCTGCTCTGCCGGCCGACGGCCTACCCCGGTCGTGGTCGCCGTGTATCTCCTTTCCGCAGCGCCGGGAACGTCGATGACTGTGCGTTCATTCCACGAATCCCGAGTTCAAAAGCGATAAGTTCGGCTGATTTATAATGAAGCCTCGCACGCCAATATTGGGGTAAAGATGTTCAGAAACATCGTATCGAACTGGCTGTTAATGATTGTAAATATTGGCGTTACGTACGTTGTCCTGCCTTTTAGCATACGCATGCTGGGGCAGGAGCAGTATGGCGTCTGGTTACTGGTAACCTCCATGACCGGGTACCTGGCGCTGTTGCTATTGGGCATTCCAATGGCATCCGTCCGCTACATTACGCGCTACGTTGCCGAGAAAAACTACGACGAAATGAACACGATGATCGCGAATTGCGGGGTCTTGTACCTGGCGATCGGCGCGGTTGCGTTTGTGGTCGGGTCGAGTCTGATTTTCTTCTTCCGGCAGTTCTACACTATTCCAGCCTCCCTGGTCTGGCCGGCACACATTGCGTTCCTTTGCGTCGTGGTCAACATATCGATCGGTTTTTTCTCGCAACTGCCTTACGGGATCATGGCGTCGCACCACGATTTTGTGGCCCGCAACCTGGTTCTGTCGGCCACGGCGCTCACCAAGTTTGGGCTGATCATCCTATTTGTCGAATATCATCCTTCCCTGGTAAGCCTGGCGGCGGCACAGATTGTGGCCACTTTGGTCGATGCCGCCATCATTTGGACGGTCGTGAAACGCCGCCATCCTGAAGTCCGTCTGCAACTCAGCCGTTTTCAAGTCCGCATCATTAAACAGATTTTCTCCTTCAGCGTTTTCGTGCTGATACTGCAAATCGGCAATCAGCTTTCTTTTCAGACCGATTCCCTGGTCATTGGCAAGCTGCTGAAAATCGACATGATTCCGTTTTACGCGGTGGCCAACAGCCTGACCATGTACTTGATCCAATTTGTGATCGGCATTGGCGCCGTGATTATGCCGATGGCGACCCAACTGCAAACTGAAAACAGGACCGGCGAGCTGCAACGGATATTCCTGCGCTGGTCCAAGATCGCATTTTCGCTGGCGATCTTGAGCACGGCTGGCTTCATGGCCCTCGGGCCCGCCTTTATCGCCCGCTGGATGGGTCCTGAGTTTCAAGGGCCGAGCGGAACCATCTTGCGCATCCTGGTGTTTTCCAATCTGTTCTTTCTTCCCGTTCGCGGTGTCGCGTTACCCGTCTTGATGGGGTTGGGCAAAGCCAGCCGCCCAACCATCGCCTTCCTGGCGGCCGGACTGCTGAACCTGGTTCTAAGTGTCTTGTGGGCCCGGCCGTGGGGCCTGGCGGGCGTGGCATGGGGAACTGCAATTCCCAACATCTGCTATGCCGGCGCTATCTTGCTGCTGGTTTGCGTGGAGTTGGACCTGCCGTTCACCCGTTATTTTGGTTACGTCGCCGTGCGAGCAGTTCTCGGAGCCATCCCCGTGGCCGCGTTCCTTTACTGGATCCAGAGGACCTTCAGTTTGCATAGCTACTTCAGGTTGGGCGCGGCGGGGGTCGCGGCCACGTTGGTGTTTGCCGTGATCTGGGTCGCGTTTGTCCTGCGTAACGATCCCCACATCGACGTGCAGTCGAGGCTTAATCTTCTGTGGGCACGGCGACTCAGAGCGGCATCATGATGCTCTGGCGGTGGCTGCTTCCGGCGGCGCTCGTATTTTTGGTGTTCACCGAACTTGGAATACGGTGGTGGATTGTCAGGCGCGGGCGGTATTACCCGTGGTTTCCCCACTGGAGGCTGGAATTTGAGTTGGATCCCGACGTCTTCCCTCGGCTCGATCCCCTGGCGCGCATATACATAAACGGTGACGGCGAGCGCGGAGGCAAAGTCCCCAAGCCGGGTGCCGACTTATATCGGGTATTGGCCGTCGGAGGCAGCGCTGTTGAGTGTAGTTTCATCGATCAGGAATCAAGCTGGCCGATGCAAGTGCAGCGCATACTGGAGAAGCCGGGGAACCGAGAGATTCTGCGCGTCAGGCGAGTGCACGTCGGGAACATAGGAAAGTCCGGGGTCGACGCTGAGGCCCTGGAGCTCATGCTCGCAAAGATGCAGCCTCAGTTGCCCCACCTCGACTTGATCGTCGTCATGGTTGGCGCCAGCAACGTTCTGAACTGGCTTGCCAACAAGAGTCTGGATCAGAAGTCAATCGTGGCGGCGTTCTTTAAGCTCCATCCAGAAGATTCCTTTGGTTGGAGAATGAGCTCGCTGGCGCTCACCCGTGTGTACCGTTCGACACGCGCCCGGTTCGAGGTTCTTCGCCGCAAGAAAGTTGGTGGGAAACATGCGAACGCCCGAAGGATGCGAGCCAACGCTAAGGAGATACTGGACTCCACCGACGCCCCTTCGTCCATGCTCGCGGGATTCGACGAACATTTCACCAGGGTTTTGGAGATTGCCCGAACTTGTGCCGACCGCGTCATCGTTGTATCCCAACCATGGTTCCAAAAACCCTCGCTGCTTCCCGAAGAGGTGGCCCAGTTTTGGAATGGCGGGGACGGAGACGTGTTCCAGCGCGAGGTGACCAGTTTCTATTCCCACGATGTCATCTGCTCGCTGATGGGCAAAATCGAGGAGAGCACCGTCCGGATTGCCGAATCTCAACACGTGGAAGTGCTCGAAGTCCGGGAGCAAATTCCGCCTAGCGTTGAGACTTATTACGATCACTTTCACCTTACCCAAGCCGGATGTGACCTGTTCGCGCAAAATGTCGCTGTTCAGATCCTGCGTCAACCTGGCGGAAAAACGCGGGCTCGCGACTCGTAGCTGATGTAGCTGATTGCATTCGGGGTGCAGCATTAGGGGCGGGCTGGGAAAGCCCGCCCCTTATGTCTGCTGATTAAGGCGTTGTGGTGAACGTCTGGTCCACGTACGCCGCCGTATTGCCGGCGCTGTCGATCAACAACGGCCGCCAATGGTAGGTGGTGCTGGGTTTCAGGTTGGTAAGGGTGACGGTGTAATTGTAGATGTTGGGAGAACCGATTGAGTCGTACTGGTTCGTCGTGTTCGTATTGTAGACCCCGACGACAGGGTCCGACTGCTTGTTGTAGTCGCTCGCCAGACAAGCTTGCAGTCCGGTGTTCGGATACGGTTGCAATGTGCAACCATTGGGAGCAGCCTTTTGGTAATACACGATCGCGGTGGCTGGCTCGTAGGAGTTGAACTGGAAGGTGGCGGTGGTTGACGTCACCGTCGGCGACGGACTGACGCTTGGGCTGACCGTCGGCACACCCCCACTCTGCTTAGTGGCCGCCCAGGTGAACTGGATGGGTGGCGCCATGTCAGACCAGGGCGCGTTGCACGGCGTCGAGCTGTTCTCGCAAGGATTGGAGGCCGGCATGACCGCGCTGACAGCATTCGGCAGGGTCCGCCAACGTACGAAATCGAAGCTCCATTTGTAAATCTGGTTGAACAACTTGGCGCCCCACGTCCACCCGTTGCCAACGAGACCGCTAGGGTTATTAAAGCTCGCGCTGTCGAAGACATGGTTGAACAGGTCATCGCCAGAAGCCAGCGACGCCGCATCCCCAGTCAGGCTCCAATACCAGGCATAAGCGGGAGCCACCAGGTCATTCAGTTCGGTGCCGCTGAAATCCGACCCAGCAATCAGGGTCGGGTCGCTTGGCAGATCGTAGAAGTTATACACCAGCGTGTGCGTAGCCGGAACATAGGCATTGGCGGCAAGCCAGTCCAATGTCTTCTTAATTTCCAGCGGAATTCGCGCATCGGGGGTATTTCCCTCCGCCACGTCCAATTCGTAGTAGTCGATGAGCGCTTCCATCGCTGCGCCTATCATAAAGGGGTGGCCATCGAACGTCTGCGTGTTGGGATTATTGAAGTCCAGGTTTTGCAGTTGATCAAGATACCCCAGAACGATGTCCACGGTCCGCGGCAACATGGCGGTCACTCTGGGCTGTCCCGCCATCTCCGCGGCCAAGGCTGCATCCATCAGGTAGCCCGTTGCCCGAGCCGAATTCGGCAAGCCGGACAAAGCATAGGAAATTCCCCATGGCGATTGGCCCGACATAAAGTTGACCGCCTGCAGAGCGGTCGGATCTCCCGTGCGCAGGTAGTTCATCTCCAGTCCGAATGGATGGATGTCGGGTTCGATGATAACGCCTCCCCGCGTGGCGATCCAGGCGTTCTTGAATGGATCCAGTACCGCCTGGGCGCATCGTTTCCAGTGATCGCGATGGGTCGGGTCCTGATATCCGGGCATCCCCGGGGTGGTGAAGTCGTAATCTGCTATCTGCTGGTAGACCCGCCCGCCGTCGTAGTTAAAGGGACGGAAGTAGTTGGAGCTGTAACTGTAGCTGATATCAAAGACGCCGGAGAAGTTCGCGTTATCGATGCTCCGATTCGGATTTGTCTGCTGGTTGTTGGTGCACCACCATTCAGCCGAGCGGTAAGGTGTCCCCCCGGAACCGGAATAGGGCGTAGGGTTCACCATATTGCTCTGCCATGTTGCCAGTGCGGAAAGCTGTGGACTGCTGCTCGGCGGCGTCGCCACGAATGACGCGGTCGGCAGCACGGTGAAGTTCCAAGTCACGGGTACCGCAGGTCCACCATTCGTTGCCTGGAACGTCGCGGTGAACTGATACTGCCCAGGGGTTGCATCCGCAGACACCCGCAGCCGGAGGTATGTACCCCAGCTGGCGGCGTTCGCGTTGTAGCAAAGCCCGACATAGTTCCCGATGGTGTAGTAGTTACCGTCCCAACCTAGCGGAGGCGGGTTCGATGGTGCTTTCAGCCCGCACAAATGAATTGGGGTGATCGTGGACACGGCAAGACCCGTATCAACGTTGATCACAACTGGGTTCTGCATCCGCAGATTGCTCACCGGACCACTCAGAAGCTGCGGCTGCAACGCAATATAAATGTCGTTGTAGGCAGGATTGCGGGTCGCGTCGCCTTGATAGACCGTTTTGGGGCCATCCGGCCACAAGGTCATCATTGGTGCGCCATTCGCATTGTACGCGGAGATTGCGAACGTCAGGTACGTGCCGCCACAGCCCGGCAACGCTTGGGAAGAACAGGCGCTCGTGGCCGGTCCAGGATAGCTTGCCCAAGTACCGTTCCTCCGCTGCGACACTACATAGTACGCCCACGTACCGGCAGCCGCCGGAAAATGATCCACCACCATCCGGTGGCTGGTGGTAAGGGTGTCGTCCGTCACTTGACGGGTTGGGACGTTGTTGTTGCCAGAGTAGTCAGTTGGATTCTCGATAATTACAATAGAGTTGCTGGCATGCTGGGTCGTCCACGTAAACGTAACGGAGACCCCGTTGACTGGGTCAATCGTGTTGCTTACCGTGGCCGATACGCTGCTTGCAACGATCTCGCCAGAGTTCACGGTTGCTGTTAGCGATACCGACCAGGCCAGCACCGCCACAAAAACTATAGCGATAGTTCTAAGCGGGCAACCCCGCCCAGGCCCGCAAGGCTGCAGGACGTTGAAAAACCTCATAATGTGTCTCCCTGTTTTGGATTCATGCATGACAGGAGGGGGAGCGTTACGAGACTGAGGAAGCATCTACTACCCGACTGTCTAAATCTCGTGTGTCGAGTCAGTCGTCGCTTAGACTCTGCACCTGCCCTGCGTTGAAGTTATTTTCTGCATCGAGACTGATGCTTTTGCTGCTAATAAGTAAAGAGTTGATTGTCATTCACATAAACCTTAGTAACCATGCAATTGGTTACTTTTTCCAGGCCGCGGACACGAGTCTTTTCCGCCCGGGTGCTTCTTCGCCCGCGAGACCCGAATCCAGCCAAGGTCCTGGACGTCATCATGTTCGCCGTTTAGCCCACCCGAGGCCGGATATCCCCTCCTGACGAATCCCGTCAGATCCTAGATGACTAATGCTGCGGAGAATAGGACTCCCGCCGCCTAAACTTGATCTTCCACCCTGAAAGCAAAGGGGCAGACGCCTGTCGTGTCTGCCCCGTTCCCGCTGCATCCCAGCCCCGCTTCGTGATCGTAGTCTGGTTTGCGTTCCACGTTACTGGTCATGCAATTCCGACGGGCGCCAACTCGAGAAGAGAGGGCTGCTTCGGTGTCGGGTTTCCCTCCTCCAGCCTGGGCACTCCTCTTTGTTAGCGCGTTCTTAGGGTGTCGTAAACGTCAAGTCGGGAGACCGCCCCCTGTTCCCGTTCATGTCCACAGATACGACGGAGAAGTGATATTTGGTCGCTGGGAGCAATCCCGTAAGCGTCGCGCTATGCGACAACGTTCCGTGAGTGTCGGCCAGCTCGGTCTGCTGCCCGTAGCTTGTCGTGGTCCCATACACCACCTGCGTCGAGGCAACTACATACGTATTCCAGGTGATGGTTGCGTGATCCGACCCAATCGTTCCCGTGGCGCAGGTCGAGTTGCAATTCACCTTGGTTGGTACCGGGGGAGTGGTGACCGGCCAGAATCCTTCAAAGGCGTTGGATGCCGGGTCGGTATACGACGTTCCGTTGTTCTGCAGCAATCGCACCGTGTCAAAGCTGAATTCAAACTCTTGCGAGAATTCCTTGCCGTCCCAAGCAAAGCCGCTGGCGGGGTGGAATGCATTGGAAAAGAGATCGTAGGCATGCTGGCGCTCGGTCGCGTCTCCCGTCATGTACCACAACCATGCGTAGCCTTGCGAGTTCAGGTTATTCAGCAACGAAGCGTCACTCGTGCTGACGGGCAACGTGAAACGGTTGTAATTCAACCACCCGGACGGCAACCAGTTCGTGCTCCACAGCGTGTCCAGCGCGGCTTTCACCACCGGAACCACCCGGTAATCGGGATGACCCGCCGCCGCCGAGAAGTTATACCACCGGCTGAGGGTCTCCACCGCGAGACCTACCATAAACGGATGCACGGCGCCGCCAACTCCTCCGCTTCCCTCCGCGCACATGATCAGTTGCCCGATGAGTTTGTCGATGTTGCGCTGCAGCAATGGCCATTGGGAAGCTCCGAGCTGCGAGTTCGCCATCCACATATTTGCGCGGTACGCATTTTCTCGCATCCCCCACGGATCCACCGAACCGGCGTCACGCTCTGGCTGCCCATTGTTGCCAGTGTGTTTACTGCATTCAACATGACCATGTCGTGGGTGCGCCAATAGTTCATCGTCATGCCATACGGAAAGATCGAAAAGCCCTGCATTGCCCCACGGTTGGCGATCTGCCAATAGGCGTACGGATTGAGGATGGCTTGGGCGCAGTGTTGCCAGTAAGCATGGTTCGGGGTTTGCAGCACGTTGGCCGTGTAGTCGTCGATTTGCTGGAATACGCGTCCTCCGTCGTAGTACCAGGCATCCGCCGCCCACCCCCATGCCTCAAACTTGCCCAGTGCATCCTGTGCGTCGCGATAAGAACACCATTTCTTCCCCAGCGTGTCCATCTGCGTTTCCCAAGTGGCAAGCCCCGGAATCGGTCCCGGAGCAGCGCTCCTCGGAACGGGTACACCGGCGGTCGCTTGCTTAACTGTGAATGGATAATCCACGTTGATGGTCTGTCCGTTCGACAACAGCCTGATACGGACCGAGTAACTTCCAGCCCGAGTATTGGCCGGAATCCGCAGGCGCACCGTATGGTAATTTTGGTTGTTCCCGTTATAGCAGAAGCCCATCTTCTGGCCAGCGCTATACCATTGTTCGGCAGAGTCAAGGCCAGATGCATTTTGCCACTGGCAGGAATAGTGCACGCCGATATTGACCGACGGAGTGACCACGCCGTCGGTGTCATTGTTGTAACCACCAACGTTCTGAATGTACAGATGCCCTACGGGGCCTGATACCAGAATGGGCTGCACGCTGAAGTACATATCATGCCCGGTGTAGGCGGTGGTTGGCCCGTAGGTATATGCCAGCGTGTTCGGAGCACCGTTCACGTTCGTTGGCAGCGTTCGCATCGACATCAACGGATGCGTTCCCGTACCATCCTGTGGGCCCGGCGCCGTGCTCAGTTGCCCCCGACCGGATTGCCCGCCTCCCGATGATCCGCTTCCCGAACTGATGTTCTTGATGCTGGACCCGCCGCCCGTTACGCTGGTTCCGCCGCCCGTCACACTCGCCACGTAGATGTAATATTGCCCTTCTCCGGTGGCTGAATTGTAGGGCACTAGGTGGTCCACCGTGACCCGGTGTTGTGTCACCAACTGCGGGTCCGCTGTCGCCGGTATCCATCGTTCCGGCTCGTAGTTCGTGTCCCTCGCTAACAGGACCTGCGACGTGCTCGGATGCACCGTCGTCCACACCACATCCACGCTGGTCTGCGTGACGTTTTGAAATTGGATGTTCGAGATTTCATTCGAAAGGCCTGTCGACGAAAAAACCACGCACGAGAATCCCAACACGAACACTGTTACTGCTAAGAACTTATGCATTTGAATTGCCCTCCAGGCTGGCTGGCGGCAAACACGTCCTGCATCCATCGCTGCGGTAGTCCATGCGGACTCGCGAGCGCGGCCATTGCCATCCGAATGGCTGTCACGCTCTGCTGGCGGCCCGTACTTGCCGCCTTGCGGGATGATTGCCAGACTGAATGCCACGTATTCCGCCTCCTGTTGGGTCGAATCGACAAACCCGAGGGGCTGCTTTAGCTGTATTGGTGTTAGCTAATCTGAAGAGCACTCGGCGCTGTCGTGATGCCGGATCGCTGGCAGGGGGCCCGCCATTCACTGCTGGTTGGATTTTTGTAGTGCCGCTTCTCACCGTCTGCGCGCACCACGTGCCCACCGCGGCGGCGCACACGAACTGTTGTGGCCGGGCCTTTGGCCCTTCACGCGCGACGCTTATTTAGCCGATGTAAAATGAAAGGTGGAAGGTTTTGTCGCGCTCCCCAGCCTGACCCGCCTTTCCTTGTCAGGTTTTTCCGCGTAGGGCTTATTCATCTTGGAGGCAATATCTATGCAAGTTGCGGCGAACACCGTAAGCGCGTTTCAGGAACTCAAAGGTAAGATCGAATCGAAAACTGCCCGCGTGGGCATCGTTGGGCTGGGTTACGTCGGACTGCCCCTCGCCGTGGAGTTCGCCAAGGCCGGCTTCCACGTCACTGGCATCGACCTGCAGCAGTCACGCGTTGACCGCCTGATGCACGGCGAGTCCTATGTGCAGGACGTGCCCAGCGCCGAGGTTGCCCAGCTGGTAAAGGCTGGGAAGTTCGACGCCACCACCGACTTCTCCATCGTCCGCGATCTCGACACCATCAACATCTGTGTCCCCACGCCCCTGCGCAAGACGAAAGACCCCGACATGAGCTACATCGTGTCGGCTTCCGACGAAATCGCGAAGTACTTTCACCCCGGTCTGCTGGTCATCCTGGAATCCACGACGTACCCCGGCACCACCGACGAGCTCCTCCTGCCCACTTTCGAAAAGCACGGACTCAAAGCCGGCGAAGACTTCTTCCTCTGCTTCTCGCCTGAGCGCGTCGATCCCGGCAACCCGGTTTATCAGACGCTGAACACACCCAAGGTCGTCGGCGGCATCACCCCGGCTTGCACCGAGATGGGCAAGCTTTTCTTCTCGCAGGCGCTGCAGCACGTTGTCCCGTCGCCAATACTCGTGTCGCTGAGATGGTGAAGCTGCTCGAGAACACCTTCCGCATGATCAACATCGGACTGGTTAACGAAATGGCCATCATGTGCGACGGCATGGGCATCAACGTCTGGGAGGTTATCGAAGCTGCCGCGACCAAGCCCTTCGGCTTCATGCCGTTTTATCCCGGCCCCGGACTTGGCGGCCACTGCATCCCCATCGATCCCTTCTATCTTTCGTGGAAGACCAAGCAGTCGGGCATCGAGGCGCGTTTCATCGAGCTCGCCGGCTACATCAACGGCAACATGCCCCACTTCGTCGTGGACAAAGTCCAGCACGCCCTCAACAACTACTCCAAGTCCGTGAAGGGCTCGCACATTCACATCATCGGCGTGGCCTACAAGCGCAACATCGACGACATGCGCGAGTCGCCCGCCCTCGACGTGATCCTCTTACTCAAGAAGCTCGGCGCCGAAGTGACCTATAGCGATCCTTATGTGCCCAAGCTCAAGTTTGACGGCTTGGAAATGGCCTCGCAGGATGCCCTGACCTCAGCCCGAAAGGCCGACTGCTGCGTCATCATCACCGACCATACCGACTTCGATTACAAGAAATTGCTTGACGCGGCAAAGCTTATCGTTGACACCCGCAACGCTCTCCGCGGCATCGAGTCCGAAAAGATCGTCCGGCTGTAGCTTCTCAATCGTCCATGAAAATGGGTGCCCCACCCTTATCGCCGTCTTTTGCGATAGGGTGGGATTCCTGACCCTGCCTATTTCTTCAAACTTGAAACTAAAATGATGGAGCATTCCGAAAGGGAGGGAACTCGTGAAACCCGTCCGACTCTGGTGCCTCGCTCTTGCATTTGCCGCGCTGCTGCCGCCGACGGTGTCCGCCCAAACTCTCACCGCCGCTGACGCAATCCTGCGCATACAGCAACACTACGCGGTGCCTCCGCCGTCCAACACCGTCGACACCGTCAAGGCAGGCGATCCTTCCACGCCCGTCACCGGAATCGCCGTCACCTTCCTCGACACGATGGAAGTTCTGCGCGAAGCCAGCCAGCGCGGTCTCAACCTCGTTATCACCCACGAGCCCACCTTCTACAGCCATCTCGACGACACCACCTTCTTCGTCCAGGACCCGGTCTATCTCGAGAAGCTGGCCTTCATTCAGCAGCACCACTTGGTCGTCTTCCGCTTTCACGACCAGATGCACGAAATCACGCCTGACCCAATTGCCATGGGACTCATCCAGGCCCTTGGCTGGCAGAGCTACAGGGACGCCGGCAGCCCATTCCTTCTCACCATTCCGCGCACCACGCTGCTCGAGTTGTCGCGCGATCTGGCGAAAAAGCTGAACACCCAAACTCTGCGCGTCGTCGGCAATCCCAGTCTCCAATCACGCACGTCGCCCTTCTTCCCGGGGCTGTCGGGACGCAAAAGCAAATTCTCGCGCTGCGTTCGGATGAAGTCGAAGTCCTGCTCGTGGGCGAAGTGCCTGAGTGGGAGACGGTAGAATACGTCCGCGATGCCAGCGCCCAAGGCCGTCACAAGGCGCTGATCCTATCTGGGCCACGAAGTCTCCGAAGAGCCCGGCATGAAAAAGTGTGCCGAAGATTTCCGTGCGCTCTTCCCAAAGTTGCCGGTCACACTTATCCCCGCCGGCCAGCCCTCCTGGGCGCCCGACCACCCGCCGGTCACGCCCAGCCGGTCGACAAAATGACTATAGGATGGGATTGAATCAACCTGAAGTCGCCGGGGAGCGTCAATGACGAGCGCACGACCGCAGCCTCAACCGCGGCTCCAGTAGCTAGCAGCGAATTGCTACTTTATATCCCCAGCTTCTTCACTTCTTCGTTGTAGTATTTGCGGTACAGGATGTCCCACTCCTGCGAGCCTTCCAGAATCGTCCTTCTCTGGCTCTCGATCTTCTGCCGGGCGGCAGCATCGATCTTGGCTTCCTCGGCCATAAGCAACTCCAGCACCCGTCGCGCTTCCAGCCGGATGGTGTTGCGGTCTTCGATAAAGTCCACGCTCTCCAGGCTGGCCAGCGTGTCGGCCACCGCGTGCGCCAGCTTGTTTACCTTCTCGCGGCTGATTCTCATAGCACCGCCTTGTACTTCCGCACCAGTTCGTTCTTGATCTTCTTGAACATCTCCTGGTAGTTGGCGCCGCTCTGCCGCATCTCCTCCGAGTAGGTCTCGAGGATGGTGCGCACGTCATCGTTAATTCGGTCTTCCAGCGTCAACTCATCGATCAGCGCGGCGTGCACGCGCTCGCGCGCCTCTTCCGGGTTCGAGGTCTCGATGAACTCGCCGTCAATCAGCTTTTTGGTTATTTCGCGGGCCAGGTAGCCCACATATTCTTTGGAAAATTGCATGCTGGTCGTAATCGGATGTCGTAACTCGTAATTTTACCACAGGAATTGCGCCTCCCAGCCGCTTCCCGCGCAGACTCGAGCCTGGGTGCCCTATCCTTTCCCGTCTTTTGAGAAAGGGTGGGCAGTCCACTCTCCACCCATATTCGTGAGACGATCCGAAACTCGGATTCCGAGCCGCGTCGTCCGCGAAATCCACCGTCGCCTTCGCCTTTTTTTCAGTTTTCTCTGTGCCTCTGTGTCTCCGTGGTGGATTTTGTCCTCGCCTTTTCTTGAAACTGAAACTCGAAACTCGAAACTGCACTTCACGCTATAATGCCTCACACCTCATGGCCCTTACTCCCGGAACCAAACTTGGCCCTTACGAACTCGTTGCTCTCATCGGCGCTGGCGGAATGGGCGAAGTCTACCGCGCCCGCGATCAGCGCCTCGGACGCGACGTCGCCGTCAAGATTCTTCCCGCTTCCTTCGCCGCCGACCCCGACCGCCTGCGCCGTTTCGAGCAGGAAGCCCGCGCCGTCGCCGCGCTCAATCATCCCAACATCCTCGGCGTCCACGACCTCGGCCAGCACGACGGCACGCCTTACATGGTCTGCGAGCTGCTTGAGGGCGAGACCCTCCGCGCCATTCTCGCCCGCGGCCCGCTCTCTCATCGCAAGGCCATCGACTACGCCATCCAGACCGCGCAAGGTCTCGCCGCCGCCCACGGCAAAGACATCGCCCATCGCGACCTCAAGCCCGACAACATCTTCATCACCCGCGAAGGCCGCGTAAAGATTCTCGACTTCGGCCTCGCCAAGACTGTCGCCAACGACAGCGACGCCACCCACGTCGGTACCATGACGACCAACGCGCCACTCACCGGAGTCGGCACCGTCGTTGGTACCGCCGGATACATGTCTCCCGAGCAGGTTCGCGGCGCGGCCGTCGATTGCCGCACCGACATCTTCAGCTTCGGCGCAGTCCTCTACGAGATGCTCACCGGCGTGCGCGCCTTCCACCGCGACACCACCGCCGAAACCATGACCGCCATCCTGCACGACGATCCGCCGGAGAATCCTCCCGACGGCCGCGCCCTGCCGCCCGCGCTAGATCGCATCGTGCATCACTGCCTGGAGAAGGCGCCCGAGCAGCGTTTCCAGTCCGCTCGCGACATGGCCTTCGACCTGGAGTCGATCACCAGCATGACAGCCTCCGGTGGCCTTTCCGCCGCGAAGGTCAAAGAGCGCAAGACCCGCACGTCGTTGTTCGCCGCCGCGGCCGCTCTAGTCCTGTTGGCCGGTTTGGCCGGATGGCTCCTCTCCTCGGCCCGGCATCCCGTCACCGGTGCACAGTTCCATCAGGTCACCTATCGTCGAGGCACGCCGGGCACGGCGCGCTTTACCCCTGACGGACAAAACGTCATCTATACCGCCGCCTGGGAAGCCGCCGAGCCTGAGCTCTATTCCGTGCCCGCCGATGGCGTCGGTGGTCATCCTATGGGAATCAAAGACGCGCGCCTGCTGGCGGTCTCCAGCAAAGGCGAACTTGCCGTTGCGCTCTCTCCGCACGTCCTCACGACCCTTCTTGCTCCCGGCAATCTGGCCCGCACCACTGGAACCAGCGCACCTAAGCCTGAGATCGAAAACATCCAGGCCGCTGACTTCACTCCCGACGGCTCAGCCCTCGCCATCGTGCGTTACGTTCCTGCCGACCTAATCTGTCAGCTCGAATATCCCATTGGCAACGTGCTCTATCGCGAGAAGCTGATTGACGATGTTCGCTTTTCGCCCAATGGCAAGTACATTGCCTTCATCGCCCACACGAATCCAAGTGACGATCGCGGCACCGTCATCATCCTGCGTACCACCGGAGAGAAAGTCGCTGCCAGTCGGTTATACGAAAGCTCTCAGGGTCTCGCCTGGAGCGTTGGCGGCGACGAAGTCTGGAGCAGCTCTCCTCTCGAGTCGGGTGAGGTCCACGCCCTATCGCTCTCGGGGAAGACCCGCGACCCGCTCGCCATGCCGGGCCGTATTCACCTGCGCGACATCTCCGCTAAAGGTCAACTCCTCGTCGGGCAGGGCATCGCCCGCCGCGGCATTGTCGTGTCCAGCAATCATGGCGAGTCGCTCCGTGACCTCTCCTGGCTCGACTTCAGTTACCTCCGCGACATCAGCGAAGACGGCAAGATGATCCTCTTCGAAGAGGAGGGCTCTTCCACGTCGAATTACACCGTGTATGTACGGGACACCGACGGCTCGCCCGCCGTTCCCATCGGCGAGGGCTATGCGGCCACCCTCTCGCGTGATAAGAAATGGGCGCTGTCCATCAAGCTCACCGAGCCGAATCACGAAATCTGGTTGTTGCCCATCGGCCCCGGCGAGCCTCGCCGCATCAGTCCGCCCACATTCGTTCCGGCCGCCATCTTTCCCCAGTTCCTGTCCGACGGCAAGCGGGTTATTTACTCCGGCAACGAGCCCGGGCACCTTGCGCGCATTTGGTTGCAGGACCTGGATGGAGGTGCTCCCAAACCGATCTCACCCGAAGGAATGGTGAATCGGGGCGTTTCTCTTGACGGCAAATGGGTCGTTGTGGACATACGCGCCGCCGCCACCGGCACATTCAGCGAAGCCATACTGTCGATGGACGACGGGAGGACCGCCGAAATCAGGGGCCTGAGGCCCAACGAAACGACCTTGGGCTGGACCAGCGAAGGCCAGCTTTATGTTGCGTTGGCGGACGCCAGCGGCGCAGGCGTGAAAGTGGACAAACTCAACCCCCATACCGGCGCGCGCACTGCTTGGCGCACCCTCTCGACCGCTCCCATCGGAGGCGTGGTCCCCGATCCACCCATCATCACCCCCGACGGCAACACTTACGGCTTCGACTACCGCGTCCGCCTCTCCGACCTCTACACCGTCACCGGCGTCCGCTGAACTATTAGCTGAATTCTTATCGGTGTCATCCTGAGCGGAGGCGTCGCGTTTTTTACGACGCCGCAGTCGAAGGACCCCTTTGGTAACGACGAATCTTCGCGGGGTGCCCCGACCTTTCGCGTTCTTTGCGAAAGGGTGGGAACGGCGATCCCGCCAATGCCAGACCCAATCGGTCATGCTCCGTGCAAATCTGCGGCCGCTCGTGTCTTTTTCTATCCACTACCCACTATCCACTAACCACTTTCTTCACCCGAACTGCTTAAAATCCGGCTTCCGCTTCTGCAAGAACGCCATCAGCGCCTCCCGGCACTCGGGTGACGTCAGCCTCTCCGCCAGCACGCGCAACTCTTCCTGGATCACCCTCTCCGTCTCCGCCACTCCGGGCTTCTTCATCAGCGCCTTCGTCGCTCGAATTGCCGCCGCCGGTTTTTCCGCCAGCGCTTCCGCCGCTGCCATCGCGGTCGCCATCAGTTTGCTAGGCGTCACCACCGCATTCACCAGCCCCAACTCATACGCGCGCGCTGCAGTGATGGGAGCCGCCAGCATGAACAACTCTGCCGCCCTCTGATGCCCCATCAATGCCGGCACCAGTAGCGTCGACCCCGCCTCCGGAATGATCCCCAGATTCACGAACGGCATCACCAGCTTCGCATCGTCCGCCGCGTAAACCAGGTCACAGTGCAAAAGAATCGTTACCCCGATTCCGACCGTTGACCCTTGTATCGCAACGATTACCGGCTTCGTAGCGTGCGCTACCGCCATCATGAAGCGCACCGCCGGCGGGACTTCCTTCCCGGTCCACGGGTTAGCCATGAAATCCTGCAAATCGTTCCCGGCGGTAAACGAATCGCCGTTCCCGTGCAGCAGCATCACCCGCACCTCAGGATTGGCTTCGCCTTGTTCCACCGTCTCCGCCATCGCGTTGTACATCGCTAGCGTCAAGGCATTTTTCTTTTCCGGGCGGTTGATCGTGATGCGCAGGACATTGTTCGTTAGTTCCGAAACGATATGTTCCATGAGGGCCCCTTTGTGCGCGCCCGCTGCTAGCTTGCCTTCCTGTGGCGCGGCCAATCGGAATTGTACTGGAAGAAATTCTGGGAAGCGGTGATACTGTGAGCAGTCCTCCGCTTCCATTCCCGCGTTCGTTTGGAATTCAGGAGCGGCGCATGTCCATGGGTTTTTCTGTCAAAACGACCGCGCGTCCGTCGCACCGCTGCGGTGGCCGCCTGTCCATGACGGGCCCACTTGGCATCGTCGGCGCCGTGATCTTCCTGTGCTCTTCGGTGCTGGCTGCTGGTGTACCCAATCCTGATCTTGTGACCGCACCGTGCCGGCCCGGGCTCAGTCTCACTGGTGACCAGGTTTCCCGTCGACTGGAGGCCATGAACGCCGAGCGCGCGCAACGACTGCACAGCTTCGTAGGCGAACGAAATTACTCCCTCGACTACACCGGCTTTCCCTCCTCCCGCAGCGCCGAGATGAACGTGGGCGTCTCTTACCTCGCGCCTGGGACCAAGCAGTTCACCGTCACTTCGGAATCGGGTTCCAAACTCATCCTCACCCGGGTCCTGCATCGGTTGCTGGAATCTGAGCGAGAGTCCTCGGCTGACGAATCCAGCCGCAGCGCCGTGGCCCTTACTCCAGACAATTACCGCTTTGCCTTGCGCGGGTGCGATACCGCCGCCGGTCGCGATTTGTACGTCATGAATGTCGAACCACGGCGCGAAACCAAGTTCCTTTACCGTGGCACCATCTGGATTGACGCGCTCGATTTCGCCGTCGTCCGCATTGATGCCGAGCCCGCCAGGAATCCATCATTCTGGATCAGGAATTCCCGCATTCATCATCAGTATCAGAAGATCGGCCAGTTTTACCTGCCGCTCTCCAACGAGACCGTATCCGAAGTGCTGCTCGGAGGTCGCTCCGTCCTAAAGATCCGGTACGACAATTACAAAATTGACCCTTCCGCCGAGAGTCGCGACGGCGCGTTCGCCCCAAACTGACCCAGAACGTAACCCAAAACACCCATTAGAATGACCGTTATAACCGTTGCTGGTTAAGCAATGTCGCTGGGTATACTGCGAGAAGCCTGAACTCATTCGAGTTCCATTTTTATGACCAGCCACGCGGCTAGCTTCGGAACCCGCCGGCAGCCAACCGGAACCGCCTCACCCAGCCGCATGGCTGTGCTCGTGGCATTCTGTTGTATCTACGTCGTTTGGGGATCTACCTATCTTGCAATACGTTATGCCGTGGAAACCATACCGCCGCTGGTCGTCGCCGGCTTCCGCCACATCGTCGCCGGAGTCGTTCTGCTGGGCTGGGCCTACTTCCGCGGCTACCGCCCGAGCTGGCGCGAGTGGCGCGCCAGCGTCGTTTTGGGCTTTCTTTACTTCGTCTTAGGCCACGGCAGCCTGCATTGGGCCGAGACCGTCGTGCCCTCCGGCTGGGCCGCGCTGCTGATTGCGAGTGAACCCATCTGGATCGCCGTGATGGCCGCCTTAATGACTCATGGTGAAAGACTTACTGGCAAGACCGTCATGGGATTGGTTCTTGGCATCGCTGGTGTCGGTCTGCTGGTAGGAGAGGAAACCGCCATCGGCCAGCACGCCGTTGTCATCGGGTCCATCGCTATCCTATTGGGAACATTGGCCTGGTCGATCGGCGTAATGTATTCTCTGAAGGCTCCGCTGCCCCGTAACGCGATGGCCCGAGCGGGCATGCCCGAGATCATCGGATCATTGATTCTATTGGCCTTAGCTGGTCTTACCGGCGAATTCTCCAAGCTGCACTTGCCCGACGTACGCGCCCGCTCCTGGTGGTCGCTGGTCTATCTCATCACGTTCGGCTCGATCATCACGTTCACCGCTTACACTTGGCTGCTCGACCACGTTTCACCCACTCTGGTTTCGACCCATACCTACGTAAACCCTGTGATTGCCGTAGTTATGGGCTGGTTTTGGGCCGGCGAAGTGGTCAGTTGGAGCGTCGTGGGTGCCGGGCTGTTGACCCTTCTGGCGGTGTTCCTGATCAGCCGAGGCACCCGAAAATCGCCAGAATTCGAGCTGCTGGTGGAAGAGTCCGAGGTCCCATAAGCCGACCGGACAATCTTGCCGCCCATCGCTGAAATCACCGGAAGGTACTGAAAAGGAAAACGATACAGATTGTTTGGCGGCCGGGTTTACTGCGTCTTTTTTTGCAGGTCCATACACTCGTCGTGGAACTTGGCGTCGTGCGTGAGTCCGTCGACCGTCATGCACTCATCCAGCGCCGTCTTGGGGTCAGAGTCCTTCAGCATGCTGTAGAGCATCTTGTGGGGAGCCACCCAGTCAGGCGCGAGCTTCGTGGCGGTCACCAGTTCGTTGACCGCTGCCGCTTTCTCCTTGTTGTTCTTCAGGGCGATCGCGAGATTGAAGTGGATATTGGCGTCGTTGGGGCGAATGCGAATTGCCTCTTTGTATTGCAGGATGGCCTCGTCGGTTTTGCCGGTGACGTCGAGCGCGGTGGCGAGGTTCATGCGGGCTTCGGCATTGGTGGGTTGTATTTCGACTGCCGCCTGGTAGTGCGCAATCGCCTGGACGTACAGATGGTTGGCGTACAGCAGGTTGCCGAGATTATTGTGGGCGACCGCCAGCCTTGGATTGAGCCGGATGGCCTGCAGATATTCAGCCGCTGCGCCCTTGGCGTCGCCATTCTTCTTCAGAGCGTAGCCCAAATCGTTGTGAACGTTGGCGTCATTGGGCTTGAGCATGGCGATCTGGCGCAGGCTGGCAACGGCGCCGGTGTAGTCGCTGCGGCTCATCAGCAGGTTGGCTAGGTGCGACAGTGCGTCAATATAGTCGGGGAACTCTTTAATGGCCGCTTGATATTCGGTGATGGCGTTGGCATAGTCATTTTCCTTCTCGGCCATGCGGGCGGCATGATAGTGGCGCTCAGCTGCGGCGGGGATGATGGGCGCAGCGGCCTCATCACCGCTGGCCGGCGCCGGAGAGCTGGCCGGAGCCGGAGCGGCCGGCGATGCCGACGATGGAGCGGTGCGCGGGATCTGCTGTGTGGCGGGAGCGGTCTGCTTCTGCGGGTTGGCAGGGAGCGACTGGTCGGAGGCGTCCTGCGCCAAGGCAAGGCCGGCGCTGAAAACGAGAGCCACGACGAGGGTGCGAAGGGTCCACATGCGCGCGTAAGACGAGTATAACGGGTCAGCGCGCCGAGGAGCGCAGCAAGGGCCGAGCATTTACCCGGGCCGTAAACGTACCTATCTCGCAACTGGCAACAGCGCGCAATTGTGGGCCGCCCAACTAATTCGCCGGAAAGTTCAGCGTCACGGTCTGCGACGAGAAGGCGCCGGGCGTGCTTGGTGGGAAGTCCACCTCTAGCGCTCCGCCAGCCGCTGTCTTGCTGAGTTTCGCGCCTTTGACGGTGACGTGGCCGGGAGCATTGAAGAGCGGCACTGCATACGTCTGGCCGCTGATGCCTGAGAGCTGCAACACCAGCTGGTCGTGGGCAGCGTTCCATTGTTCAGAAACAATTTTCAGTGCCGAACTCGCGGCCCCATCGGCAGGCGCGGTGTACGGATAGCCGATGCCGAAGTTGCCGCTGACGCGCAGGCGGATGGTGGTCTTCTCCGCCGAGATCGGCACGGAAACGGAGACGTGCTGGTCGTTCTCGTTGGCGAGGATTTTCGGTGAGATCATCTGGCCGTTGACTTCGGCATCGAGAACTTTCGCGCGCAGGCTGAGAGCGGGCGAAAATTCCAGCTGCACGCTGCCGCTGCCGTGGCGCTCGATATCGAGCGTGATGTCGTCTCCCACAGCGTGGTAGGTGAGGTCAAGCTGTGCAGGTCCGACCTTGACGTTTTTGATCGCAAATTCGGTCCAGGAAGCCGGCACGTGCGGCGCGAAGGTTACGGTGCTGTTCAGCGCGTTCACTTCCAGCCCCATCATCCCGCGCAGAATCGGGCTGATGACCATGGCCGATGACCAGATCTGGTGCGGCGTGCTGGTCGCAAGCTGGGTATAGAAATCGCCGGACAAAACTTCGGTGGTGCGGCCAGGTGACCCGTCGTACGCCAGTTGGGCGTTGGCCATCAGGTTTTCGTATCCATAATCGACGCGGTGGTAGCGGTAGCCGGCCACAGAGGCCCATCCGGTGAACAGCGGCCATACGCTGCCGAAGTGGTAGCCCGTGGGCGAGTAGAGTGGGTCCTGATTGGAGATGATGCGGGGGCCCCAGTCGGTCTGGTGGTCGGGCGCGGCAATGACGTTGAGAAAGAGCTCGCTCTTGGCGGGATCAGTGAGGCCGAACCACATGGGCACGGTGCCGAGCACGCTGGGCTTGTCGATGCGCTTCCCCTGCAGGTCGACGGCGTAGGCGTAGAAATTCTTGTCGGGCGCCCAGAAGATTTTTTCCAGCGTGGCGCGTTGCGCAGCGGCTTCCTTGTCGAGTTGCTCGGCGACGTCGTTCTTGCCGACGGCACGGGCGAGCGAGGCGAGTGACTCGACTCCGGCAATGCCGACTCCGGCCTGGTAGAACTCGCCTGAAATCGGCACCAGCGCCGGGTTCTGCGGCCGCGCCATGTCAGACGGTTGCGGACGCAGCGGTCCGCCTTCGATCCAGCCGTGGCCGATGTTCAGGTTTTGCGAAAGGCCACTCGCAGAGTAGGTCGACTTCAAGAACTGATAAGCGTGCCAGACGCTGTCCCAGCGCTCGCGGGCGAAAGCGACATCTCCGGACGCGCGCACGTAATCGGCGAAGCCCACGAGGAAGAGCGGCGTCCCGTCGGCGGAAGCTGTCCCGTAGGGATAGTCCTTCCACCAGTCGATAAGCTTCACGGTCTGCGCGATTTCGTGAGGGATGCGGCCATCGGGACGCTGATACTGCATCAGAAACTCGAGCGCGGTGCGCGTGGTCGCGAAGTCGCCGATGGAGTCAAGCGCGAGCGCCGTCCACATCGAATCGCGCCCGAAGTACCAACTAAAGCCCGGACGATGCGAGCCGCTCGAGATGTTATAACCCGCGACCAGGCCCTTGCCCGCGTAGGGCTCATCGACCAGGCCCTGCACCGTGCTGATACGCGCCCAGTCGTACGACATCTGGAGCCGCTTGTCGGGTAGCGAGAGCTGCACGGTGCTGTCGAGGTAGTGCGAGTAATAATCGCTGGACTGCTTCATCAGCGAACTGTCGGCCGCGAGGAGTTTGCCGTACTGCTCGTCGGCCTGTTTCTGGCTCTCGAACGAAGCGGTCATCACGAAGCGATACAGCTTGTGCCCCTTAACGGGCGGGCCGAAGGAGAAGGCGGCTGCGTGGTTGGCGGAGTAGTTGTCGCTGTAGGTGGTCAGCAGCGCGCTCGCGCCCGCAGCGCCGGCGATGGCCCAGAACACATGATGATCATTGCTGAAGCGGAAAGCTTTCAGTTGCGCATCCCACTGACTGAAGGCGTCGCCCACGGCGGCGGGCCACATCCAGGCAACGTCGGGCGTGAATGACGCCTCGACCGCCACAGGTTCGGCGGAGTTCACATCGATCTCGACGATGGCGGCGCGCTCATTCACCGGCACAAACCACGTCGCGCAAGCGGTGAAGGAATCGTAGATGTACTTTACCGACGACGACTCCGGACGCACGGTGATGGTGCGCGGAATCGCGTCGCCATTCAGCACGACATCCCCGACGCGAAACTTGAGCTGGAAGTCGCGAAACAGCTTGAGCGGATAGATCCACGCTTCAAACGTTCCATCTTCTCGGCCGAGTAGTCCGGCGTGCGGCCCCACCGCATCCAGGAACTGCCAGTCGCGGGCAGAATGCCGCGAGCGCGGAGTTCCGCTGCGGCGCTGGGCTTCGCGGCTGATCGTGATTCCGCCTGGGTTGTCGCAGGGGGATTGAGCGAAAACACTCGAGGCGAGGAGTACGAGCGCGAGGAGTAGGGAATCGATTCGCATGTTAGCAAGACCCACCGAGGCAAACGAAGCCCGGGCATGGCACCCAGCGAGAGGAATGGTAGCAGAATCGGCGGCTGGCAGTGAGAATGAGACAGATCGCGAACGCCGTGAGTCGATGCGCCGAATACAATGGTGCGGGGCCAGGCGTCATCGGTCGCATACACTGCGTCATCCATGAAGGGACTTCCTTAGAACATGTCGAACCCAACGGCAGGCAACACCGCCGCCGCTCCCGGCCTGAAGCGCGCGCTCGGCCTGTGGGACCTCGTGATGTACGGCATCATCGTCATCCAGCCCACCGCGCCCATGCCGGGCTACGGCGTCTTCGCCAACGCCTCGCAGGGACAGGTCGTCACCTGCATCCTCATCGGCATGGTCGCCATGGTGTTCACCGCCATCAGCTACGGACGCATGGCGCGCGTCTATCCCAGCGCAGGCTCGGCCTACACCTACGTCGGTCGCGAGATTCACCCGGCGCTCGGCTTCGTCACCGGCTGGAGCATGACCATGGACTACATGATCAACCCCCTCATCTGCACCATCTGGTGCGGCAAGGCCATGCTCGATTTCTTTCCCGGAGTCTCGCCGCGCTGGTGGTTCATCGCCTTCGCCCTGCTGTTTACGCTGCTGAACCTGCGCGGCGTTGAAACCTCGGCGCGTATCAACCAGGTGCTCTTCGCCGCCATGGGAGTCGTCATCGTGGCCTTCTTCGGCGTCACCATTCGCTATCTCACATCGAACGGCCCGCACACCGCCGCGTTCTTCCTGCAACCGTTCTACAATCCGCAGGCGTTTACTCCGAAGGTCTTGCTGCACGGAACCTCGCTCGCGGTGCTTACCTACATCGGCTTCGACGGCATCTCAACGCTCTCCGAAGAAGTCCACAATCCCAAGCGCAACATCCTGCTGGCGACCGTGCTGGTGTGCGTCATCACCGGCATCCTCGCTTCCGCCGAGGTGTATTCGGCGCAACTGCTGCGTCCCGGATACGGCTACTCGGCGGCCGAAGCCGAGCGCGCGTTCGCTCACGTGGCGGCCATCGCGGGCGGAGCGGCCATCTCCTTCGCCATCACCATCACTCTGCTGATCGCCACCATCGGCTCCGGCATGGGAGCGCAACTGGGCGCGGCCCGCCTGCTTTACGGCATGGGACGCAGCAACGCCATCCCCAAATCGTTCTTCGGAGCCATCGATCCCCGCACCCGCATTCCCCGCAACAACGTCATCGTCGTCGGAGTGGTGGCGCTGGTGGGGGCGTACATCATCCGCGACTACGACCGCGCCGCCGAGCTGCTCAACTACGGGGCCCTCATCGCCTTCATGGGCGTCAACATCGCCTCGCTCACCCACTACTTCATTCGCGGAAAAACCGCTCGCTCTCGAACCTGCTGGTTCCGCGTTCGGGTTCCTCATCTGCGGCGCCCTGTGGCTGCACTCTGTCGAAGATGGCGCTGATAGCCGGCTCCATCTGGATGCTCGCCGGCGTAGCCTACGGCGCCATCAAAACCCGCGGCTTCCAAGCCGATCTGGTGAACTTCGACGTGCCGGCAGAGTAGTCGGAAACTGAACAAGGGGCACGGTAGAGCCGGCGTTCAGGCCGGCATCCAGGCCTTTTACAATTGTCATCCCTCGGAGGCTTTAGCCTCCGAGGGATCTGCTTTCCCGCCTTTTTCGGCAGCCTCCACCCCGCTTATAGCGTGGTGCTTCGACCTGAAGAGCAGTTATCAGAAAAGGAAAAAGATTCACCCGGCCAAAATCAGGCCGGATGGGGCACCCGCTTCAGGATGATTCGTAGCTTGCCGAGTCGCGGAGCGGGCGAGAAGTTCGGCCGCCACTCGTCGAAATTCGTGACGAAAAACCCCACTCAAGCGGTCAAAACCGGACCGCTTGAGTAGGGCACCCTCAAGATTATTTTCGTGAAGTAGACAGGTTACCTGGGCCACCCGCCACTCGACCAAGGGCAGCTTGGATCTTCGCGGTCGTATCAGCCGCCGATTTGAACTACGAACCGTGATCGAGGTCACTGACCCAACGCGATCTTGACCTTACAATTACCTCCGTTTCCGAGATTTCAATCAGGAAACTACCATGAAAGAGAAGAGGAGGTAGAACCGTGCCTTACTTAAACAAGTGGTTTCGAAGCTACGGATTCATCTCCAGTAGCTTTCTCCTAGCAGCTTGCCTGATGTTCAGTTGTGGTGTTCAGGCAGCAGCTTCCACAACCTACGATGCAGTAAATGACTTCTCGATTGCCAGCAATCCGAACGGCGTTTGGAGCTACCTTTACGGCAGCGATATTTTATTGCCAAACGCCGTGACCGGCTCCGGTAGCGAGACCGGATTAATTTATTGGTGGGATGGGTATCAATATCCGAATTGGGCGGTTGTTGTTAAGAATATCTCCGGCAGCACGTGGGTGTCAGGCGATGGGAACGTCTATCTCCCACCAGATTTTCTCAATTTGGATCCGGAAGATGTTGGCAAGGTCGACGTACGCTTCACGGCGCCTTTCGCAAGTTCTTACAGAGTCACTGGTAGCTTTTTGGAGAATCAATCTCTACGAGAATTCACATCTCGTAGAAATCACGATTAACGGTAACGTCACCTTCACTCGGACAATAGCGACTTACAACCAGAGCGAGCCATTCGACCTGACCTTAGTACTCAATGCAGGGGACCAGGTCGACTTCGAGAGCTTGACCAATGATTGGACCTACTTGGGCACAGGGTTGTCGGCGACGGTTACACCAACGCCGGAGCCGTCCTGCCTGCTTTTGCTGGCTTCCGGACTAGCGACAGTGGGAGGAACTCTGCGACGCCGCTTGCGAAGCTAACGGATAAGATTTTCATCTTGCGGCCCCGTCGTATGCCGCGAAAGCACTTTGGGAAAGAGGTACTCATCTAGCTGCTGAGTAACCCCGTTCAAATCCCTCTTTCGGCCTTGGGTGGGGTTCTAGTTCGTACAACCGAACCGTCGCCGGGTGCCCCAGGTTCGCCCTTCTTTTGGGCTAACCTGGGGACGACGCAGCGCGTGGCACTCCAACAGATTCGGCGTCCTTCAGCCCCGGAGGAGCGGCATATCATAGCCCAGCCCGCCGCGGCGGGCTGGGAAGCCGATTGAATTGAACCCGAGTCCCGGCAGGGACGGCACATCTTCGCGAGGGCTTCAGCGCCTGTTACGAAACTCCGATTGCGACCTTTGCGGTGAAGCAAAGTATGCCTGACAACGCTTGATTAAGCCGCGTAGCGGCGACGTGGTGTTAGACCCGGGCGTCAGCCCGGGGTACAGCGGGAATTATGCCCGAGCCGCGGAGCGGCGTTCTCGGTTTCGTGGCAGCCTCTTCAGCCCGAGCTTCACCCCACGACCGCGACAATCTGCAGGCACCGGTTCATCACCGCATCATTCGCCAGCACACTCCACTTGCGCCGCGCCGCCACCGCACAAATCAGAATATCGACCGGCCCGCACTGCACCCCTTGAGCGCGGCACAGGTTGTAACCGCGCGCGGCTTCCTCGTAGTCCGTTGTATCGATGGGTTCGTCCCGAAACGCCGCTAGCGTGGTACGCAGCTTTACGAACTGCGCCTGTTCCTTGATACCCGACAGAATCTCCTGCCGGATCGGCCCGATCATCACCACCCGCCCGTCGCGGATCGCCTCCGACAGCACTTCCACCAAGCGCATTTCGTTCCCACTGAGCGTGGCTGTCCGGCGCCGCCGCAGCGCCAGCGACCACACCGAGGTATCAACCAGCAACTTCATCCTTCGTGCTCAATCCGGTCGCGACGCCGGTTGGCTTTGTGATCGTAGCCGCGCTCGTATTCGACCGTCCCGAAGAGCTTCACAACTTCTTGCTGCTTCCGCCGCCGGATGTACTCGTCCAGCGCGGCCGTGACCGCGTCCTTCTTGGTCACATGCCCGCCGATCCGGCGCGCTTCCTCAATCAGTTTGTCATCCAAGGCAAGGTTAGTGGCCATTACGACACCTCGTAATGTGTATTATGTCACACACCAGTATGTGTGAGGTGTCGCAGTGCTCCCAAGGCCTGCTCGAGGCCGGGTGCCCCAGGTTCGCCCTTCTTTTGGGCTAACCTGGGGACGACGCAGCGTGCGGCACCCCGTCAGATTCGGCGCCCTCCAGCCCCGGAGGAGCGGCATATCTTAGCCCAGCCCGCCGCGGCGGGCTGGGAAGACGATTGAAATGTGAACCCAGTCCCGGCAGGGACGGCACATCTTCGCGAGGGCTTCAGCCCGATCCGGCTGCCCTGGATTCGCCCTTCTCTTAGGGACGACGTCGTCCGCTGCCCTATCACACGCCTCCGTGACCCACGTCCTTGTTCCCTCACCAACCGGGTCGCTACACTCCTGATTGAAAGACGCGGGAGAGTTGTCGTCCCACGAGGCGACCACCTGTCATGCCCCGTCCTCATAGGAGCTTCGACCCATGCCGGGTCCTGCATACTGCCGTCTTACTGCCGACTTCCCCTCCACGGCACCCTTCCCACTCCGAAAAGCCGCCCCTAACTCCTTTGTTAAGAGGAATTTGCCCGTAACTCCAATGGGCACAGGAATTTGCGCAGCCACTACCCGCTATCTTCAACAGAATGAGGATTTTAGAAAAAGAGGGGGAGGGGGAGGGGGTACCAACTCACTCCCATTCCCAAATCGGCAATCCCGCTACTGCTTAAACACCACCATGCCCAGCGGCGGCAGGTTGATCAGCAGCGATTGCTCGAAGCCGTGGTTGGGAATGGCTTCGCTTTCCGCGCCGCCGTAGTTGCCTTCGTCAGTGCCGCCGTAGATTGCGGCGTTACTGTTGAGGACCTCGCGCCACTTGCCGGGCTTGGGCACGCCGATGCGATAGCCGCGCCGCGGCACCGGCGTGAAGTTCAGCGCAATCACCAGCGGATTGTCGCTGTCTTTGCCGTAGCGCATGTAGATGAGCACGCTGTTTTCGTTGTCGTTGGCGTCGATCCAGCGCATGCCGTCAGGATTGAAGTCGAGCTGGTGCATTGCGGGCTCGGCGCGATAGAACGCGTTGAGGTCGCTGACCCAGCGCTTGATGCCCTGATGCGAGGGGAAATTGAGAAGCACCCAATCCACGCTGCCGTCGTGGTTCCACTCGGACCACTGACCGATTTCGCCGCCCATGAACAGCAGCTTTTTGCCCGGCTGCGTGAACATGTAGCCGAACAGCAGGCGCAGGTTGGCGAACTTCTGCCAGTAATCGCCCGCCATCTTGCCGATGAGCGAGCCCTTGCCGTGCACGACCTCGTCGTGCGAGAGCGGCAACGTGAAGTTCTCGGTGAAGGCGTACAGTCCGCGGAACGTCAGCTTGTTGTGGTGATACTTGCGGTGGATCGGGTCCTGCTGGAAATACGCCAGCGTGTCGTGCATCCAGCCCATGTCCCACTTCATGCCGAAGCCGAGCCCGCCGATATACACCGGCCGCGACACCATCGGCCACGCGGTCGATTCCTCGGCGATGGTCTGGATGTCAGGGAATTGACCGTAGGCGTCGCTGTTCACCTGGCGCAACAGTGACACGGCTTCGAGGTTCTCGCGGCCGCCGTAGATGTTGGGGATCCATTCGCCCTGCTTGCGCGAGTAGTCGAGATAGAGCATGGAGGCGATGGCGTCCATGCGCAGGCCGTCGATGTGGTACTCGTCAAGCCAGAACATGGCGTTGCTGATGAGGAAGGCGCGGACCTCGTTGCGGCCGTAGTTGAAGATGGCCGATTTCCAGTCGGGATGGAAGCCCTTGCGCGGATCGGCGTGCTCGTAGAGATGCGTGCCGTCGAAGTAGGCCAGGCCGTGCTGGTCGTTGGGAAAGTGCGAAGGAACCCAATCCAGGATGACGCCGATGTTGTGCTGGTGCAGGTAGTCCACCAGGAACATGAAGTCCTGCGGCGTGCCGAAGCGGCTGCTGGGCGCGAAGTATCCGGTGATCTGGTAGCCCCATGAGGCGTAGTACGGGTGCTCCATGATGGGCATGAACTCGATGTGAGTAAAGCCCAACTCGTTGACGTAGGCGGCGAGGCGAGGCGCGAGTTCGCGGTAGCTGAACCAGCGATTGCCCTCGAGTTCATTGCGCATCCACGAGCCGAGGTGCACTTCGTACACCGACATGGGCGCGTCGAAGGCGTTGCGCTTGCCGCGCTCGGCCATCCAGTCGGCGTCTCCCCATTGGTAGTCGAGGTCCCATACGATGGAGCCGGTGCGCGGCGGGGTCTCGCAATGATAGCCGTAAGGGTCGGCCTTGTTGACGCGGTACATGTGGAAGCGCGAGCGCAGATGGTACTTGTAGATCGAACCTTTGCCGAGGCCGGCGACGTAGCACTCCCAGATGCCGGAATGTTCGCGCGGCGTCATCGGGTTGGAGTCGGGGTTCCAGCCGTTGAAGTCGCCGACCACCGAGATGCGCTCGGCGTCGGGGGCCCAGACAGCGAAATACGTGCCGGGTTTGCCGTCAACGGTGACGAGGTGCGCGCCCAGCTTCTGGTAGAGACGGTTGTGGCTGCCCTCGTTGAACAGGTGGAGGTCCATGCTGGTGAGAAGCGTGGAACCTTCGAGAGCCAGTGGTGGCATGGTCGGGTCTCCTGCGCGCAAGTACTCGCGAAACGTAGATAAGAGTAACACCGCGAGGGCGGGGAATGGCGGTAAGGAGGATGTTGTGATGCGCGGGGCAGAAGAATGCCGGGGCGATTGCCCCGGCTACGGAAAACCAAGTGCGATGCGGTTACAGGTTGATCTTGCGGCGGAATGCTCCTACAGCCCCGATGAGTCCGGTGCCGAGCAGCAGCAGGCTCGAAGGCTCAGGGGTGGGAGATCCTCCCGCACTAACGCCCATCGAGAAGTCGGCCTGGAAACTGAGTGCATCGGCGGTGTTGTTGAAGTTCGTTCCAAAATACGAACTCGTCCACCACGAATTCCCATCGTTACCGCACGGCAGCCCGATGCAGTTCGCGCCCGAGGTGGTGGATAGGAACGAACGCCCACCGCCGCTATCCGACGGTGCGACCGTCAGCCAGTACATGCCCGGAGCGAGGACAACGTTGGGCAGGGCCACCTCGATGGTGTACTCGGTAAGCCCGAATCCGCTACGTCCGGTTGGGGTCTGCGTAGCAGCGACGCCGTAAGCGCCGTACACCAAGGTTCCGCCATTGTTGAGAGAGACGCCGCTGCGAATCTCCACATCAGCGAGAGATACGCCGACGGTCATCAGGTTGTTGGAGAAGGCATCGGTGAGTGTCCATCCCCCCGACGGTACGATGAAGTTATCGTACACATAAGACTGGGTGATGGTGGTGTTGACTTCGTTCGCCAATCCGTTTACGCCATCGAAATCCCCGTTGTACCAGACGGTGACATCGGCGGCATACAACGAAGTGGTGGCCAAGGCCAGAAGAATCAGCAAAGCAAGCTTTTTCATTTTGTTCCTTTCGCGAGTTACAGAGGGTTGAAGTGACGAACGCTAAACCTAACGTTGAAGGGTCAGAACTGGATCCCCATTCGCGACACAATACACTATATAAGTAATCTTTGGCCATTACTTTTTCGCAAAATTCTTGCTGGGACTTGCATCGAGTCATCGGCCGCCGGTTACCCCGAGCCGATTGTGGCTGCAAGTAATAGATAATAAATGGCTGGTTGCGGTTTTCGGGCAGAGAAAGCCGGGGCGGTCGCCCCGGCGGAGGAAGTCGAAAATCGATGCGATTACAGGTTGATCTTGCGGCGGAACGCGCCTACGGCCCCGATGAGGCCAGTGCCGAGCAGCAGTAGGCTCGAAGGCTCAGGGGTGGCGCCCGTAGTTCCGTCCAGTGTGAACCATTCGGAACCAATCTGTCCGAGCGTGCTGTGAATGGCCAGAGATGGGCCGTCATTCTCATCCCAGAAAACCGCGTCGATTTGGTCGCTGCAGCCGAACGTGGTGCAGGCATTCTGCAGAGTAATCCAACCGTTGCCCGACCAAGCAACACTTGGGAATGTGAAGTCGGCCTGGTAAAGCTCATAGCCGAACCCGTTGAGTCCAAGGTCCGTGTTGGTAGCGGTAATCGTCATGAAGCCGCTGTTCGGAAGCGGTGACGCGCTGATTGCCATGTCAACGGTGGTCAGAATATCCGACGTACCTATATTCCAGTACACGATTGAAAGGGTTGCTATATCGGAGTTGGCGGGCACCGTGAACGAGTCGCTGACAGCGTACCCGTAACCCAAGTTATAAGCATTGGTCTCGCCATTGTAGCCGGCCCCGTTTTGGTAGAGAATCGTGTCGCCCATCGCCGGCGCAACCGCCAGCATCAGGCAGCAGATTGTGAGCAGTGACAACGAAGCTATTCGCAGTTTCACGTGTGAACCCTCCTTGTAGTTTCAGAAAAAAGTAATTGAGTTAAGGTAGCGCAATGTCGAGCAAGGCTACCGGTGGAACAGCAATCTCAATCTCGTCGTGACTGGACCTTAACGTTGTGTCTAAGCGGTGAGCCGGAAGGTTACCATCGAGCTTTGAGATCAGCTCGAATACTCTGAACTAGCGGCCCATCACAAGTAAATCAGAACTCCCCGTGTGACTTCCCAGATGCCCCACGATACCGCAAGCAAGTAACCTCTGTCCATTACTTTTTGCGTCAATCCTCACCTTGAGGAGCACGGTACTTGGATTCGTCGTTACCTTGGCAACTGGCCTAATTATGCCTATTAAAAAAAGAGCATAAAAGTGGCTATAATTGCGACCAGGCGGAAACTAGAAAGCCGGGGCGGTTGCCCCGGCTCGGAAATCGAAGACCGATTCGCTTACAGCTTGATCTTCCGCCGAACCAAGCCGGCAAGTCCGAGAACGCCGGAGCCGAACATGATCAAGGTGCCCGGCTCAGGCGTGGGCGTGCCGCCGCCAAAGTCGAATTCGCCGCCCAAGGCGTAGCCCACATAAGGACCGGTGCTCAGCAGCGCGCCCGCCGTCGAATACTGTTCCAAACTCATGGTGTTCTCGTCATCTACCAGCCAGAGCGTATGGGTCGCCGGATCCATCGCCAAGGCCCCGTTAAAGTAGTGCCCGGTATCAAACGAACTAAGGACGGTGCCGCTCAGGGAATAATCGGTCACCGTAGTGCCACCCCACTCAGAGATCCACAGCGAGTTGTTCGTCTTGTCGTAGGTGATTCCCAGGTTGTACAAGCCGCCAGCAGTAAACAGAGGCACGGCGCTGGTGAAATCGCGAGCCGTCTGGTAAACGAGTCCGTAACTATAGTCAACCAGGAAGTTATGGGAGCCGTCCGTGGTGGAATCGTACGCGCTGCTGGCAATCGAAGTCATGGGGTAGACTGTGCCGGTCGGAGTTCCGGTCAACGAGTATTGGCCGCCTACCAGCCCGGAAAGGCCCCTGCGGTTCGAACATCGCCCCAGACCGCGATGGGCACCTCGTCGGGGGGACCATAGGCCTCCGCGAAGCTGTTGATTACGCTATTGCCTTGGACGACGACGATCCTGTTTCCGCCGTTAAGGTCGGTCGTATACGTCAGGTACAGGGGGCTGCTGGGACCGGCGCCGGCCAGAGCAACTCCGGTAAGTGCAAGTGCGACCAGGCCGACAACTGAGACGAAAGGCGCTTTCATTCGAACTTTCCTCCGCTTTGCATATCGAAATCGATTTTGGACAAAGAGTCAGCAATCGTTACACAACTACTATTAAGATGGCAAGCTAATTCGCGTGCGTGTCTGGCTCTCTCCACGTTGACGCCCGCTATTGCTCGCACGCGCCAAGCGCGCAGAAGAAAGCCGGGGACGAGTGCCCCCGGCTGGGTAGAACAAAACGCAATCAAACTACAAGCTGATCTTCCGCCGCAGTACGCCAGCCAGTCCGAGGATGCCAGTACCGAACATCATCATACTGCCCGGCTCAGGAGTGGGGCTGCTGCCGCTGTTGAGGGTGAAGGCTTCCGCTCCATAGGGACATGCGCCGCCGCCGCTACTGTTGATGTACATGCAAGTCGCGGGGCCGTTGCTGATGTCCCACGCAGCATTCTGGTTGCCGAAGCTGTTATTGCCATTTCCCAAGGTGAGCCAGTAGTTGCTGCCGGCCGTCAGGCTTCCAGAGAGACCGGTCACCGTGGCTTCGTACAGGTCGAATCCGTAGGGAGTGGGACCAAGGAACAAATACAAGACCTGAGCTGTGGAACCGCTACCGATCTCGCTGCCGAAGGCGGTAGTGCCCAGCCACCACGAGACAGCCGTCGGAGTGCTGCCGGTGGAGACCCACATACCGAAGTCAAGGCTTGACGCCGTGCCGCTCGCGGTCGCAACAAACCCGTTGGAAATACTTTGGACAAATGGGCCTCCGGTGTTCGGGCCATCAATATATAGCGCAAGGTTGGTGCCGGTGGTCGGACCGTCGTTGTAGATTACGCCGGCGAAGGCCGGAGCGGCCACCGCAAGACACACGAGTACTAGCAACAAAGTGAGGGACTTCAAAAGATTAACTCTCCTGGGTTCGGTTGGGTTGCGAGATAGTGAAAGCGCCACTAACGATTCATAAGGGACGTACGATGGCGCCAGTGCATTGCTGCACACACGCAGAAAGCCCCTTACAGCGAAAATCGGTGTTCGCCGGGGACTGAGGTGGTTTCTCCGGTGGGGTGCGTTGAGTATGACGACTCACTGCTTGCAATGCAAGCTAATTGTCTCTGCCTGTCAGTAGCACATGATATGTCCGGTTGAGATAGCACGTGATCTGTCCGCTTTGCAGGCGGCGAGAGTGGGAGACCATGGCAAGCATGGATTCTTACTCGAAGGCCGCGGTGGAGCGGGCGATGAAAGTGCAGGAAGTGATCTTACGGGCCGGGTGCCCCGGGTTCGCGCCCCTCTTTTGGGCGCTAACCCGGGATCACCCCACTCGCCACACGCAGGGTTGTAACTTCAGACCACGGGTGGCCCACATATCCCTTCGTTTGGGATATGTGGGTCGTCTCTCCAACCCACCACCCGCCCCTGGACTTCGCTATCACACCCCACCGTGACCCACGCCCTTTCGCATCCGCCTCTCTTGAGCCAACCATGGATTCTGAGGAGAGGGATTCGTGTCTCTTGCCCTCGGCCCGCGACCAGTCCGTGGATCTGAGCGGCTCTTTGACATCCCGGCATGCCCCGCGGCGGTGATCGATCCGTGTCATACTTGTATGGAATGTACGACAAAATTGGCACATATTTGTATGGAATGTATGGCAATTTGGCGTATGATTTGTATGTAATGTATGGCAGTTTGGGTCCCGAAAAACGCTCCAAATCGCACCTAAACCCTTGTGGCTCACATGGATACGTATAACTTATTTGAAATCAGCGACTTGCGACAAATTTTCCCCTAAACCGCTGATTCTAAAGAGGCGCGAAACAAAAATGAAAGAAAAAGCACCCACCACATACCAGAATCTACTGCAAGTCCGCCTTTCCGAGAACGAAAAGCGCAACATCAAGATGATGGCCGCAGGCCAGGGTTTGACCCTGAGGGAAGCCACCCTGGCGGCCTTCACCGCTTGGGCCGAAAAGCTCCGGGCTCAGGCAGCCGCTGCCAAAGCGGCGAAAGCTGCCGGGCATAGATAGCGCCGCCCCCCCGAGGTGGCCCATATTTGCCCGGGTTTGGCAAATGTGGGGCTGTTGGAAGGCTCGTGCTGACTTCATGTTTTCCGGCACAACTTCAAAGCCTGCCCTGGGCGAAGTCGAAGGGTGTCGAAAGGTGTCGAGAATACGACGCGCCTGAGCTCCTGCCCGTTTGGCACAACGCCACGTGACGGCGGACACAGCGGGGCCTTTGTAACAGGTGTTTCATCAAGGCGGCGGTGTACGGCCTGCCTTACACCCAGCCTTTCCCAATAGCGGGATAAGGATGGTGCGAATAAGCCCGCAGAGCAGTGTTACGTGCACCGACCGCAAACGAAGGAGCACAGCATGGCTGACAAGAAAGCGGACCTCGCTGGACCCGGTATTGGCGACTATCTCGAATTGGAGAAAGTCCTGCCCACGGATTACAGCTCGTTGCTGTCACCCAAAGAGACGCAGAAGGCACTCTTCGAGGTGAAGCGCTACATCGAAGACAACCTCTGCCACGAACTCAACCTGATGATGGTGGAAGTTCCGCTCATTGTGGATGAAGAGAGCGGCGTCAATGACCTGCTGGACCGTGACGGGTCAAGAACTCCGATCGCGTTCCACATCTCGAACGACCACGAGAAGCACCCCATCAACGCGCAGGTGGTGCAGGCGGCCACCAAGTGGAAGAGAATGGCGCTGAAACAGTTCGGCATGCAGGCCGGCGAAGGCATCTGTACCGACATGCGCGCCGTGCGCAAAGACTACTTCCTCGACCACGACCACAGCGCCTACGTCGACCAGTGGGACTGGGAACGGGTGATGACGCCCGAACAGCGCAACCTCGACTTCCTCAAAGGGATCGTCAGCAAGATCTGGAAGGTCATCGTGGGAGCGGAGCGCTATGCGCAGCAGATGTTCCCCGCGCTGCGCGATCCCAAATATCCCAGCCTGCCGGACCAGATTACCTTCCTGCATGCCGAGGAAATCCTGGACATGTATCCCGACCTGCCGCGCAAGCAGCGAGAGACGGCGATCCTGCAGACGTATCCGGCGGTCTTCATCATCGGAATTGGATGGATGCTGAAAGACGGCTATCCCCACGAAATGCGCGCGGCCGATTACGACGACTGGGTCACCCCGACCATCAGTAAGAACGGCCACCTGCTGCACGGGCTGAACGGCGACATCCTGGTGTGGAACTCGGTGACCAAGCGCCGGCACGAGTTGTCGTCGATGGGCATCCGGGTGAATGCGGAGTCACTGAAGAAGCAGCTGGAGCTTACCCACCAGATGGACTTCCTGAAGTATCCGTATCACCAGGCGATCGTGAACCACGAGATTCCGCTGAGCATTGGCGGCGGGATCGGACAGTCACGGACGATGATGCAGATCCTTCGTAAGGCCCACCTCGGCGAAGTGAGCGTCACTGTGTGGCCGAAGGTGCTGAAAGACATGTGCGAGAAAAAGAACATTCACGTGCTGAACTAGCTATTAGCTATCAGTAATTAGCTTGGGCGGCCTGAGGGCCGCCCAAACTTTTGTGCCAGTGATTTTGCTTGGGTCTAGTAAACGGTGACGTTGATGGTGGTGGTGTGGGTGATGCCTCCACCGGTGGCGGTGATGGTGAGGTTGCCAGAGATGGGGTTCTTGCCGCCACCCCCGCCGCCACCGCTGTTGCCGCCGCCGCAAGAGGTCATGCCGAGCGCCACGCCGAGCAGGAGCAGCCCGAAGATCACGTTACGCAGCCGACGGCCGAGGCGCCGACGCGAAGGCGCTGCGGTAAAGACCATCCCGAGGGCGAAGACGAATGTCGCATATTCGCCCAGGCCGCGATGCCGGAAGGGGAAGGGCCCGCCGCGGTCCCGGCTGAGGACCGCGCCTTGAATCGTGACGAGCGCCGCGCCGCTGCCTCCGGTTACGGTCGGCGGAGCGATGGTGCAGGTGGTGGTGCCCAGGGACGACGGTACCGCGCAGGTCAGGGCCACGTTCGAGCTGAAACCGCCGACCGAAGCGATCGTCAGGTTATCGGTGATGGCGGTGCCGCTGGGGATGGAAACGACTGGGCTGGCAACGGTCAGGGTGAAATCGGCGGCGACGGTGCTGACCGTCACGGGAATCTGGAGTGTGTGAGTGAGGTTAGTGTTGACACCGGTCGCGGTGATGGTGATGGAGCCGGTGGTGGCCGACGACGACGCGTTCACAGTGAGCGTGGTAACGGCGGGTGAGGCGGAGACGATATTCGCTGGGTTGGGGCTGAGAGAGCAGGTCAGTCCGGTCGTTCCGGTGCAGGCGAAGCTAACGCTGCCTGTGAAGCCCTGCGCCGGCGTAATCGTAATGGTGTCGGTGGCCGAGCCGCCCTGACTGACCGTCTCCGAAGTGTTGCCGGCGGTGATCTGAAAGTCAGCGACGCCGACCGTTACATTGATCACGACGGAATTGGTAGTACTGCCGCTGGTGCCGGTCAGTGTGACCGTGCCGGATTGCGATGACTGCGTTGTTCCGGTCTGGATGGTGAGATTCACCGCGCCGGATGTGGTTACCGTGCTGTTGTCATAGCTGCAGGATGCTCCCGCAAGCGATGTGGAAACCGTGCAGGTGAGGGCAATCGCTCCTGTAAAGCCTTCCTTGGGAGTAACGCTGACGGCCATCACACTGCTGGTATTCGGGGAAAGCGTGATGCCACGCGAGGCCGGCAGCACGAGGAAATGCGGATTCGGGCTGTTGGTCAAGGCATCGACGAGGGCCGTGACATCGGGGGATCCGAGACCCGTGACCAGATCGTAGCCCGGTCCAGCGGAATAGCCGTGCTGCCGCCGCTGCAGCCAGCGCCTCCGGAACAAGCAACGATGTTGTTGCCGCTGGTGATGTCGTTGAAGGCCCAGGAAGTGCTGGGGTTGCCTGGCAGGGGGTATGACTGCACGAGACCGTACAGTTGCGAGTTGGGGTTACCCTGGGGGCTGCCCTTGGCTTGGTTGATGAGCGCCAGGATTCCGGCGAACTGTGGAGTGCCGACCGAAGTGCCGCCAATTACATCGTAGGTCGTATCGGTATTGCGGTAGCCGGTGACGCAACTGGACTGTGAGCAAATGACGGTCTCGTCGTGCGAAGCCGAGGCATTGAAAGAGATGTCGGGCGTGTCTCGCCAGCCATCGGCAGGTACTCCGGGCCCCGTTTGCCATGAGGGCTTGGGGAACTTGGTGCTGGCTCCGCCGCCGGAGGCGGAAATAGTGCCGCTGGAAGCGCCACTGGAGTCGTTCCACGCAGTTTCGGGAATGTAGGAGAAAGCGGAAGGAGCGGTGTCGTTGGTGGAACCCGCCCAATATTGCGTCGGCTGCGTGGGATCAGATGAGTTGGTTGTGTCGCCGGTGAACGACGTGCCGCCAATGGCAGTCGAATACGGCATACTGCTGGGAAAATCGGCGGACAAGCCTAGGTGGGCCGGAAGCGTGGTATCGCAGTCGGCTGCGCCGCTGTCGCCGGCTGCGACGACGATGGCCTGGCCCTGGGCATTGGCCTGAATGCCGGCGTTGGTCAGTTCGGTCTGCGTGCCGGAGTCGAGTTGCGCCTCGCAGGTTCCATAGCTGACGCTGATGATCTTGGCCTGGTTGTCATTTACCGCGTCAACCAGCGCTTGAAATGCACCGCCGTTGCTGCCCTTTTCGATGTAGTAGATCAGTGCGGCATTGGGGGCCGCAACGCCGGCCCATTCCACATCGAGATTGGCTTCATCCACGTCACCCGACACAATACCCGGATCAGAACCATTGAGCTTGATCGTTAGGTTGACCTGGCGGGAGTCCAGCGAGATTACGGAACGTGACCAAGTCATACTGCTGGCCGTTTGCGCCGGGACTACCGTTGCGCCCGGGATTGTTGTCGGTGGAAAGATCGGACTGGCCCACAATCGCGATGGACTGTCCAGTGCCGTCGAGGCAAGGACTGGTACAAACCACGCCGTTGGTATACGACGGCAGGTTGTAAATGGTGGCGAAATCGCCGGGAACGACAAAGTGATTGCCAGTTATGGAAGAGGTAACGCGCGGACGGGCCCCAACGTTACGCGGGCGCGGCGCAAAGTCATTCAAGCCGGTGACACCCGAAACCACGCCGGCGAAGGCGTCAGGAACGGAAATGTCGGTTGACGCCGCGAAATGCGTGACGCCGCCCACTACATAGTTGTGAATGGGAGCGTGGAAGGCGGCCTCCACCTGTGCGGCAATGCCGTTGAAGGCGATCCAGTTGCGGCCGCGCGCGACCTCGTCCACGGTGAAGCCCTGTGCGGTGAGCCAGTTGGACGCGAGGTCGATGTCAGCTTGGGCCAGACCAAAGCGGTCGCCAAACTCTTCTGGCGTGAGCCACTTGTGGTAATTGAGCGAGTTGGGGTCCTGCTGCTCGGCGAGAAGCTGGTCGAGCGCAGCCTGCTGCTGCGGGCTGGGCGAGAAGACCATCATCATGCGCTGCAAGGGCAGGGTGGGCGAAACCGCGCCACGATCCGTGGCGCTTAGGATGCGGGGATTCGTTGTGCCTGCCAAGCGAACGGCACTGGCGTTGTCAATGGGGCGCACGATGCGACGCTGTTGCGGTTGCTGGGCCGAGGCGAATGTTGCGAAAAGAACAATGGCGGCGACGATTCTCGATGTCATGTGTTTCCTGAATGAGCTGCGGCGAAATCAGAATACAGGGAAACGGCGAGTGTTTCGAGGTGCAATTGGCCGAGAAATTCCAGTCAAAGCAAAGCTCCTGTGTGTGAACACGTGTGGCAGTCAACAGTTGCCGCTGGCTGCGAGATTTGGCACCAGCTACGGGCAATCGGCTAGTAACCAAGGCCTCAGTGCAGTGGAAATTCCTCTGGAGTTATGTTCCAACCGCTGACTTCGTAGTGAGCGGGAGCCCTGCCGAGATCGGCCGCGCGGTAGCGGACGCCGAGCACGCGCGACTCACCGGGCAATAGAGAGACGAAGTTGTCGTCGAAGAGGGCGGGGACATACATCCTGGCCATCCCCTTTCACCAGACGCAGATGGACCATGAAGGCGAGTGTCTTCGTCGGGTTGCTGACGGTGAGCTGCTGATAGAGGAATCCGCCATCGCACTCAGCCGGGGCAACGGGCGGAGTGGTGGCTCCGGCCGCGGGCTTCACAGCGAAAGGCGTGGCGCACGGCGAAGCGGCAGGCCTGGTCTGCACGCGAAGGGCGACAGGCGCGAGCTGCTGCAGTGCCGTCATGTCGGCGTAGGCGCTTTGTGGCGTCACGGCGGTATCGCGGGTTTTCTGCCAGTCCATCTCGTCGGGCTGGGTGGAGAGCCAGTAGAAGTTCTCGCTGGCGACCTTTCCGTTCTTCTCGAAGGCGACGAGCTTCAGGAAGTATGCGGTCGAGAGTTCAGAGGGCTGGGGGACAGTGAAGGCCACCGTCGCCCTGTCGCGGGTGACGTCGACGGTTTCGTTCTGCGCCCACTTCTGCGTGCCGTCGAGGTTGTAGAGCGCGGCCGTAACTTTCACGGCGCTTAAGCTGGCATTGTCCGCGACCACGGCAATCGAGCGATCATTATAGGAGTACATGACATGCACGGGTTCAGTGGCTTTGCGCGTGCCGTAATAGCCCCCGGCGGGCACGAGGTAATAGTCGTAGAGGTGCCAGATGAGCGAGGGCCAGGCGTTGTCGAGCATCCACTGGATGACGCCCGTGGAGTTGAACTTGTTGCGGGCATAGGCCTCGAACATGGCGCGCTCGCCCTCGTAATCCATGGCGTAGGCCTTCCGCACGAAATCATTGAGGTCCGTCGGCGCGCCGTAGCGGTGCTCCAGCGAGGTGTTGTAAAAGTTGAGCGTCTGGAAACGCTCCCCGCCTTCATGGAATCCCCAGACTTCGTTTTGCGGCCAGAGTTTGTCGGGCGGCAGAAACCTGTGCAGGCTCGCGGGCGGAGGAATCGCAGGGCCGGGACTGGTCTCGGTGTTGAATCCCCAGGCGCCACCCAGCTTGGTGTCAGTGAGCCAGTAGTTTGGCGGAACGTAGTCGTAAGGGCCGGTCATCTTCACGCCCGACGGGCCGGTGACTGTGGTCGGAGTGGACGAGGCCGACGACAAAGTCGGGTTGGGCCAGAGCTCTTCCTTCTCGACGCGCAGGTACATGGACTCGACCGCGGGAATGGGCGGGTTGTCGCTGCCGTTGAGCCAGACCAGCATCGACGGATGATTGCGCATCAGCCGTGTCTGGTCGCGCTGCGACGCCTGAGCGATCTTGTACTGCTCGTTGCCCCATTCGTTCCAGCGCTCCCACATATCGCAGCAGCACCAGCCCGCCATGACGAAGATGCCGTACTTGTCGGCCATGTCATAAAAGGCCTGCGATTCGAGCTTGCCTTCGAGGCGAACGGTGTTCAGCCCGAGGTCGCGCATGTAGCGGAACTCAGTGTCCAGGCGCTCGGGCGAGGCGCGGAGAAGCAGGTCGGGGGCCCAGCCTCCGCCGCGAATGAGAATGGGCTTGCCATTGATCTTGAACAGCGTGTGTCCGTTGTTCAACTCGGACGTGACCCGGCGAATGCCGAACGTCACGTCCTGCGCATCCGAAGGCTTGCCGTCGGCGATGACGCTGACGCGGGCGTGATAGAGCGCGGGTGTGCCCAGCTCGGCGGGCCACCACAACCGGGGGGCTTTGATGGTCAGCTCTTTGAACTGCACGGGATCGAAGCTCACGGTCTTCTTCTGCTCGCCCTCGAGCGAAACCTGCTGGTGGACTTTCTTGCCGTCGATCTCCCACGTGACGTCCGCCGATACGGAGTGGCTGGTGGCATTCCACGCTTCGACGACCGGAGTGAGTTGCGCGCTGGTGAAGTCGTCGTTCAACTGGTTGGCGACGTAGGGGAACCGCAGTTGCACCGGGCCGCTGGCGGTGAGATACACGTCGCGGAAGAGTCCTGTGTTCTTGTCGGGCGGCGAAGGCGCCCAGTCCACCCAGGTGATGGCAAGGTCGCTATCGGTGGGCGGAAAGACTTCGATGGCGAGGACATTCTGTGAGTTGTAGAGCAGTCCGCTGGAAAGGCTGAGGTCGAAGACGCGCCAGGTCCCGGCGATGTCGTTCTTGTTGGCGATCTGCTTGCCGTTGAGCCAGACGTCGGCGCGATAGTTGACGCCGTCAAGATGGAGGGCGACCGAGTGTCCGGAAAATCCAGCGGGCAGACGGAATTCGGTGCGATACCACCAGCCGCACTTGTAGGGGCTGGTGTCGAGCATGGCCAGGTTCGAGAACATGCTGCCGAGAGGGTAGTCCATGCCGGGGAGATGACGCAGGTTCATGCCGTAAAACGGGTCCTTGATCAGTCCGGCGGCGACTTGGGCGGCGACGATGGTGCTGGGGACCGTGGTGGGAATCCACCCGATGGGCCGGTAGATGGGTGAGGAGAGAATATCGCCGTCGAGGCCGGGATGGTCGGAGTTCTTCAGTCCCGCAGGGCCGGCGGTTGAGCCTTGCAGAACGCAAGCCGATTGCAGTTGCCATCCGTTGTGAAGATCGAGTCGCGTGGCCGGGGCGGCAGGAGTCGCAGCGAAGAGAGAGGACGCCAGAATAAGCACAACCGGTGCAACACGGTACATGGAAGTTCCTCGGAAGAAATGGTACATGAGGACACTTCCCGGAGGGCAAAATTGCGACGTTGGTGGTGGCACGGATGTCCAATTGCGCCCAGCGCGGGACAGCGTATCATCTCTGTTACCAACACCATGAATCAGCAGGCTGACCAATACTCCACGCGGGAAGAGCGGCGCCAAGCGGGACGCGCGTTGCGTAACAAGTTAGGCAGGGTTGACCAGGGCAAGTTCGACCCCAAAGGGCGCAAGTTCGACCCCGTAAAGCTGATGAACGTTGCGCACGAGTTCCGCGTCTCGGAGCTTGTGCCGCTGAAGAACGCGCGAATGGCCGCGACGCCGTTCACCTTCTATCGCGGAGCGGCGCCTCTGATGGCCGCCGATATGGCCGCCATGCCGCGTACCGGCATCGAGGTGCAAATCTGCGGCGACGCGCATGTGCAGAACCTTGGCGCGTTCGGCGGCGGGGCCGAGGGCCACGCGATCTTCGATATCAACGATTTTGACGAAACCATCCACGCGCCGTGGGAGTGGGACGTCAAGCGCATGGCAACCAGCCTTGTACTGGCCGGTCGCGAAGCGCGCAACTCCGAGCGCCAGTGCAAGGACGCCGTGCTGGAGTTCGGCCGCATGTACCGCGAATCCGTCTGGAAGTTCTCTGAGCTGCCGGTGCTGGAGCTCGCGCGCTACCTGGTAATGCGCGAACTAAAGGTTTCGCCGGTGCGGGCGGTCCTTCGTCAGGCCGAGCGCGCCACGCCGCTCGACAGCCTGAAGAAGCTGACGGAACGTAAGAAAGGCGAGTACCGGTTCAAGAAGTCTATCGACCCGCTGTACGGCGTCAGCGTTCAGGAGCCGGTCTCCGGCGCGGTGGCGAAGGCCGTCCTTGCTGCGCTGCCCGAGTATCTTAAAACGCTGCAGCCGGAGCGGCGGCACTTCTTCCAGCAGTACAAGCCAGCATGCGGCGGGTTCCGCGTCGTTGGGACGGGTAGCGTCGGCACCCGCGACTACGTTGCGCTCATGTTTGGCGGCGCCCTTGATGACCCCATGTTCCTCCAACTCAAGCAGGAGTTGCCCTCTTGCTATTCACCCTATCTACCGAAGAAAGGCGTTCCGGCGCACCACGGCCAGCGTGTCGTCGAAGGCGTGCGGCGCATGCTGGTGCAATCCGATCCCTTCCTCGGGTGGGCGACCATCGATGGCTTGCCTTATCTCGTCCGCCAGCTCCGCGACCACAAGGGCGGCGTCGAGGCCGACGATCTCGTAGGCAAGGCGCTGGTGGAGTATGCCAAGGTGTGCGGCGAACTACTGGCTAAGGGACACTCCCGCTCGGGCGATCCCTGCATGTTGGCGGGATACCTGGGGACCTCCAACCGCTTCGACGAGGCGATGGTCGATTTCGCCGTCGATTACGCCGACCAGACCGATCGCGACCACAACGCCTGGAACAAGGCGATCGCGAACGGAACCGTGAAGGCCCTGACCTCCGTCAAACAGAAGAGCGCTGGAAAGTCGAAGAAGAAATCCAAAATGAAGAAGAAGTGATCGGCCTTCGATCACTTTTTCCGCGCGGCCTTGAGCATCTCCCATGCTGCGTCGGGAACCTTGCGACCGAGCAGACTGAACGAGCTCGCGCCTGCCAGCATCTCGCCGCCGTCCATGTAAACCATCTCGCCGTTGATGTAGCCCGCGTGCTCGCTGACCAGGAACGATGCGAGGTCGGAGATCTCCTCCAGCGTGCCCAGACGATGCAGCGGGTTGTGTTCGAGCAGCGCTTTCTCCATCGCGTCGGTCGGTAGCAGGCGCGAGAAGGCGCCTTCGGTGCGGATGGCTCCCGGCGCGATGGCGACGAAGCGTACCCCACGGCCTCCCCATTCGACGGCGAGGCTGCGGGTGAGTGCGAGCACGCCCGCTTTGGCGACGGCACTGGGCACGACGAACGCCGAGCCGCTCTCCGCATACGTGGTGGCGATGTTAAGCACCACCGCGGGATACTTTCCGGCCAGCCAGCGCTTGCCGCAAGCCATGGTCACGTTAATGGTGCCCTGCAGTACGATTCCGATGACTGCGTCAAAGGCGCGTGCCGAGAGCGTCTCAGTCTTGGCCAGGAAATTTCCCGCGGCGTTGTTGACCAGAATGTCGAGCGGGCCACCGGCCCAGAGCGTCTCGATGGCCTGCTCAACCGCGTCGTGATCGCGGACATCGAGGCCGAATGCCTCGCATGTGCCCCCTGTTGCAACGGAGAGTTCTTTCGCGGTTTGTTCCACGACTTCAGCGCGGCGTCCGCAGATGTAGCCGCTCGCGCCCAGTTGCAAGAAGCGCTCAGCCAGCGCGCGGCCGATGCCGGTGCCGCCGCCGGTAACGAGAAAACGTTTGCCCTTGAGAAGATCGCTGGTGAACATGAGTCCCTCCGCTGAAAGGGTAAACGTAGCACAGGCGCACGCCGCACGCAGTGACGGCAAAGTGGCGCGGGACAGACTCCGACGGAGCTTAGCGCAGTTTAGCGGGTGAACGAACCGCCGATCTGCGGTATTGTTTTGAATTATGAAGACCGTTGTGGCTTCGCTCGTCGTGGTGGTCGGCTTTCTGGGATGCAACCTGATTTACGCCCAGGCTCCGGAGGGCGCGACTTTACTGGTGCTCGCCAAGAGTGACAGCATGCTGCTGCTGGTCGATCCCGCGAACCTGCAGGTCATGGCGAGAATTCCGGCGGGCAACGACCCGCACGAGGTCGTCGCGTCGGCCGACGGCAAGACGGCGTACATCTCCAACTACGGCTTTGGAACCTACAACACGCTCACCGTCGTGGACCTGGTAGCGAGGAAGCAAGCCGCAACGGTTGATCTTGGCGCGTTGCGTGGCCCTCATGGCCTGATGTTTGCCGGCGGAAAAGTTTGGTTCACCGCCGAAGTCGCCAAGGCGATTGGCAGCTACGATCCGGCCACGCAGAAGATCGATTGGATCCTCGGCACCGGACAGGATCGCACCCACATGATTTACGTGTGGCCCGACCTCAAGCGCATCGCGACCACCAATGTAAGTTCGGGCACCGTGAGTCTTATCGAAAAAACCATCGGACCGAGGTCCGGCCCGCCGCCCCGCGGCAACGCGGGCAGCATGCGCACCTCCGCCTCGCGGCCCGATGGGCCCTCCCGGCGGCGATTGGGAGGAAACCGTGGTTCGTGTTGGCAACGGTTGCGAGGGGTTCGACGTATCGCCCGATGGCAAGGAAATCTGGGTGGCCAATGCGCATGATGGAACGGTCTCCATAATCGACGTCGCCACTAAGACCGTGACGCAGACTCTGGCTGCCGACGTGATGGGCGCGAACCGCCTGAAGTTCACTCCCGATAGCAAGCTAGTGCTGATTTCGAGTCTGGGCAATTCGGACCTGGTGGTCATCGACAGCGCCACACGCAAGACCGTAAAGCGGATCAAAGTCGGCCATGGCTCCGCGGGCATCCAGATGCAGCCTGACGGGGCGCGCGCCTTCGTGGCCTGTTCCCCCGACGGCTATGTCGCCGTGATCGATCTTCGTTCGCTGAGTGTGGTCGGCCACATCGAAGCCGGCAAGGACCCTGATGGGCTGGCGTGGGTGGCGGGGCGATAGGCGCGGGCGTTTCGCGACCCGCATTGACAGCGACACGGGCTTTCCGGTAAGTTGAATTTCAGTATGACTTCGCTGCTCCATCGCCATCATCACCATTCGCACGTGGCGAGCGTGTCGGCGGAGAGCATCGTATAGCGAACACCTTATTCGCACTCTTACCTCCGACCCGCTGGCTAAATCCAGCGGGTTTTTTGTTTTTGCGAAAGGAAATGGACGATGGCCGTGGAAATCGACTTCGACAAGATGCAGGGACTGGCGCCCGCCGTGGTACAGGATGCCGTCACCGGCGAGGTCCTTATGCTGGGCTTTATGAACCGCGCCGCGTACGACAAGACACTGGCCACCGGCTACGTCACCTTCTACAGTCGCACGCGCAATGAACTCTGGACCAAAGGCGAAACTTCGGGCAATCGGCTGAAGGTCGTCACCGCGCAGGCCGACTGCGATCTCGACACCGTCCTGTGCCGGGTCGAAGTCGAAGGCAAGGGCGTAGTCTGCCACACCGGAACCCGCACGTGCTTCAACACCGACCTTCCGGTCGCGGGAGGTGCGCGATGAAGCTTCGACTGGGACTTCCCAAAGGCAGTCTGCAGGAAGCCACGCTGGCCCTGCTGGCGCGCGCCGGCTTGCAGGTGTATGTGAGTCCGCGCTCGTACTTCGCCGGCACCAACGATCCGGAGATCGAGTGCATGCTCATCCGGGCGCAGGAGATGGCGCGCTACGTAGAGCACGGCGCGCTCGACGCCGGCATGACCGGCTATGACTGGGTCATGGAGAGCGGCCTCGAAGTCGTCACCGTCGCCGACCTCATCTACGCCAAGCAGAGCCGCGGCAAGGTTCGCTGGGTACTGGCGGTGCCGGAAGACTCGCCCGTGCAGCGTCCCGAAGACCTGCTGGGCGCAACCATCGCCACTGAACTCGTCAACGTCACCAGCCACTACTTCCTACAACGTGGAATAGACGTGAAAGTGGAGTTCTCGTGGGGTGCGACCGAAGTGAAGCCTCCCACATTGGCAGATGCCATCGTCGAAGTCACCGAAACCGGCAGCTCGCTCAAGGCCAACCGATTGCGCATCATCGAAACCATCCTCGAATCCAACACCCAGATCATCGCCAACAAAAACGCCTGGAACGAACCGGGCAAACGGCAGAAGATCGAGAACCTCTCCTTGATGCTGCGCGGAGCGATGGAAGCGCAAGGACGTGTCGGTCTGATGCTGAACGTAAGGGTGGACGACCTCCCGAACGTATCTGGCGGTGCTGCCTGCGCTCAATAGCCCTACGATTTCCACGCTGAGCGACAGGCAGTGGGTGGCGGTCAACACCATCATGGAAGAGAGCCTGTGCTGGGAGGTCATTCCGCGGCTGAAGGCGGCTAACGCGACGGGAATCGTGGAGTATCCGCTGAATAAGGTGGTGGTGTGATGCGCGTGCTGAGCGGAAAGGCGGCCGAGCGCGCTGTGGCGCAACTGGAGCGGCGGGCGTCGCGCCTGGACGAGGTAGAGCCTGCAGTCCGCAAGATCGTCGCAGGCGTGCGCAAGGGCGGAGACACAACGTTGATTCGCTATGCCACATTGTGGGATAGCCTGCAGAAAGGCCAGCTGCTACGGGTGTCTGCCGAAGAAATTGAGGCAGGATGGAAGGCGACTTCAGCGGAAACACGCGAAGCTCTTAACCAGGCGGCAGCAAACATCCGGCGATTTGCCCGGTGGCAGTTACCGCGCTCGTGGAGCAAGAAAATCAGTGGCGGCGAGTTGGGGCAAATCGTGCGTCCGCTCGACTCGGTGGGATGCTATGTGCCGGGAGGGCGCTATCCGCTGCCTTCAACGCTGCTGATGACGGCGATTCCCGCGCAAGTGGCCGGAGTCGAACGCATCGTTGTGGCCTCGCCCAATCCCCAGGCTGTAACTCTGGCAGCTGCGTATCTACTGGGCACCAGCGAGATGTACCGCTGCGGCGGGGCCCAGGCCATCGCCGCGCTCGCCTATGGCACCCAGACTATTGCGCGCGTGGACAAGATCGTCGGGACCGGGCAATGCGTACGTTACCGCGGCCAAGAAGCTGGTCAGCTTCGATTGCGCCATCGACATGCTGGCGGGGCCGACCGAAGCCGTCGTTTACAGCGAAGACGGCAACGCGGAATTTCTCGCCTCCGATCTGGTGGCGCAGGCGGAGCATGATCCCGACGCCATCGTAGTGTTCATCTCTACCAGCGCGGTCTCTGGCGAAGGGTGTTGCGACGGCAGTGCAGCGTGCGGCCAAGGGAAATGCCATCGCGGTTACGGCGCTGAAGCGGAACGCATGTGCGCTCGTGGCCGACTCGCGCCAGCAGGCGATCGAGTGGGTGAACCGCATCGCCGCTGAGCACCTGACAGTGGACCGCGCCGAGGATGTGGCTGCGATACACAGCGCGGGCTCCATCTTCATCGGCGACTACTCGCCGCAGTCGGCGGGAGACTACGCGGCGGGACCGAACCACGTTCTGCCCACGGCAGGCGCGGCGCGCTTTCGCGGCGGACTTAGCGCCGCCGACTTCGTGAAGGTCATCACGGTGCAGAAGTTCTCCCGCGACGGGCCTGCGCGCGATTGCACCGATGGTGACGAAACTCGCGGAAACGGAAGGCCTTCGGGCGCACGCGCAGTCGGTGCGGGTGAGGTGCGGCGATGCTTAGTGCGCGCAAAGCTGTGCTGCAGATGCACGAGTATCATCCGCCTCTGGCGGGACGCCGGGGGCTGCGGCTCGACTTCAACGAGAACACCGAGGGCTGCTCGCCCCGCGTGCTGGCGCGGATGCGGGAGATCACGGCGGAGGAGCTGGCGCGCTATCCCGAGCGCGAGCCGGTAGAAGCGTCGGTTGCCGCGTACCTCGGGCTGCCGGCCGAGCAGGTGTTGCTCACCAACGGCGTAGATGAGGCGATTCACCTGCTGTGCGAGGCTTACCTTGAGCCATCGGATGAAGTAATAGTCGTGACGCCCACGTTTGGCATGTACGAAATTTTCGCCGAAGCCACCGGAGCAAAGGTCGTGCGTGTGCAGTGCGGCGAAGACCTGCGGTTTCCGATCGAGCAGGCGCTGGCAGCGATTACGCCGGCTACCCGGCTGATCGCGATCGCCAGCCCCAACAATCCTACGGGCGGCGTGGCTTCGCGTGAGCAGCTGCTGGCGATTCCGCGGCGGCGCCGCAGTCGGCCGTGTTGGTCGACGAGGCCTACTACGAGTTTCACGGCAAGACTGTTATCTCCGACGTCGTCAGACAACGAAACCTGTTTGTTGCACGCACCTTCTCCAAGGCATACGGGCTGGCGGGCTTGCGCATCGGTATCCTGGCCGGGCCACTGGAGCAGATGCCAATGGTGCGACGCGTGTCGTCTCCTTATAGCGTGAATGCCGTGGCTCTGGCGGCGCTGCCGGTGGCGTTGGAAGACAGCGAGTTCGTTGCGGACTACGTGGCGCAGGTGCTGAGCCGGGCGCGAGCGCCTGCAGCAGCAGCTAACGCGGAGCGGGCATCTCGTGGTGGCCGAGCGAGGCGAATTTCGTGCTCATGAGAATCGGCGAGCGCCATCGCGACTTCGTCGCGGCTATGCGGCAACGTGGGATATTGGTGCGCGACCGCTCGGCTGACCCAGGATGCGAAGGCTGCGTGCGCATCACTATCGGAACTGCGGGACAGATGGACCGGCTGCTGATGGCGCTGCGGGAAGTGCTGGCGGAGCTGAGGCTGAGCGCGGAGGACAAGGCATGAGACGGGCGAAGCTCCATCGCAAGACCAATGAAACCGATATTCGGGTGGCGCTGATCATTGAAGGCCACGGGCGCGCGAAGGTCAGCACTGGCATCCGCTTTCTTGACCACATGATGGAACTGGTGGCCCGGCACGGCGCATTTGACCTCGAACTGCAAGCCACAGGGGATCTCGACGTCGACCAGCACCACACGGTGGAAGACGTCGGCATTGCGCTGGGCGAGGCGTTTACGGCGGCGCTGGGCTCGAAGCGCGGCATCCTCCGCGCCGGCTATTTCGTGATGCCCATGGACGAAACCCTCGGCGTCGTTGCTGTGGACTTTGGTGGGCGCAGCGCCGCCGTGGTGGATACGAAAGTGCGCGCCCGGCTGGTGGGCGATCTGCAAACGGAACTCGTCGCTGATTTCTTCGATGGCTTCTCTCGCGGCGCAAAGGCCAACGTGCACGTCAAGACGATTTACGGCCGGTCGAACCATCACAAGATCGAAGCTCTCTTCAAGGCGTTTGCGCGCGCGCTGCGGGTGGCGTGCTCCAAAGACAAGCAACTGGGCCGGATGTTGCCGAGCACAAAGGGGCTTCTGTGATCGCGATCGTCGATTACGGCGCAGGGAACTTGACGTCTGTGGTCAAGGCGTTGCAACACCTCGGGCGCGAATGTGTTGTCACCAACGACCCTGACATTGTGGGAGGCGCGAAAAAGTGGATTATTCCCGGCGTCGGAAACTTCAAGGCAACCGCGCCGCTGGCGAACGGAAAGCTGGGAGCGGTCTTGCGCGAAGGGGTGGCCGCCGGAAGGCCCTTGCTGGGAATCTGCCTGGGTCTGCAGTGGATGTTCGAGGGCAGCACCGAGGCCCCGGAGTTGGCTGGCTGGCGGCGTTCGCGGGCCAGTGCACGCGCTTTTCCGAACGCGTAAAGTCGCCTCACGTCGGATGGGACAGCCTCGCCATCAGCCATCCGTCGCGGCTGCTGGCGGGCATTGCGTCGGGCGCGTATGTATATTTCACCCATTCCTACCGTGCGCCCGTCTGCGCCGACACGGTCGCGACCTGCACATACGAAGAGCCGTTTACCGCAGTTGCGGAGCGCGGCAACTTGTTCGGCGTGCAATTTCATCCCGAGAAATCAGGCGACGTAGGCTTGCAGATCCTGGAGAATTTCTGTGCATTGTGAAACTCTGGCCAAGCGCATTATCGCCTGCCTCGACGTGAAAGGCGGGACGGGTGGTGAAAGGTATCCAGTTCGAGCAGATTCGCGACGCGGGCGATCCGGCGGAACTGGCGGCTGGCGCATAGCGCGGCGGGCGCCGACGAGATCGTGCTGCTAGACATCACGGCCACGTCCGATTCGCGCAACACGCTGCTTGACACCGTACGCCGCACTGCACGGCAGTTATTTATTCCCTTCACGGTCGGCGGCGGGATACGCTCGCTCGATGATGCAGCGGCAGTGCTCGATTGCGGCGCCGACAAGGTTGCGATGAACTCGGCGGCCATCGTCGATCCCGAACTCATTACCCGCGTCGCCGAGCGCTACGGCTCGCAGGCGGTGGTGGTGGCGATTGACGCTCGCCAGAAGACTCCCACAGCGTGGGAGGTGTATGTCTGGGGTGGACGCAAGCCTACTGGAATCGACGTGCAGGAGTGGGCAGTGAACGCCGAACAACTCGGCGCGGGCGAGATCCTGCTGACTTCGATGGACCGCGACGGCACGAAGTCGGGCTTCGACTGCCCGCTCACTCGCACAATTGCCACCAGCGTGCGTATTCCGGTTATCGCCTCGGGCGGCGCGGGCGAACCGCACCACTTCGTCGAGGTGTTCGAGAAAGGCGCGGCGGATGCGGCGCTTAGCGGCGTCGGTGTTTCACTTCGGACTGAAGTCGGTGGAGGCGATCAAACGTGAATTGCGGGACGTGGGCATTTCTGTGAGGCTGACATGCTGATTCCTTCCATTGATTTGATGGGTGGCAAGATCGTCCAACTTGTGCAGGGCGAAAAGAAGGCTCTCGAGTTCGCTAACTTCGCGGAATGGGTAAACCGGTTCGCAAAATACCCGCTGGTGCAGTTGATTGACCTCGACGCCGCCATGAGCAACGGCGACAATCGCGCGTTGATCGCCGAGTTCTGCTGCCAGTTGCCCTGCCAGGTGGGAGGCGGTATCCGCAGTGCGGCCGACGCGCGCCGCGTGTTCGAAGCGGGCGCAACGCGTGCGATCATCGGGTCGTCGCTAGTGCGCGACGGCGCTGTCGACGTTGACTTTGCTGCTGCGCTCAACGTGGAATTCGCTGCCGACCGCCTGGTTGCCGCCGTTGATTCCCGCAGGGGCCGGGTGGCCATCCACGGCTGGAAGACGATCACCGACATCACTCCAGCCAATATGATGGCCGTCCTGGAGCCGTATTGTTCAGCATTTCTCTACACCCACATTGATACGGAAGGACTGTTGCAGGGCATTCCCATGGACGTAGTGCGCGACCTGAAGGCACGGACTTCGCGCAAGCTGATTGCCGCCGGAGGCATCCGCAGCCAGCGGGAAATTGACGACCTCGATGCCATGGGCGTCGACGCCGTGGTGGGCATGGCGATTTATACGGGCGCGATTAAGGTCTGACGTTGTGGGACTACCGTTTTTCTCGCTACGGTGCGATGAGCTGCGCGCTTACAGGGCGCATCGCTGCGCTCCCGCCGACAACCGGAAGCCGCAACTCCACTTCCAATCCATGGGGCGCTACGTTGCGGGCCGCCACGCATCCGCCGTGAGCGGCGAGGGCGTTGCGCACGATGGCCAGTCCGAGTCCCATGCCGCCGGTGGAGGTCACGCGCGAGCCGTCCACGCGATAAAACGGCTTGAACAGCAGCGGCAGCGCATCTTCAGGTACGCCCTGCCCGTTATCGCGCACGGTGAGCACGGCCTGGCCATTCTCCATCCGCAAGCGAACTGCGATGCGGCCGTTTGACCCGGAATAAAACAGTGCGTTCCGCACAACGTTCTCGATGGCGCTGCGCAGCAAGCCCGGATCGCCGTTCAGGCTGACGATCGCGTCGTCGTTATACGTAATCGTCGCGTCGGTGGCCGTGGCTTCAAATCGGGCGTCGTCGAGCACTTCTTCGACCACCTCGTTCAGCGACAGGTTTTCGAACTTCGGCTTGTATTGCCCGTTTTCCAGGCGCGCGACGGTCAGGATGCGCTCCAGCATCGAGTCAAGTTGGATAGCGTCCTGCTCAATGCGGTCGAGCATCTCCTCGCGCTCCGGCTGGTCCGCGCTACGTGCCAATGCCAGCGCAAGCCGCATGCGCGCAATGGGCGACCGCAACTCGTGCGAAACCCCGCTCAGCAGATTGCGCTCACTCTGAATTTGGTTGCGCAGTTCTCCCGCCATCGAGTCGAAGTCGCGCACCAGGTCGGCGATCTCGTCGCGACGTTTTCCGATGGTGGCGCCCACGCGAATGTCGAGGTTGCCGCGCGCCAGTTCATTGGTGGCAATGCGCAGCCGCTCGATGGGCTTGCTCAGGTAGTGCGCGATCACCAGGCACATCAGCGCCGAGATAATAGTACCCAGCTTCAGAACCCAGAGGATCTCACCGGGCACGCGTTCGCCCAGCGGTGGAGGAATGAACTCGCCCACCAGCAGATAGCTGCCGCGCGCGGTGGTAATGGCCGACACGATGACCACGTCTTCGTCAGGACGGGCCATGCCTTCGTGGAGCAGGGCGCGTTGGGCGAAGCCAATGATCTCGGTGGGCAGCGGCCGTCCGCTGAATTCGTGCTCGCCGCCGTCGAGCAGCCAGTAGTTCACCCGCCGGGGCATCGACGATTGGTCGAGTATCTCCCGCAACGCGGTCTGGCCGGAGCTTTCATACCGCTGCACAGCCAATTCCGCCAGCGACGGCATTAGCCGCCGGTCCGGCTGCACCCACCAGGGATTTTCGACGTGCAGGCGGTGTTGCAGGCGCATATACAGAACGCCCAGCAGCAACGCCTGCGCCACCCAGAACGGCAGAAAGATCTTCCAGAATAGGCGGCGGTTCATGCTTTGGCCTTCTCGGGCGCGGCGGTCGCAGCCAGAAAGTAGCCTACTCCGCGAATCGGCCGGATCAGGTCTTCCGTGCCGGGGAAGCTCCCCAGCTTCTTGCGCAGGCGGCTGACGTGCACATCCACGCTGCGATCAAAGGCATTCAGCGGGCGGCCCAGCGCGACTTCCGCAATCTGCTCGCGCGTCACCACCGATCCAGCATTGCGCAGCAGGAGTTCCAGCACGTTAAATTCGACGGACGTAAGGTCCACCGGCTTGCCGGCGCAGGTGACGTTGCGCGTGCCCAGCGACAGCTCGATTTCGCCCACATGCAGCAGTTCATCCTGATCGCCCAGGGCCGCGCCTGACGCCGCCTCCCGCGTGCGCCGCAGAACCGCGCGAATCCGCGCCACCAGCTCGCGCGGATCAAACGGCTTGGCGAGGTAATCGTCCGCGCCAATCTCCAGGCCGAGGATGCGGTCCACCGCCTCGCCCCGTGCCGTCAACAGCAGTACCGGAACCGCAGAGTCGTGTCGCAACGCCTTCAGCAGCTCGAATCCCGAGCCGCCCGGCAGCATCACATCCAGAATCACCAGCTCGTGCTGGTTGGCGCGTGCGGCGGCCAGGCCTGAGTCGTGGTCGTACGCGGCATCCGTGTGGAAGCCTTCGGCCTCAAGGAATCGCTTCAGCAAATTGACGAGCGCGCGATCGTCGTCGATGATTAGCAGTTGGTTCACTGGATTTATTGTGCCTTTTCCGGCGGGCGCCGGCGGTGAAGAATTGTTTCGCGATGTGGTTTGTCCCTTCACAAAACTTAACCTTCCTTCACCCTCTCTTAACGGCACGAAAATCCCGCGTTCTGTCTAATGAAGTGGGCTTCATAATATCGTAACTGGCACCTCATCGTGCCTTGCCCCTGGCGTAGAAGCACGCCCCCCGATGTCCCATCGGAGCGCCAGCGAGGAGGAAATTTTGAAAGTTCGCTTTATTCATGGCCTGGGTGCTGCACTGGTACTGTGTGCCATGTTGGCAGGTTGCAGCCGCGATCAAAAGAATGCCAAGGCCAGCGCTCCCATGCCGCCGGTTCCAGTCGGCGTCGCCAGCGTACAGACGCGCGACTTCCCGGTTTACCTCACCGGCTTGGGGTCGGTGCAGGCATTCAATACGGTGGCCCTCAAGACCCGCATCGACGGCCAGATCACGCAGGTCAATTTCCAGGAAGGCCAGGACGTGAAGCAGGGCGAACTGCTCATCCAGATCGACCCGCGGCCCTACGAAGTGGCTCTGGCGACGGCAAAGGCCAACCTCCAGCGCGACGAAGCCCAACTCAATAACGCCAAGGTCCAGTTCGAGCGCCTCAAGGCGCTGTACGCGGGTGGCGTCATCGCCAAGCAGGACCTCGACGCCCAAGAGGCATCCTTCGGCCAGTACGCCGGAACCATTGCCGCCGACAAGGCTGCTATCGAGAGCGCCAAGCTCAATCTTACGTACACGCGCATCACTTCGCCCATCAACGGGCGCATCGGGTTGCGACAGGTCGACATCGGAAACTACGTGCAGGCTTCGTCCACCACGCCGATGGTCGTCATTACTCAGCTGCATCCCATCGCCATCGTTTTCACCCTTCCGGAAGACCAGCTCCAGGAGGTGCGGCAGCGCATGAAGCAGGGCGCGCTCGCCGTCGACGTTTACAGCCGCGACGACCAGACGAAGCTCTCCACCGGCAAGCTGTTGACCATCGACAACCAGATCGACCCCACTACCGGCACCGCTAAGTTCAAGGCGGTGTTTGAGAACCCCGAAAACAACCTCTGGCCCAACCAGTTCGTCAACGTCCATCTGCTGCTGGAGACGCGCAAGGACGCCATCACCATGCCGGTAAGCGCCATACAGCGCGGTCCGCAAGGTACCTTTACCTACCTGGTGGATGACAAGAATACGGTGCGAAATCCGGCCCGTTCAACTGGCGCTGACCCAGGGCAATGTCGCGGTCATTGCTTCCGGCCTGCACCCGGGAGATCGTGTGGTGACCGACGGGCAGGAGAAGCTGCAGCCCGGCAGCCGCGTCTCCCCGCAAGGCCCGGCCAATCAGTCCAGAAACGCCGTGCCCGGCGCAGGTAACGGACCCCAGTCATGAGCATTTCGCGGCCATTCATCCTGCGGCCTATCGCGACCTCGCTGCTAATGGCGGCGTTGCTATTGGTCGGTGTGGTCGCCTACAACCAGCTCCCTATCTCGGCCCTCCCGCAGGTCGATTACCCCACCATCCAGGTGGTCACGTTTTATCCCGGCGCCAGCCCCGACGTCACGGCGTCGTCGATTACCTCGCCCCTCGAGCGTCAGTTCGGCCAGTTGCCCGGCCTCAATCAGATGACTTCGAGCAGTTCGTTCGGCGTCTCGGTCATCACACTGCAGTTTGATCTCGAAGAAAACATCGACGTCGCCGAGCAGCAGGTGCAGGCCGCTATCAACAGCGCTCAGACCTATCTGCCCAACGATCTTCCTACGCCTCCGATCTACAGCAAGGTGAACCCCGCCGATGCGCCCATCATGACGCTGGCCATGACCTCTGACAGCATTCCGCTGTATAAGGTCCAGGACCTGGCCGACACCACGTTCGCGCAGAAGATCTCGCAATTGCCGGGCGTAGGGCTGGTGACGATCAGCGGCGGCCAGAAGCCCTCGGTACGCATTCAGGCCAACCCAACTACGCTGGCCTCCTACGGCATCAGCCTTGAGCAGTTGCGCGCCGCCATTGCGCAAATCAACGTTGACCAGGCCAAGGGACAATTGCAGGATGTCCGTCAGGCCTACACCATCAACGCCAACGATCAGCTCTTCAAGCCGCAGGATTACGCCGACGCCATCATCGCCTACAAGAACGGCAATCCGGTGCGCTTGTCCGACGTGGCCACCGTGATCGAAGCCCCGGAAAACGGTTACCAGGCAGCCTGGATGAACACCACTCCGGCGGTGATTCTGAACATCCAGCGGCAGCCCGGCGCCAACATCATCAAGGTGGTCGACAGCATCAAGCTGCGGCTTAAGCAACTTCAGGCCAACCTGCCGGCCTCGGTGAAGGTCGAGGTTCTCACCGACCGCACCAGCACCATCCGCGCCAGTGTAAAAGACGTCCAGTTCGAGCTTATGCTCACCGTCGTTTTGGTTGTGATGGTGATTTTCGTCTTCCTGCGCACGCTTTCCGCCACCATCATTCCCAGCGTTGCGGTGCCGCTGTCGCTCGTCGGCACCTTCGGCGTGATGTACCTGCTGAACTATTCGCTCGACAACCTCTCCCTCATGGCGCTGACCATCTCGACCGGCTTCGTGGTTGACGACGCCATCGTGATGATCGAGAACATCTCGCGCTTTATCGAGGAGGGGCACTCCCCGCTGGAGGCGGCCCTCCAGGGTTCCGGGCAGATCGGCTTCACCATCGTCTCGCTGACGGTTTCGCTGATCGCCGTGCTCATCCCACTGCTCTTCATGGGCGACATCGTGGGACGCCTGTTCCGCGAGTTCGCCGTTACCCTCAGCGTCACCATCCTGTTATCGGCTGCGATTTCCCTGACCCTGACGCCCATGATGTGCGCCCTGCTGCTGCGGCCGCATGGAGAGTCGCACCACGGCCGTTTCTACAACGCATCCGAGAACATTTTCAACAAGACCATCGCGTTCTACGGCCGCACCCTCCAGTTTGTGTTGCGCCATCAGAGGATTACCCTCCTGGTTACAGTCGGTACTCTGGTGGCTACCATCTGGCTCTACATGATCGTGCCCAAGGGCTTCTTCCCGGTGCAGGACACCGGGGTAATCATGGGCATTTCCGACGCGCCGGAAAGCGTATCGTTTGCGTCCATGCAAGAAAGGCAACTGCGGCTGGCGGCGGCCGTTTTGAAGGATCCGGATGTCGCCAGCCTCTCCTCGTTCATCGGCGTGGACGGCACGAATACCACACCCAACAGCGGCCGTATCCAGATCAACCTCAAGCCCAAGGACGAACGTACCGAAGACGCCTCGGCCATCATCAAGCGGCTGCAACAGGAGGTTGCAGGTGTCGAGGGCATCACCCTCTATATGCAGCCCGTGCAGGACCTGACGGTGGAAGACCGCATCAGCCGCACCCAGTACCAGTTCAGCCTCGAGGACGCCGATCCCGCGGAATTGGCCCAGTGGACAGGCCGTCTGATGGGAAAGCTCAAGACTCTCCCGGAGTTGCGTGATATCGCCACCGACCAGCAGAACCAGGCGGCCATGGTCAATCTCGCCATCGACCGCGATACCGCTTCACGCATGGGCGTGAACATGTCGGCCATCGACAACACTCTCTACGATGCCTTCGGGCAGCGCCTGGTCTCCATCATGTTCACCCAGTTAAACCAGTACCACGTGGTGCTCGAGGTGGACCCGTCATTCCGCAACGATCCCGATTCGTTGAAGAACATTTTTGTCCCCGGCACTACGGGGCAGGTCCCACTGAGCGCCATTGCCCACTTCGAAACCACCACCGGGCCACTCGCCATCAACCACCAGGGACAGTTCCCGTCGGTCACCTTCTCCTTCAATCTTGGCGGACGTTACTCCCTGGGTGAGGCGGTGCGCGCGATCAACGCTGCCGTAGCCGAGATCGGAATGCCGCCCAGCATCCAGGTGCGCTTCCAGGGAACGGCTCGCGCGTTTGAAGCCTCGCAGGCCAACGAAGGCTGGCTCATCCTGGCGGCCATCGTCACCGTCTACATCGTGCTGGGTGTCCTGTACGAGAGCTACATTCATCCCATCACCATTCTCTCCACGCTGCCTTCGGCGGGTGTCGGTGCCATCCTGGCGCTAAACCTCTTTCACATGGCGCTGGGCGTGATGGCCCTTATCGGCGTCATCCTGCTGATCGGCATCGTCAAGAAGAACGCCATCATGATGATCGATTTCGCCCTCGAGGCCGAACGCAAAGAAGGCAAGCCCCCGCACGAGGCCATTTACGAGGCTTGCCTGCTGCGCTTCCGGCCCATCATGATGACCACCTTCGCGGCTCTGTTTGGCGCGATTCCGCTGGCCGTTGGTTCCGGCACGGGCTCCGAACTCCGCCGTCCGCTCGGCATCACCATCGTGGGCGGACTGCTCTTCAGCCAGTTGCTCACCCTCTACACCACGCCGGTGGTGTACTTGTGGTTTGACCGCCTGGGTCGTGCCTTGGAACGCCTGCGCGCGCCCAAGCCGGCCGAGGCCTTGGGAGACTAGCGTGAATATCTCCGGACCAGCGATTCACCGGCCCGTGGCAACCACGCTGCTGACCATCGCGTTGTTGCTCGCCGGCGGTCTGGCCTACACCACGCTACCGGTATCTCCGCTGCCGCAGATTGATTTTCCAGTTATTTCCGTCGGCGCCGGCCTGCCCGGCGCCAGCCCCGAGACCATGGCCTCGGCAGTGGCTACGCCCCTGGAGCGCCAGTTCGGCCGCATCGCCGCTATCAATCAGATGACCTCGTCGAGCCAGCTCGGCTCCACCGGCATCACCATCCAGTTTGATCTGAACCGCGACATCGACGCCGCCGCCCGCGACGTGCAAGCCGCCATCAACGCCGCCCGCGGTTATCTCCCCGCCGATCTCCCCGGCAATCCGACCTACCGCAAGGTCAATCCCGCAGACGCTCCCATCATGATCCTGGTGATGACCTCCGACACTCTCACCAAGGACCAGATGTACGACGCCGCCGACTCTATCCTCGGCCAGAAATTGTCGCAGATCGATGGTGTCGGCCAGGTCTTCATCTGGGGATCCTCCCAACCCGCCGTCCGCATCGAGGCCAATCCCTACATCCTCAACAAAATGGGCCTCGGACTGGAAGCCGTGCGCCAGACCATCGTCGGGCAAAACGTCCTCTTGGCCAAGGGCTCCCTCCAAGGCGATCAGAAGAGCTGGATGATCAAGGACAACGATCAGATGAAGAAGGCCAGCGACTACCGGCCCCTGATCGTCGCCTATCGTAATGGTTCGCCTGTCCGCCTCAGCGACGTGGCGACTGTCGAGGACTCCTACTCCAACATCTACAACTCGGGCAGCTTTAACGGCAAGCCCAGCGTCCTCGCCGTGCTCTTTCGCCAGCCCGGGGCCAACATCATTGCCACCGTTGACCGCGTCATCGCCGCTCTGCCCTTCCTCAGGGCCTCCATTCCGCAGAGCATAGATCTCCAGGTCGGACTCGACCGCACCATCACCGTGCGTGCTTCCGTGGCTGACGTGCAACGCACCCTGATGATCTCGGTCCTTCTCGTGGTGCTCGTGGTCTTTGTCTTCCTCCGCGAAGTCCGTGCCACGCTGATTCCCAGCGTCGCCGTCCCCCTCGCCATCGTGGGCACCTTCGGCGTGATGTACCTGATGGACTATTCGCTGAACAATCTCTCTCTGATGGCGCTCACCATCTCCACCGGCTTTGTCGTGGACGACGCCATCGTGGTGCTCGAGAACATCATGCGCCACATCGAGGGCGGCATGCTCCCCTTTGACGCCGCCCTGCTGGGCTCGCGCGAGATCGGCTTTACTGTGATGTCGATGAGCATCTCGCTGGTGGCCGTCTTCATCCCCATCCTTCTGATGAGCGGCCTCATCGGGCGTCTGTTCCACGAATTCGCCATGACCATCACCTCCACCATCGCCATCTCGATGGTGGTGTCGCTCACTACCACGCCCATGCTGTGCGCCCATTTCCTCAGACCGCACAGCGCACGTCACGGCATCATCTATCGCGCCAGCGAAGGCGGATTCCAGCGCATGAACCGTGGCTATCAGCGCGCTCTGGCCTGGGTCCTGCGCCACCAGGCGCTCATCCTCGCTCTCGTCCTCCTCACGGTCGGCCTGAATGTGTACCTTTACGTCATCGTCCCCAAAGGCTTCTTTCCCCAGCAGGACACTGGCCGCATCTTCGGCATCGTCATGGGTGACCAGGACGTCTCCTTCGATGCCATGAACAAAAAAGTCATGCAGTTCGTCGCCATCGTCAAGCGCGATCCTGGGATGCAGAACGTGATCGCCTCCGTCGGCGGCGGTGGTCCCCAAAACCAGGCCCGCGTGTTCGCCACCCTGAAGCCGCTCAGCGAACGCAAGGTCAGTGCTGACGAGATCATCAATCGCTTGCGTCCCCAGCTTTCCCACGTCCCTGGCGCGTCCCTCTACTTCCAGGCCGTGCAGGACCTCCAGATCGGCGGGCGCCTCTCCAACGCCCAGTACCAGTACACCCTCTCCGGTGACAATCTCGACGAGCTCTATTCCTGGTCGCCCCGCTTGCTCGCCAAATTGCGCACCTTGCCCATGCTCAAAGATGTCAGCAGCGACCAGCAAGTGCACGGCCTCGCCCAGAACATCGTCATCGACCGCGACACCGCCGCCCGCCTCGGTATCACCCCGCAGCAGATTGACCAGGTCTTATACGACGCCTTCGGTCAGCGCGAGATTTCCCCCATCTACCGCACCTTGAACCAGTACTGGGTGGTGCTCGAAGTCGACCCCAAATTCCAGATGACCCCCGACGCGCTGCAGAGCGTCTATGTCACTACCGCATCGGGTGCCGTTGTGCCGCTGTCCTCCTTCGCCCACTTCGGCCCCTCCACCACCTCCCTCGCCGTCGCTCACCAGGGACAGTTTCCCGCCGTCACCATCTCCTTCAACCTCAATCCCGGCGGTTCTCTCGGAGAGGCGACCAAGGCCATCCTTGCTGTCGAGACGCAGATGCGCCTGCCGGGCTCCATTCACGGCAGCTTCCAGGGCGCTGCCGCCGCCTTCCAGGACTCGCTCTCCTCCATGCCCCTGCTGGTGCTCGCCGCCCTGCTCGCGGTCTACATCGTCCTCGGCATGTTGTACGAAAGCTACATTCATCCCATCACCATCCTGTCCACCATTCCCTCAGCCGGCACCGGCGCGTTGCTAGGGCTGTTGCTCTTCAAGATGGAGCTAAACGTCATTGGGCTGGTCGGAATCCTTCTGCTCATCGGCATCGTGAAGAAAAATGCCATCATGATGATCGACTTCGCCCTCGAGCGCGAACGCCAGGGCAAGTCGCCGCTCGACGCCATCCACGAAGCCGCGCTCCTCCGCTTCCGCCCCATCATGATGACCACCGCCGCCGCCCTCTTGGGCGCGGTTCCTCTGGCCTTCGGGCACGGTACCGGCTCCGAACTCCGCCGTCCCCTCGGCATCGCGATTGTTGGCGGCCTCATCGTCAGCCAGATGCTCACCATCTTTACCACTCCGGTCGTCTATCTCTACATGGACCGCCTCCAGGCCTGGTTCCTCGCCCATCTCCCTTGGCGTCGCAAGCAATTGCAGCAGAAGGGCGACGTCCCCATCTTCGCCGACTGACATTCTCCGAGGGTGACCCACAATTAGCGGTTGCCCCACACTTATCGCCTCCTTCTGGCGATAGGGTGGGTCTAGACCGTGGCCCGCAATTGTCCGCCGATAGCATTTGTCAGGTCGACGACATCGCTTTCGTTTTTTGCCCAGTCGTCTCTGTGTCTCAGTGCCTCTGTGGTAGATGTTGTTCTTGCCTGATGCTTGCAACTTCAAACTCGAAACTCGAAACTAGTTCCGTGCCCCACTCCTACGACGCGATCATCCTCGGCGCCGGCGCCGCCGGGCTGATGTGCGCCCTCACCGCCGGACAACGCGGCCGCCGCGTTGCCGTGCTCGAGCACGCCGGCCGCATCGGTAACAAAATCCTCATCTCCGGCGGAGGCCGCTGCAACTTCACCAACCTCTACTGCCGCCCCGACAACTTCCTCTCCTCGAACCCCCACTTCTGCAAATCCGCCCTCGCCCGCTACACCCCGCAAGACTTCATCGCCCTCGTCGAAAAGCACCGCATCCCTTATCACGAGAAAACGCTCGGCCAGCTTTTCTGCGACGGCTCCGCCCGCGAGATCGTTGCCCTGCTGGAAGAAGAATGTCGCTCGGCGCATGTGGACATCTTCACCTCCACCCGCGTGCAAGAAGTCCGGCGGCCCGGCAAGTTCGTCGTCCATACCGGCAACGACGAATTCCACGCCCCCGCCCTCGTCGTCGCCACCGGCGGCCTCTCGATCCCCAAGATGGGCGCTACCGCCTTCGGATACGAACTGGCAAAGCAGTTTGGACTCAAGCTCCGCGAATGCCGTCCCGCGCTGGTGCCGCTCACGTTCGACGCGCAAGACCGCAAGCAATACTGCGACCTCGCCGGCGTCTCTGCCGAAGTAGTCGCCTCCGTCGGTCGCCAGCGTTTCCGCGAGAAGATGCTCTTCACCCACCGCGGCCTGAGCGGCCCGGCCATCCTGCAGATCTCGTCCTATTGGAAGCCGGGCGAGCCGCTGTCTCTCGACCTCGCCCCCGAAAAGGAAATCACGCAGGGATTGCGCCTCGAATCCGGCGGTCGCGACCTCAACGCCGCCAAGACCGCCTTTCGCGCCGTCCTGCCCGACCGCTTTGCCGACCGCTGGCTCGATCTTCACGCCCCTGACCGCTGGACCAACCCCGCACTCGACGATCTCGAACGCAGCGCTCATCACTGGCAGCTCACCCCCTCCGGCACCGAAGGCTACGAGAAAGCCGAAGTCACCGCCGGCGGCGTCGACACCGACGAACTCTCGGCGAAAACCATGGAGAGCCGCCAGGTCCCCGGCCTCTACTTCATCGGCGAAGTAGTCGACGTCACCGGCCACCTCGGCGGCTTCAACTTCCAATGGGCCTGGGCCTCCGGCTTCTCCGCCGGACAAGCGATCTAGACCTCCACAATTTAGCGGCTGTCATCACGAACCCGTCCCGCTCGGCGGGACGGGCGAGGGATCTGCTTTCCCCTGGTTAGCCGACTCAGCCACTGGCAGCGCGGGCCTGTTTGAAATAGATTCTCTGTGCCTCTGTGTCTCTGTGGTGAAAACCGTTTGCTTGGTAAACTAAACCAACGTCATTTGGGGACCCACCAACAACACATCGGAGAGCCGTGACCAGTACAACTGACGCGATACTCAATATCCAGCAGCTGGTGAAGACCTATCCTGCCAAGGTGCCGGTCGAAGCCGTCAAGGGCATCGACCTCACCGTCGAGCGCGGAGAACTCTTCGGCCTGCTCGGCCCCAATGGCGCGGGCAAGAGCACGACCATCAGCGTCTGCACCACCCGCTCGCTGCCCACAGCGGGCCGAGTCACCATCGCCGGCATCGACGTGGTCGCCCATCCCGCCGAGGCCCGCCGCTACATGGGCGTCGTCACCCAGTTCAACACTCTCGACCGTCAGTGTACGGTCTGGGAAAACATCTACTTTCACTGCCGCTACTTCGGCATGACCCACACGCGCTCCGCCGCCAAGGCCGACGAACTGCTCGATCTCTTCAAGCTCACCGAGCGCGCCAAGGTGTTCGTGAAGACCCTCTCCGGCGGCCTCGCCCAGCGCGTCCAGATCGCCCGCGCCATCGCCCACGAGCCCGAGGTGCTCTTCCTCGACGAGCCCAGCGCCGGCCTCGACCCCCAGACACGTCTGGCATTGTGGGACATCATTCGAGAACTCCGACAGCGTGGGATCACCGTCGTCCTCACCACCCACTACATGGAAGAGGCCGATCAGCTCTGCGGCCGGGTGGCCATCATTGACCACGGCAAAATCCTGGTCATCGGCACTCCTGAGGAGCTGAAGAGCAGCGTCCGTGCCCAGAAGATTTTCCAGCTCCAGCTGCAGAACTCCACTGCCGACGGCCTGCGCGACCGCCTCGGGGCGCTGCCGGGAGTCACCGAAGTCGAAGGCTCCGACGCCGGGCTGGTGGTCTTCACCGACGGCCGCGGCGGACTGCTTCCCGAAATCGTTGGCATCGCTGGCGACAACCTGCGCGACATCTCGGTCAGCGAAACCACGCTCGAATCCGTTTTCATCAAGCTCACGGGGAGGGACCTACGTGACTAACTTTCGTCTCTATTGGGCATCGTTCCGTGGCCTTCTGCTGCGCGACATCAGCGTGCTGCGCCGCGAGGTCATCCCCTTCCTTATCCGCACCATCATGAACCCGCTGATGTTCGTCTTCGTTTTCACCTATCTGTTTCCGAAGATGGGTCAGGGCTTCCAGAGCAGCGCCGCCGGCGGCTTTGGCACCCTGATTCTGCCCGGCCTGCTCGCCGTCGGCATCTTCATCCAGGGCATCATGGCCACCGCCCTGCCGCTCTCCATGGAAATCGGAGCCACCCGCGAAATCCACGACCGGGTCATGTCCCCGCTGCCGGTCACCTGGGTCGCGATCGAAAAGATCGTCTTCAGCGCCGTGCAGAGCGTGCTCGCGGCCGTGGTGATTTTCCCCATGGTGTACTTCATACCGGCTACTCCGGTACAGGTGCATGTGTCGAGCTGGCCCGCCCTCATCGGAATCCTCCTGCTGGCATCCCTCGTCGCCGGTACTGTCGGGCTTTTCATCGGGACCGTCGTAAAACCGGAGCACATCGCCCTGATGTTCGGCATCGTCGTCGTGCCCGTCACGTTTTTCGGCTGCGTCTATTACCCCTGGGCCGCTATGCACAACGTCCGCTGGCTGCAGGTCCTCGTCCTCATCAACCCGCTCGTCTACATGAGCGAAGGCCTGCGCACCGCCCTCACCCCCAACGTCCCCCACATGCCCGCCTGGGTCTCAATCTGCGCGCTGCTGATCGGCCTCGGGGTGTTGGGCACAGCCGGGGTCAGGGGATTCATCAGGCGGGTATTAACCTAGTCTCCTGAGTCATTGATTTCTAGCATAATTTGGATGTGATTGAGCGGCGAGAGTGGCAGTAGCGAAGCGGGCGATGGAGGCCAGTATCTGATCTGCCGACTTGGTCCAGTGGAAGGGCTTGGGCTGCTGGTTATGGGCAGTGATGAACTCTCGGATTGCGGCTTCCAGTTGCTGAACACTGTGATGCGAGCCGCGTTTAATTTGGCGTTGGGTCAGCAGTGCGAACCAGCGCTCGACCTGGTTGAGCCAGGAAGCATGGGTAGGGGTGAAGTGCAGATGATAGCGAGGCCGCTTCTGCAGCCACTGGCGGACCAGGGCAGTTTTATGGGTGCCGTAGTTGTCCAGCACCAGGTGGACTTCCATGTCGGCGGGAACTGCCGCGTCGATCCTTTTTAAAAAGTCGAGGAACTCCACCGAGCGATGACGACGGTAGCATTTGCCGAGAACGTTGCCGGTGGCAATATCGAGGGCCGCAAACAGGCTGGTAACGCCGTGTCGCTGGTAGTCGTGGGTGCGCCTCTCCAGCTGTCCAGCCCGCATGGGCAGCACCGGCTGGGTACGGCTCAGAGCCTGGATCTGCGACTTCTCATCCACGCACAGCACCAGGGCATGATGGGGTGGATCAAGATACAGGCCGACAATGTCCCGCACTTTGTCGATCAGCAAGGGATCGCTCGATAACTGAAAATTCTCCGTGCGGTGCGGTTTCAGACCGAAGGCTCGCCAGACGCGGCTGATGGTGGACTGGCTCAATCCGGTTTTGGCGGCCAGCATGCGGCTGGACCAGTGGGTAACTCCTTTCGGAGTCTTCTCCAGGGTCAGCCGCACCACCCGTTCAATCTTCTCATCGCCAATCTCACGCGGCGCCCCAGGACGCGGCCCATCGCCCAGACCAACGACCCCTTCGGCAATGAAACGGTTACGCCAAAGACCCACCGTAAAGCCCGTGGTGCGCAGCTTGGCAGCGACCGCTGCGTTGCCGGCTCCGGTCGCACATTCCAGAATGATCCGGGCTCGGAAGGCCACTGACCGGGCACTGCGCGACTGTCGTGCAAGGCGCTGCAACTCGATCCCCTGCGCCGGGCTTACGACCAATTCATGCTTCTTCGGACGTCCACGACGAGGCTTCATACCTCACCATAGAACATCTCATTTATATATGAAACCTATTTATGACTCACAAGACTAGAGAAGCTCTGATATTGTCCACCCTCGTGGAGGTTCTGCCTGCGGGGCGAGGGAAGAGCTACCTGCGCGCCTAAGCATGCTATGATCCTGCACCATGCCGGAAGAAAGCGACAAGTGCCAATGCAGCACATGTCAACGTGACAGGCTACTGCATGATCGCGACAGGTGCCAGCGATGGCAGAAGATCGCGATTGACCAACTCGGATATGCGGTAAACCTCACTCTTACGTTCACAGTTGCCACGCTTGGATATTGGTTTGTGCTTTTGAAGGACAAAGACCCTATCGGCGGTTCTGCGAAGTGCGCGATGATCCTTTCGCTTCTCGCTCTGGCTCTTTCCGCAGTCTGTGGTTTTGCTTGTGTCGTTAATCGACTTTGGGACTTTCGAGGCACGGCTAGGCGAGCATGGGGTAAGGAAGAAGCCCCGACTCAGGACGAACTTCGCGGCCTCGGTGCGGTAACTTGGGTTTTGTTTTACGTACAACTCGCGACGTTTGCACTCGGCGTGGTTGCGCTGACAGTTGCGCTTCTCCTGACGTATGGCGGGAAGCTTTCCTAGGCCTAGATTTCAAAACAGCCCACTACGTTCACTTGTCGAAAGTGAGCGTACAATTCTTCGTTACAAAGTTTGAACTGTACGCTTTCGTTTGCGTCGGAGACACATATGCGTGTTCACTTGACCCGCGCTGTTGTCATCTTTTGTTTCTCATCTTTGCTGGTCGCACAACAACAACCGCAGTATTTCACTCCTGTAGCTGGCGCTGGGCAGAATCTTCACGGGCAGGCATCAGCTAACGAGGGCGCATTCGGCATCATCACTAACAAAACGGCAGAAGGTTTCATCGTGGCAGCCGTCGCGGCAGGTGGTCCAGCCGAAAAGAGCGGCCTTAGGCAGGGAGACTTGATAAGGAAGGTCAACGGCAAGCCCGCTTCTGACCTGTCTCAGGCGGACTTCAACACCGAATTAAAGAAAAAGCCCGGAGATTCACTCCAACTTGTTGTCGAGAAGGCAGGTCAAGAATCAACTGCGGAACTCACTTCCGAACTCCGAAGTAAAGTGTACCCACAAGAAGCAAAGATGCCGCCTTCTATCCGCCAGTTTATCCTCGATGGACACGCCAGCATCACTGCAGCTCTTGCGCAAGACAACCCGCAACGGGTGTTCCTCTGGCTTCTGGTGTCCAACCTCGATGGGCCTTCGCTGACGTTGGACGACGCGAAGTTCTTCGTGCTCGACGGGCAGCGTCAGCAATTGCACCACGTCACTCTCCCGGAGATTCAGTATTCAATTCAGACAGCGGTCGCACAGAATATGCACAGCGGCCCGTACACGCCACCACCGCCGCCGTCGCCGCAACGACAATATACAGTCAATAGCACGGAAAACGGGAACTACTTGCTCAACAGTCTTGGCGGGGGCGTTACTACAATCTCGGGCACTTCCACTAGTGTAGTGCGTCGTAAATAGTAACGATTATCTTCGATGCTCGTCCAATACTATGGAGGACGAGAGGGTATGCGCATCGCCGCCGCAGTTGACGCTGAACCCGGAACAGACCGAAGCCTTGGAGCGGATGGCACGAGCACGTTCTTTACCTGCACGGGTGGTGGAGCGGGCGCGGATCGTGCTGATGGCCGCAGACGGGATGGAGAACAAGGAGATTGCCGGGCGGATGAACATGACGCCGGAGAAGGCGGCGCGCTGGCGGAACCGCTTCCTGGCGGGCGGCATTGCGGCCTTGCAGAAGGACGCACCACGGCCCGGCAAGCCACGCACCATCGCGGACCGGAAGGTGAAGCGGGTGGTGGAGATGACGCTGCACAATAAGCCGGCGAACGCCACACACTGGTCGACGCGCACCATGGCGCGGGCGGCGGGCATCAGCGAGGCCAGTGTGCGCCGCATCTGGCATGCGCATGGACTGAAGCCGCATCAGGTGCGGACCTTTAAGCTCAGCCGCGATCCCCAGTTCAAGGAGAAGCTGGAAGATATCGTCGGCCTGTATCTGAATCCACCCGAGCACGCCATCGTCCTGTGCGCCGACGAGAAGAGCCAAATTCAGGCTCTGGACCGCACCCAGCCCGGATTGCCGCTGAAAAAGGGCCGTTGCGGCACCATGACCCACGATTACAAGCGCAACGGAACGGCCACCCTGTTTGCCGCGCTGGATGCCCTGGAAGGCCAAGTCATTTCCATGTGCGACGACCGGCACCGTCATCAGGAGTGGCTGAAGTTCCTGCGCGCCATCGATGACATCATTCCCAAAGACAAGCAGATCCACATGATCGTGGATAACTATGCCACCCACAAACATCCCCGCGTCGGGCGCTGGCTGGACCGCCATCCCCGCTTTCGCATGCACTTCACACCCACAGGCTGCTCATGGCTGAACATGGTGGAGCGCTTCTTCCGCGACCTGACCGAAAACCGTCTCCGCCGCGGGGTCTTTCGTAGCGTCGAGGAACTGATCACCGCCATCTTCGACTACATCGACCATCACAACGACAACCCAAAGCCCTTCATCTGGACCGCCAAGGCCAGCGACATCCTGGAGAAGGTTAAACGCGCCCGCGCCGCTCAGAATAATCGGCAATCTGCATGACGCACTACACTAGCACCTACACGGTCATACCTCAACCAGACTATAGTCAGCTGGGGTATTCCCTAGGGCTGGCGATCCGCCAAATGCGCGACAGAAAGCACGATCAGAAACTGGTCCAAGAAGCACAACAGACTCTGAACCAGTGGAATAGCATCTACCTCAAGGCGGACTCGCCGATTATTCCGGGAGAAAACAGAACTGGTGTAATTACTTACTGGTCAGCGCAGGGAGTCAAAGGCCCGTTCAGAGTGGTGTTGTTTATCTCCGACCCAAACACGAAAAAGGAGCAGTCAGTCACGTTTGATTTTCAATAGCGCCGCGTGCCCGAGCCTCGCTGGTAGCCCAGGTTGCTTCCTTAATTTTTAAGGACGCTAATTTCTTGGGGACGCTAACCCGGTTTCACTGCCGCGATCGAAATCACGAAAATGAACCCGTCTTCGCCGTCCTAACTCCAATGAAAATAGTCTTACTTGCGCCGAATCCTTCGAGTCAGCAGCTCAGGTTGTTGCTTCTATCTCATTGACAAAGCCATAGTTCCGCGGGAGCATATTCGGCGGAACTCCCACAATGGGGTAGTTATAATATAAGTTATAATATGGTCCTCAAAACCGGTTTTAGCGGTTGTACACGGGCAGCGGCCCGCGCAGCTCTTGCCACACTCGTCGCACGCCTTCAGGACGTCGTTCGGCAGCGGCCCGTCGTCACAAGCGCCAAGGTTTTCATTGAGTTGCGCCATACTCGACGCCCCGAGAATCACCACGTCCGACACCGTATGGTGCAGCAGCCAGTTCAGCGACAGACTCACCAGCGACCGCCCCGCCACCTCCGCGATCTCCCGTAACTTGTTGACAGCATTGAAGTACTGGGCATGCCAGTAGCGGCCTTGGTACAGAGCATTTCCGTCGAAGCGCGTCCCCGGAATCACAAAATTCTGCCGGTGCTTCCCGGTCAGCAGCCCTCCTGCTAAAGGATTGTAAACAATGGTCGAAACCCCGAATTCCTTGCACATGGCCAGGTATTCCTGCTCGATCCCCCGCGCCACCAGGTTGTACATGGGCTGCGAAATATGAGGAGCAACCCAGCCGTGTTCCTTCGCAAGCCATTGCATCTGAACCACTTCCCAGCCTGCGTAGTTCGAGCACGCCGGGTAGCGCACCTTGCCCTGCCGCACGAGCGTGTCCATCGCTTCAAGCGACTCCTCAATCGGAACCGTGTGGTCAGGCGCATGCAAGTAATAGATATCAAGGTAGTTAGTCTGCAGGCGCGTCAGGCTCTCGTCAATCGCCCGCAGGATCGCCTTGCGCGACAGCCCCTGCTGGTCCGGCCCGTCGCCCATCTTGAAGAACACCTTGCTGGCCAGCACCACCTGGTCGCGACGACCCTTAAGTGCTTCTCCCAAAAGGCTTTCCGCAACTCCGGCGTTGTACATGTTGGCCGTGTCAAAGAAATTAATCCCCGCGTCCAGGCAGCGCCCAATCACTTCGTTCGTCCCTGCCTGATCCAGCGGCTTGCCCAAAGTCATGGTGCCAAAACAGAGTCTGGAGACTTCCAAGTCGGTGTGTTGCAACTTGCGTAAGTCCATAGCCATCAATCCTTTTCACAGCACCGCAGTTTCGTGCAGCAGTTCGCCCTTGGCAAAGCGGCCGGGGCTCAGCGCCGCCACGTTGCTGACCACGTCGGTCTTTCCAGTCAAAATCAAGTCCGCCAGAATCTTCCCCGTAGAGGGCGCGTGCATCACCCCGTGTCCGCTGAAACCATTGGCACAGAAGAAGTTAGGGATCTCCTCAACGGCGCCCAGAATGCAGTGGTGGTCGGGCGAAACCTCGTAGAGTCCCGCCCACGCCTTCTTCGGGTTCACCGCCACATTCTCAAAACACGGCACACGATTGGCCGCGCGATCCAGAATTTTCTCGATAAACGACGCGTCAAAATCGGTCTTAAACCCAATGGTTTCTTCAGGATCGTTCCATGCCAGCAGAAACCCAAGGCTCTCCGGCCGGAAGTGAAATCCAGTGGACATATCGATGACCATAGGGATCCCATGCGACACGCCGTCGAAGGGTTCGGTTGGAACTAGTTGACGCCGAAGGGGTTCCACCGGCAACTCGACTCCCGCCAGCGCCGCGACCTGCGCCGCCCACGGCCCCCGCGGCGTTGACGACGACCCGGGTGGCAACCGGTCCGCGTGAAGTTTCGACGCCAGTCACACCAGTGCTATCTCTATGAATCGCGGTGACTTCCGTCGCCCGCCAGACTTTCGCTCCGCGCTCCACCGCGCAGGAGGTGAATCCAGTCATAACACTATACGGGTCAACAAATCCGTCCGTAGGGCAGAAGCTTCCACCCAGAATATCGTCCGAGCGAAGCTGCGGCACCCGCGCCACAATCTCGTCCCGGCTGACCATCTCCGCCTGCGTCAGACCCAGCGAGTGCTGCAACGCCTGGTTGGTGCGCAGGTAATTGAGATGCTTATCTGCCGTGGCTACAAAGAGATAGCCCTGCGGGCAGTAGCCTCCCGGCTGCCCCAGTCGATCGTCGAACTCCGAGTAGAACTTGATGGAGTACATCGACATCTGGATGTTGGGCGCGGTGGCAAACTGGGCCCGCACGCCTCCCATGCTTTTGCCGGTAGAGCCCTTTCCCTGATGGCTCTCGCGCTCAAGAATCAACACGTTGCGGCAGCCCTGTTCAGTGAGGTGCCAGGCGATGCTGGCGCCGACGATGCCGCCGCCAATGATGGCGACGTCTGCGGTTTCCATGATGGGTGACATTGTAATTGGCGGCGTGGCAGTCCGATGTAATGATGAATCATAAAAGCGGAGCGTGGCATGAATACATTTTCCGTAGTGCAAATTATGACGGCATCGATTGCGCCGGTGATTGTGATTTCCGGCGTGGGGCTGCTGCTGCTCAGTATCAGCAACCGCTACGGGCGGGCGATTGACCGGGTACGGCTCCTCGCGCGCGAGATGGTCGAAAGCGACCCGGAGAGCGCGCGGCGGCGGCACCTGACGGAACAGCTGCGGCTCACCGACGACCGCGCGCACATCCTGAAGCGGTCAATGCTGTATGCGTCGGTCTGTATCTTCTTTGTGTCGCTAACGATTTTGTCGCTGTTTGCCGAGCATCTGCTGGGGCTGCAGCGCGACTTTCTGGCGCTGCCGTTTTTTGCCCTGTGCCTGGTGTCACTGGTGGTGTCGATGTATTTTTCGATTCGCGACATTACTGTCTCGCTAGCGGCGCTGGACCTGGAGGTCAGTGAGCGGATGCGCGGGGACTTGCATCTGCCGTAGTGAGCTTTTCGATTTTGAAGGAGGACCGATGAAGCAAATTCCGAGCGGAACCGAGCTGCCGCGCCCATTTCTTCCCGCGAAAGACTATGAGCTCTCAAAGGCCTTTTACGAGGCGCTGGGCTTCGAGAAACTGCTTGACGGCGACGTTGCGATTTTCAGGGCGGGTTCCGGCGGCTTCATTCTGCAGCGGCATTATGAGAAGGACTGGGCCGAGAATTTTATGATGCAGCTTATGGTCGATGACCTTGACGCCTGGTGGACGCACATCGAAGCGCTGGATTTGCCCGGTAGATTCAAAGTCCCGCCCCCGCGCGCGCCAGCCATGCAGCCCTGGGGCCTTCGGATCGCGTACGTCGTTGACCCGGCGGGAGTGCTTTGGCACATTGCCGAACGGCGTGAGGGCGCAATACAGGACTGAGCGCGAATCTCCTCGCACGCGGGCAGCCAGGCACGCAACCGGCTCTTCGGTTGTAACCAACGTCACATTTGCGAGTGATAAGCCGCACTGCGCCGGCGCGGCCGTCGGCCTAGCCTTGAGTATCGGGCCACAAGAACTGCGGGTGAACTCCATGTCATGTGCTGAACCCCGACGGACTGCGCCGTGCTTTGCGTGCGCGCATCCTCGTCGGGGAAATTGCCATGCCCGCCAAAAGGAAACGTCATGCCAATCATGAATGCATTCTCGACCGCCGTTGTGCGCGATTTTTCGCTGGAAGAACTGGAACAGGCTGCGCGGCTGATGCGCGGTTATGACCTGGTGGCGCTGTGCGCGGCGGGATCGGGTCACTCGGGCGGAACGCTCTCGATGATGGAGATCGTGGCCGCGCTGTACCTCAAGGTCGCCAACCATGATCCCAACGTTCCCGACTGGGAAGACCGCGACCGCATCGTGTGGTCGGGCGGACACAAGGCGCCCGCGCTTTATCTCGGACTGGGCATGGCCGGCTACTATCCGCTGGAAGACGTGGTGACGCTGCGCAAGTTGTATTCGCCGTTTCAGGGGCATCCGCACCGGCTGAAGCTGCCGGGCGTTGAAGTGTCGAGCGGCTCGCTGGGGCAGGGATTGAGCATCGCCGTGGGCATGGCGCTGGCGGGCAAGATGGATGGCAAGAAGCACAGCGTGTTCTGCATCATGGGCGACGGCGAGCAGCAGGAAGGCAGCATCTGGGAAGCGGTGATGGAAGGCTCGCACCACAAGCTCGACAACCTGGTCGGCATCATCGACCGCAACCGCTTGCAGATCGACGGCTGGGTGAAAGACGTGATGAACGTCGAGCCGCTGGAAGACCGTTACCGTGCGTTCGGGTGGGAAGTGATCGACGGTCGATGGCCACGATATCAAGCAGGTCGTGGAAGCGCTGCAGAAGGCGAAGGACGTCCCCACGGCGGGCAAGCCGACGGTGATCATCGCGAACACGGTGAAGGGCAAGGGCGTCAGCTTCATGGAGAACCAGGCCGGCTGGCACGGCAAGACGCCGAACTATGAAGAGCTGGTGAAGGCGCTCGACGAGCTCGGCCTGAAGCAGACCATCGCGTATGACGCGCTGCTGAAGAAGGCGGCGGAGTATCAGAAGGAAGTGGACGCGAAGCTCGACGCGAAGATGCCGCACTTCTCGCAGGACTACTGGTGGAACAGCAAGACACGCTGCCAAGCGTGACGATGGAGCCGACGCGCAAGGGCTTCGGCAAATCGCTGGCGAATAATGGCGACGACGAGCGGATCGTGTGCCTCGGGCTCGACATTTCGGGGTCGATCACCATCAGCGATTTCTACACCGGCAAGCCGGAGCGGAAGAACCGCTGGATCAGCATGGGTATCGCGGAGCAGTCGGCGACGGCGGCGGCTGTGGGGCTGGCGCGCGAAGGGAAGATTCCGGTGTTCGGAACCTACGGCACGTTTGCAGCGGCGCGCAATCTCGACCAGATTCGCGTGTCGATTTGCTACGGAAATTTCAACGTGCTGATTGCGGGAGCGCACGGCGGCGTTTCGGTTGGGCCGGACGGCGCGACGCACCAGGCGCTGGAAGACCTGTTCGCCATGTGCGGCCTGCCGAACATGGTGGTGTCGGTTCCGTGCGACGCGATCGAGACGCGCAAGGCGACCGACTACCTGCTGCTGGAGCACGTCGGGCCGAAGTACATCCGCTTCGCGCGCGAGGCGACGCCCATCGTGACGAAAGAAGACACGCCGTTTGTGTTCGGCGCGGCCAATGTTTCGCGACTGCGGCGCAAGGCCGAAAAGATGGTGGATGCGTTCGACACAGTGCTCGCGTCGGAGTACGAGAACGAGCGCGAGGACCTGAGCATCATCGCCTGCGGGCCGATGGTTCCGGAGGCGATGCGCGCGGCGTGGATCCTGAAGCAGGAGTTCGGCTACGAGACGCGCGTGGTGAACATTCACACCATGAAGCCGATTGACGCGGAAGCGATCGTTCGCGCGGCGAAGGAAACGGGCGTCATTGTGACCGCCGAGGAGCACCAGATCGGCGCGTTGGCGTGGCGGGTGAGCGGGATTATCACCGAGAGTCCGGAGTTGTTCGGTACGCCCGTGATTACGGGCGCGATCGGCGTGAAGGACCGCTTCGGCGATTCGGGCGCGCCGTGGGAACTGATCAAGGAGTTCGAGGTCAGCGCCGAGCACATCGCGCAGAAGGCGGCGGAGTTGATCGCGCTGGCAAAGGTGAAAAAGGAAGAAGAGAAACTGGTGATGGCGCGGTAGAAGTAATTCGTAGTTGGTGATTAGCAGTAAGCAGTAAGCAATAAGCAATAAGCAAGCAGCACGAAACTGAGCGCGGGCCGATGGCGGCCCCGCTTGCTTTATGCGGGCGGTGAAAATCCGGTCGGTCCCTGCTCCCACTCAATCAACGGCGGATTGATTGGGGCAGCCGATTGCGGGTCGGATTCGAGATGGGGTTCGGGTTCCGGCTGGGCGTCGATGTCTGCGAGCGCGGCGTAGGCTCCGAGGCGGGCAAGGATGAGAGCGTCGGCTCCTGCCAGATAAATCAAGAACAAGATCCCCATGAGCAAGAATTGCCATCCGATGGCAACGTGCTTGCCCAATCCCGTGGGCGCGAGCACAAGGAAGAACATCGAGCCCGCCCAGATAATACGCAACGCGAGGAACGCCAGCGCCAGTCCGAAGAGGCGGCCGCCTTGGCGGGTGCAGAAGTCGACGGTGAGCGTGAGCGCATCGCGCGCATTCACCTGATTGCGGATGCAAAACAGCGGCGCGAGGCCGAAGATCCAATTCAACATGACTCCGAAAACAACCGACAGGGACACGCCGAAGACATAGAAGAACGCGGCCCGCGCGGGATGACGCTGCTGCCACACGAGGTTGCCCAAAACGCCCGAGGCAAGGAAACATCCGAGGGCGGTCCACGTCCACAGAGCGCGCAGTAGATGGAGTTGGAGCATGGGGCGGAACTGCCAGCCGGCATCTTCGTCCCGGTCTTCACCACCGGAGAGCGCGACCAGGTTGCGCAGCGAGGCGGCGCGTCCGGCGGCAGCGGCAAAGGCCCACAGAACCGTGATCCCGGCCAGTACGATGAACTTGATCCAGAGGTAGCGCAGTAGGGCGCCGTGAAACACGTGGCTCAGCGCCGAGCGCTCCAGCGCAGGACGCATGGTGCCCAGCAGGAAGCGGTCGAGCGGAGAGACCTTTAAGTTGTCGAGAAATAGAGCGGCGGCAAGCAGAACGATCATCCAAGCGGCGAGGGCGAAGCACCACCGCCACGTTAGTTCGGCGACCAACAGAAGCAGCTCTTCGCGCAGGGCGGAGAAGCCTTCCTGGAAAGGCGATCGCGAATAGCGGGGCTGCATGGGGACAGGATAGCAGCGAAGAACGGCTGTGCAGCAGTTTGAGGTGGTCAACTCCCAGTGCGGTGACCGAATAGAAGAAAGCCGGGGACATGCTCCCCGGCGTCTCAGATCAAGCAGAAACCAACTACAGATTGATCTTGCGGCGAATTGCGCCTGCAAGGCCGACCAGTGCCGAACCAAACATGACCAGAGTGCCCGGCTCAGGAACCGCATTGATCCTGGCGTCGTCGACATAGGTCGTGAAGCTCGGATCCGTACCCCAGATCGAGAATCCGGTGAGGATCTTGGAAGTGTCTACATCGCTGGTAACGTCCACGTACGACCAGACGCCTCCTGCTGGGAATGTGACGAATTCCTGGTCGGAACCGTCGGAATAGAAGAAGTCAACGGCATTCGCCCCCGCTCCGAAAACCAAGAACGAAACATTGGTGATCCAGGAGCCCGGAGTTGGAGTGAAGTCCTGCCGCAGTTCGAGGTTACCTACATCCGTGGCGCTATAAAGTCCCGAGTGGGCAAAACTGTTCGTGACCCCCCACGCAACGCACGTGCCGCCACAATACTGGGTGCGAGCGGTGTACCAGGGCGCGAGCAACCCCGATTCGAACCCGCCGTTCTGCAATACTTCTGCCGCGAACGATGATGTGACCATCAGCACTGCTAGTGCAAGAGCAAATAAGAATTTCTTCATCGATTCTCCTCCTGCCGGGAATATTTCCCCAGCCGATTGAATAAACCTCCAACTTTCATCTCGTGCGTTGGCTATTGGGGGAGGCAGTTGGAGTGTAAGTCGGGCCAAGTGCCGTCGAGCAAGAAAAGAACAAAAAAAGACAGTGAATTCCCACAATGGTACTGGAGAGATTCCAGCCCACTATTTCGCCTGTGACCGAGCGAGCAGCGCAAGATCAGATGTCTCGACTGTGCCATAAGTCGACTGGCACAACTCGCGATTTGGTGAGCCTTTTAACCACTTAACTCAGCGCCGGAGCTGGCTCTTAGGCCGGCGTCCATGCCCCTGATACAAAAAACAGGCGTTGGCCCCGGGAAATCGGACGCGGGCTTATCCAGTTGGACCTTAAGATCGAGTCAAAGTCAGCGCCTGCGCCAACTCGTGGGGGGTGTCGACGAGGATGTCGGGGTGAGTGCGTTGCAGCGTGTGCGGCGCGAAGCCGTAGGTGACGCCGATGCTCCACAGGCCGGCGTTGCGGGCGGTGAGGACATCGACCTCGGAGTCGCCGACCATGATGGTTTGATCGGGCGCGGCTTTGGCTTCGGCCATCAGGGTTTGCGCGCCCAGCGGGTCAGGCTTTTTGGTTTCGAAACTGTTGCCGCCGTAGGTCTGGAAGAAAAACTGCGAGAGGCCGAGTCCGGCGACGATGTCGCGGGAGGCGCGCACGGGCTTGTTGGTGAGCACGGCCATCTGGCGAGCGCGGCCGTTGCAGATGGAGGCTTGTTGCAGGGCTTCGGGGATTCCGGCGTAGGGCACGGTGGTGTCAAGCTTGTGCTCGCGGTAGTGGAGCAGGAAAAAATTAAGGGCCTCCTGCACGGTGGCGGCATGGGCAGGGTCGCCGAGGGCGCGGCGAATGAGCATGGGAGCACCGTCTCCGATGTAGGTATCGATGACCTCGAGGGGCAGTTCGTTGCGGCCGAAGTGGCGCAACATAGCGTTGACCGAGGCTGCCAAGTCCTTTTCCGAGTCGATCAGGGTGCCGTCGAGATCGAACAGAAGCAGCTTAATTTTTTCCAGCGGGATGGGACGAAAAATGCGTATCATGTCCCGTCCAGTATAGCAGAGGCGGAAAAACTCCCCACCATTTCGCAAGAGAACGCGCGAAGGACAGGGCGCTACCCTCAGTTCGATGAGTTGAGATTTACAATAGGACAAGTTTCGAGCCGTTAGCGAGTTCCTCAATTCACGCCCGAGGTAAGGGATGGCAACCACCAAGGTAGAGCCAAAAGACACTGCTACGCCGGTCGCGGCCGTGGAGAAGTACCACGGGCTGACGACGAAGCACCTTGTCGAGATGTACCGGCTGATGTACCAGTCGCGGAAGATCGATGACCGGGAGATCATGCTGAAGCGGCAGCAGAAGATATTCTTCCAGATCTCGGGGGCGGGGCATGAGGCGCTGCTGGTGGCGGCGGGCGTCCTGCTGCGGCCAGCGCATGACTGGTTTTATCCGTATTATCGCGACCGCGGACTATGCCTGGCGCTGGGCAACACGCCGCTGGAAATGCTGCTGCAGGCAGTGGGAGCGGCCGACGATGTGGCGTCGGGCGGGCGGCAGATGCCCTCGCACTGGGGCCATCCCAAACTGAACATCGTGACCGGGTCATCCCCGACTGGATCGCAGTTTCTGCAGGCCGTGGGCTGCGCCGAGGCGGGGCGGTATTTTCTGCAGCATCCGGACGCGGCGGCGAAGGCTGATGGCGACTATCGGCAGTTCAAGGACGTCACGTATCAGGGCGACGAGGTTGTGTATGTCTCCTGCGGCGATGGAACAACCAGCCAGGGCGAGTTCTGGGAGTCGCTGAATTCCGCATCGAACCTGAAACTGCCGATGCTGTTTGTGGTGGAGGACAACGAGTACGCGATTTCCGTGCCGGTCGAGGTAAACACGTCGGGCGGGAATATCAGCCAGTTGGTGAGCGGCTTTCCCAACTTCCATTTCGCGGAAGTGGACGGGACCGATGTGCTGGCAAGCTACGCCGCATTCAAGGACTGCGATCGACTACGTGCGCGCGGGCAAGGGGCCGGCATTCGTGCACGGGCACGTGATCCGTCCGTATTCACATTCGCTGTCGGATGACGAGAAGCTGTACCGCCCCGAGGCGGAGCGCCAGATGGAAGCGGAGCGCGACCCGATTACGCGCTTCCGCAAGCTCCTGGTCAGCGAGGGAATTCTCGACGAGGCGGCGCTGCACGAGATGGAGCTCGACCTGACCGACGAGGTGCAGGACGCGGCCGACAAGGCCGTGGCGGCGCCGTTCGCCAAGCCGGGGACGTACCTGCAGTATCTCTACTCGCCGGATCTGGATCCCACGTCGGCACAGTTTCAGACCGAGCCGGTACGGCCTCCGCTGCCGGGCAAGCCGGGCGGCGGCGAAAAGACCATGGCCGACCTGATCAACGCTTGCCTGAAGGACGAGATGAAGCGCGATCCAGCGCATTGTCGTCTTCGGCGAGGATGTAGCCGATTGCAGCCGCGAAGAGTACCTGCGCGAAAAGCAGGTCAAGGGCAAGGGCGGCGTCTTCAAGCTGACGGCGGGGTTGCAGGGCGCGTTCGGATCCGACCGGGTATTCAACTCTCCGCTGGCCGAGGCCAACATTGTTGGCCGAGCGACCGGCATGGCGACGCGTGGCATGAAGCCCGTGGTGGAAGTCCAGTTCTTCGACTACATCTGGCCAGCCATGCACCAGCTGCGCAATGAGCTGCCGACGATTCGCTGGCGCTCAAACAACGGATTCTCCGTGCCCGCTGGTAATGCGCGTGGCGATCGGCGGATACCTTACTGGCGGGGCGATTTATCACTCGCAATGCGGCGAGAGCATTTTCACGCATACGCCGGGCATGCGGGTGGTGTTTCCGTCGAACGCGCTCGATGCCAATGGACTGCTGCGCACGGCGATCCGCTGCGACGATCCGGTGCTGTTCCTGGAACACAAGCGGCTTTACCGCGAGACGTTTGGCCGGGCGCCGTATCCGGGGCCGGACTACATGATTCCGTTCGGCAAGGCGAAAACGGTGCGCGTAGGGCACGACGTGACCGTCATTACCTACGGTGCGCTGGTGCCGAGGGCGTTGCAGGCGGCGCAGCGTATGGAGCGCGAGCACAACGTCAGCGTCGAGCTGATCGATCTGCGTACGCTCAATCCTTATGACTGGGAGGCGATTGCCACTTCAGTATCGAAGACCCATCGGGTGCTGGTGGCGCATGAAGACACGACTGAGCTGGGGCTACGGCGCAGAGATCGCCGCCCGCATCGCCGACGAGCTGTTCGACGAGCTTGGATGCTCCGGTGAAGCGCGTGGCAGCGAAGGACACATTTGTCGCGTATCAGCCGCAGGTGGAAGACGAAATCCTGCCGCAGGCGAATGACGTGTTCAAGGCGCTGGTTGAGCTGGCGCGGTTGGTGAAGAAGTTGCTTGTTCCGGCCCATACGTAGCCTTGTGACTTGAGACATTGCTTCGCCTGTCACTCGATTGAGTAGCGTAAGAGAGCCAGACCGTAATTCGGCCGGGCCACCTGCCCACGTGCTACGGTTCAGCGGTTCATCTGGCCGTATAGGAGGTTTCGACCATGTCCTCTCTCCGCCGCTCGTCAGTTTCTGATAGCAAGCTTCAGTCTGTTTGCCCTGACGCTCCTCTTGGTGAACCATGCCAGCGCCGCCGATACCTCCGGCGGTCAAACCACCTGCCTCGGCCAGTATGCGCTCTGCTCGCACGCTAAGTGCGAGCGAATTGCCGGTGACCCGGCCATGTGAAGTGCTCCTGCGAGGGCCCGCTGAATGGCTTGAATATCGCGAATTCCTCATGCCAGGCGCGGGCGCAAGCCCTAACCTCGACGTTTTCGCTGAAAGACCTGGGCGTGCCTGACAGCCCACCGGCCAAGCGCTCGCTGGCGTGCATCGGCGAGAACGCGCACGAATGGGCGTTTTGCCTGGATGCACCCTGTGCCAAGGACGGCAAAGGCGGTGTCAGCTGTACTTGCACCTTGAGCCCGCGCTCGGACTACTACACCTTCACCACCTCGTGTCCCGCCAACGCGAAGGAACTTCAGACGATTTGTCGCGAGATTTGGTCTGCCGCCGCGCTCAATGAGTTGATCAGCGGCTATAGCCAGCTATGGACGTATTATGCTGAGACTCCGAAACTAGAGTACTGCCCGGCGAATGGCACTGCTAACCCAGCCTCCGAAAAGAAGTAGGTTGCCCGGTCACACGACTGTTACGCGCGCTTCACGCCCGCGTGCGGTTGGGATGCTCCGGCGGCAGGATGACGGGCTCGCCGGAGCTGGTGCATCTGGCGGGTGACGAAGAAGACTGCGGCGGTCCAAGTGGGGAAGAGGTCGGCGCCGGGAAGGGCTTCGACCATCAAGGTGGGCAGAAAGGCCCAGTGCCAGCCGAGAAGGCGGACTAACATGATTGCGACGCCGGCATCGAGCACGGCGTCCACGGGCGATAGCGCGCCCTCGACAAACAGTGGGACGACGGCGAGTTGAAGCGCATCGGCGGCGAATGCGATGAGCCATGCCATGCGCTCCTCGCGGAGTCTTCATCGAGCGGAAGAATTCACGCAACATCTCAAGAAATTGTAAGCGCTTACTGCTCGGATGCGCCAGCTTTCGCGACTTTTTGGGGCTGCTGCAGAGAGGCCCACTTGCTGTTCTCTTGCGAACCTATGGTTTCGGCGCGCTCGGCCAGCAGAGCATGAGCATCGCCGGGCGCAGCGTAAACTCCCGCTTTAGCGATATAAGTAAACTTCTCGTGCTTCAAGGCCTCGCAGGTGGCGCGATAGGTCACCCAGATCTGCTGGTACTGGTTGAGTTGCAGAACGCCTTCCAGAATGGTGATGAGAACGCCGAGGAGAGCGGTGACCGTGCCGATCGTTAGCGGGATGTGGGCGAGAGTGAGCGGCTGGGGAGTCGCGTCCGAGATATGCAAGGCCGACAAGAACGGAATGAGGGCGGCGGCGATGATCTCGATGACCTTGATGCGCTTGTAGGTCTTCTGGCACTTGGAGCTTTTGCCGTCGTACCAGTTGATCTGGTCTTCGATGCGGGCGATGATCGGGTCTTGCAGGTCCCAAATGGCAGGCGCAGTGCTCATGGGTGGCCATTATACGGGCTGGCTGCTGCGAACGAAGGACTTAACTGCTGGTGTGACAGCGAAAAAATCGGTTTTGTTAAGTGGTTTCGCGGTGTAAATTGTTGGGTACGCCACAGGGGGAAGCTTGAGCGATTCGAAACTGGACCGCATTCGCGTCGTAGTTGGTGTGGGTGCTCTGCTCGTCATTCTGGTTGCGCAACTCGTATTGTCGATCCGACAGGAATCGATTACCTGGGATGAAGACGATCACATTTATTCGGGATACATGTCGCTCAAGACCGGCGACTTCGGGCTGAACCCGGAACATCCGCCGCTGGTGAAGATGCTGGCGGCGCTGCCGCTGCTGTCGATGGATTTGAAGGTTCCGCCGCTGCAGGGGCGCGAGTTCAAACATGAGGCGTTTCTGAACGGCAAGGAGTTTGTGTTTGGCAACGATGCCGACAAGTTGCTGTTTCGAGCGCGCATGGCGGCCTCGCTGCTGACCTTGCTGCTGGCGCTGCTGGTGTTCTGCGCGGCGCGAGAGATGTTTGGGCTGGCAGCGGGATTCTTCGCGCTGACCTTGTTCGTGTTCGATCCGAATTTTCTGGCACATGGAGCGTTTGTCACTACAGACGTAGGGCTCTCGTGCTTCCTGTTTGCGTCGGTGTATGCGTTCTATCGCTATGTGAAGAGGCCGTCCATAGGCGGGCTCACGCTGGTAGGCATTGCGACGGGATTGGCGTTCGCGGCAAAGCACACGGGAGTGCTGGCGGCGCCGAGCTTGGTCGCGTTAGCGCTTGTCGAGTGGTGGCGCACCCGCAAGGGTGAGGCTGGCGAGCGATTCTCGTTTGGCCGAGCGTTCGGTGCGCTGGTGGTGACTGCCGTCATCAGCCTGACAATCTTGTGGGGCTTCTACGGATTTCGCTATGCGGCGCGGCCGGCGGGGCTGGAGCTCAATCCTCCGGCGGCAGAGTACATCAAGGGGCTATCGCGGCCCAATGAGTTGAAGCTGCTGCAGACCATCTCGCACTACAAACTGCTGCCGGAGTCGTACATCTATGGGCTGGCGGATGTGCGGATGATTTCGGACTTCTATGCGAGCTACCTGCTGGGCACGCCGTATCCCCACGGGGTGTGGTTCTACTTCCCGGTGGCGATGCTGATCAAGTCCACGGTGGCGTTCCTGGCACTGATGCTGGTTGCGGTGTGGGCGATCGTCAGCGGAAAATTGCGGGGGAGGGAAGTTTGGTTCCTGACCGTACCGCCAGTTCTGTATCTGATCGTGGCGATGAGCGCACACATGAACATCGGCATGCGGCACGTGCTGCCGATGTATGCGTTCCTGACCGTTCTGCAGGCGGGTGCGGTAATGGCGCTGGGCCGCAAGAGTCGCGCGTGGCTGGCGGTGGGACTCGTGCTGTTGGCGATGCAGGTGATTACCTCGGTCAGGGCGTATCCGGACTACATTCCTTACGCCAACGAGTTGTGGGGAGGACCGAAGGAGACGTGGCACCTGCTGAGCGATTCCAATGCCGACTGGGCGCAGCAACTCAAGGCGACCAGCAAATACCTGCAGCAGCGTGGAGTAAAGGACTGCTGGTTTGTGTATTTCGGCGAAGGAGTGATTCCTTATCAGTATTACGGGATTCCGTGCAGGGCCTTGCCGACGCAGGATGCGCTGTGGATCGGGGAAAAGTTCTACGACATTCCGGCGGAAGTTGATGGGCCGGTGCTGATCAGCGGGGGCGACCTGTCGGGCTTCGAGTATGGGCCGGCGGAGTTGAATCCGTACGCGCAGTTCCAGACGCTGAAGCCGTCGGCGGTGATCCAAAACGGCGTGTACGTCTTCGACGGGCACTTTGCGATTCCGATGGCGGCGGCCGTGGGCCATCTCCAGAAAGCCGGCGAATATTTGGACGCGAAGCAGTTAGATAGCGCATTGGCAGAGGCGCAGACGGCCGTTCAACTGTCGCCCACTTCCGTGCAGGCGCACATGATGCTGGGCGACGTGCTGCGAGCAATGGGACGGGAACCCGAAGCGCGGCAGGCATACGAGCAGGCACTGAAGTCTGGCGCAGACAATCGCGCCGGAATTCCAGGTGGGAAGGGTGGCAGGCATAAAGGCAAAACTCGTGGGGAAGTGATCGACTTGGACGCATCAAGATTCTGGAAATGGGAGTTGCGTTGCGCGCGGGAACGGTGCTATTGTCTCAGCACACTGGAAAGGAGGGTGATCCAAAAATATGAAATCTGATTGTCATAGTTGTATCCCAAGTGAGGTGGCTGAGGCTTAGGGCTTCCGCTCTGATTCTCGCATCGCTCGAAATGCTGTCGAGTTGATTCGCTGGGGCCACGAGAGTGGACAGCCTCAAGCCAATCCCAACAGCTAACCGGAAAGACCCGCCAAACGCTCAGCGCGGCGGGTCTTTTCTATTCCCAGAAGTTTTGACGCAGATCCAGCTCGCAAACCAAGGCCACGGTTGTTCGTCAGGGCGCCGCGATCTGGAACCGGAGTACCGCCTGGGCAATGCGGTACTGGTATTTCGCTCCTGCAAACTGAATTTGTGCTTCGGTTTGCTGCAACTGCGCCTGGCTCAGTTCAACGATGGAGCCGAGTCCCAGGGTGTAGCGGGTTTGCGACAAGTCCGCGGCGAGATTGGTCTGATCGACGAATTGCTGCGTCACCGCAATTCGGCTATAGGCGGCATGGGCGTTCAGCCAGCCGGTTCGGACATCGTTGGCGATGCGGTCCTTCAAGTCCCGCAGTTGCTCCTGGCTGGCCTGAGCGCGCAAAGAGGCTTCGCGCGAACGCGCGGGATACAGGAACCCGTTGAAGATCGGGATGTTGACGTTAACTCCCACCGCGCCGTACCAGGTTTCCAATTGCGGGGCGCCGGTGGGCACACCGCCCACGGTTCCGAGCACGCGCACGTCAGGTAGCAGCAGATCGCGCTCCGCCTTCTGGAAGCGCAGCGCGGCTTGATACTCATAGTCCTGCGCCGCGATCTCGGGCCGATTGCCAAACGCCTGTTCAACCAGTTGCGCGACCGCATCAGGCGGAGGACTGAGTTGGGTGTCCGAATCGATCAGGTCAAACTGTTGCAGCGAAGAATATCCCAGAATCTCGGACAACACCGAGAGTGCCGCCTGGTAGTTATTTTGCGCATCTAGCAGCAGTAGTTTTGCCTGCGAAACATTCGCGTTGGCAAAGCTCACATCGAGTTGCGACTTGAGTTTGTTGTTGAACAGAGTGGTGATCTGGTCGCTCACCAACTGGCGGGCCTGGACCGATTGTTCCGCCACTTTCAGTTCCGCGTTCGCCTGCAGCGCGCCGTAGAATGCCTGGTCGACCGCCAGCTTGATTTGTGCAGCCGTGGCCTGAGCGTTCAGATTCGAGGCCTTGGCGCGAAGCGCTGCGGTGGCGACCAGGTTGTTCGTCCGGCCAAAATCGGTGATGAGTTGCGCCAGCGTTACACCCGCACCGACGCGCTCATAGATGACCGGATTGTTGAGTCCACCGGCCGCGATGCGGCTTCCGGGGTGCGGTTCGACCGCCGTCACACTACCGTAGAAATTGGGATAGTAGTTTGACTTCGCCTCGCGCGTAACCTGCTGGGAGGCCATGGCCAGCAACCGGTAAACGGAAATTTGCGGATTGTTGCGCAGCGCCAGCGCCTCGGCGTCTTGCACACTCAGCCTTAGCACTGGCGGTGGAGACGCAGGTTGGGTTGCGGTCTGAGCAGAATCACGTGGAGCAGAATTCGCGGCAGGAGCCTGCGCGGACATGCCTGCTCCCAAAAACGCGAGATACAACACCATCAGGGACGCTTTGCTTCTCACGCCTGCACCTCGGTAGCAGGTTGCTCTTCTTTGCGGTGAATCAGGAGATAGGCAGCGGGAACCAGGAATACGGTGACGACGACCGAGACGGTGAGGCCACCGATAATCGAGCGGGCCAGCGGCGCGTACTGTTCGCTGCCGGCCTCGAGTGCCAGCGCCATGGGAATCAAGCCGAGGATCGTGGCCAGCGAGGTCATCAGAATGGGACGCAGACGAACTCTGCAGGCAAGCGCTACTGCTTCGGCGATCGGCATGCCTTGGCGGCGGTAGGTGCGTGTCACGTCAACAATGAGAATGCTGTTTGACACGACGATGCCAGTCATCATGATTACGCCCATCAGTGACATCACGTTCAAGGTTGTACCGGTGATCAGAAGGAACACGAGCACGCCGGTGATGCCCGGTGGAATAGCCAGCAGGATGATCAACGGGTCGATGAACGAAGCGAACTGCGCCATCAGGATCAGATACACCAGCACTATGGAGAGCAGCAGCCCGATGCCGAAGCTCTTAAACGACTGCCGCATGCCTTCGACGGATCCGCGCACATGAATGCGCACTCCTTCCGGCAGCTTCGTCTGCTGGATGATCTTGTCCACTTGCGACGCGACCGAGCCCAGGTCTTCGGTCGAGGGCGACACGTAGAGGTCAATCTCGCGCTGCAATTGGTAGTGATCGACTTCGGTTGGCGAATCGATCCTCGTGATGTTGGTGACTGCTCCCAGTTGCGTGGTTTCGGTCCCATGGGGCGATCGCAATGGAATGCTGTCCAGGTCGGAGAGTGACTGAATTTGGGAGTCCGGATACTGCACCGTCAGCATGTAATCGTTACCGCTCTTGGGATCGACCCAATAACTCGGCGCAATCATCTGGTTTGACGTAAGGGCGGTGATGACATTGTTGACGACTTCTTTGGAAGACAGGCCCAGCCGCGAAGCCATCTCTCGGTCGATATCCAGACGTAGGGCCGGATAGTCGAGGTCCTGCGGGATCAGCACATCGCTCACGCCTTTGAGCGCCACGATCTGGCGGCGCAAATCCTGGGCAACTTTGTAGGCTTCCTTTTGATGGCTGCCGGTTACCTGAATGTCGATAGGCGCAGGGAGACCAAGATTCACCACCGCATCCACCAATCCTCCGCTCTGGAAGTAAGTGTTCAGTTCAGGAAGGTCCTCGGCAAGTTTCCGGTGCACCCGGTTCATGTATTCAAAGCTACCCACGCGGTGGCCCTCTTGCAGGCTCACTTGCACGGTTGCTGTGTGCTGCCCCGAATTGCTGGTGTACATCGAGGAGAATCCCGGAGTAACTCCGATATTGGCCAGCACCATGCCCAGATCGTGCGGTGGGACTATTTCGCGAATGACTTTCTCCACGCTGCTCACATACTGGTCGGTAAGTTCCAATCGAGTACCAGCAGGGGCCTTTAGGTTGATCATGAACTGCCCGGGATCGGTGCGCGGGAAAAACGCTACCCCGACCATCGGATACAGTGACAGGCTTAAGACGAAGATGCCGAGGATCCCCAGTACAGTTGCCGCCGGGCGCAACAGCGTCTTGCCGACGGCAATGTCGTAATGCATCAGCATCTGGTCGTATTTGTGGTTGAAGCGATTTACCAGCCGGGCCAGCATCGATTTGTTGCCATGATGCGCGACCGTTCCGTGACCTGTGAGGAAACGTGCGCAGAACAGCGGCACCACCGTCATGGCAACCATGTAGGACGCGAAGAGCGAAAACACCACCGCAAGGGCCAGCGCGGTAAACAGAAAGCGGCTGACGCCGTAGAGAAACACGACCGGGAAGAACACGATCGCCGTCGTAAATGTGGCCGCCAACACGGGCAAACTCATCTCCTGTCCGCCCTTCTCCGCTGCCTGCTGCGGCGATTCCCCCTCTTCCAAATGGCGAAAAATGTTTTCCAGCACCACGACCGAGTTGTCGATGAGGCGCGAGAAAACCAGCGCAAGTCCGCCAAGCACCATGGTGTTGATGGTGCCGCCGCCGAGATTGATGGCGAGAAGTGCCGCGAGAGCCGACAGCGGTATGGACAGCAAGACCGCAATCGTCGCCCGCACGCTGCCCAGGAAAATCAGAATCATCAAGGCGGTGAGCACCAGCCCGATCAAGCCTTCATTGCCCAGGTTGCGGATCGCCGTCTTTACATAGAGGGACTGATCGAAGACCACCTTTGCGATCAGCGACTTCGGCACGTCGACCAGGTTCGCAACGGCGCTTTTGATGCCGTTCACGATGGCGATGGTGTTGCTGTCGCCGCCCTGCTTCAGTACCGGGAGGTACACGGACTTCTGTCCGTCCACGCGCACCATGCTGGTCTGAATTTGCTGGGCGTCCATGGCGCGGCCGACGTCGCCGACCAGGACCGAGGCGTTTCCAACCGTCTTTAGCGGGAGGCGATTGATGTCGGCGGTGTCGGGCAGCTGGCTATTGGTATAGAGGTTGTAGTCTCTGGGCCCGATGCGCACGTCTCCGGCCGGCAGGATCATGTTCGATTCGTTGACTACGCGAACCACATCCATCACGCTCAACTGGTTGGCCTGCAATTTGACGGGATCGACATAAACCTGGATCTGTCGGTACTTGCCGCCAAACGGTTGCGGCACTGATGCGCCGTGCACGTTTGCTACCTGGTTGCGCACGTTGTACTGGCCCAGATCGCGCAACTGGGTTTCATTCAGTCCCTGTCCCTTCAGCGTGATCAGGCACACGGGCAGGCTCGACGCGTCAAACTTGAGAACCACCGGCGGCAACGTACCGGGCGGCAGTTTGCGCAGGTCCGCCATCGCAAGATTCGAAATCTCGCTGACCGCTGCATCCGGATCCATGCCGGGCTGGAAGTAGATTTTGATCAGACTGACGCCCGGCAGCGAGCGCGATTCAATGTGGTCGATGCCGCTTCCCAATGTGAAGAAACGTTCGAAGCGGCCAGTGATGTCGGTCTCGATCTGCTCCGGAGGCATTCCGTTGTAGAAAGTCGCCACCACCACCACGGGGATGTTGATGTTAGGAAACAGATCGACCGGCATACGGGCCACCGTGACCGCCCCAACCACAGCGATGACGAGGCACACCATGACGATGAAGAAGGGGTAGCGAATCGCAAAACCCGGCATCAGTCCGCCCCTCCCGGATTGGCGCCGGCGTTGAAACTAGACAGCTTCGGCTCCACTACCTGTCCGGGTTGAAACGCGCCGAAGTTCCCCACGATGACGCGGTCGCCTTCGTTCAATCCAGCCAATACCTCGACCTGGTTAGGATCTTCCAGGCCCGTCTGGATTTCGCGCGGCTGCACGCGGTTCTGCTGGTCGACAACCAGCACGCTGGATTTGCCGTCGTGATGCTGGACGGCTTGAATCGGGATGGTCAGCGCGTTTTCGTGATTTTGTACTTGCAGGGCGACATTGGCGTACATTCCCGGCTGCAGTTTGAACGTCTCATTGGGGACGTCGATCTCCACCTGCATGGTGCGAGTGGTCCGATCGAAGGCATCGGTGAAGCGAGTTACGTGGCCGGTGAAGTGTTCGCCAGAAGATGTCACTGTTACGTCCGCCGGCTCGCCGATATGCACCGCCGAAGCCAGCGATTCAGGAACCGGAATCCTCAGCCGCAACGTACTGATCTGGGCAAGCTTCACCACCGGGGCGGAATTATTGTTGGAGGTCCCGGCCTGGACCAGGGCGCCAGTATCGGCGTAGCGCCAAGTGACCACGCCATCGAAGGGGGCGGTAATGCGCGTGTAGTCGGACATGGCAGCGACTTGGCTGTTCGTGGCCTGCGACATTTCCAATTGCTGCCGTGCTGCTGAGAGCGCCGACTTCGAAGATTCGACCTGCGCCTGCGCGGCGCGGTCCTTGGACTCAGCATCGTCAAGTTCCTGTTGAGCGACCAGGCCGGGCCGTGCCTTGGAAGCTTGCGCCAGCCGCACGGCATTGGCGTGAAGCGCCTCATACTGAGCCTGATTGCGCGTCACCTCGTTCTGCGCCCGCTCGATTTCCTGTTGACTGTGACGCACTCCGGCGCCAGCCCCTCGCAACTCGGCCATGAGTTCCGGCACTTCCAGTACGGCCAGCACCTGCCCGGTCTTCACCCGATCGCCGATATCGACATTGATTTTGCGGATATACCCCGCAACCTTGGCGTGGACTTCGATCTCCTGGTAGGGAACAAATTCTCCCGCTACTGAGAAGGTATTTCCGATGGGGGCGTGCTTGGCGACCGCGATGACCGCAAGGACAACGTCCCGCCCATTGTGGGTATGCGCTGGTGCACTAGCGCGCACACGGCTCACAACCAGGACAGCGATCACCAGGCATAACGCCACACCACCGAGCGCAAACAATTTGCGATTGCGACTGAGAGTCATTGGAAACTTCCTTTTGCAGATCGAGATGGCACAAACGCAAGGCCCGCTCCAGCTCGGTTGCTGGGACGAATCACTTGACCATCACTATCGAACGGCTCCGTGAAACGGACAAGTTAAAAATAGATACCTCTGGGAATGGGTGAAGGGTTAACCGACCGGCGGAGAATGGAGGAAACGATACAAGAAGACCTGTTGGGCACGAATCACCGCAGGGGCGCGGTCAATAACCGCAGGTCGCATCTCGGGGCTTTGGGGGAAAAGCCACACGACCAAGGCCGCAGACCACATCCCCCCGATCCCGGGGAAAATGGGAGGCACCGTCGCCTTTTCGCCATTAAGCCAAAGCTTGTCTGAAGTGGAGGTCTGAGGCTGCGAGGATTGATGATAGACCGCCAACTTGGCATGCAGCGCGAAAACGAAGACCAGCACACAGATTGCCGGCAGCAAGAGCCGCCAGCCGATCGGGCACAAGATCTCTCGTGGCGAAGTCACAGCTTGCATATCCTCAGTAGATTATACGTGTGAATGCCGATTTAGTAACCATATCCTCAGCCCTTGCTTATCGCCGCAGTGGTCAGGAGCAGGTCGGTATGCCCTGCGGCACGGCATTCAGCTAGCGCGTGCGAAGCGCCCAGCCGAGCATCAACAAGCCGCTGGCGGCGATCCAACTCCCGGCAACGCGAACGGCGATCCGTGTCCACTGTGCGCGGAGTTGAACCACAAACGCCGCGGCCAGGGCGATCAGGACAAACACGGCGAACGCGAGCCCAACAAGCGCCACCGCGGAAGTGCCGAATTCTCCCATACCGGTCCCATTCAAGTACCCGTGATAGACGCCCAGTAGCGCGGCTAGGGCGGTTGTTACTCGCATCGAGACTTTGGCATCGGCGGCCAGCAATCCTCCGAGCAGGAGAAACCAAGCCGCCGCGATAAATGGATGGGGTGCCGCGGCCGTCACGCTGAGTCCGGCAAGCCCACCGAGCAACCAGGCAAAGGGAAGTGTGAACAGCGCCCGCCGCCCGTGGTTCGCACCACGCAGTCCGGCTAATAGCGCTAAGGCGAGCACGGGAATGATGTCTTCGGGGCTCGTCAGGAAGTGCATCAGGCCGTCGTAGAACGGCCCCATGCCGGTGGAGTTGAGGTGGGCTTCGGCGGGCAGCGCGCCCATAACAATGGCGAAGACTACAAAGGCGTAGAGGGGCAGCCGAGATTGGCGCGCAATGTTCATGCGAATGCCTTCCACATGAAAAACGCGCCGCCCGCGACTACCAATCCTCCGGCGAAGCGGAGCGCTGTTTGGCCCCACCGCCACCGGTGAACGGTGCCAATGCCGATTCCTACAGCGTGGAGACATCCGGTCGCGATGACAAACCCGATGCTGTAGAGCATCGCGCTTTGGCCGGGGGGCAGTTCGGTTCCGTGGGCGTATCCGTGAAAGATGGCGAAGAAGCCGACGAGCGCGGCAGCGAAGCCGAGGGGCGGGCGGATTTCAAACAGGATGACAGCCCCCAGCAAGATTGCCGACAGCGCGATTCCGTATTCCGTCCCCGGGAGTGGCACACCCATCAGGCCGAGCATTCCTCCCACAGCCATCACCATGGGAAATGCGACGGGGAGGACCCAAATCGCGGGCGCGCCTAATTGTGCGCCCCAGAGACCGACTGCAACCATGGCCAGCACGTGATCGAGGCCCGAAATGGGATGACGAAAGCCGGTGAGGAATCCGACGGCTTCACCCTTCTGCGGGTGGGCAAGGGCCGTCTGAGCACACAGGAACACAAAGATTGCCAGTGCCATTCCGCGGTTCCAAGCAGAGTTTCGCGGCATTTTCATCGCATAGCTCCAAACATGATAGCCAGTCGCTGCACCGTCCAGAAGGCGCCGAGCGAGCCGACGGTGTAGCCGGGAAGAGCCGCAGCCCATCGCGGCCAGCGGACTTCGAGGATGCGGAAGGCTCGCTCCAGCAGGAGTATGAGGGCCACGAACGACAGCTGTCCGATCTCGACTCCGACATTAAAGGACAGAAGTGCGACCGGCAGTTCGGCCTTCGGAAGGCCCGCGCTGGTGAGGGCGCTAGCGAAACCGAAGCCATGCAGGAGGCCGAAGGCGAAGGCAACAACCCAGGGATGTCGAATGGTGAAGCTGGTTTCGCCGCGCCAGGAACGCACAATCTCCGGGCCAAGAAATAGGATGCTAAGCGCGATGGCTGCGTTCAAAGGGAGTACGGGAGCTTCCGCGTATCCCAGGGTCGCAATCGCGAGCGTGATGCTGTGGGCGACGGTGAAGGCGGTAATCGTCTTCAGCAGCATCCAGCGATCTTGGACGATCAGCAGCAAGCCGAGCACGAAGAGCATGTGGTCGGCGCCGAAAAGAATGTGGCGGATGCCCTGCACGATGAAGCTGCCCATGACCTGTAAACGAGTCTGTGCGGCAGTAATCTCAACCCAGGGCTGCGAAGGATGGACGATGGTGGTCCAGCTTCGACCGTCGAGCATCTCGACCCGGACGAGAACGTCGGTGATGGTGCCTTGCAGGCCGGGGAACTCGATTCGCTTCCCAGCGAGCCCTTTGGGACCGGCGTCGATGGAGTAACGGGTGATTTCAGAATCAGTGAGTTCCTGAGTGTTCGGTTCCTTGAGGTTGTGAACGTCGTCGGGGAGCTGGAGGGCTATCGGAAGCCTCATGCCGGCCAGGGTGGGGGTCCGCCAGAGGAGGGAGAACTGGTTGGGGGCGGTCTCTTTGACTTCCAGATAAGCAGGGCGGGATTCGTGGGCCCACAGGGAGGGGGCTACGAGGAGCGCCAAGAGCGCCCAGAGGGTGAAGCGAAACCGGAATTTAGGCAAAAATACGTGAATCACGACTGTTTATTTTCAATAGCTTAGGAGGAAATTGTTCGTAAGCTATGATTCTAATAGACTTATGGCTATCCATTTCTTCCGTAAAGACTTACGGGCTTAGTTCAGGTCAAACTCTAAAAAGCCGACTCACCCGACGGGCTCGGAACCTGCTTCGGCTTCGGCGGAGGCGGAGGCTGTGCAGCCCCGTTTTCCGGCGGAGCTGGTAGCAGCACCGTGTACTTGGCGCGCATCTCCTTATAGGCCTTGGCCCACGCTTGTTGCTTCTGTTCGGCAAGCCAAGCCGACTTCACGTCCGGCTCCATCTCCTCAAAGGCCGGGGTACGACCGAGGATCACGGTATCGACGTACACCAGGTGCCAGCCATATCCGGATTCGATGGGCCCCTGCCAGGAACCGGGCTTTAGCTTCTCGAGTGCAACGGCGAACTGAGGGCCGAACTCCTTAGCTATGGCCTCCGGAGTTCGGTCGCCGTAATAGTCCTGGAACATGAACGAATCGCCGGACGCAGCGGCCAGCTTGGAATCCTCGGGTTGGCCCGCGATTTTGGCCAACACCGTGGAGGCATCTCCTTGCGCGCCCTTGCCGCGCTTGTCAGGGGAGAAGTAGATATGGCGGAAGCTGTAGCGGCTGGGCAGGGCAAATTTGCTACTGTTCTTGTCGAACCAGGCTTTGAGCTCCGCGGTGGAAGGCTCGTGCGCGCTGGCCACATCTTCGGCGAGGAACTGCATCTTCTGTGCCATGCGGCGCTTTACGATCTCATCGTCTTTGTCCAGGCCCATCGCCAAGCCTTCGCGATACAGCACTTCTTCACGGACTTTGTCTTCCACCATGGCTTCGAACTCGGCTGGCGTCGGCTGGCGATGCCATTGCGACTGGAAGTAGATATCCATGGTGCGCAGGTCGTCCAGGGTAAGCGCGATCTGCTTGGAAGATACGACGCCGCCGCGGCCACGCTGGTAGTAGGCATACCCAGCAAAGAGCAACAATCCCAGAAGGAGGAAGTGCACCAAGGGCTCGCGCAAACCATGCTTGAGGTTTACAAAGACGGACCTCTTCGGACTGGATTGCAGGGCTGAATCCTGCTCATCCGGCACGATACTCGCGGCAACTTCATTCATTCCAACGACAGCTCCTATGGTTTCGCCGGCGTGTACCAGACAGGCGATGTCCAGGCACGCTGCTGGATCGTGGCTGGAACGTGCGGATTGGGCGGCAGGCCGAGCTTGGCAGCCCAGTAGGTGGACCAGCGCGGCGTGGGAATCTCGAGCACGCGAGCGTAATAAGTCGCGTTTGCTGCGGGATCGAATGACGGATCGGTCCACTCACCAATCAACTCGGTTGCGCCGATGGAGTTGGTGTAGGTGGCGGTCTTCACGTCCACCGTATTGCCGACGGCTGGGACCTTTCCCGTCTTTGGATCGGGCTTGCGGTCGCCGCTCCACACCACGTCGTAAATAGTTTCTTTGCTCTTGCCGTTCTTGGTCTCGATCTTGATGATCTGGACGCGGTCGAGATTGCCGCTTTCGGGGTCTTTGATGGCGTGAACGACGAAGGTCGGCGCGGTGGCACCTGATTTCGGGGTAAGGTCGCCTCCCATAGGGACGCCGCCATCGTAGGCAGCTTTCACCCAATCGGCTTGCTTGGTCATATCCTTGGGATAATTCCAGCCGGCGAACATGCGGACCTTGATGCGTACTCCCGAAGTGCCGAAGGTCTCCTTGCGCTTGAAGGCGGCGAAGATGGCTTCGCGGGTGTTCTCTTCGGCCCAGACGCCGGTGAGTCCGCCGGAACTGAGAGCGGTCGGAGGCTCGCCTACAACGGACTTGGTGGCGCCGATTACGGCTTGCGGATTGCTGTCCTGGTTGCCGTGAGAGCCCGCGTAATTATTGGGCTCGGTGGAATCGATGCCGGAGTGGAAGTCGGTGCCAGCTTCGATGCCGTACTTGAACGGGTTGGCGCCGATCTTCTCCTGCAGTTCCTGGCCTACGCCGTAGGCCTGGCGGATGTAGCTGCCAGTGGCGGAATTCGCGATACCGGAGCCGTCGAGCTTGTACTTCCAAATCTCGAAATCGGCAAACTCATCGGTAGGTGAGAGCGCGGGGCTGGTGTCGGACTGGCCTTTGGCCTGGATGATTTCGGCCAACGGCTCGTTCAACATGCGGCGCTCGGCGTAGTCGCGGGTGAGCGGCTTGCCCGACATGTCCCTCGTACTGAACATAAGTCCATTGCTGACATTGCCGTTATGCGGCACTGCGATCACGTCGAGGCCCTGTTTGCGCTGGGCTTCGAGATAGCGCCAAAGGTCTTCGGGATCGACCGACTGGAAGGCGGTATACGGAATTTCTGGCCCCTTGCCTGCGAAAATCACGCAGCGATGCAGGTTCTGCGCCTGGGGCATAGAAGTCCACTCGAAGCCGACAAACGTGGTGAACTTCCCGGGTTTGTAATACCTGTCGGCCGCGGCGGAATAGGCTTGCCATGCGGAACGGAGCAAGTCGGGCTGATTGAACTCAGCGATCGGCTTGTTGACCATGGTGGAACCGAGCAGCTTCTGGAAGGCCGCGCCGCTGACCTTGGGGTCTGTGCTAGTCATGGTGGTGAACCACTCGGACTTCGCGAAGGGGCCGTTGGGATTGATGGATTCGCGGACGACGCCCAGATACTCGGCGTGGTCGGTGACGGCGAGGAAGTCCAGTGGAGCAAGGCGCTTCCATGGCTTGCCCATGTATTCGACGGTCTCGCCCATCGCGTACTTGTAGGAGTCCTCGGGCGTGGTACGGGTGCCGAAAGCGAATGCGTCCATGGAGTAGCTGGTGTGCAGATGCAGGTCGCCGAAGTAGGCGTTCTTGAGCGGATTGCGTGCCGGGCGGGCATCAGCGGTCTGTGAGGGAGAGGGCGAGTTGGTGGCAGCCCCAGCAGACTTCTCGGGGCCGCTTGATTTGTTTTCACAGCCAATCTGAAGGAAAAGAAAAGCGGCCAGACACAGCGCCGCAAACAACTTCGTCTTCATCCGCATCTCCTTGGCGAGTAACGGTATCGTAGCAGACGCACGTGGGTATCGGTATTCCGCGTAAGTTGTACCAAGCTAGGACCTTCCGCGACGGGTCAGCAGCCCGACTTTCTCAATCACGCCGAAGAGAAAAGCGGTGGTCAGGCCGAACAGCAGCCACCCGTTGAGCGCCTCAAGCGCTCCCATGAGCCGCCAGTGATCCTCCAGAAAGATATTGGAGTGTCCGTAGCTGGTCATGGCGCTGAGCGAATACAGCATCGCGGTCCGCGCGTCGGGCAGAGCTCCGAGAAGCAAGTAGGCAGATCCCCAAATGCCGGCCTCTAGCGCGTGCAGGCTGGTGGCCAGCAGAGTGGTGGCGCCCATGACTATCACGAAGGTAGCCATGGGATGGCGGTGTTCGATCTTGGCGCCGGCCAAGCGGCCGGTGCCTCGGCTCACCAGGCCGAGTCCCAGAACATGGATGACCACGGTGGTGACGATCAAAGGCAGACCCCATGCCCAGTCGCCGGTCCAAGCCATATGAGGTTCGGCGACAAAGCTGATGGTCGCGGGAGCAAAGATCATCGGCTTTTCCACCAGGCGAGGGCGAGAAGAACGATCAATAGCGCATGGATGGCAACGCCGGGCCACAAGAGCAAACCGACAGGTACGCCCCGGATTCCGATGCGAACGAGGTACAGCATGGCGAGCGTGCTGTAGGTCAACATTCCACAGAGCTGTTGCCCAGCGGAGTTGCCGGGCCAGCAAGCCACACCGAGCCCAATCAAGGCGATGCCCGCGAGGCGGCTCATCACTGTGGCAATGCCGCCTAACTCGACGCCGAATAGCAGGGTAACGACCAGTGACGGCGACACCAGCAGAAGCAGGCCCGTACCCGCTTCTCCGGCTGCCGCCACTGCCAAGACGATCTTCTTCATCGAATCTTTCCGATCGGCGGTCAATTGGGACGACTATTCAATGGACTTGATCTTGGCTTCCGCTTTCTGGATTGCCTGGCTGCCCATCTTCTCGATCATGTCGCGACGCATGTCTTCGCGCATCGTCTGGAACTTCTTCTGCTGCTGCGGATCGAGGATAGGCATGATCTTGGCATCGATGGCGCCGCCGATTTGTTTCAATTGCTCAACCTTCTCCAGAGGCTTGAGCGAGGTGTTCTTCTTCAGTGCTCCGAGTTGCTTCAGTTCGTCCTGCAGGAAAGGCACAATCTGCTGTTTCTGCTGTTCGGTCAGGCCTAGTTCGATCGAGAACTGATTGAGCGTTGCGGTCAGCGGATTGAGCACGAACTGCGGCGACTCAATGATCTCGTAGTTGGCATATCCGAATTCGCTGCTGCGCGCGCCGTAATAGCTATCGCCAAGTTTGTAGATCGTGATCGAGACAGGATCCTGGGAGATGCTGGTCACCACTTTGCCGCCCTCGATCTTGTATGGCGTGGTTACACCTTCATACCCATTGCGAAGCGGGTTTCCAACATAGCTGGGAATTGTGGAGTATTTGCCGACATGCCAGACGTTGCTATTACCTTCGGCCGTGTAGCTGACGCTGAAAGTGTCGCCGGTCACATTGTTCCGCACCCAGAAGGCCTTGCCGACAATCAGCGCCTTCAGTTGGGCATCACCCAGCTGTGTCGCGCCCTTTGCTTTGAGGTCAGTCACATTCAGGCCAGCGGGCGCATTCTTACGCGCATCGGCAGTGGGGGTGTACCAAATAGGCGAACTCCACGCGCGCTCCTGACCGGTGAGCGGCACCATGTCCGGCGGTGGAACTCCGGCCTTGACCGCCTGGATGAGGGTCCAGCGTGGGGTAGGAATTTCCAGCACGCGGGCGTAGTAGAACGCGTGCTGGCTGGCATCGAACTCGGGATCGGTCCACACCGTCTTCAATTCCACCGAGCCGACATCGTTGGTGTAAGTGGCTTTCTCCAGGTCCACGGTGCTCTTGATTGCGGGAACCCGGCCCGTCCACTTGTCGGGCTTGCGGTCGCCGGACCAGGCGACGTCGAAGATCTTCTCAAAGCTCTGGCCATCTTTGGTCCAGCCCTTGATGACCTGGATGCGGTCGAGATTGCCGGACGTTGGATCCTTCACTGCCCAGACCACAAATGTCGGAGCCGTCCCCTTCATCGGGGGTAGATCGGCGCCCATGGGAACACCATTCGCGTAGGACTGGTGCACCCAGTCACTGGCATTAAGGATGTCCTTGTTGTAGTTCCAGCCGCCGAAGAAGCGGACCTTGATGTGGGGGCCGCTGACGCCGAAGGTTTCCTTGCGGTACATGGCGTCCCAGATGGATTCGCGGGTGTTCTCCTCAGCCCACACACCGGTCAGTCCGCCGGGGTTCTCCAAGCGAACGTCCAAGGTACCGAAGGCTAAAACTCCAGCCATGCGCCGGTCAACAGTTCCGTCGATCTCGGCGTGACCGCCGAAGAAATTGTCATGACGATAAGGACTACCGGTATTGTGCGAGTCGGAGCCGCCAGCCATGCCGAACTTGTACGGATTGTAGCCGCGCACGTCCTGCATAGTAATTCCATCTTTCAGTGCCTGGCGGCCATAACTGCCTTTAATGTGATCGATACGGCCGACATCAGCGGCCAAACCAAGAAGACCTGAACTGAGCTCGTAACTGGCGAACTCGTCGGTGGGGGACAGCAAGGGATGGGTTTCCGACTGTCCCTTGATCTGCTTGATTTCGACCAGGCGTTCGTTGCGGTCACGCGAAGCCGCCCAGGCTGCATCGATCGGGCGTCCAAAGCTGTCAACGTCGGTGGGATACATCCATCCGTCGCTGAGATTGGCGTTGTGCGAGATGGCCAGCAATTCGTTGCCTGCCTTGCGCTGCGCGTCCATCCACTTCCACAGATCTTCTGGGTGCCAGGAGTCCAGGGCGCTGTAAGGCATCACCGGCACATGGGTGCAGTCGCGGAAAAAGACGTTGCGGTGCAGGTTCCGATTATCGAACTGGGAAGTGTACTCGTAAGAGCAGAACGCCGTGAATTTACCGGGGTGGTTGTTTTCGTCGGCAATCTTGATGTTTTCTTTCCAGATCGAGCCCGCCACCTCTGGGCTCATGAGAGCTTTCACCGGAGGTTTGCTGAGCATGTTCACAAGATAGGTAAAGACCTTCTGAACATCTGCATTGTTCTTCGGGTCCTTGAGAATCAGAGGCTGCGCTTCGGGCAACTTACTCAAAGCCGAGCCCGGCGTGTTGGCTTCTTTCGTTACTCCCACATATTCCGAGTGGTCGGTCACGCCCATGAAGTCCATGGGCGTATCGATCTTAATGTCGTAGCCGAGTGGGTGTTTGATGGTCTGGCCCTGAGCATATTTGAGGGCCTCATCGGGGCCGGTGAGACGGTTGCCCATGAGCCAGGCGTCCACCGACCAACTGGTGTGGATGTGCTCCTCACCGAAATAGGCGTTGCGGTCGGGGTTGGGCTTGAGAGACGCCTCGGTCGAGGCCGGAGCAGCCAGACCCGGTTGCTGTGCCGGTTCTGGCGTTTTGGACTTCTCGCATGAAACCAGGACGCCGATGCTGAAAAGCACTAAGGCAAAAATTGCTGTTGCCGCAACTCTAGTTTTCATAGCTAGCTCCATATTCGATCTTGCTCCTCGATGAAACGACCATTATCCGCGAAGGCAAAACGCTACGGCAATAACTGCTTTCAAGCGGTTGACCGGAATGAATCCGCAATGGTTTCGAACTTATAAAGTCTAGGCGGGGAAGGACGCTCGTGCAACTAGCAAAATCGCTAGACAGCCGCGCCGGTGGGCGTGAACGGTCCCCAACGTATACGCGGCAGTTTCCGAAATGCAGACGCAGCGCAGTACGTGGGAAGTGGACTCACTGACTGGGTGGCGGGTGGCAGTTTGCGACCGCCGCTGGGCTAAAAAGTTCTTGAAAGCAGGATGGGGTGTGGTGCCGGGAGGGGGGGTCGAACCCCCACGAGGTGATAAGCCTCGGCGGATTTTGAGTCCGCTGCGTCTGCCAGTTCCGCCATCCCGGCGTTGGGTGAAAGGGCCGTACGAACTGGGGTTACGGCGTTTCTGTTCCTAGAGTATCGCACAGCGAAGAGGCAGTTGCCAGCCGGCAGCAGTCAGTGCATTGGACCATGGGTCTCGCGCGGAGAACGGTTGGGCATTGCGTCGGCAGCGGCGCGGCGACCCTATCAGTGCTTGAAGTAATACGTCCAACTGAGGCTCACGTAGGACTTGAGCGGCACGCCGACTACGCGCTCGAAAGGCTCGGGGTCTGTGGGCAAGGCAAGCACTTCGGTCGTTTGCCCGGTATAACCCTGGGCGATGAGGAAGTTGACAGCGATGGACATGCGGTCCTCGAGGAAGGGCCGCAGAAGCGCTCCGCGAATTTCGGTGACCGGGACTCCGGTGAAGCCGTCGCCGAGGGGCTTGCCTTTCACGAATTCGAACTCGCCGCGGGCCCGCAGGTGAAACGGCAACTGGTTGTATGAACCGACGGCGTCCATGATGGTGCGGGGCGCCTCCGGGATAGGTTCGCCGGTGTCGCGGTCGCGGGCATCGGCCTGTGCGTAGGAGAGGTAAATGGCGCCCCGCGAAAAGTTTCGCTGCGCCGAAACAGAGATGACTTTGTTCAGCGACGGGCCAACGACTTCCTGCAAGCCGGTGTCAGGATCAATCTTGGCCAGCTCGAGTGAGTTCGACACTCGCCGCAGCGTGACATAGAACTGGATTTGCTGAATCACCTTCGAAATCACAAGCTGGTAGGCGCGCGAGGGCGCCAGCAATGTCGGTTCGCCCGTGCCATTGCCGATTCGCGGATCGTTGGTGTGAAACGCCTCTCCGTAACTGAACGCCACCTGCGGAAGATACCAGCGGTCGGGAGGCAGCAGCGTAATCGTTGCTTTGGGCAGGGTCAGCGTCGCCAGCTTATTGAATGAGTTCTGTGGGTTGATGAGGTCCTGGTTGTCCATCCAGACCTCTTCCTGGCGGACGCCGAGGTTGAAGTGGAGATAGCGACTGGCGGTGCCGTCGAACGAGACGAACGGCTCGACGAACGACAAAGTCACGTTGTTGCTCGTCACCGGCTGAAAGTAGCCGTCTTCGTCAACATGCTTGAGGTCCAGATTGCGCGGGGCATCGCGGCGAAGATCGACTCCGCCCATGAACGCCAGCCAGTGACGCACGCTCTGGATGTACATGGCCTCGCCACCGAACACGTTGCGCGTCTCGCTCTGCTGGATCAGGCCGTCGCCAAAGTTCGAGCGCAGCGTCAGAGCGTAGTTGCGGAAGAACCCCGAAAACGATAGCTGCCTCTGTTCGCTGAGCTTCCAGTTGTCGCTGATCACTCCGAGAAAGTTATGCGTGTAGTCGAGTTGACGGTCGTCGATGGTGTCTCCGGGAACGGGAACATTGATCGGAATCAGTCCGGGGATATACGACGAGCCGTAATAACCGGTGGCGAATAAATTGAGCTGATGCCGGCCAAGGTTGAATTGGCGAAATCCGTTTAACTTGTACTGCTGGCGGTGTTCCAACCGGTCGAGAAAACCGTTGCCGAAGGCGACCTCGGCGGCGATCCATGCGTTGGTTTGAGGATTGCTGGGGCTCCAGCCGCCGATAAGGTCGGCGTCGCGATAGTCGCCCGTGAGTTGGACGAAGCTATTGAAGCGCTGCCGAGGAATGTACGTGGCGGCGAGATCGATGGAATTGTTTCCCTCGCGCACATTGAACGCACCGCCGTCTACGGTGACGCCGTCGATGGTCAAAGGAATCAAAGTGTTCGGATCGGCATAGCCGTTGCCGTGCGCGTTGGCTGGAAGGTTATTGGGATACAGAAAGTTGCCGATCTGGAAGTACTGCGCGATGGGCTCGCCGTGGTCGCCGGCGACTCCGGGAGCGAAATATTGCGGGGCCTTGATGCCCCCTGATGCAGTTTCGATGGGAAGGCCCGGAATCGAAATAGGCGCGCCCGGGCGTCCGGGGTTGGCGTCGAGCACTTGGTCGTGGATGATGATGCTCTGCCCCGGATCGGGCGTAAGCGACGACGGTTCCGATGCTACTACCGTGACGCTCTGCCTCTCAGACACAATCTGCTCGAACCGCAGCTTCACATCTCCGGAGTTACCCGCGCCGACTGACACCGACAGTCGCGTCGATACAAACGATGGTGAGTCGGCGGTTAACTGATACTGTCCCGGGGCGACGTTGGGGAATACGAAAGCACCATCCACATCGCAGGTGGCGACACCGATCACGGAGTCACCGGCGCTCAGGATCTGGACCTTCGCGCCGGCGACTGGGGTCCCCCGCGGATCGATCACGTGCCCGCTGACGGGAAACGTTTCCGCCCGTGCCACGGTCCATACCAGGCAGATTAGGGGAACGATCATGAGCCGATAACGGGTTTTCATACTCACTCCGTCAATGGCCGTTATCGTGCCGCATTCGGCGCGCTCTGAAGCATCGCTAAGGTTGTTCCCGCCTGCTCGGATCCCAGAGTGTTGAGGCGCACCGCTTCGCGCAGATATCGTTCCGCTGCCGGCTCGTCTCCCGCCTTTAAGTCGATCTCTCCCGCATGACGGAAGATGTTTGCCTCGCGAATACCAACCGCCAGTGCCGTTTCGATTTGCCGGCGCGCCTCGGCGTACTGCCCGTTTTTGTAAAGCGCCCAAGCGTAGCAATCCAGGGTATGCACATCGCGGCGACGGGCGATTTCGCGCTGTGCGACATTCAGGGCCTTCTCAGGAAGGTTAGCGTAGTCTGCGTAATAGAAAATGAGCTCATGGTTCGAGTTGTCGCCGCGATCCGTTTCCAAAAGTGACTTTTGCTCGAACTCCGCAAATGCCTTCGTGGCCTCGTCATTGCGGCCAGCCAACTGCAGGGCGGCAGCCAAGTCGTATAGATTCTCAGCATGAGGGGCGGCCTGATACCGCTGTCTCAATAACTCCACTGCTGCGTCGTATCGCTTCTGCTGGATTCGCACCTTGGCCAGATTACCCAGGGCATAATGGTACCCCGGAAACATCGCGAGTGCTTGGTTGAGCTCGGTTTCCGCCTGGTCCAAATTCCCAATTGAAAGGTTCAGATGGGCCATTTGCGACAGGATCCATGCCCCGTCCTCTACTTGCGTCGGCGGGTTTGAATCAAAAGCCATTTTCATCAGCTCGAGTGCGCCATCGATATCACCAAACAGTTCGCGCAGGTAGGCCGCTCGGGTCACCGCCGGCTGGTTTGCGGGACGCAGATTCAACATCCATTGCGCAGCGTTCTCGGCATCTTTGTAATTGCCGAGTTCCACGTTGGCGTCGGTCAGGAAACCATAAACCATCACATCGTCGGGCATCTTCTGGTTGAGCTGTTTCGCCTCCACCAGGGCAGCCGCAAATTCATGATTACCCAGCAGAAGCCACACTTGGATGCGTTTTCCGTCGAAGTTGTCGGGCGCGATCTCGAATGACTTTTGCAAGGCAGCTTCGCCTTCGGCGTAATACCGAACGTCGGAAGTTTCTCGCGCACGGCGTGAGAGGGCCAGGGCCAGAGCATTGTAGGCTTCGTAGTTCTTGGGGTTCTTCTCGATCAGCATCCTGGCGGCCGCCATGTTGTGTTCAGCCGGCGACAGTGCGGGCTGGGCCGCGTTGTTGGTTTGAGCAAAGGCCGCGAGTGCGGTCAAGGTGATCCACACGAATATAGCAAGTCTCTTCATAGCAGTCCTCATCCCGAGAAATTCGTTCGTGGCCGCCGTGCCGGGTGCGCGGCGGCCACGAGGTTGAGTTAGTTGACTGGACAGATGCCCATCGGCTGGCCTGAGCAACCTTGCTGACCAGGTCCGATGTGTACGCTGTTTCTTCCGCTGTTGGCGGGCATCACGTACGGGAAGGTGTTGTTGTAACCCGTGCCGTTGAGTTGCACGCCATCGCCGATCGGTGCGTTGTACTTGCTGGGGTCAGCGAGAATGCCTTGGACAGCGCGGGAAGCGATGTCCACAACGTCATCCACTGGCCGGCGGCCGTTCGGGAAACCAGCGTTGTCTCCGGCCAGGAACCCCAAACGTTTCTGCATATCGACTGGGGTGGGAGGGATTCCCGTGTTCAAGCGAAGCAGGTCGGCAATCGGGCCGGCATCGTTGGGTCCGCATCCCGGGCATATGGGGGCCATGTACTGGACGAGAGGCAGAAGATCCAGACGCGGTGCGGGCGGAATGGGAACACCGAGCACCGAGTTGAAAAGATGCGCCAGCAATGGATCGAGGAAGAAGCTGGCAAACTGAGCGTCATGCGCGGGCACGTCGGTGCTGAACTTGTCCTTCGAACCCGTTCCGATGATCAGTTCGTTAATCAGCGAGTTGCCTTCACGGTTCACTTGCACGAAGTTCGTGTTGGCCAACACATAGCCGCCGCCCACTCGACGAACCGAAATCTGCGGCCGCGCAGTAGCCCCATAGGTGCCAATCACGGCTTCTTTCTCGCCTGCGCCGTGAAGCTTGCCATCCACGGTGAGCATGGTGATGGGGATTTCCAGCGCGATCGTGTTCACGTTGTAGCCGGCGACAGCGTCCGGTGCGTAGTTGTTCTTGTCGTCGGCATCTACGGCTGGCGACAGCAGCCCGCCGACGCCCATGCGGAAATTAAGCGAGTCGAAGGCCGCTCCCAAGTCGATGAAGAAAGGATCGTCCACCGTCCCAGCGAAGACTCGGATGTTGTTCCCGAGATCCACCACGCCCTGGTTGAACAGCGAGTCGTAGTCGGGCATCGTCAGCGGACCAACGTTGGAAGGCACCGCGTAGGCGGTCTTGCCATTCGTCAGGTCGGTGGATACGCCGTTCTTGATCATGGTGACCGTGTACGTCTGGCTGAGGCTCAGGCCCTCCGAGCCCGGGCCGCTGAGGGCTGTAATTTGCGGAATACCGGCAATCCCTCCCGCAAATCCCGTGAAGACCCCGGGGTTCCGAATCTTGGTGGTGAAACGAAATTGGAAGGTGATGTCGGGAATCCCGTCGTGATTGTTGTCAACAAACATTTCGTACAGCACATTGGGATCGAAGGGAAAGTAGTTGGGGCCGTTGGAGGGTTCCAGGAAGGGATCGACGTTGAGAATCATGGTGACGCGATCCGGATGGTCGTAACTTACGAACGCGTACCAATCGGTAACGTCCGCCGAGTGATCAAGAGCGGTGATCGGCGCTTCGCGATGGCTGGATCCGAACATGCTGACGGGAACCAGCAGGAGCAACGCAACGCCGCAGGCAACCATTGGATGGAAACGTTTCATCGAGATGTCCTCAAGAGTGGAGTGTGAGAACGTGTGCAAATCCTGATGAAGTCTGCTACGCGAGGCGGTCTGTCCCACAGCGGTCAAGATCCACAACGTCTCGGTGGACTTACGGCGTGGGCATCATGTTGGATTGCCGGACGCCGAACATTATTCTTGCGATTTAAATTGCGAAATATAGTTTGGTTTCAACCATCCAACGACGCATACGGCCCGTACACAGAGGATGTGCAGTGGGCAGAAAAGAGACAAAGGATGCGGAGAAGACGCAACGACGCAGTAGTGCGCGCTACGGATTCACAACCACTCGATAGAGCGCAGCGGCGTGGGGCCGTAGTGTGACTTTCAGCATGTCCGCGTTCCTCAACTCCTTGTTGCTCCAGAGGTCGCGCACGGAATACTTCGTCTTTGGCAAGTCGAGCTTCGTCCAGTCGTAGGTAAGCGTCTGCGCTTTGTCGGCGAGGTTAAACACTGCGACGTAGTAGCCCCGCCCGTCCTCGGGCTTCGAGGTCCAGACGACGGCGGTGTCGGTAGTTATCACAGGACGTCGGCCAGAAGCGTGCTGGTCCACAGCGAGCACTTCGGGGTTGGTCAGCAGTTTCGTGGTCCATTCATCGCTGGAGGGAAGGTCCCCGCCCATGATAAGTGGCGACTGAAACATGCACCATAACGTCATCACAGTGACCTCTTCATCGTGGGTGAGGTGGGTGTCGCGCGGCGGACCTCCGTCGCCGGGATGCGGGAAGTGGCCCAACGGCAGCATGTCAGCATCGGGCCATCGGCCAGGCTGGTGGAAGAACGCCCATTTTGCAGCCGTGTCGAACTGAGCGCGTATGCCTTGCGACCAGGGCTTGTCAGGCAGCGGGCCCCAGTGGTCCCAGAAGTCGTCGGAGATGCGCCACATTTCGGCATACTGAGAGACTACGTTTGCATTGTCGACCGAGGTCGGCCCGGGTGAGAGGCTGAGCACCATTTCGCGACCGGATGCGTGCATGGCCAGCGCGAGCATGCGGATCTCTTCAGGCTTATAAGGATGGTCTGAGATGCAGTCAGCCTTGATGAAATCGACTCCCCAACTGGCATAGAGTTTGGCGATGGAGTTGTAGTAGGCCTGACCAGAGGGAGCCGACTGAACGCCGTACATGAATGCGTTCCAGGGACAGGTGTCGTCGGGATTCGCAGCTTCTCTGGCGGCGTAAGGCGAGCCGGCGATGGCCATGTTTTTCGCGACCGCTTCGCGGGGAATTCCGCGCAGAATATGGACGCCGAACTTGAGGCCAAGCGAGTGAATGTAGTCAGCCAGGGGCTTGAAACCCGCGCCGTTGGCGGAAGAAGGGAAGCGGTCAACCGTAGGGATGAAGCGGCCGAATTCATCGAGCGAAAATTTCAGGTCGGCGGGCTTGGCCCCGGGATTGTCGAGGTACCAGCCTTCGTCGATGACCACGTACTGCCAGCCGAACTGCTTGAGGTGCTTGGCCATCCAATCGGCGTTGGCACGCACATGGTCTTCAGTGACGGACTCGCCATAAGAGTCCCAACTGTTCCAACCCATGGGAGGAGCGGGTGCCAGCAGCCTGGGATAGGCAGGTTGCGGCGAAAGTTGCGCGGCGGCCGAGAGAACCGCAGCCACGCAGAGTGAGCAAATCAGTGCAACGCGCGCGAGTCCGCGGCAAGAAAACGAGGATGTCACAGGACGAAGGAACGAAAGCGGCAAGCGGTATCTCCTCGACAAGCGGTTCGGCTGTCATCGTCATCCTAAGTGCGGCCCGGTGGAAAAGAGGGCTACACGCTTCCGAGGATGGCGGTTCGCCCATAGAATACACAGATGGAGAGCACCCCGCCGCTATGGAACGCAGCCAACCAGGGGGAACGGCTGGCGGAGCTGACCGCAAGAAGTTCGGAAGCTGGCAAAGACGCGCCCTTGAGGCGCGATGTGCGCTCGCTGGGCGTCCTGCTGGGCCGCGTGCTGACCGAGCAGGCCGGCACGGAACTGTTCGACACGGTCGAGCGGCTGCGGCGACTGCTGATTCAGCACCGCGAACACGCGGCCGGCGGCGAGGCCGCCGAATCCGAGTCGCTGCTGCAGGCGGCCAAATCCGAAGTCGGAGCGCTGAAGCTCGACACGGCATACCGCGTGACCAAGGCTTTCGCCGCCTATTTTGAGCTCACCAATCTCGCCGAAACCAATCATCGCAAGCGCCGCCGACGCGCGGCCGAATTGCATCGCGACCAGCCGCTAGCTGGATCCTTTCGCGGCACGCTGCTGCGCATGAAGCAGGCGGGCATCCCGTTGGAGCAGGCGCTGGCGGCGCTGGCCGAGATTGAAGTCCAGCCGGTGTTCACGGCCCATCCGACCGAGATCACCCGCCGCGCCGTGCTGCTCAAGCGCCGGCGCATCGCCGCCGAACTCGAAAAGCTCGATCAGCTTCCGCTGCCGGACTCGCAGGCGCAGGCTTGCGAGAGTGTAATCCTGACGGAAATCACCGCGCTATGGCAGACCGATGAAGTGCGCCTGCAGCGGCCGACAGTCGTTGACGAAATCCGCACCGGCATCAGCTATTACGTCATGACGCTGTTCGAAGCGACCGGGCGCCTGTATGAGGGCATGGCAGAGGACTTTCGCGCGGTGTATGGCGTACCGGTCGAGATGGCGTCGCTTCCGGTATGTCTGCGCTTCGGATCTTGGATCGGTGGCGACCGCGACGGCAATCCATTCGTCACGCCGGAATGTACGCGCGAGGCGCTGGAACTGGCGCGTGCCATGGTGCTGGCGCATTATTTCCAGGAACTGGGACTGCTGGTGCGGCGGCTGACGGTTTCGACCCACCAGGTTCCGGCATCGGCGGAACTCCTGGAGCGGCTGGCAGTGTACGAGCGCGAGGTTGCCGAGCCGGCCGAGGAGTTGTCGCGCACGCCGCACTCCGAGGCCTACCGCCGGATGATCTTGATCATGGGAGCACGCTTGCGTTTCGCCCGCGAGAAGCCCGTCAACCTTGCAGCCTACGGGTCAGCCAGAGAGTTTTACCGCGACTTGCAGATTATTCGGCGAAGCCTGTCTGACAGCGGCGGAACTCGGATGGCGAACGAGTTGATCGATCCCTTGCTCTGCAAGCTGCGGACATTTGGTTTCCGGCTGCACACGCTCGACATCCGGCAGCACGCGCGGGTGCATCGCGAGGCAATGGACGAGATTCGGCAGGTGATTGCAGAGCAAGGCGGCAGGACGCCGACCGCGGCTGTCATCGCCGCCATCCCGGATTCCAGCAGGGAATTGCTTGACACTCTTCGTGGAGTAACAGAGGCGAAAAGAAGTTTCGAGCCCGAAGCCGTGATGCGCTACATCATCAGCGGCGCTGAGACGGAGGACGATGTCTTCGCGGTTCTGCGGCTGGCGACTTTGGCAGGCGCGAGGGCCGAGGGATCGGGAGACGACCCCGGCCTGATGCCGGTGCCATTGTTCGAGTCCATCGATGCCTTGCGGCGCGCACCCGAAGTAATGAGGAGGGTGTGGAGTTCTCCGGAATACCAGAGACTCTTGCCGTCGTGGCACGGCTGGCAAGAAGTGATGCTGGGCTACTCCGACTCGAACAAAGACGGAGGCATGCTCACCAGCACATGGGAGCTGCACAAGGCGCACCGGCTACTGCATCAGGTGGCACGCGAGTGCGGCGTTAAGCTGCGTCTCTTCCATGGACGCGGTGGCACAGTGGGCCGTGGCGGCGGACCCACCCACTCCGCCATCTTGGCGCAGCCGGTCGGCGATTTCACTGGCCACATTCGCATCACCGAGCAGGGCGAGGTTTTGAACTGGAAGTACGCCGATACTGCGCTGGCGGAGTGGAACCTGGAAATCATGGTCGCTGCCAGCCTGGGGGCGCTGGTGCGCCCGACCACGGCTTTGCAACGCGACGAAGAGGAATGGGTCGTGCCCATGGAGGAGCTTTCGCAGTCGGCGTTTCAGCACTACCGGCAGAACATCGCCGGGAACTCAGAGGTTCTGCAGTACTTCGAGCAGGCCACGCCGGTCAACGAAATGGAGCTGGCGCGCATCGGTTCGCGCCCGGCGCGGCGCGGCGGCAGCAGCCGTCTCGAGGACCTGCGCGCCATCCCGTGGGTGTTTGGCTGGATGCAGAGCAGGCACGCCGTTCCGGCGTGGTTCGGCGTGGGCCGTGCGCTGGAGCAGTATGCCTCGCGAGGCGCGGCAGAAGAGCAGATACTGCGCAAAATGGCGGAGGAGTTCCCGTTGTTCTCCGACATGATTCGGAATGTGGAACTGGCGATGGCGAAGGCTGATTTCTCGATTGCACGGCTATACGCTTCGCTGGTGGAGGACGCCGGCCTGCGCGAGCGGGTCTACTCGATGCTGGTTGAAGAGTTCGAGCGCGCTCATCGCATGATCCTGCGGATCACCGGGCAGCGCGAACTGCTGGAGCGCAACCCGGTACTGGCGCGCTCGATTCGGTTGCGTAATCCCTACGTCGATCCCATGAGCCTGATTCAGGTCGAGTTGTTGCGCAGGAAGCGCGCGGGCGAGCAGAGCGCGGAACTGGATTATGCGATCGGGACAACGATGAACGGCATCGCGGCCGGCCTGCACAACACCGGCTAATCGCACAAAAGATAGCGGCGGCATCCCGGCAGGACGCCGCCGCTATCCATTCGCGCAACTTTCTAGAACAACCGTCCAATGCGGAAGAAGAACTTGTGGTGGCCCGTATCGCCGTAAGCGTAGGCCGCTTCCACCGGGCCGAAGATGGTGTTGACGACGATTCCCACGCGATCCGTCAGTGGGGAAACCCGAGGCCTTGTTAATCATGCTATAGGGTGGCCCGTAAACCTGTGCGGCCTCGTACATTCCCAGGAAGTAGATGCCGCTCGCCCAGCAGCGGAGGCAGCTTCGCCAACTGCCGAAGATAGCCCAACTGGAAGAGGAAGTACTTGTCCATGAGCAGCTCATTCTGGCCGTAGGCGACCAGAAGCGCGCGAGCCACCCAAGGAAAACTGCGGCAGACCCGTGTCGTAGTGATTGAATGTGGTACCGGCAAATCCGGTCAGGAACACCGAGGACGGCTCGTTGAGCTTGAAGAAGTTCCGCGAGCCGACTTCCAGCGACGGGATAGGCTCCCCCGCCAACGGACTGCTGTTCGTCCACTGGAAATCGGCATCGCAGGGCTGACCCTTACGAGGAATGACGGCGATCGTCCAAGGGATCCAACCGATACTGGACCCTGGCAGCGGCATAAGCCGCCGGAGAGACTGGGCAGCTCTTGCGGATTTCCGACTTGTCGCTGGAAGCCTTCCCAACCTCCTTCGTAGCCGAAGCGCAGTTCGCCTACATTTCCGAACAGATAGCCGAAGTCGAGGCCGCCACCGCCATGTTCTTGCGATAGGTCGAGACGTAGTTGATTGTTGTCGTAGAAGTAGAACGGATCGCTGTCGGCCAGTACCCGTGGCGCGACGAACCAGTGGGTTGTCGGAGTGAAGGGATGGTAATACTCCGACTCGCAGCCCGTACTCCGAGAACAGGATGATGTCAGTTGCGCCACTCCGAACGGAAGCCTCCGATATTCATGCCACTTGACTCTTGCTCCCATGTTGAACTGAACGTTCTTCAGACTGGAGCCATCCACCAGAATCAGCGGGCGCACGATAGGGCGGACCAACTGTATCTTCCTCGGTCTTTATCTCAAGTCCCTGTTTGCCATTTTGCTCGACGAATCCGATAGCTGAGCGTTCGAATAGCGCCCGGTACCTTTCAGGCGCATGATCGCCGCATCCAATTCGTCATAGTTGAGGGGTTTGCCGACCACGCCCGCCATTAGAGTCCTCGACCTTCTGCGACAGCTCCGCATTCACGCCCTTGACCGCTACAAAAGTAGGAATCGGTGTCGTGGTGATGCGGCGGGCCTTGCGTTCGGCCAAGTACTCGTTCCAGGTTGCATCGTCCACGGCTAGAGTCAGCAGGACCTTCGACTTGGCTTGGGCGGCGTCGTAACCGGCCTTGATGATGGCGTCAGCGTCGTCAAAACTTAACGCGCCCCACTTCTGCACCGGAACCGAGACTAGGATGTCCGCCATTTCCATGCTCTGGAGTTCATTGGCCGAGATCATCACCGAGATCGACTGACCGAGCACGGCGAAGGAGGAAAGATTGGCGTCGGGTTTCAGCGTTTCCTCGGCCAGGTGAACTCCAAGGACCACGTCGGCGCCCATCTTTTTCGCTACTTGGACGGGAAGGTTCTGCAGCAGTCCGCCGTCGGCGTAGATGGCACCGTCCGTTCGCACCGGCGAGAAGATACCGGGCAGCGACATGGTGGATCGCATGGCCACTGATAGCGATCCGCTACGGAAGACGTGAGCTTTGCCGCTGACCAGATCGGTGGCTACACAGGCAAACGGCGTCGGGAGATCGTTGAAGCTCTTGACTTCCGAATAGGGAGCCGCGACCTTGTCGAGAATCAGCAGGACCTGTTGGCCGGAGTTGAATCCCGCTGGGAATTGCAATCCTTTACGCAAGCCAAACTCCAGGCTATTGGGATAGTCGCGGGCGTCCTCCTTGCGGCGGAAACGAAAGATCGTCGAACGGAGTCTGTCCCGCCATCACTTCGTCCCAATCGATACTGTTCACCACCTGCCGCAGTTCGACGGCGTTGTGCCCGGTGGCGTACACTCCACCAACCAGTCCGCCCATGCTGGTGCCGGCAACGTAGTCGATCGGGAATGTGGTGCTCCTCCAGCCAGGTGATCACGCCCACATGCGCCAGGCCGAGAGCGCCTCCGCCCTGCAAGCGCGAGACCCGAGGGTGGGCCGCTTCTTCGCGGGAGGAGTCTGCTGGGCCAAACCCGGCACTGCAGAGAGAATCAAAAGGCTGGCCAGAAATACCGACTTGCAACGGAGCGTACGGAGGGTCTTATACAAAGCGTTCATATCTCAATTCCTATAATTGGCGCTGATGCGCCAAGCGAAGCAATCCTCTTGCCGGTTTGCTCTGGACTTCGCCGATCTCGAGCTGAGCGAACCCGGTCGAGCGGCGCCCGCTTGCGCCTTTTGGCATGGGAGTACGGGATGCTTACAGACTACGTGATTCACCGCGAAGTTGCCAGCGTTTAGGGTGCTCGCGAGGGCCTTCGGTAGGACTTCTGCGGATATCGAGTATCGCGTTTGTCTCCCAGCGGATAGAATGGTGGGGCACAAATCGGTATCATGGAATAGTATTCAGCGCGCTGGGGTCGAGCGGAGGTCTGCCGGAAACGGGACTACTCCGCCGGGGTAGCGGTCAAGGTCGGTAGTGTTCTTTGGTCCCGTCTGTCCCGATGTTATGTAGCCAGTGCCCAATTCGAACATCTCTGCGAAAGACGCCGCGTGCGTCCAGATTTCAGGAGCAGCGCGGTCCGCGGAACTCGCATAGCGGGACGCGGAAAGATTTACAGGAACAGTAACAGACAGGAATCTGCAGCTTTCCCCCGGAGCTGATTTTCCAGGCTCAATCCCAAATACAAAAAGTGAGGATCCCAGTCGTGAAGAAGATTTTGTCAATCGGATTTCTATGCGTGTTGTGTCATGCCGCAATGCTGCATGCCGAACAGGTTACGCTGAAGAACGGTGACCACCTGAGCGGGGCCATCGTCAGCATGGATGGCAAGAAACTGGTCCTCAAGACCACCTACGCCGGCGAGGTCTCGATCGACTGGGCTGAGGTGAGCCAGTTTTCCTCGGATAAGGCTCCGCTGGTGGTGACCAAGGCAGACAAGCAACTGGTGTCGGGAACGGTAACGTCGGAAGGCGCCAACGTAATGGTCACCACTGCACAGGGCGTGCAGACGGTTCCGCGGACCGACGTGATCCACCATGCGCTCGCCGGCTGACCAGGCCGCCTATGAAAAATCGCTTCATCCGGGCATGCTCGAAGGATGGACCGGGGGCGGCAATTTTGGCTTTGCGCTGGCTCGCGGCAACAGCGAGACCACCAACGTGGCGCTGGGCTTCAATGCGCTGCGCAAGACGACCACCGATGCGTGGGTAGTGAATGCGGCTTCGATCTACTCTACCGACGCCAAGCTGGGAACCACGTCGGCCAACTCGTTGGGCGGGTTGATTCGCTACGACCACAACCTGAAGCAAAGATCTTTGCTTACGGCGCGTTCTCCGGCATGTACGACGCCCTGCAATTGCTGAATTATCGCGTGATGCCGAGCGGCGGTTTTGGGTACCATGCCGATTGCGTCGAAGACCACCACCTTGGACTTGCTGGGCGGCCTCGGCTATACCCGTGAAAGTTACTACGACGGCACGACCAACAATCTGTTGACAGCGACACTGGGCGACGAGTTCGCCCATAAGACTTACTGCGAACACTTCGATAACCCAGAGCCTGTACTACCTGCCGTCGCTCAACCAGACCAGCAACTACCGCGTGAACTTCAACTTTGGATGGCGACCAAGCTCAATGGCTGGCTGACGGCCAACATGAATTTCCACGATCAGTACGTCAGCGAGCCGGTGCCGGGAAACAAGAACAACGACATTATCTTCACCACCGGACTGGGCTTCACTTTCGGAGGCAAGAAGTATGACCAAAGCACACTGTTGAACCGGGCGCGGACACTCCGTTCGCGCCCAATCTATTTTTGTGAAGAACTGCAAGCCGACCAATTTCCGCTTTACGGGATGGCGCCTAAATCCGTATTCTTGAAAAACCATTTTCCACAGCACAAGCTGCTGGGCCGATTCGTATTTGTAAGCAAGGAGGCAGCCACAGAAATTGGCCGTAGCTAATGCTCCCGCCGTCGATCCTTCGATCGCTGAATCCGCCGCCCGCGCTTCGGTTTTCCCGAAAAAATCAGCCAAGCTGACCCTATGGCCTTTGGTAGCCGCGACCTTTTTCATGGTCTCGGGCGGGACCTATGGCATTGAAGACGTGGTTCACGGCGCAGGATACGGACGCGCGATTCTCATTCTGCTGCTGACCCCGATCCTCTGGAGCCTGCCCACCGCCTACATGATCGGGGAACTCTCCAGCGCCCTGCCGCAGGAGGGTGGCTTCTACGCCTGGGTGCGGCGTGCCATGGGTGATTTCTGGGGCTTCCAGGAGGCCTGGCTTTCGCTGGTGGCCAGCGTCTTCGACATGGCCATCTATCCCACGCTGTTCGTGCTGTACCTGTCGCGGCTGTTTCCGTGGTTTGCGGTGAACAATCGCGGAATCATAGTGGGGCTGGCGGTCGTCATCGCTTGCGCCGCGACCAACATCGCCGGAATTCGCGTGGTGGCGACGACTTCGATCTGGCTGTTCTTCGTGTTATCGGCGCCGTTTGTGGCCATCGTTGTCCTGGCGCCATTTAAATACGGCGGGCTCGCCAATGCGGTCACGACTCCCACAACGTCGCATGTGGACATCATCGGCGGCCTGCTGATCGCCATGTGGAATTACATGGGCTGGGACAACGCCTCCACCATCGCCGCCGAAGTGAAGCAGCCGCAACGAACTTATCCGCGAGCCATGATGGCCTCCGTGGTACTGGTGTCGTTGACCTACATCCTGCCGGTAGCGGCCATGGCCCTGACGAAACTGAGTCCTACAGCGTGGGAGACCGGTTCCTGGGCTGATATAGCGGGTTTGGTCGGCGGTCCCGTGCTTCGGGTGGCAGTCGTCGCCGGCGGCATGATCAGGGTTTCGGCATGTTCAACGCGCTGGTGATGAGCTATTCGCGCCTGCCCCTGGCCATGGCGCAGGACGGCATGCTCCCCGCAGTATTCAAAAAAGTCACCAAACGCGGCGGTGCCCCCTGGGTGGCGATCCTGGTGCTGGCGACGGGATGGGCATTGTCGCTCGGCTTGGGTTTCGAGCGGCTGGTGACCATCGACATTCTGCTCTATGGGTCAAGTCTTTTGTTGGAATTCCTCGCGCTGATCGTGCTGCGCATCAAGGAGCCCAACCTCCCGCGCCCCTTCAAGGTCCCGGGCGGCCTGTTCGGCGCAGTGTTCATCGGCGTGTTCCCAATGCTGCTGCTGGGCTTCTCGATTGTCCGCAGCGACCAGGAGCAGATCCTGGGGATCAGCAGCCTGCTCTTTGGCATTTTGCTGATTCTCGCAGGCTTTCTTGCCTACAGTCTGGACGTGGCCTTGCGTCCGGCACGCGTCGTGCCGCCGACCTCGGCGGGATTGGATTAGCCAAAGCAACAAAGAGCGGCGTTTTGCGCCGCTCTGTATTTCTGCCAATCGGTCTAAATTCCTACGGACGCAATACCAGCAACTCAAACGTATCCGGCAGCATCTTGCGCCGTTGTCCGGCTGGAGGCGGCGTCGGATCGAACTGGGCAGCGACCGTATAAACCGTATTCGACGCCTCGTCCAAAGCCATCGTCCGCGCGCTTTTTGCCGTCGGCACCGTTTGCACCACCGAGTATTTGTCTGGCGAGTCTTCGTGGATGACCGTCAGCACACCGTCGGCTCCGCACGACATGAAAATCTGCTGCGTCTTTGGATTGAACGCGCCTGCGTCCACGCCGCCGCCGATGTCCACGGTGGTCACAAGCCTGCCGGCATCCGGATCGACCACCGCAACAATCTTGCTGGCGCATCCCGCAAACAGTCGGCGATGGGCGACATCAAAAGCCAGTGCGCTGGGTTCATCGCAGCCGGCCATCGGATAGTGCTCGGCCACGGTGAGCTTCGCGGTGTCAATGCGTGCGATCTCGCTGCGGTCTTCGATGTTGACGTACACGTTACCCTTGCCGTCAGCCACGCCGGTCTCGGGCTTTCCGCCCAGCGGCACCGAGCCGATGACTTTGCCGGTATTGGCGTCCACGACCGTGCTGTCCTGGCTTCTCGCGTTAAAGGTGTACACGCGCTTGGCACGAAGCGTCGTACAGGATGGCGTCGGGGCGCTCGCCCACCTTCACCTTGTCGAGCACTTTGAGTGTCTTGAGGTCGAAGATGACGAGCATGCTGTCGCCGCCGCTGGTGATGAAGCCTTTGCCCAGCTCATGCGCGAGCGCCACACCGTGCACACCCTGGAGATCGGTGATGTCGGCGGTCGGTTTGAGCGTCTTGGCGTCCACCACCATGACATGTGTGCCACGGGTGATGAAGATGCGATTGGCGGCGGGGTCGTAGGTAAGGTAGTCCCATCCGCCTTCGCCGCCGAGTTTTACGCGGTCGGCGAGCTTGTAGGACTTCTGCGCGGCGGCGGGAATGGCCGCAATGGCCACGGCCGCGAGTATCAGGGCAAGTATGCGTTTCATAACGTCTCCTTCATTCTGGTTGCGATTTGGATTCTGCGTGACTGAGGTAATAGTGAACGGCCGGTGTGATGATGAGCGACAGCACCATCGAAATCGTGATTCCGCCGATGACGGCAATGGCCAGCGGCTGCAACATTTGCGAACCCGCACCCAGTGCCAGCGCCAGCGGCAACATGCCAGCGGCGGCGGCCAGCGCCGTCATCAGGATCGGGCGCAAGCGGCGGCGTCCGGCCTGGATCATGGCCTCTTCGGCCGAGTGGCCCATGGCGCGGAATTTCTGGTCGGCATCAATCAGCAGGATGCCGTTCTTGGCCACGATGCCGATGACCATGATCAGCCCCATGAACGACGCGATGTTGAACTAGTCCGCGTGATGAGCAGCCCGAGAAACACGCCGGACGTGGAGAGAATCGCCGACGACAGGATCGCAATCGGCGCCGCCAGGGTCCGAAACTCGAACAGCAGCACCACGAACACCAGGAGGATGGCCAGCACCAGCACCAGCATCAGGTCGTGAAACGATTGCTGCTGCTCTTCGTAAGTTCCGCCATAAACCACACGAATGGACGACGGCAGATGCAGACCGTCAACTACTTTCTGCACAGCGGCGATGGAACTGCCGAGGTCGCGACCTTCCAGTCGGGCCGTTACCGCCACATCGCGCTGCAGGTTCTCGCGGCGGATTTCCGTCTGTCCCGGCAACTCCTTGATTTCCGCCAGCGAGCCAAGCGTCGCCGTGTGTCCCGACGCGCTATTCAGCAGGGTGTTGCTCATCGCCGCCAACGATGCGCGGTTCGCAATCCGGATATCGCACCCGAATGGTATAAGGGATGTCCTGCGCGATCACAGGAGTTGCAGCGGGCTCGCCTTCCAGCACGGCAGCCGCATCGACGGAGACTTCTTCCGCGGTGAATCCGGCGCGCGCGGCAATAGTGGGATTAACTCGAAACACAGTGGCCGGCCCACTGATGGTGTTCTCGATTCCATTGCGCACGTCCACTACGCCGCGGACGTCGTGAATGGCGTCGCCCACCTTGGGTGCCCACTGTCCCAGCAGCGCGGCATCGGGCGAGAACAGCTTGATCTGCACCGGCTCGGGCGCATTCGACAGGTCGCCGATCATGTCCTGCAACACTTGGACATATTCGACTTCCAGGCCGGGTTCCTGCTGCTCGACCTTCGCCCGCAACTCCGAGATGATTTCGTCGCCGCTGCGGCTTCGCTTGTTCTTCAGCTTTACCGCGATGTCGCCACGATTAGCTTCGGTCACCGCGGCCAGTCCCAATTCCAGCCCGGTACGCCGCGATGTGCTTTCGACCTCCGGGATTTCCCGCAGCATCTGCTCCACGTGACTGACCATGCGGTTGGTTTCCTGCAGAGAACTCCCGGCGGGCGACAGATAGTCAACGATGAATCCGCCTTCATCCATCTCCGGAAGCAGGTCGGTCCCCAGTGACAGGAATGCCGCAATCGATACGGCAATAACTGCGGCGGCGAAGACAGCCATCCACTTCGGGCGCTCCAGGGCAAAGCGCAGCCAGTGTTCGTAGAAATCCACAACCTGGCGGAAGCGGCCGGTGATGGCGGCATCTTCGGCGGCCATCAGCTTCTCCCGGTCGGTGTTGGCGAGGTCGTCTCGCGGGGGTACGTCGGCGCGCGAGCCGCGAATGAAATATTGGCTCAGCGTCGGCGTCCAAGTGAGCGCAAGGCCCAGAGAAGTAAGCAGTGACACGCCAACGGTGATGGCTAGCGCGCGGAAGAACACTCCGGTGACGCCGGTGATGGCGATCAGCGGCAGAAAGACCACGATGGGCGTGATGGTCGAGCCGATCAGCGGAACCGTGATCTCGCTGAGCGCGCTTTGGATGGCCTGCAACCGTCCCTGTCCAGCGTCGCGATGCAGGGCGACGTTCTCGACGACCACGATAGCGTCGTCGATGACCAGCCCGACAGCGGCGGCCAGACCGCCGAGCGTCATCAAGTTGAAAGTCTGGTTCAGTATCTTGAGCGCGATGAACGTGATCAGTACCGTCGCCGGGATCACCAGCACCGCGACCACCGAAGTGCCCCAATCGCGCAGGAACAGCACCATGATGAGCGAGGCAAGAATGACGCCGATCAGGATGGCGTCTCGCACGCTGTGGATCGAGTCCATCACCAGGCCCGACTGATCGTAGAACGGCTCGAGATGAATTCCCGGGGGTAGCGACTGCCGGATGCGCTCAACTTCAGCATGAACTTCATTGGCGACCGCCACCGTGTTGCCATCGGGCTGGCGGTTGACGCTCAGTAGCACGGCGGGCTTCCCGTTCGCGGTAACAATGGTGTACACGGGCTTCACGCCCGGCGCAACCGCGGCTACATCGGCCACCTTAACTGGAATCCCGGTCGGCGTGTACTTGACCACGATCTGCCCCAGTTGCTCGGGATCGTGTACTTGCGCATCCACCAGTCCTAGGTAAAGCTGATGGTTCTGCTCCAGCAGTCCGGGAGAGTCAATCAGGTTAGTGCGCCGTACAGCTTCGAGAATGTCAGTGACTGTTACGCCCGCAGCCAGCAGCTTGGCGGGATCGGGTGTGATGTGAAACTCCGGCTCCTGCCCGCCCTGTACCAGCACCGTTGCCACGCCGTCGAGGCGGTTCAGACGAGGTTTCAGGTCGTACGTGGCCATGGTCCACAGCTGCGTCTGCGGTACGGTATCTGATGTCAGGCTGTAGCCGATAATCGGAAAGCTGGCGAAGGTCAGCCGATGCGTCTTGATGTTGGCCGTCGGCGGCAGCGTGTTGCGGACATTGGCCAGGGCTGCATCCACCAGTTGCAGCGTGGTCACCATGTTGACGTCCCAACTGAAGAACAAGTCGATCTCTGCCGATCCGCGGCTGGTGATGGAGCGCACCTGCTGCAGTCCGGGCACGCTGTTGACCGACTCCTCGATCGGACGCGTGACCGTGACCATCATCTGGTCGATGGGCATCACTCCGTTGTCCACGCCGATCAGCACCCGGGGAAAGTTGGTGGCGGGAAAGACCGCGATGGGAATAGTAAACGCCAGATACGTGCCTGCTGCGGCTAGGATCAGAATCAGAAAAACAATCGACTTGCCGTATCGCGTGAACCAATAATGCTCACCGCCTTCCGCAGGCGTGCGTAGGTCGTCGAGGATGGATTGCAGGCGCTTGCGCATCAGTCCCTAGTCTTTTCCCGCCGTGGGCTTCGCCGCGTCCGGCTTGTCGCTTTCCGCCGCCGGGGCCTCCGCGATCTTCACTTTTGTCTTGTCAGGCAGGCCGTAGGCGCCGCCGACGATCACCGTCTCGCCGCCCGTGAGTCCCTTGGTGATCTGAATCATGTCGCCGTCGCGAATGCCGGTCTCGACTTGCGTTTGTTCGGCCTTGCCATTCTGGATGACCATGACTGCCGACCCGCCGTCGGGCGTCTTCAGCACCGCTGCTGCTGGTACGGCAATCGCATCCTTTACCGTGCTCGCCACCATCTCCAGCGCGACGCTCGAGCCGGGGCGCAGACGGCCGTCGGGATTTGGTGCCTCCACCCATATCTCAACAGTTGTGCTGTTGGCATCGAGTGCGGGGCTGACCAGCGTGACCTTCCCCCCTACGTCGATGTCTCCCGGGGCTTTCATCGTGGCGTCGTCACCGGGTTTGAGCAGCGCCGCCTGGTCTTGCGGGATGTGCGCCTTGGCGATGACCGACGACGTGTCCATCACCGTGAGCAGCGGTGCGCCCGGCGGAGGCGTTTCCCCGGGATACGTCGGCCGGTCGGTGACTATGCCGTTCATTGGGCTGCGAATCTCGGAATACGCCAGTTGCGCCGCCGCGCCCTCATACTTGCCCTTGGCCGAAGTGAGCTGGCCTTCCGCCGACTTCAATTGCTCTTTCTTGCCCGCCGATTGCAGTGCCGCCACGTGCATCGCTGCGATCTCGTATTGCGACTTCGCCTGGGTCAGAGCCACCAGCGATTGATCGTAGTCTTTGCGCGGCAGCGCGCCTTCTGCGTAGAGCTTCTTGCGGCTGTCGTAGATCTTCTGCTGCGCGTCGAAGCTTTCTTTCCCGGCCTTGAGGTCGTACTCCGCCTTTTGCCATTCCTCAGGCAGTGCCGACCTGGTTTCAATCTGGTAGGTGGCCTCTGCCTGGTGATAAGAGCCTTTCGTCTCTGTCTCGGCGGCGGCGAGGTCGCGGTTCTCCAGAACGGCCAGGACCTGTCCGGCATGTACCCGGCTGCCCCGGTTCACGTAGAACTCTTTCACCGGAGCCACAACTTTGGGGGTAATGGCGGCCTGGTTCTTGGGAAACAGCACCGCTTCGGTGCGAACGACTTGGCGGATCGACTGCCTGCCAACCTTCGCGGCCTGCACCGTTACCTCAGCGCCGACTTCGTCTTCCTTCTTGGAACATGACGTCAGTAGAAGCAGTACGGCTCCCACAATGAGGGACAACGCAACAACAGAGATGTTCCGCCGGGCTTGCATCCTAGAAGGCTCCCGTCAGCGTTTGCAGGTTGGCCAGCGCCAGGTGATAGCGGGCCTCGCCGTCGTGATAGTTGTTACCGGCCGCGGTCAGAGTATTTTGTGCGTCCACGACTTCCAACGCGCTGGCTTCGCCCGCCTGGTAGCGCGAGTTCGTGAGACGCAGGCTCTGCTCGGCGAGTTCGGTGGATTGTTTTAGTACTTGCAGTTGGTCATAAGCGACTTGCGCCTCGCTGTAGAACGACTGCAGATCGGCAATGGCCTGCCGCTGGGCGGCGCTGAGTTCCACCTGTGCCTGGTGGCGCAGCAACTCCGCCTGCCTGACCTTGCTTTGTGTTGCGCCCCAGTTCCAGACAGGGATATTCAGCGTGGCGGCTCCGGCATAGCCGAGGTTTTGCGTGCCGTCGGGAGCGCGTTTGGCGAACTGGTTGGCATCGATGCCGTAAAACATGTCCACCGAGAGTGATGGCAGGTAGCCGGAGCGCGCAGCGTCAACTTGCTTATTGGCCACCGTGAGGGCGGCAAAGGCCGCGTGCAACTCCGGGTTGTTCTTCGCCGCCATCGCCTGCAGCGCAGTCATCGGCGGAAGTGCCGGCGCTGCGCTCAAATCGTCAACCAGCGTGAAGTCCTGAAAGAAATTCGGGAAAAGAAGGACTGCCAGCGCGAGCCGCGCATTCTGCTCCGCCAGTTTGGACTCGTCCCAGCCGCGCTTCAGGTCATTGGCCTGGATCTGCGCCTTGATGGTGTCGGAGTGCGCCACCTCGCCGCCCTCTTCCAGTTTGCGGCTCAACTCAAGAAAGTGCTGGCCTTCGTTGTACGCACGCTCGGCATTCACGCTCCGGGTGTGCGCTGCCAGCAGTCCGTAGTATGACTGCACTACCGTCACCACTAGACCTCGCGCCGCGATTTCAGTTCGTGCCTTAGCCAAGGCATGAGCGGCTGCCGTTCGCTGGTAATCAAAGACACTCGCGGCGTCGATCGTCTCATGCGCCACGCCCTGGCTGATGTACTCGTGAACGCCGTTCGCGCCGACGTATCGGCCCGTTTGCGTACCGTTGCCCTGGGTGTACAGAAAGCTGTTGTTGTAGTCCACGCCGGGCAGCAGACCGGCCCGTGCCTGATAGCGGTCTTCGCGGGCCAGTCCCAACTCTGTTACCGCTGCCTGAAATTGCGGGCTGTTGACCTTGGCCCGCTGCAGCGCGTCGGCCAGCGTCAGCACCACCGGAGCAGCCGGCGGGCTTCCGCTCGGCGCCGAAGTCTGCGCCTGCACCCTGCAGACTATGCAAGCGAGAAAGGCCACGGCGATGGATGTCAGTTTCCGGATCACAGGTACGTCTCTTTCAGCAGGATGCAAGCTCACACCTTAAAACAAGCTGAATCGGCTCTCGGCTTGTTGCCGTCGATGCTCGGACGACGATAGCTGCATCAAGCAGGTCATGTTTTGTCGCGCATCGTGAAAATCGCTCCGCAATTTGCGCAGTACCGCAACTAGGTCGGCAGCGACACCACCATGCGCGTGCCTTCTCCCGGACTGCTGTAGGGTACGATGCTGCCGCCATAGGCCTCGACCAGTGCCTTGGCGATCGCCAGTCCCAGACCGTAACCTCCTGTGGTGCGTGCCCGCGAGGCGTCTCCGCGATGAAAACGCTCGAAGATGTGAGGTAGCTCCGATTCCGGAATCCCGGGGCCCTTATCGGCAATCTCGATATAGCCGTGCCCGTTGGCCGCTCGCAGGTTAACAAAAACCGTCTCGCGCTCCGGGCTGAAACGGACGGCGTTCTCCAAGAGGTTCGACCACACCAGTTCCAGGTCCTCTGGATCGGCCGCCAGCCGGATCGGGCCGTCAGCCGAGAGCTGCAATTCGACGTTGCGCTGATGGGCCACCGCTTTCATCCTCTCAACCGCTACCTGGCAAGTCATTTCGACGTCGATGGTCGCGAGATCACGGTGCAGGTTACCCGCGGCCCACTGTTCCGCGCGCGCCAGCCGCATCATCGAGTGCAGTAGCTTTTCGAGGCGCGACAGGTCCTCCAGGGCGTCATTCAGGCCTGCACGGTATTCCTCCGCAGTTCGTGGACGCTGGGCCAGCGACTGCAGCGTGGACTTCAGCACCGCCACTGGCGTCTTCAGTTCGTGCGCAGCGTTGGCCAGAAATTCCCGTTGCTGCGTGAAGGCGCGATGCAGCCCTTCAAGCATCGAAGTCATCGCCCGCGTCAACGGCGCCAGCTCTTGTGTGTCGCGAGCTTCCTGCGGCGGATTCAGCTCCCAGTTGGCAGTAGAAACCGCCGCTGCGCTGGTCGCCAGCGCGGAGAGCGGACGCAGTCCGCGGCGCAATCCCCATACTGCCAGCGGCACCGAGACACACAGCAGCCCCAAACATCCCAGCGCGATCGAGAGCCGAAGATGCCCAAGCGCTCGCGCCATGGGCGCAATCGGCGAGGCATACGTTACCGTCAACACGTCGTTCGCCGGCATGTCCGGCTCCCGGTCGAGGATCCCTACATTCTCTAATCGCAACGCCCGGTAACGAATTCCGTTTACGGTAAAGTCGGCGTGCTGGGTGTCCCGCCGCTCGGTTGTCATGCCCAGATCTGGCGGCCAGTTGGGAGAGCGGGCCAGCACATGGCCGGCGTGGCGCACCTCATACAGGTCAGGTTGGCCGCGCTCCAGCGGAGGCGGCACCAGGCCGCTCTCGAACTCCAGAGCGTGTCCGGCATCCTCCGAGTATTGCACAAGCGCGACCAGGCTCATGGCGCGCCCATTCAGCGCACTGTCGAACGCCACGCGCAGTTGTCGATGCGTCAGATACACCGCTAGGAAGTAGATTCCCGTCGCCAGCAGCAATTGAGACAGGATCACGACCGCAATCAGGCGCCGCTGAATGGAGGTCTTCGCCATATCAAGCCCGCAACATGTAGCCTTGCCCGCGCAAGGTGTGAATCAGCTTGGCATCGCCGTCGTCCAGCTTGCGGCGTAGGCCGGAGATGTATACCTCGATCACGTTGCTGAAGCGCTCCCAGTTAAAGTCGTAGAGGTGCTCCGATAATTCGGTCTTCGAGACCACCGCGCCGGGCCTGTGGGCCAGATACTCTAGCACGCGATATTCCATGGCCGTCAGGACTACCAACTGGCCGGCGCGGCGCACCGTGAGGTTGGACGTGTTGATCTCGATGTCGCCGACCTTCAGGAGCGCGTCGCTGCGTCCCTTGCCCCGACGGATGAGCGCCTTGGCCCGCGCCAGCAGTTCTCCCAGGTCGAAAGGCTTGGCCACGTAGTCGTCAGCTCCGGCATTGAGCAGGGCAACGATCGACTCCTTCTCGTCGCGTGCGGTAAGCACCAGCACCGGAACTTCGCCGCCCCCGCTGCGCAGGCGTTTCAGCAGAGTAATGCCGTCAATCTTAGGCAGCATCAGGTCGAGCAGCACTAGGTCATAAGGGTTCGATTGCGCCATGTAGAGGCCGTCTTCGCCATCCAGCGCGATGTCCACCGCGTAGCCGGCACTTTCGCGCAGACTGCGGGCGATGTTTTCCGCCAGCCGCTGCTCGTCTTCCACAATCAGAACCCGCATGATGAGATCGCCGCTTCCGGGCGCGTAGCGCCCACGGGAGATTCATACTATATCTATCGCTTGCAACCTGAAGGCGCGCTGAATTTGCGGCAACTATCGCGCGACCTCGCCTACCGCAACCGGACCCTCAGGTACACGTTGACGCCCAGCGGATGGCTGCCATAGTACGGCTGGATGGCCGCGGGGATGCCGTAAAGCGATACATTTGCGCCCAGGCCCGTTTCCGCGCCGTGCCACGTCCCGAGGTCGCGCGTGTAGCCGATGGTATAAGCGTTCACATCGAACCACCGCGCTCCCGTGGTCGCGAAAAGTTGTTCTTCCAGCGTCGGGTCGTCGGCAAACAGTTCGTCGCGTTGCGACCACTCGTAGCGGGCAGTGACGAAGTTCTTGGCTAGAAAGGGAACAACGGTTTCGGCCAGCACCGCGTTACTTCCGTACTGGCCCGCGGTCTTCCAGTTGCGGCCCCAGACCAGGCTGGTGGCCCACCAGTTCCCCAGTGGACGTGGCACGACGTATTCGACCGAGGCGGTTGTCCGCACCACATCGCCGGGCTCCAGCGCTTCAGGATGAGTGAGGCGTCCCGACGACACCTGTGCTGCCCAGCGCGGGGTGGGCGTAAATGTAATGCGGCCCGAGTACGAGTTCATTGGGCCGTAATAGATGGTCCAGCGGTTTTCTCCGGGCTCACTCCCATAGAACCCCGAGGCCTCGAAGCGCAGGGTCTTGAACGCCAGCACGCCCGTCACAACGTTGCTGGCGATATGCGTCGAGTCCTCCCAGTGGTGGCCCAGTGTCGCCTGCGGCAACTCTGCCGCCGAAGCACGATGGGGATACGCAACCGGTCCCAGTGCCGGATCGCCGACTGCGGCGTAGTACAGGTCGGCCACGGCATGCTCTCCCACGCTGTGGGAGTACTGCACGCTCAGTTCCATCACGAAGTTGTGCGGATGCTGAGCGTTGGTGATGGGATCGCCAAAGGCGGTCTCGCCGGTCTGGAACAGCAGCGGGTAACGGCGCTCCGTGATGGTGGCGGGCTCCAGGCTCAGCATGGTTCGCAGCATGACGCTGCCGCCGGCCAGGCGGTGCGCCGCTCCCAGCATGCCCCAATTGGTCGAGTAAAATTTGTCGTAACCGTAAGGTCCCGTCTGCTGCGTGTCCACCACGAACGCCTGCCCCATCCACATCAGGTCCCAGCCGCCCGTCTGGGTCATTACCATCGGCATCGGCCAGGCCGAGGGTTGGACCCCGGTGCCGGACGATTCCTCAAAGAAGAACGGCTCACTCGCCGAAATTGCCGCTTCCATGTGTTGGTGACCGTGCATGTCCATGCCCGGCATGGAAGATTGAGCAGCGGCGGCCTGGGCTGTGGCGGCAGAGGCGGGCGTCTGCGCCAGCAAACCGCATGGGCTGATCACCGCCGCGAAAACCGGCACTGCCACCGCCAGAAACCAAGCCTGAAATCTAACTGCGGGTTTCTGTCGATGCTTTATGTCGGCCATGCTCGGGATCCGCTGCGACAGCCGCGGCGGCGTGCTCACATTGTAGAAGAGAGAGCGCGCCGTCCACGTTGCTTCTCTTACCAATTTGTGCCGCGCGTCACAAACGCGCGCTAAGTTCCGGTGCTAACATTTTTGCCATCTTGGACCAAGGGAATGCCATGGAAGCAACCGTATCCCAGTCTGCGGTCGAACAGTTCGTAAGTAGCGCCACCGCCGCCGTGGCCACTGCGGAAGTCATCGACCGCACGCCGCAAGCCTTGCGCGCCGCCATCCTGCGCGCCGCCGGAGACGCTAGCCGCATCCTGTTCGCTCCGCCGCAGGATCTGCCTGCGGAACTGTTCGCCGATTTCGCCAGCGACCCCCGCGTGAGATCCGATCCCACCGCCGAAGAGTTGGTGAATTCGCCCGCGGGCGTCACCGAGGCCTTTGCCGGCGTTGCCCGCACCGGGTCTGTCTGCGTGGATGTCGCCTACCAGCGCACGGGTATGGCCAGTTTGCTGGCTCCCCTGCACATCGCTGTAGTGGCGTCCGAGACCATCGTGCCGCAACCCCGCGACCTCTTCCGCGAAGATGTGCTCGAGGGCAAGGGCCTCTCGCGCAGTTTCGTCTTCATCACCGGTCCCAGCGCCACCGCCGACATGGGCCCGCTCGTCCGCGGTGTGCATGGTCCCCATCGTTTGCACATCATAGTTTTGAGTTAGAGTCCTGAGGTGAGCATGGCAGCTCCAGTCAATCCCGCCGACATCCAGCCCCGCCAAGTCGCGAACAAGAGCGATAAAAAACGTTTTCTCGAAGCCATCCGCATGACGCTGGGCGTGCAGAGCGCCGCCATCCGGCACAATACCCAGACCTTCAATCGCAATCGCTACAACGCCGTCGCCCGCATCGCCGATTACGACGCCATGAAGGACCGCGCTCGCCGGACGAAAGAAAACGCCATCGCCAACCTGCCCGAACTGCTGCGCCAACTGGAGGCCAGCGTCCGCGCCAATGGCGGCCATTTCTACCTTGCTCCGACCGCCGCTGACGCTAATCGCTACATCTGCGACGTACTCGTGAAGCACGCGGTCAAGCTGGTGGTGAAAGGCAAGAGCATCACTTCGGAGGAAACGCGCCTCAATCACACTTTGGAGGCTGCGGGCATTGAGGTCGCTGAGAGCGATCTGGCGGAATTCATTCTTCAGGTGGCCGACGAGCAGCCGTCGCACATCATCGCGCCCGCTCTGCACTATTCCCGCGAACGCATTACGGCGCTCTTCAAGCGCAAGTTCCAGACCGACCTGCCACTCGACACCGGCGAAGAGCTCACCCGTTTCGCCCGCGAAATCCTCCGCCAGAAGTTCATCGCTGCTGATGCCGGCATTTCCGGCTGCAACCTCATCGCTGCCGACAGCGGCTCGATCATGCTGGTGGAAAGCGAAGGCAACATCCGCATGACCACCTTGCTGCCGCCGGTTCATATCGCCATCGCCGGTATCGAGAAGGTCGTGCCCTCGCGCAAGGATTTTCAGTCTTTTATCGAACTGCTGCCGGCCAGCGCAACCGGCCAGCCGCTCACTTCCTACGTCAGCATCCTGCGTCCTCCGCTTGGCGCGCCGTCGTTTGCGGCGCCGGGCAAGGCCACAGCCCCGCGCGAATTCCACATGGTCCTCATCGACAATGGCCGCTCGGCCATGCGCGAGGACCCTATTCTGCACGAGGCGCTCTATTGCATTCGTTGCAGCGCCTGCCTCAACGTCTGCGCCAATTTCGAGACCGTCGGCGGCCACGCCTTTGGCGGCGAAACTTACTCCGGCGGCATTGGCGGCTCCTGGGAAGCCGGCACCGGCAAGCTGATGAACGCGCGCTTCAGTGAACTCTGCACCGGATGCTCGCGCTGCGTACCGCAATGTCCGGTACGCATCGACATCCCCTGGCTCAATCAGAACCTGCGCCAGCGCATGAACCAGTCCGAGGGCGGTTCCTTCATAAAATCGCTGGTCGGCGGTCTGATGGGAAGTGCTGCGGAAGACAAAGTGGCTCCACTGCAGAAGCAGTTTTTCGGTAACTACCACACCCTCGGGAAGTGGGGAACGCGTCTTCCCGGGCTGGCCAATTTCTCCACCCGCCAGGCATTATTACAAACATTAGAACAAGACGTTCTGGGCGTCGATTCCCGACGCGAACCGCCACGCTTTCCCTCCCAGACGTGGGAGGACCTCTTCCGTGCCGAACACCATGAAACCAAGGCTACGATTCCAGGCAACGGCGTCGCCGTCCTCGCCGATACATTTACCAACTACGGAACCCCCGAAAGGGGCATGGCCGTAGTCCGCCTGCTTCGCGCCATCGGCGTGGATGTCGTTCTTACACAATCACTTCCCGACGGGCGCGCCGCCATGTCTCAGGGCATGATCGCTACCGCTCGCCAGCAGGCCCGCGCCCTGGCTGCCATGCTGCAGCCCCACCTCGACAGTGGCAGGAAGATCGTGGTCGTCGAGCCCAGTGTGCTGGCCATGCTGCGCTTCGACGATCGTCACCTGCTCGACGACCCTTCCCTGATAACCGCCCTTGCTACTAATAGTTACGAGCCTCTGCAGCTAGTCTGGGACCTCGCCCGCGAGCACGATATCGACCTTGCGAAACTCTTTCCTGCAGCCGATTCGCGCTTCGGCACCCGGCTCTTCTATCACGCGCACTGTCAGCAGCGCACCTGCAACGCCGGTTCGCAGACCATCGACCTGCTGCGCGCGGTGGGCTTCGATGTCGCCACCTCCTCGGTCGAGTGTTGTGGCATGGCCGGCAGCTTCGGGTATAAGCACGACTTTTACGATCTCAGCATGGCGGTCGGCGCCGACCTGTTCGCGCAAGCCCGAGCAGCCGAACAGGATGGCGGTCCTAGGGTCCTCGTGGCCAGCGGCGTCTCCTGCCACGACCAACTCGCTGCCGGAATGGGACGGACCGTTCTGCACCCAGCCGAGGTGCTGATGAGTACCCTCCGCTGGTGACTACCGGCATCGATAGTAACCAGCCTAATTGTGCTATTTTCATGCGTTAGCGACTCGCTGGCACAAGAAACCTAATATTTTGTGTAACTTATGTCACCACCAACTAGTTACCGTCAGTTACGTTGTGGTTACGGAAGGTGTATTTACAAGCGGACCATTCGGCCGCACAATCGCAGACGTAGTTAGGCAGTTCTGGGGGAGGGCTGCCTTCTAGGCGTCCTGCGGTAACGCAGGGCGCTTTTAATTGCCGGTCATTTTTGATTCTCGGTCGGGAGTCTCTCGGTTTCGCAAGTCCGCATACCTCCTTCCCATGCCGTGTTTGTCGTGCACGCCTGCAACTTGACACCTGCCGTGGCATCTAACGGATTGGTCCCAAAATCGCGACGTATCGGATGATACGATGGGTGCTGCAGCCCGATTGGCGGTGTGCAGCGCAGGGACGAGACCTCAGGAGGATAAATGGCAAGCGACGCAATCTTGGAAGTAACGGACGCGAATTTTGACCAAGCGGTCTTGAAGTCGGAACAACCGGTAATGATTGATTTCTGGGCAGCGTGGTGCGGGCCGTGCCGCGCACTGGCTCCAGTGGTGGACGAAGTGGCGCAGAGCTACAGTGGTCGAGTGACGGTCGGCAAGATGGATGTGGATAAGAACGTTTCTACCCCGCAGCGCTATGGCGTGCGCGGCATTCCGACGCTGCTCATCTTCAAAGGCGGCCAAGTGAAGGAACAGATCGTCGGCTACGTCTCGCGTGACGTAATCGAGAAGGCCCTCGACAAGGCCCTTTGATCTCGGGGACTCGGGACCGGCGCGGCTGCGGCCGCGCTTTTTGTTTTGCCGCGTGCATCTTGTTACCTCAAGGCAGCACCCGGACTGTTACAATTCGGGGCGCAATCACAGAGCGGTAGCTGGCCGGTTCGTAAAGCGAACCGCAGGCCCCAAATTTTCGTACAAGTCTTTAGTTGTCATGACGATTTGGGCCAGGGGTTGGCCCGTCGGGAGCCCGGTTTGGACGATCACCAAGCAGTCAATGCGCTGGTTCGCCGCTGTGTGGCAGGCGACGCCGCTGCATGGCAGGAAATCGTCCAGCAATACAATCGGCGTATCTACAACATCTGCTACCGCTTCTCCGGTTCGCCCGATGATGCCGCCGACCTGACCCAGGAAGTTTTCATCAAGATTTACCGCACTCTGAGTACTTTTGATGGTACCCGCGCCGCGTTCATGACCTGGGTGACCACAGTGACGCGCAACCTTCTGGTTGACCATTTCCGCAAAGGCAAGTACGACCGTGTCACGGATTCGCTGGAGGCCACGCCCAGCGGTCAGGAAGACGCCCTGACGATCGGCCAGCAACTGGAAGACCATTCCATCTCCCCCGAACAGCAGGTGCAGAGCCAGCAGACCCAGAAGATGGTGCGCGATGCCCTGCAAAAGCTCTCCCCGGACCTCCGCGAGGCAGTGATTCTAAGAGACTTGCAAGATATGGACTACAAAGAGATTGCGATCGTCCTGAAAATCCCTGAAGGCACTGTAAAAAGCCGGATAAACCGCGGAAGAACGGAACTTGCAAGGCTTCTACAACGTAATTACAGGCAGGTGAATTGATGTACGGCGAAACAAAATCCGGAATGCAGTGCGTGGAGTTCGAGGCCTTGTTAGCGGACGCCCTCGATGCCACCTTGCCCGGCCCGACTCTGGCCGCCTTCGAGGCGCATCAGCAATCGTGTCCGGCCTGCGCGGTCCTGTTCGAGGAGGCCGCCGCAGGCATGCAGTGGTTGCAGGGGCTGGAAGACATCGAACCACCGAAGCACTTGGTGCACAATATCCTGGCGCAGACCATCGGGGCGGTGCCGGAGCCGAGTGAGCAGGCTGTCTTGGCCCCACAGGGATGGTTCGGCAAGTTCAAGGCGCGGCTTGCGCCGGTGTTTGCGCCGCTCCTGACGCCGCGTTTCGCGATGTCATTCGGTATGGCATTTTTCTCGATCACCATGCTGGCCAACATCGCGGGCGTTCGCGTTGCCGACCTCAGGCACGTTGACCTGAGCGCCCGGGGCCTGCAGAGGACCTACTACTCCACCGAAGCGCGCGTAGTGCGCTACTACGAAAACATTCGTCTCGTGTATGAGATCGAGTCTCGCGTGCGCGATTTGCGCCGCGCCGCGACGCCCGACAAGCAGGAGGAGAGCACGCCTAAAAGTCCAAACAAAGGCGAAACACAACAGCAGGATCGCAAGTATCAGAACTACAGCCGCGACTTGAGCCAGCCTATGCTGGCAGAGTTTCCGGCTGCAGTTGAGTCGCTCATCCCACAGGCCCGGCTGAACAGGAGAACAGCATGAACTGCGCCAATCATGTCGAAAGTCCCGCAGTGGCATACTGCCGCACATGTGGTAAGCCCATGTGCAGCGCGTGCACGCGTGATGTGCGTGGCGTCATCTTTTGCGAGGAGTGTCTGGCCTCGCAAGTTAGCGGCAACATGCCGCCACCGCCGGGTCCAGGGGCTGCCGTCCCTGGCGTCGCACCACCCGTGACTGAAGGCAGTCCCGGACTGGCCGCCATTCTGGGATTCATTCCCGGTGTGGGCGCCTTCTACAACGGCGAATACGCCAAGGGCTTCATCCACGTACTGATCTTTGCGACCTTGATCTGGGCCGCTGACCATGTGAGCGGAATCTTCGGTATCGGCATCGCGGCGTTCGTGCTGTATATGCCGATCGAGGCCTACCGCACGGCGAAGGCGAAGCAGATGGGCATGCAACCGCCCGATCCCTTCGGCTTCAACAACATGAACTTCTTCGGAAATACCGTGCCGCCGACAGCTCCGGCTATCGGGGCCGTGCCGGTCGCGCCCGTGGAAGGCCAGCCGTTCGAGCCGCCGATGGAACCCGAGCAAGTCGCGTACCGCCCACCAGTGGGCGCGCTTATTCTGATTGGGTTGGGAGTGATTTTTCTGCTCGACCAATTTGGCTGGTTCCACTTCGATTGGTTCGGCAGGTTTTGGCCCCTGATCCTGATCGCCATCGGTGTTTCAGTGCTGATGAAGCGTTCGGCAAGGGTGCGGTGAGGAGGGCGTCATGAAATACCGTTATAACCCCAGTTGTGGATGCGCACGCTGCCGGGCCCACGGATTCATGGGTCCCGCCGTCCTGATCACCATCGGCGTCCTGTTCCTGCTGGACCAGGTCACGCACATCTACTGGATGGAGTTTGGCAGGACCTGGCCGGCCTTGCTGATCGTCATCGGCCTCATCATGTTCCTGCAACACAATGCCCCGGCAACCGGGCACATACCGAGGGAGTACATGGGATACGCACCGCCGCAAGCGGTACAACCCTGGCATCCGCCAGTTGCGCCTCAGCCTTGGCAACCGCCCGCGGCGCAGCAACCACCCGCGACCAACGAGAGCACCACCGATCCAGGGGAGGTGCACAATGGCTAGCCCTTATAACCAGCCGTCTGCTCCTCTGCCGCCACCGCCGCCGGTGTACGGCTACAGGCGGTCGCTGACCGGACCGCTGATCCTGATCGTCATCGGCATGGTATTCCTGCTGCGCAATCTGGGCGTCCACCTGCCGGTGTGGCATTTCTTCGGGCGCTTCTGGCCACTGCTGATCATCCTGTGGGGCGTGATTGCCCTGGTCGAGCACTTCGCGGCTCTCAAGCACGGCTATCGCACGCGCGGACTGGGCGGCGGGGGAATCTTCCTGCTGATCCTCATCGTGATCTTCGGTCTGGCGGCGCACCACAGCTCCGACGTGAACTGGGACGCCATGCGTGACCAGATCCAGATCGGCGATGACGATTTCGGCGGCATGTTCGGTACCGCGTATACGTTTGACGACACGCTGGAACAGGCTTTCCCGGCAAAAGGCAGCTTGAAGATCGTGTGCGACCGCGGCGCCATCAACGTGACACCCTCAGAGGACAACACCCTGCGTGTCGTGGTGCATAAGAAGCTCTACGCCAAGTCCCAGGAGGACGGAAACAAGTTCAACGAAGGCAGCAAACCGCAAATCACCGTCACCGGTATGTCCGTGGTGCTGAACGCCAACACCAACGGCGCCGGCGACCACGGCGTGCAGGCTGATATGGATATCTTCGTGCCCAAGGATGCCGCCGTCGAAATCGCCAGCAAGCGCGGCGACGTTAACGTGCATGACCGCGCCGCGCCGTTGAAAATCACCGTGCAGCGTGGCGACGTTGCGCTGGATAGCATCGATGGTTCGGTCGAGCTGAACGTTGACAAGGGCTCGGTGCGGGCGCAAAAAATCCAGGGGCCAACCAGCATTGCCGGCCGTGTCGACGATGTTACGCTGGACACCATCAATGGTTCGGTGCAACTGAACGGGGACTTCTTCAACGATATCCGGCTGAGCAAGATTACCGGGAAAGTTGAGTTCAAGTCGGCGCGCTCCGACATCACGCTGGCAGCGGTGCCGGGCGACTTGGAAATCTCAGGCGACGCTCTGCGCGCCACTGACGTGAACGGGCCGATGCGGATGGTCACGCGCTCCAAGGAGATTCATCTGGAGGGCGTCACCGGCGACCTTGAGGTCGAGAATTCCAACGGTGACATCGAGATCCATCCCGCGGGCAAAATGCCCATGGGTAAGATGACGATTACCGGCAAGCACGGCGATATTACCCTGGTACTGCCACCGAATGCCGGGTTCCAGGTCGATGCCACCACCCGCAAAGGCGATATCACCTCCGACTTTGGCGCCGTGAAGGTTGATAACAGCACAAACGGGGGCGCCTCGCGAGCTACCGGGTCCGTGGGCAACGGTGCCGCGAAGTTGCAGATCAACGCCGACACCGGAGACATCCGCATCAACAAGGGATAGAGTTCCGCTCTTCCAGAACGCAAACGCCCACTCCTTGATAAAGGGGTGGGCGATTTCTTTAGTTGTGGGACTCGAGCTTCGAGAGCGCAAGTTGTTCGACCCGCGCCAGCGCCTCCTCGATCGTCAAGTTCGTCGAATCGATTACTACCGCGTCGCTTGCGGGCACTAGCGGCGATATCGAACGGGTGCGGTCGCGTTGATCTCGCTGTACCAGGTCTTCCACGATGCGTTGCGCCTCCTCCGGTGTGTGCGAGCCATTCTGCGCCACGCGGCGTTCGGCCCGGATGCGCGCGTCGGCGTCGAGAAACACCTTCAAGTCGGCATCGGGGAACACCGCTGTACCGATGTCGCGGCCCTCCATCACCACCCCCCCCGGGGTCCCCATCTCGCGTTGGCGCGCGACCATGATCTCGCGCACTGGCGGATGCATCGACACCCGCGAGGCTGCCAGGGTGACATCGCCTTCGCGGATACGGTGCGAGACATCGCGTCCGTCCAGCAGCACCCGGTTGCCCTCGGGTTGGGGGTCGAGCTCAATCACGGTGTTGTCAGCGAGCTGACGCAGGGCCTCTGCGTCGTCAGCCGAGACGTTCTGTTCCAGCGCCTTAAGCGCCAGTGCGCGGTACATGGCCCCGCTCTCCAGGTTCACGTAGCCGAGTTTCCGGGCCAGGCGCGCGGCAACGGTGCTCTTGCCGGAGCCGGCTGGTCCGTCAATGGCGATGACCAGTTTTCGCGAAGTGCTCATTCTTTCGTGGGTTCCTGGCGGGGTGCCGCAGACCGGGTCGGTCTGCGCTTGCGGCGCTCCACCAGCGGTTTGCCGGGGCGCACGTTGGGAGGATTCTCCTCCGACCACGGCCTGAATTGCGCAGCTACCGGGCGGGCGGGACGCGCGTCGGCCGCTTGCAGCATCACCTTGCCGCCAACATGCACAAATCCCAATTCACGCCCGGCCTGCAGCGCGTTGATGGCTTCGCGTACGCGGGCCCGTCCTACAAGGCTCGAGAAGAAGTTTTCGATTTCGTCCTGTGGAACGGCGCGGACGCAGTCGATGTACTTGGACACCAGCGCGGTCAGCGCCTCGGCAACGGAGACGTGCATGCCCTCGCGGACGGCCTCAGGCGCCCAGCGGAAGAGGACATCCCAGAAAACGCCCTCGTCGTGCTTGTAGTCCACGCGGGTGATGCGCAGCTTGGCCCAGAGTTCATCCAGCGCGCGATCCAGCGCAGCCTCGGAAATGTCGCCGCCCAAAGTCTCGCGCAGGCGCCCCTTGGAGATGGGGCCGTGCTTCTGAATCAGCAGAAATGCATCGACCGCGAGCGTCGAGTAGCCTGAGCGCGCCGTGGCCTTAGGAGCGACCCGCGGGTTGCGGTCGCCAACCAGTCCGTAGAAGAACGGAAACACAGCCGCCGAAACCAGGAAGTTGTTGTCCGGAAAGACCAGCGCCTCGAACGCCGCCTTCTCGCGCAGCAGCCGGACCATCAGTTCCTTGGCCTCGCGCGCGCGGGGGTCGGCGAATGCCATCTGCGACGTGGGCAGCTTGTCGTCGCTGCCGGTATAGGCCCCGACGAATGTCGGCGCCAGCACAGCCGTCTTTTCCGGATACAGCGTGCAAAAGCCGACCGAGTCCATGAAGGCGCGCGCCGCCTCGAGAGTGCGGATTCCTTCGCCGTTCAGGCGCCACTTCTCGCGGCGCAGCTCTTGTAATTGCTGTTCAAACATGGATGATTTGCCGGGAACCCTGGCTCAGATGCGCTTGAAGGCCCGCTGGATGTCTCTTACAGAATACCGCAGAACCACCGGCCGCCCATGTGGACAACTCATGGGGTAGTCCGTCTTCGCCAGCTCCTGCAGCAGCCACTCCATTTTGTTCTGTTCGAGCGGCATGTTGACCTTGATGGCGGCGTGACAGGCGATCGACGCGGCGATCTGCGTGCGTATCTTTTCCAGGTTGAGCGATTGCTCCTCGCGCTCGAATTGCTCCAGAATTTCGTGCAGCAGATGCTCGACCCCTGCGGGCGAGATGCCGGCCGCCGTGGTCTTCACTGCGATGGTGCGCGTGCCGAAGGGCTCCACCTCGAAGCCGTTGTGGTTCAGCTCGTCGGAAATCTCGGCGAACACCGCCATCTGACTGGGCGTGAGTTCCACGAGTAGCGGCATGAGCATCTGTTGGCGCTCGGGCGAGTTCGCCAGCCTTTGCTTGAGAAGTTTTTCGAAGAGTACGCGCTCGTGGGCGACGTGCTGGTCGATGATCCATAGCCCCTGCGGATTGACGGCGAGGATGAACGACTCGCGAACCTGTCCCAGCGGCTTCAGCGTGGCCAGCGAATCGAGGCTGACGGGAGCGTCGTCATCGGCCAGTACGGAGGAGCAACCATTGTCAGCAACGGTCACGGCTGCTGCGGAGGGCGCGGCATTAGCGAACGTCTGCGCTCCGAAGCGGGCGACGGGAATAGCAGCGTTGGCGTCGATGTGGATGCCTTCGTTGCCAAACTGCAATGCCCCTGTCATCGGTGGTAGCTCTTGCGCGTGCAGGGCGAACGCGGCTTCGGCCTCCGTTACTTGCAGCGGTTCGGCGTCCGTCAACTGGCTCCTGCTCGGTGACAGAGAGGCCGACGCGGTGGGCTGCGCGTGAATCTCCGCCATGAACGCCGGTACTGGACGGGCCTTCATCAGCGCCGCCCGTACCGAGTCGCGAATGAAATCGTGCAGCAACGACGACTGCCGGAAGCGCACCTCGGTCTTCGAGGGATGCACGTTCACATCGACTTCCGTAGCCGGCATCTCCAAAAAGAGCAGAACGACCGGGTAAACCGTGGGCGGCATGATGTTGCGGTAGGCGTCAGTGAGCGCATGCTGTACGACGCGGTCACGGATGAGCCGTCCATTCACGAAAATGAAGATGGAGTTGCGGTTGAGCTTCTGGATCTCGGGCCGCGAGACGAAGCCGTGCAGGCGCACCTCGCCCGGCTCGGGCGGCGCCTGATCGTCTTCGCCTTGCTCCTGGCGTCGCCACGGCGGAGGCTGCGGCAGTCCAGTGTGAAGCAGAGGCAGCAGGGCGCTCAGCGGAATGAGCTGATCGAGCGTCTCCTTGCCGAATACCTGGTAGATGCGCTGCGCATGGTCGGCCACCGGAGGGGCGATCAGCATGGCGTTGGTGGCGGAGTGCAGCTCCCAGTGCATTTCCGGATGCGCCAGCGCGTAGTGCGTGACCAGCGAAGCGATGTGCGACAGTTCGGTCGGCTCGGCCTTCAGGAACTTGCGCCGCGCCGGAATGTTGAAGAACAGATCGCGCACGCTGATGGAAGTTCCCAGCGGCAGCCCGGCCTCTTCGACGGCCAGTATTTTGCCGCCCGCGATTTCGATGACGGTTCCGGCGGCATCTTCCGTGGCGTGCGTCTCCAGCCGTAGCCGGCTGACGGATGCGATGGAGGGCAGCGCCTCCCCGCGAAATCCGAGGGTTGAGATGTTGAGCAGGTCGTCGGCGTTGCGGATCTTCGAGGTCGCATGCCGCTCGAAGGCCAGCATGGCGTCATCGCGCAACATGCCGCAGCCGTCGTCAATGACTTGGATGAGCTTGCGTCCGCCCGCCTCGATATTCACGCGAATGCGCTTCGCCCCCGCATCGAGTGAGTTCTCCAGCAGTTCCTTGACCACCGAGGCCGGGCGCTCCACCACCTCGCCGGCGGCGATCTTGTTGGCGACATGCTCGGAGAGAACGTGGATGCGGCCCATCGAATACTACGTTACATGAGAATGGTGAGGATGCACCTGGCTCAGTCACGCGGCTGCGTATCGCAGAACTGCCGTAGCAGGCGCCCGAACTCCCCAGGACGCTCCAGCGCCGCGTAATGCCCGGCCTTAGCCATGACCCGCAATTGGCTGCCGGGAATCCGCTGATGCATCAACTCCAGTTCGGCGAGGGGCACGCTGTCGTCTTCGCCCGCTATCACCAGCGTGGGCACGTTGATAGTTGCAAGGGTGGGAATAGAGTCTGGCCGGTCTGCCATGCCATGCTGAACCGCCGCGATGTCCGCGGGCGACATCTTCTTGGCCATGCTGCGCGCCGCATCCACAATGTCAGGACGGTTCGTCACTGTCACCGTGGAGAACAGCTTGGGTAGTAATTCTTCGATGAACCCGGCGGTGCCATCACGCAAGACATTCTCGGCGGTCTGCAGCCGCGCCGCTCGGCTTTCGGTGGTCTCGGCACCGGCGCGGGTATTCGCCAGCACCAGTGCCCGCACGCGCTCGCGGTGCCGCCGCCAGAATTCAAACAGCGCGTAGCCGCCGATGGAAACGCCCACGAAGATCGCGCGCGTGATCTCGAACTCGCGGCACAGCCGGTCGAGGTCGTCTGCCAGCTTCTGCATCGTGACCGGGCCGTCGCCTGCCTCGGAGCCGCCATGTGCGCGCAGGTCGGGCAGAAAGACGCGATAGCGCGTGGCCAAGTGCTCCAGCACGCCGTCCCAGAAATGGTGATGCAGCGGAAACGGATGCAGCAGCACCACATCCGGGCCCGTGCCGGTGAGTTCATACACCAGTTGTGCGTCACCGCTGCGGAAGTTTGCCATGGCTCGGGCCGTTCTATCCCGTTATCTTCTTCGCCGCCGCATCCCACATTGCGGGACGCTTGTTGAAATACGAGTAATTCGCCAGATGGCAACCGATGGCCGCATTGTTGCCGAACACCTCGTTCTCCACGCAGGGTTTGCGGGTGCGCACGGCGTTGAAGAAGTTGGCCTCGTGATCGGCGGTGTCGTTGTATCCCGGCGGCGGAACGTAGGTCTGTGCCTCTTCCGTCAGCTTCGAGGCGAAAGCCGAGGGCAGCGGATGATCCTTCTCCCACTCTGCCAGGTATTGCTTGCGAAGGTCGGCGGGCCACCCGTCAATCGAATAGCCTTCGGGCTCCGGTTCCGTGTTCTGCGGCGAGAACGTCAGGGTCGAGCCCTTGATGATCAGGGTTCCCTTGTCGCCGTAAATGCCGATGAACTCGCCGCCATCGTTATTCAGGTTGCAGCGCACGGCCACGCGGAACTTGGGATAGTCGTAATAGGTCTCGATCAAGTCGGGGAACTGGCGACCGTCTTTCCAGCGGAACAATCCGCCGGTGGTCTGCGCCCGCGAGGCGACTTCATTGGTTCCGGTGATAAACATGATCCCCGAGATCAGATGGACGAACAGGTCGCCGGCCAGGCCCTCGCCGTAGTCGGTGAAGCAGCGCCAGCGGAAGAAGCGCACCGGATCGAACGGGATGCTGGGTGCGCCCACGAGGAATTGGGTCCAGTCGATATTCTGATCGTTAACCCCCGGAGGGATGGGATACACCCACGCACCGCTGGCCGAGTTGCGGTCCCAGTACGCTTCGATGCAGCAAACCTCGCCTAGCGCGCCCGAGGCGTAAATCTCGCGCGCCTTCTCATACACGATCGAGCTGACGCGCTGGCTGCCGACCTGCATTACCCGGTTGTACTTCTGCGCCGCAGCCACCATGGCGAAGCCGTCCTCCACGGTGTGCGAGAGTGGCTTCTCGCAGTAGACGTCCTTTCCGGCCGACAAGGCGTCCACCACCACGCGACGGTGCTGGTGATCGGTGACAGCTACAATGACCGCATCCACGTCCTTGCGGTCGAGGATTTCTTTGTAGGTGCGGGTAGTTGCCACCTGCTTGCCGAGCGTCTGCTGTCCGGCGATGAGGCGGCCCTCCCACAGATCGCAGACGGCGACGCATTCCGCGCCGGGCACGCGCAGCGAGGCTTCCAGCAGATTGCAGCCGCGCACACCGGTGCCGATGGAGGCGAAGCGGATGGTATTGCCGCCGCCCGCTTGCGTGGCCGACGCCAGCAAGGTAGTGGGTTCCAGCAGCGTCACTTTCGCCGCCGCGCCGACCGCCAGGGCGCTGGCGCCGATTTGCATGAATCTACGGCGAGTCCAGGGATTGTCGCTCACAATGTCACCTCGCAAAATCCGATCAGGAAAATATTTTCAGCAGAGAAAAAGCCGCGGCGAAACCGCGGCCTTTCTCAAGTGCGAAGACTTCTAGCGCTTCTTGCCCTTGGCCGCTTTCTTCGCGGGTTTCTTGGCCGCCTTCTTTACTGGCTTTTTCGCGGCCTTCTTCTTGCCCCCGACAATAATGATCTTCTTAGCCGCTTTTTTCTTTGCGGGCGCCGCCTTCTTCGCCGCTTTTTTCACTGCCTTCTTCTTCGCGGGCGCCGCTTTCTTCTTAGGGGCTGCCTTTGTCGCTGCCTTCGTTTTGACCGGCGCCTTGGCAGCCGTCTTCGCCGCTTTCTTCGCAGGTGGCTTCGGCGGAGCCTTCTTCGCGGGTGGCGGAGGCGCGGTCGTCACCGTCATCTCTTCCGGCTCATCCTCTTCCACCTCGACCACTTCCTCGATTACGGAAATCGATTCTGGCTCCTCTTCCTCTTCTTCTTCCTCTTCGTATTCCTCGTCGTCGAGCGAGTCACCGTAGGAACCGTCTCCGTAATCATCCATCTCATCATCACGACCGTATAGGGTGTCATCAAAAGCCGTCATGTGTCCTCCTGGGCTGGCCGGGCTCCGCTGACAAACGGAGACAGCTCGCTGGCTGATAAAAAAATTGACTGCGATGCGTGCTGCAACAACAGGCGCGCGATTATAGCACGGCAAAAATCGCGCTCGATGTGACGCCGAACACGCAGTTACTGCAACGCGCCAAGTTGTATCAGAACATCCGCCGCAAGGGAAGGGCTCAAACCCGTATAGGTGATAAATCTCAAGCGGGCCGGGGACCACTGGGGAGAGGTTACTTAAGAATGACCAGCACTTCCCCTGCCCGGAGATTCTTGGACAGGTTGGCGTTGTTCTTCTTCAGGTCAGCCACCGTGGTGTTATACGACTGGGCAATACTGCTCAGCGTCTCCCCTTTTTTGACCTTGTGGTAGGTCGCCGTCTGGTGCGCCGCGGCCGGGTTCGACCCAGACTTGCTGGCGGTCGTGGCTTTGCTCTTCGTGCGAGACTTGGTCGGCGGATCGTCCCCAGACGAGGCCGCAGTGGGCCCGCTGGATCCAGCCAAAGGCTTATAAATCAGCAGCGTACGCCCCGTGGCCACGGTGTTGCCCTTGAGATGGTTCCACTTCCGAATCTTGTCCACCGGGACCTCGAAATCGTCGGCGATGGAGCCGACGGTGTCGCCTTTGCGCACCTTGTAGCGCGTGGCCTTCTTGGAATAGGCCACGGCGTCGCCGGCGCTTCCGGGCGCAATCGGGATGATGAGCTTCGAGCCCACGGTGACCTCGTCGCTACTGAGGTTGTTGGCGTCCTCGATCACGCTCGTCGAGGTGTGGTACTTGTGGGCGATGGAACTAAGCGACTCCCCGGATTCCACCCGGTGGTAACGCCAGAACGTCCGCATATCGGGTGGAATCAACGCGATGGCAGATTCGTACTTGTCTTTCGTTCCGGCCGGCAGATTCAGCGTAAACGTCTGGTCCTTGGGGGTCGTCAGGCGCAGCAAGCTGGGATTGAGCTGCTGCAGCGTGTCCGCCGAGGTGTCCAGACACTCGGCTACCAGGCGCAAGTCCACCGGATAGTCGATGGTCAACTGGTCGGTCGGCATCGGCTTGTCCGGAACCACGTTCTGCAGGCCGTACTGCGCCGGGTTCTTCGCCATGATGGTCACGGCCACAATGATCGGGACGTAGTTCCGCGTTTCCTGCGGCAGCACGCCCCGTTTGTAGAGCTCCCAGAAGTCGGCGTAACCGGTGCGCTCCACCGCATGCTGAATATTTCCCGGCCCGGTGTTATACGCCGCCATGGCCAGGTACCAGTCGCCGAATTCGTTATAGAGGTCTTTGAGGTGCAAAGCGGCGGCGCGGGTCGATTTCACCGGGTCCTGGCGGTCATCGACCCACCAATTGCGCTCCAGGCCGTACATTGAGCCGCGTCCAGCCATGAATTGCCACATGCCGCGAGCTCCGGCGCGCGACACCGCCAGCGGCTGGAAGCCCGACTCGGCCATTGCGAGGTAAATCAGGTCCTGCGGTACGCCAACCTCCTGGAAAGTCTGCGAGATCAAGTCGCGATAGCGTCCGGCGCGGGTCAGCCCATGCTCCAGCGTGTGGCGTCCCTTGGTGCTGGAGAAGTAGTTGATGAACATCGCCACCTGGTCGTTGAGAATCAGCGGCAGGTCCGACTTGGTGGTCTTAATTTCGGCCTCGGCCTTGGCGCGCACGCTGGGATCGACCGGGAACGAAATGTCGTTCGCCTCGTCGATGGGCGCCGGTTCAGACTGTTGCTCGGTAAAGCCGTCACCCTCGCGCAGGGCCACCTGTTCCATCTCCCGCACGCCGTCCACGATCTTGTCGAACTCTTTTTCCAGCCGGGGGTTATTCCGTACCTCGAGATTGCTCGACAGCAGGACGTTAAACGCCTGGTCGAAATTCTGGCGGGCGGCGTCCAGATGTCCGGCCTGGTAATCCGTTGTGCCCTGTTGGTAGAGTTTGTCGACGCGCGCGATGAGGGCGTCCACCGGGTCGGCCGGTGCGGTAGCGGCGGGCGCGACCGCCTGCGGTGCGGTAGCTGCCGGGCCGCCGGCTTGACGGTGGGAGCGGTGGCCTGCGTCGGTACGTTCGCCGCGGTGTTCTTGGGGCCGGACGGTTCGCAACCCGCACTCCACAACACGGCGCACAGCAGGGAGGGAGCAACCAGGCCGCGAAGCAACTTCATTCCTGTAATGCCAACCTCTCCGATGAAAAATGGCGTCCCGCTCGTGATGGTACTACGCGAGCGAAAGTGCCCGCAAACCCGCTTCCTATACTTTCGCCAGTGCGGTTTCCAAGTCGGCGATCAGGTCCGCGGCGTCTTCCACGCCGACCGACAGCCTTACGGTCGAAGCGGTGACGCCCAGCAACTTCAGCCGCTTGGCGCTCAGTCCGATGTGCGACGAGAGTACTGGGTACGAGAGGATGGACTCGACTCCGCCCAGGCTCGTAGCCAGGTACCAAAGCTTAAGACGCTTGATGAAGCGATCCACCGCCGCCTCTCCGCCGCGCAGCTCGAACGACACCATCATGCCGTGCTCCTTCATCTGGCGGCTGGCGAGTTCGTGATCAGCATGGCCGGGCAGTCCGGGGTAGTACACGTGAGAAACCTTGGGATGCCGGTGCAGGGCATCGGCGATGGCGGCCGCATTACGGCAGGCGCGATCCACGCGAATTCCCAGCGTTTTGAGCCCTCGCAGTAGCAAGTAAGCGCATCCCGGATCGAGGCAACCGCCGGTCAGGATCATCAGCTCGCGTGCCCGCTCCATCCACTCCTTCGAACCGGCCAGAACGCCGGCGGTCACGTCGCTGTGTCCGCCGAGGTACTTGGTTGCCGAGTGCAGCACCATGTCGGCGCCCAATGCAAGCGGCTTTTGCAGGATGGGCGTCGCAAACGTGTTGTCCACCACAACGCAAGCCCGGTGCCGGTGCGCCATGTCGGACAGTGCGGCGATGTCGGCGCAGCGCAGCGTCGGGTTCGTCGGTGTCTCCAGAAACAGCATCCGCGTCTTGGGAGTGAAATAGCGCTGCGCCGTTGCGAGGTCGCGATAAGGTATGAACCGCGTAAGGATGCCGCAGCGTGCCAGCACATCTTCGAATAGCTTTACGGTTCCGCCGTAGATGTCGAGCATCGACAGTATTTCATCGCCCGCCTGGCACGCGGCCAGTGCGGCAATCATCTCTGCCGACATTCCGCTGGCCGTGAGCACGGCGGCCTCCGCGCCCTCCAGAGCTGCGATCTTTTCTTCCGCGGCGTTAACGGTGGGATTGCCGTAGCGCGAGTACAAGTAGAAGTCGCGATCACCCTCGGCGTAGCGTCGTAGCTCGTCCAAGCCGGGAATGACGAACACCGACGTCTGGGCAATCGGTGTGGTGAGCGGCCCCGGCTTACCGTGGCGGTCTTCTCCTGCGTGCACGCAACGGGTGGCGTCGGATGTTCTGCGTTTCATGGAGAATCGATTGTAAAGCAGTTGTGATTGGCCGTTGCGAGCCGTGGGTTAGTAAGCCAAAAGCAGCGGCGCCCCTTACGGAGCGCCGTGATAGCCAGCGGATCCGGCCTTACCACGACAATCGCAGCGCGAACTGGAACTGCCGCGGATCGTAGGCAGCCGTCGGCGTTCCCGCCTGGTTCCAGAGAGGGTTCACGGCGGCGACATTGAACTTGTTGACGATGTTGAACAAGTCCATGATCCCCTGTAACTGCATTCGCTCCCCCAGCTTGATGGACCGGGCGATCCTCAAGTCATTGAAGAAGACGTTCGGCGAAGTGCCGGCGTTGCGAGCCAGGTTGCCGATCAGTGTTGGCACCTGCCCGGTAGCCAGTACGTCGGCAAAACACGTCGGAATCAGGTAACCGCTCGGCGAATACTTGGAAGCGACTGCCGTGTCGCCGCAGGAGTCCGTCTGCCCCGCGTGCGCTATCGCCGGCCGATCCGTCGTGGAAGAGAAGTCGAAGTTCTGGTCGGAACCCACCACGATGTTGAACGGCCGTCCGCTGCCCCATTCCAGAATGATCGACGTGGTCCAGTTGCTGAGCAGCTTGCCCTTGGCGTCGCTGCCCTGATTGCCGCTCTGATAAACCCCGCTGACCACGAAGCGATGGCGCTGATCGAACAACGAGTTGGAGCGGTCGAGGTTGGGATTGAAATTGTCTTGCGGCTCGAGCGTGGCCTCCAGGTCGGTTGAGTCGTCGATGGAGTGCGACCACGTGTACGATCCCAGCAACTCATAGTGCTGCGAGAAGCGCTTCTTTACGTTCACGCTCAGGGCGCTGTAGTCGGAAGTGCCGTTGGAGTAGTTCGCCACCAGGTCGCTGAAGGGAATGGGCTGATTGCCGAAGCCCAACCCGTAGTACGACATGACTTCCTGTGCCAGTCCGTTGAGTTGCGCTGGCGCGTAGTACTGCAGCGTGGGATTGAATCCGCTCTGGCGGAAGAAGCTGACCAGCGCGGGAGGAAGGTAGGCGCCGCAGGCTGGATTTCCGCATCTTGCTGCCACCGCAAGATTGACGCCGGCCTGATCTACGGCCAATGGGTTATTGGCGAAGTTGGCTTTCTGCGCCTGCGTCAGGTTCGGGTCGGTCATGGCGTTGTACCAGTTCTGCACAATCAGGTTGCCATTGGCTGTGTTGGCGTTGATCGGTCGGTTCAGGCGCCGCCCCCCGTTGAAGTTGTAGGCGATGTCCACGGTCCAATTTTCGCCAAACTGGTGCTCGATGCCGAAGTTGACTTGGTTGGAGTAGCCGTACTTGAAGTTCGCCGCCGTGGGATAGCCAAACGGCAGCACCGACAGCGGGACCACCTGGCCGGGCTGCAAGTAGTTCTGGTTCACCCACACCGATTGGGTGTTGGGCGCGGGATTGAAGCGCTGCTCTCCGGGAAGGTAAGTGAACGCAGCAGGGAGGCAGTTGAGAGTTCCGGTGAAAGCATTGCCGGCGTTAAGAGTGGAGACAATTCCTCCCGCGCTGGCGTCGCAGGTAACCGGTTTAGCGCCAAACAGGAGAATTTGCGGCGCCTGCGTGCCGTCAGCTACCACCGAGTCGAACACCAGGGCCATCATCGGATGGTCAAAGAAGATGCCATAGGACGCGCGGGCGACCGTTTTGCCGTCGCCGAAGACGTCATAGGCCACCCCGATGCGGGGTGCAAACTGGAGGTTGTCGGAAGGCACCCCCTTCGTGAGTCCGAAGGTCTTGTAAGCCGCCCCGGCCAAGGCCGTTGAAGGAGCGTAGTTGGGGAGAAACTCGTTGTCGTAGCGCAGGCCGTAGTTCACGGTAAGGCGTGGCTTGATCCGCCAGGAGTCCTGGATGAACAGACCGATGGTGTTGTTGTTAAACGAGAGGTGGGGGTTGCCGACACCCTGCACCATGTATGACGGAAGGCCTGCACCGTAGGCCTGGATCGGATTCAGGCCCGGAGTGCCCGCCAGCGAGACTGCACCGAAGTCGTAGATGCCGCCAAAGTTCACCGTGAAATCCGCTGTCAGCGGAATCAGGTTGTAGTCCACGCCGAACTTGATGTTGTGGGTGCCCTTGCTGATGGAAAAGTTGTCCAGCAACTCATAGCGCTGCTCGACCCGTTGGACATAGGAAAACGGTTCGCGGCCGAAGTAGGCATAGCCCGGGATGTTGACAGCCACGTCGCTTCCGCCGGGAGCGTTGGAATACGAATAATTCACGCTGCGACGTGCATATTGGAAGCGGAATTCGTTGACCTTGTTGTTGTCGATCGTCCAGGTGTGCTCGGCGAGGATGCTCCAGTCATGGAAATTGTTCTTCGACGTGCGCGACCACGAGTTCTGCCCGAAGGTTTGCGGGCCCTGGGCAGCGACTTCGATGCCGTCGACGATGTCAGGGCTCACACTGCCCCGCAGCATCAATTGCTGGTTGTTGTTCAGCTTGTGATCCAGCCGGAGCGAATAGATGTCGGAAAGTTCGTGCACCGGGAAGTTCCCCTGCAGGGTCTGCATCGGAACATACGACGCGGGCAACGGAATGAAGCTGCTGCTGGTGGGGGCGAAGTAGCCCGAGCCGATTCCGATGAGGTGCGTAAACGGGTTCTGCCCCGTGATCGCGACCGGCCCCGAGGTCCCAACCAGCAGAGCGTAGTTGACGGTATCGGGAGTAATTGGCACCGCTGCGAGGAACGCCGCCTGTGTCGGCGTCACCGGCACCACCACCGTATTCGGGGGCAGTTGCTGTTGAATTGCTGCTGAGACAAAGCGCGAGATGTCTGCCTGGGACGTCAACCCGAAATTGTCCGCGCCAATCGTGGAGAATCCGGTCTCGTGGCGGTCGGTACCCTCATACGAGAAGAACCAGTAGGTCGTGTTCTTCTTGATCGCGCCGCCAGCGGTCAGACCATACTGCGCGCGCGTGTAATCCGGCTGGTTGACGTTGCTGAAGGGATTGGTTGCCTGAATATAGCGGTTGCGCAGATAACCGAATGCGCTGCCGTGGAAGTCGTTGGACCCCGATTTCGAAATGATGTTGATCACACCGGCTGAGGCCTGGCCATATTCCGCCGCGTAGCCGTTGGTAAGGATCTGGAACTCCTGCACTGCATCTTGCGACACGGTGGAGCGAATACCGTTGACCGAGTTGTCCACGGCGTTAGTGCCATCGACGTTGATCAGGTTGCTGCGGCCGCGCTGGCCGCCGATGTTCAGGCCCGAAGTCGGGGCGGCTCCGATACTGGGCGTGGTGTCGCGCGACAGTTGTGAATTCGTCAGGGCGAAATTGACGTAGTTACGGCCGTTGATGGGCAGGTTCTCGATTCGCTGCTGGTCGATGGTGGTCGTCGAAGCGGTTTGCTGCGTCTCGACCAGTTCCGCCTCTGACGACACTGTGACCGTCTCGGTTGCAGCCGCCACGGAAAGCGTCACCGCCAGCTCTGCAACTTGGCCAATCGTCAGCCGCACCGAACTTTGTATCAGCTTGGCGAAGCCCGGCGCCTGTACCGTGACCGAGTACATCCCGGGAGGCAGTGAAAGCAGCACGGCGGTGCCTTCAGCATTCGTGTTCTGCTCCCGCGAAATGCCTTTGGCAGCTTCCGCGGCGGTCACCGAGGCGTCGCGAACGACCGCGCCCTTCGCGTCTTTTACGATGACGTGCAACTCCGAAGTCTGAACTTGGGCCGTGGCAGCAGCCATCAGGCATGCCGCCGCAATCAGCAAACCAACCAGTCTGCGCACAATCTTCATGGTGTTGTCCTTCTACGGAATTTGTTGCCAGAATGAGTCAAGCAGCCCACGCGTGGTCTGGTGGAATACGAGCGCGCTAACCATCGCCCGGCCATGCGATAGACACTAGAGGTCATGGGCCCTGACTCTCAAACGTTGAAAAATCAAATTGCCATCCCGACAGGCTTGTGGGGTTTTATAACAACGGATGCCTCGAACGCAAGCACGAAATGCTGCGGAGGCTGCGATTGGTTACGTTCCGACCTTTACCCCTGAGGAAGCTGCCGTCACGGACGCCATCGCCCATGCCATCCGCGGCGTATTATGCGCGATGCCCACCCTGCCCTGGCAGTCGAGCAGGATGATGCCGCCATGCCCGTTGAGTCGCGACTTCAGGTAATGCAGCGCCTTCTGTGCCGCCTCTTGCGGCGCTTCGCCCTGTTCCACCCGGTCGGCGGTCCACTTACTCAGCACCAGCTTCATCATTGGCTCCCCCCAGCCAGTGGTCGATACGGCGGCGCTAAGGTTGTCTGCGTAGCAGCCGCAGCCGATGAGAGACGAGTCGCCCACCCGTCCCGGCGCCTTGTTCAGCGTTCCACCCGTGGACGTCCCCGCCGCGATGTTGCCGTCCCGATCCAAGGCCACGGCGCCCACCGTGTCGTGCGAGCGCATGGGACCGAACTCGTCGGGCATCTGCAGGTAGCCCTGCTGCTTGGCCTCCCGCAGGCGCTCGACCTCGCGCGGAATAATCAGGTCGTCGTTGGAGCAGAGTTCCAGCCCATGTTCCTGCGCAAACCGCTCGGCGCCATCGCCCACGAAGTACACGTGCGGACTGTCGGCGAGGATCTTCCCGGCGGCGACGATGGGGTTGCGGATGTGCTCGACACATCCCACTCCTCCCGCTCGCAGGGTGGCCCCGTCCATCATGCAGGCATCGAGTTGCACCCGGCCGTCCTGGTTGAGGAACGACCCGCGCCCGGCGTCGAAGGTCTCATTATCTTCCATGGAAACGACGGCGGCCTGCACCGCGTCCAGGCAGCTTCCGCCTTGTTGCAGCACCGCGAAGCCCGCGGCCGCTGCGGCGCGCACGCCTTGCAGATGAGATTCAACCGCGTCATCGGGAATGGCCCAGGCTCCGCCATGGACCAGCATCACAGGATTTACCGACAATGCCGACCTTTCAGAAGGGAATCGTCCCGCTCGGCGGGACAAACTCGACAGCATATCAGAATAGGGGCATTTAACGCGGCGGGGTGGCGTACGGGTAAACTGAGCCCATGGGCGACTTGGGCCGCACACTAGTTCTTATCGGAGGACTGCTGCTCGGGTTAGGCTTAGTCCTCATCCTTGCTGGCAAGCTCAACCTGCCCATCGGCCGCCTGCCCGGCGACATCGTGCTCCGCGGCAAGAACACGACGTTCTACTTCCCGCTGATGACCTGCATCGTGCTCAGCATTCTGCTGTCGCTGGCGTTGTACATCATCGGGCGCGCTAAGCGTTAGGCTTTCCGCTAGTTGCTAATTGCTAGCTGCTGGTTGCTTCTCCTCACACCTTCAACTCCCTCATATACTCTGCATCCACTTTGATCGCCTCCAGCGGCGGCATGTCAAACTCCTCCTGCTCCACGAAGTAGTGCGTGATATGTCCGCCTTTCTTCGCGGCTTCGAAAATGGCGTGGTAGTCGATGCTTCCGTGCCCCAGCTCTGTGGACTGTAGCGGCTCTTTCCGGTTCTTCAGGTCGAAATCCTTCACATGCAGCATAGAGATGCGCGTCGGGTATTTCGTTAGATACTCCACTGGGTTGTACCCCGCGACCGCTACCCAGCCGCAATCCATCTCAAACGTCACCAACTCGGGATCGGTCTGCTGAATCAGCACGTCGTACCCTACCGTCTTGCCCGCCTTGTGGAACTCCGTCGTGTGGTTGTGATACCCGAACTTCATCCCATAGCCCTTGACCCGGCCGGCGATTTCGTTGAACTGCTGGGCATTCCACTTCCAGTCGTCCAGCGTGAAGGCATTGACCCAAGCTTCGTGATAATTCGGGTCCTTGGGCGATACCTTCACCCGCGACGGGTCTTTCAGCGACGGCGACGAGCACACCACGTACTGCAGTCCCAATTCACTGGCGTACTTCACCACGTTCTCCAGGTTCGGCCCCAGCATATCCAGCGGATAATGCCCACTCACGCAGTGCAACCCGGCGGCATCCATCGACTGCTTGAACTCCTGCGCGCTCATCGCGTAGTAACCCGCAGCCTCGACTTCGGTGTAACCCGCGGCGGCGATCGCCTTCAGCGTTCCGTCAAAGTCTTTCGGCAGCATCTCCCGCAACGAATAGAGCTGCAGGCCCAGCGGAAGTCCGAGGGGATACGCCGCCAGCGGTAGCGCATCGCGCAAAGCAAAGGCCGCCACCGCGGCACCGCCGGCTAGTTTCAGAAAGTCCCTGCGCGTGGTCGTAGTCATCGGAGTTTCACCTCTCGCATTACAGTAATCGATTTTGTCGTGTTTCAAGACAGATTCACCAGGCTGATGGGAAGAAAAAACAACTCCGTGTCTCTGTGTCTCAGTGGTGAAGAAATACTTCCGGTGCGGTGGTTTACACTGCCATCGAGGCGACCGGTTTTCGATGGACGGTGGCGAACAACTCGGACTGATCTTTGCCGCGCCCCAGCGCAGGGTCTATGCCGTGCGCGAACTGATTACCACCTTGCGCAGTCACATCGAGCGCGACTTCACCGACATCTACGTCGAGGGCGAAATCTCCAACTACCGCCCGGCCGAATCCGGCCACCTCTACTTCACCCTCAAAGATGGCTCTGCACAACTCCGTGTCGTGATGTGGCGCGGGCAGGCGCGGCTCCTGCGCTTCCGTCCCGAGAACGGCCTGGCCGTCATCGCCCGGGGCCGTGTGACCATCTACGAAGAGCGCGGCGACCTGCAGATGCAGGCCGAGATGCTTGAGCCCAAGGGTGCCGGTGCCCTGCAATTGGCCTTCGAACAACTCAAGGCCAAGCTGGCCGCCGAAGGCCTGTTCGACACCCAGCGCAAGCGGCCTATCCCGACCCTTCCGCGGCGCATCGGCGTGGTCACGTCGGCCCGCGGCGCTGCCCTGCAAGACATCCTCAACATTCTTCGCCGCCGCCACGAATCCGTCTCGGTGCTCATCTACGACGCCCGCGTGCAGGGCGAAACCGCAGCCGGTGAAGTTAGCGAAGGCGTCAGGCATTTCAATCGGTCGCACGATGTGGACGTCATCGTCGTCGCCCGCGGCGGAGGCTCCTTCGAGGACCTCTTCGCCTTCAACGACGAAGCGCTGGCACGCACCGTGGCAGCCTCTGAGATCCCCGTGATTTCGGCCGTCGGTCATGAGACCGACTTCACCATCTGTGACTTCGTTGCCGACCTGCGCGCACCCACGCCGTCAGCCGCCGCCGAATTGGTCATCCAATCGAAGCAGGAGCTGGCGGCTCGGCTCGCTCGCCTGCACGACCGCCTGCGGCAGGCAATGGATTTCAAGCTTCTGCGCTCTCTCAATGCCCTGACCAAGCTGACCCGGCATTCCGCTCTGGTGCGCATGCCCGACGCCGTGTCCCGTCGCCAGCAGCGGGTCGATGACCTTGTCTATCGCATGGCCCAGGCGCAACGTCAGAACCTGGCCCACTTGCGACGTCGCCACGAGTCGCTCGCAACTCGCCTGCGCCACCAGGACATGCGAGTGCGCCTCGCCGAAATGCGCCGCCAGCTCGAGCATCGCCGTAGCGAACTCCAGAACTGCATCGCGCGCCTGTTGTCCGCCAAGACCGCCCGGTCGGCCGAATTGTCCACGTCGCTTTCACGGGCCATTCAGCCACTCCTCTTGCTTCGTCGGTCCCGATGGGAAAGGCTGCAGGGTAGCCTGACGGCGCTCTCCCCGAAAGCCATCCTGTCCCGCGGATACGCTCTCGTGTTCGACGCTGCCGGCAACCTGATTAAAGACGCCTCGCATCTGGCTACCGGAGACAGAGTGCGGACCCAGCTCGGCCAGGGCGAATTTACCGCCGAGGTCATTCGCGCCGTTCCCGAATCTGCCACAGAGTAGGACACCACGCGCCAACCGAAATCCTCGGAGGCACACATTCGCCTGCATTAGAATGGAGTTGCCTGCGAGATCGACTACACGAAAGGACCGCGAATGCTGCAGAGCCTGGGGCGCATGCCGGAGTTGTCGTTGAGTTCGGTCATCGACATCCTGTTTGTCGCGCTCATCATTTACGGCTTCCTGAAGCTGCTGAAGTGGACCCATGCCATGCCCGCACTGCTGGGTGTGGCCCTGGTCGTGCTGGCGGTCTATTGGGCTCATTTCAAGGGTCTTAACACCATCGACTGGCTGGTCAGCGCCGTTGCCCCACTTACCATCTTCGCTCTCATCGTGGTCTTCGCCCCCGAAATCCGCCACTCGTTAGTCCGCCTCGGGCGTAACTTCTCCATGTCGCGGCTCGGCGGCCGCCGGGTCGAAACCTACGACGACATCGTGATGGCTGCGGCCCTGTTCGCCAAAAACAATACCGGCGCGCTCATCATCCTCGAGCGCGAAGACGACCTCGGCAATTACATTGACAGCGGCGTGCCCCTCGACGCCGTACTTTCCTACGACCTGCTGGTGACGATCTTTCTCTACAAGACTCCCCTGCACGATGGCGCGGTCATTGTGCAAAAAGACAAGATCGCCGCTGCCGCCTGCTTCTTGCCGCTCGCTACCGACCCCCTGCTTTCTACCCAGATGGGCACCCGCCACCGCGCCGGCATCGGCATTACCCAGGAAACCGACGCCATCGCCGTGATCGTCTCCGAAGAGACCGGTGGCATTAGCATCGCCTCCCACGGCGCCATCGAGCGCGACCTTACGCCTGAGCATCTGCGCGAGCGCATCAGCGAGCTGTTGCGGCGCTACATTCCGCGAACTACGCTGCCCACGGCGGCCACCGACCGCGACCTGGTCATCGCCGAGCCCAACTTTCCGCAGGCAGCCGGCGACAACAATGCCGCCGAAGGAGCGGATCTCTAGCCATGCGTGAATTCTTCCGCCGCTACGTCCTTCGCGACCTCAACCTTAAGGTGCTCGCCCTGCTCATCTCCATCGGCCTGTGGTGGATAGTGGGCCGCGATCCCGTCGTCGAGTCAATCGTCAGTGCGCCGGTTGAGTTCCGCCATGCGCCGTCGAGCCTGGTCATGGCTGCTGACGCTCCGTTCGAAGTGCAGGTTGCCGTCAGCGGGCCGGAACGCATCATTCGTGCCCTCAGGCCCTCCGACGTCAGCGCCGTTCTCGATCTCACAGGAGTCAACCCGGGCGAGCGCACCTTCGATCTCGGGCCCCGGCAGGTGCACGTGCCGCGCGGGGTCACGGTGACTCGAGTTGTGCCCTCGCAGATGCACATCGAGTTCAGTCCCAACGCCACTCGTACCATCGAGGTGCGCCCGCGCGTCATCGGTTCGTTCGTCGCGGGATACGGCATCATCGACGTTACCGCCGAGCCGGCGACCATCGCCATCGAAGGCCCGCAAAGCCGCGTCAACGCCATCGAGAGTGCGCTCACCGATCCGGTGGATGCGACCGGCGTCGTCGGCCGCGCCACCTTCAGCACCCACGTCTATGTGGCCGATCCGCTGGTGCGGGTGCTGCATCCGGCGCCAATTCACGTAACCGTCACCACAGGTCGTCAATCCAGGGGAGCCGCCAAGCCTTGAGTTTTACGCAGACAACAACCTTCCAACGACAGCTTTTCGGCACCGACGGTATCCGCGGCGTTGCTGGCGAATATCCGCTCGACCGCACCACCGTATACGCCATCGGATGCGCCCTCGGGCAGCGTCTTGCCGAGCGCTCGTCCAGCGCTCGTGTCGTCATTGGTCAGGACACCCGCGAGTCCAGCGCTTGGATCAGCCAGGTGCTCGCTGCCGGACTGGAAGCCTCGCGCGTGCAGGTTGCCAGCGCAGGTGTCATCACCACGCCGGGAGTTGCCTATTTGGTGAGGGCCAATGGCTACTCCGCTGGCATCGTCGTTTCGGCCTCGCACAATCCCTGGCACGACAACGGCATCAAAGTCTTCGGCGCTGACGGCTACAAGCTGTCGGATGAGATGGAACACGCCATCGAGGCCGATATCTTCGCCCACATCGGGCAGTTGGCCGCTGGCGCCGCGTTGGCCGATCACGCCGGCTACAGCATGTTGCCCGGCGAAGCGCCGCTGCGCGCGCAATACGCCGAGTGGCTGGCCTCGCTCGTCGGTCCCGGCAGCTTCGGCAAGCTCCGTGTGCTGGTCGATTGCGCCAACGGCGCCGCCAGCGCCATCGCGCCCCTGGTCTTCCAGGACTGCGACATCAACGCCGACTTCCTGCATACCGATCCCAACGGCCGCAACATCAACGCCAACTGCGGCGCACTGCATCCTGAGCATGTGGCCGCCGAGATCGTGAAAGCTGATGGCAAGTACGACCTCGGCATCACCTTCGACGGCGACGCCGATCGCGCGCTGTTCTCCGACGCGGCCGGCAATGTGGTCAATGGCGACGGCATCCTGCTGATGGCGGCCCGCGACATGAAGGCCCACGTGCTACTGCACAACGACACCGTGGTTTCCACCACCATGTCGAACATGGGGCTTGAGGCAGCGCTCAAACGCAGTGGCATCCGCATGCTGCGCGCCAACGTAGGCGACAAGTACGTGCTCGAAGAGATGATGAAGACCGGCGCATCGCTGGGCGGCGAGCAGTCGGGACATATCCTCTTCCGCGACATGGACACCACAACCGGCGACGGAATCCTCACCGCGCTGCGCGTGATGGAAGTCATGGCCCGCGCGCACAAGCCCATCGCCGAACTGGTTGCCGATATGAAGGTCTTTCCCCAGCGCATCCAGAATGTGAAGGTGCGCGAGAAGCTCCCCATGGAAGAGTTGCCGTCAGTAATGGAAACGATTCGCGCTGCCGAGCGCGAACTCGACGGCAACGGCCGTGTCGTCGTGCGCTATTCCGGCACCGAGAAACTCGCGCGCGTCATGGTCGAAGCCGAGTCAGAAGAAGCCATGGAACGCCACGTCAAGACAATCGCCACCGCGCTGCAAGCGGCAATCGGAGTGTAACCCAGTTCCTGCGCGCGTTTGCTCTCGACTCAGGCACTGCATCGGGCTGGCGGTGGGACGTTCTCCGCTCCGGTCCGCGGCCGAAACGCGATCAGCGGAATCTGCCTGACCAGCTGCCGTCGATCACTCTCGCCGCCTCGATATTTCCACCCCACCAGCCAGCTGAATCCGCCGCGAACGACGGGCGCGATGAACCGGTTCCGGTGCTCGTAGGCTTCAATCACGTTCATCGCCTCCTCTTCGTCGAGAAACCGATGCGACGCCGCGAAATGCTGCAAGCCGACGGTCACTTCTTCTCCAGCCCCTGCCTTGATATTCAGCACCCAGTCCGAATTGGGTCCGAATCCATTCGCCACCACTACCTCGGGACCTGCCTTGCGGTATTCGACAACTTCAAGGACGGTCTGGCGACGCAGTCCGGTGCGGCGGCCAAAATGGGTCAACAGCAGGAGACGGTGGCCAAACAGCCAACCCAGGTGCCAACGGTAGAGGTACACAGGCGCGCGAAATAGGTACCACAAGAAGCTCTTTCGCTTGACCCCCGCCATGTCCGCTTCCCTCCATCCCATTATCCCGCCCGGCTCCCTTCCCAACCATAGCGTTTTCACCCGATTTTCATTGTTGCGCTGAAGCTCTGTCTCGAGCTGTTTTGCATTGGACGCGTCGCGCATCGGCGCGAATCCGCACCGTGTTTCTTCTCGCGCTGCCGTTCGATAGAATAGATGCGAAACTTTGAACCACGCTGATTCTCGCAACTAAGGGGCATTAATCATGTCAGTCAAGCGCATTGGTATCCTCACCGGCGGCGGCGACGTCCCGGGCCTGAATTCAGTCATCAAGTCGGTTGTTTACCGTGGCGCCGGCATGGGATGCGAAGTCATCGGCATCCGCCGCGGATGGGAAGGCCTGACCCACGTCGATCTGAACGATCCCGCCAGCAAGGCGCGGTATATCCTGCCGCTCAACCGCGAGAACACGCGCACCATCGACCGCACCGGCGGCACCTATCTGCACAGCTCGCGCACCAATCCCACCAAGATGGCCAAGCTTGCCGCCCGCGCTCGCCGGCCAGCATTTTGCCAGCCGTCAAGCGACCAAGAAGGGCGTCACCAGCACGGTGTTCGACGTCACCCCGGCGGTGCTGAAGAACATCCAGACGCTCGGGCTCGACTACCTCGTCGCCATCGGCGGCGACGACACGCTCAGCTACGCCGCCGAACTCGACCGCCAGGGCATGAAGGTGATCGCCGTGCCCAAAACCATGGACAACGATGTCCGCAACACCGAGTATTGCATCGGCTTTTCCACCGCCATCTCCCGCGCCATGGACGCCATCGAGCGCCAGCGCACCACCGTCGGCTCGCACGAACGCATCGGCATCTTCCGCGTCTTCGGCCGCGACGCCGGATACACCGCGCTCTACACCGCTTACGTCACCTCGGTCCGCTGCTGCATCCCCGAATACAAGGTGAACTTGCAGCACCTGATCGAAGTGCTCATCAAAGACAAGCGCAACAATCCCAGCAACTACTCGCTCGTCATTCTTTCCGAGGGCGCCGAGTGGGAAGGCTACAAGGTCAAGGAATACGGCGAGCCCGACGCCTTCGGCCATCGCAAGAAGATGAGCGTGGCCGAAGACCTGAGCGGCGAGATCAAGGCCGCCACCGGCGAAGAAACGGTCGTCAGCGACCTGACCTACGATCTGCGCTCCGGCAGTCCCGATTTCGTCGACCGCATGGTGGCCATCACTTTCGCGAACATGGCGATGGACGCACTGGAAGACGGAAAGACCGGCCTCATGACGGCGATCAACAGCGGTTGCTACGCCATGGTCCCGATCCCCGACCCGAAGCTGGGCCCGCGCAAAGTGGACGTCGCCACCATGTACAACACCGAGCGCTACCGTCCCATGTACGACCATAAGCTGGGCCTGCCCATCTTCCTCACCCGCGCGTAAGGCGCGGGAACCGAATCGGCGATCACGCTGGGTGCCCCATTCAAGGCCTTCTTTTGGCCTTGAGTGGGGATTTTCGCAGGTGGCCCCCACGATGTTGCGGCAGAAGCAGCCGCGCAGCGGCGATCTTGGTTTTGTAATAGGCGCTGAAGCGATGGGATTAGATATGCCGTCCCTGCCAGGCCGGGTTCGTCTGTCTAGATTAGCGCCCGAATCTTGGGCACCCCAACGCACGTGATTCTGACTACTTGTCCCCGAACTCGCGCAGTTTCTTGGTTTCCTCAGCTACTCTACCTTCGCGAAGCTCACGGTCGTCTCTGTTGGCTGCGGCAGTGCGTTCCTTAAGCTCTTTGATCTTGTTGTGAACGTCGGTAAACACATTTGTGTACGGCTGATCTGCCACGATGTTTCACCCCAGACTTGATACTACGCTTCGGCCGGTGCCTGTAGTTCTGGCGACTGCACCGCAACGCCGCACCACTATTTCCTGCGCCTTCGCTCAAGATGACGTCGGGAGAGAGTTCTCAACGCCCGCCCTTTCCCAAGCCTAGGAAAACGATGAGGCACCCACGTTTACCTAGGTTCCCGTCCAACGGAAGGACGCGAACTTGGGTCACCGGGCCGGTTCAAGCCTTCCCCTGAGTGAGGTTCAGGCCATGCCTGTACAGGAACGGAACTGAAAACACCTCCCCACCTTTCTTCTCGCTCCTTGAAAAAAAACCGATGGCCAGTAGGTGTTCGGAAATCGCCTTCCAGTTGGACCCTAGGACGTCATGAAGTGCCGGTGCGTCGTAGTCTGTTTTGCCCCCCATGAATTTCTCGATGTCTTTCCAGAGATGAGGGAATTCGGCCACGAGGTACGTTTCTCGCTTTCGTTTGGATAGTTCCTCAAACCCGTACTGGATTGCTGCGGCGCCGATGATGTACTCGGAGGTGCCTTCTGGATCTGCGGAGCAAATGTCCTGCTGTTTTTGTCTCGCACGAATTAGCAGATCCAGTACATCGCGGGGTGTGACTACTCCGCGTCCGTCGGCGCAGCGATTAAATATCCAGCGAATGGTCTGGCTCTGCTTCGGACCACGGAATACGGTAAGTGGAAAAATCCGATTAAAGCACGCGGCTCGATACGCTGCGCTCGCCTCTAGTTGGTCGCGACTTATATCTAGATAGTGCGCGAGTGCTGCGTTTGCGAAGAACCGCTTCACAATCATCGCGAGGATTTGATCCTGCGTCCAACGGAGCGTGTCTGCCTGTCGAACCGTGACATGGGTCAGCGCCGTGAATCCGTCTTCGGTTCTGACCGCTTGCTCAAGCATGTCGTCACGCAGAAATACCTTGACTCTGATGTTGGCTGAGGCGAAGTACCGCATGGCACGAAGGAGGCCGCGAAGGGCTTTCCTCTCCACTTCAGATCGTCGCGGGAATATCTCATCCAGTCGGTCAACCATCAGCCACAGCGAAACATGAGCGGCTAGCAGCACCGATTCTAGAGACTCTTTGATGTCGTTGACATACGTGGGAAGTGAATGTCCGGTCGCCTCACTGGACAATTCGCCGCTTCTATCAATTTTCGAGCCGAATAGGTCTAGCTCCCAATCGCCAGAATCGCCTGGTATCTGATACTTGAGTTTTGGTCGCCAAGACGAGAGGACGTGCAGGGTCCACTCGAGGATGTCCTTTAGAGACTTCTTCGCTTCAATCTCCGGAATTCTTGCACTCGCGCAAGCCTGTCGAAATTTCTGAATCTCAGGACCAGCCAATCTTAAGAATTCGGCATATCGCTTGCCTTTTATGAACTGCTCATGCGCGAGGGACACAAGATAAATGCACCAAAAGCTGACAAATTCTTCTTCCGACAAAGTCGAGAATCGATCAATAAAAGCGTGAAATACTGGGTCGCCCGGCGCCTGAATGCCGTGCGCGACGACTACCTTTCGGTCCCGCAAGAGGATGTCCGGCAGGAAGTCGACGAAAATACGGAAGAGTGCGCTCTTGCCCGATCCCTTCGTTCCCGGAATAAGATCCACTCGATCCATTAGGAGGTCGGAGAATGCCGACGTTTCAATTCTTGCGCTCTCGAGGACCGTATCGGACTCGGCGACCGAAGACCCGAGGTCGAGCATCTCAAGCATTGTCGATAATTCCTTGTTTCAATGAGTACTCAATCGCTTGCACCGCCTTGCGTTAGAGATTACTGGCCATTTAGCTGGCGCCCAATTCTACCTTCAGCCGAGTGCCCTATCCGGCCTAGTTTGGGCCGGGTGGGTCTTATAAGCCGCACTGACCACCGACAACTGGCGCGTGCCCCACTGTTTCCTTCGGTGGCAATTGTAGTGTGACCTTAGGCCTCCGTGCGCTCCGTGTGAAGACTTCCAACTCTCAGTGTCTCTGTGCCTCTGTGGTGAAAACCTCTTGTCCGACCACTGCCATGGTTCATCCGTCACGCTGATCCGTGACTAACTCGCTTGCGCCTTCCCGCTCCTGCTCGTACACTTCCGCTGGAACGATGAGGGAGAGCTGTGTCCTTGGAGGCGCAGCCAGAAACTACCCCCGTCGCCAACAAGGTGGTTCGACCTGTGACTGGCTTCATTCGCTGTTGCATTGTGACGCTTTTCCCCTTCAGCACTCCCGTCCATCCCGCGAAAATCCAACCTAACTCCTTTATTAAGAGGAATTTACCCGTAAGTCCTACGCGCAGAAGATTTTGCGGCGCTACGCCCCGCTATCTTCAACAGAATGAGGATTTTACAAAAATGGCGGGGGGAGGGGGGTACGCGTTATCGGACATTGTCCCACTTTGGAACGACGCCGACTTCAAGCTCCTCAACCCTCGATCTACTCCAAGTCCCGCCAATTCGCTCCCACGCCGAGATCAACCTTCAGCGGCACTTTCAGCTCAAACACATTCTCCATCTGCTCCACGACGAGCTGTTTCATCGCGTCGAGTTCGACTTCGGGGACCTCGAACACCAGTTCGTCGTGCACCTGCAGCAGCATGCGCGATTGCAATTTGCGCTCGCGAAGTTCGTCATCGATGCGAATCATGGCCAGTTTGATGAGATCAGCAGCCGTTCCTTGCAGCGGAGTGTTCACGGCGGTTCGCTCGGCAAATCCCCGCAAGTTTGGGTTCGAGCTGAGGATGTCGGGAATCGGCCGAATCCGGCCAAACAGCGTCGCAACCTTTTGCTCCGGCGCGTGCCTGTTCCAGCGTGCGGTCGATGAACGTGCGCACGCCCGCATACTTTTCGAAGTACGCGTCGATGAAGCGCTTGGCCTCTTTCTGGTCGATGCCGATTTGCTGCGACAGCCCGAACGCCGACAGGCCATACACGATGCCGAAGTTTACGGCCTTCGCGCGGCGGCGATGTTCGGCGTCGATCTCGTCGGCAGGCACGCCGAAGACCTGCGACGCGGTGAGCGTATGAATATCGTCGCCACGCCTGTACGCCTCGACCAGCAACGGGTCTTCAGAGAAGTGTGCCAGCAGGCGCAGCTCAATTTGCGAGTAGTCGGCCGCGAGCAGCAGATTGCCGGGTTCGGCGACGAAGGCGGCGCGAATCTCGCGTCCCAGCTCGGTGCGGATGGGAATGTTCTGCAGGTTCGGATTGATCGACGACAACCGCCCTGTCGCCGATCCTGCCATGTTGAACGTTGTGTGCAGTCGGCGCGTGCGCGGATTGAGCAACGCGGGCAGCGCATCCACGTAAGTCGATTTGAGCTTGGTGAGCTGGCGGTATTCGAGGACGAGCTTGGGAACTTCGTGCTCCGAAGCCAGGCCTTCGAGCACGTCAACCGCCGTGGAGATAACTTTGCCCTTGCCCGATTTGAACGGCTTGGTGAGGTTGAGCTTGTTGAAGAGCACGTCCCCGAGTTGCTTGGGCGAGTTGATGTTGAACTCGACGCCGGACTTCTCCCAGATTTCGCGCGCCTTAGCGCTGGCTTCGCGCTCCAGGCGCTGCGACATTTCTGCGAGGACTTCAGTGTCGATCTTGATGCCGGCGGCTTCCATACGCGCCAGCACCGGCGACATGGGAAGATCGATGTCGTCATAGAGCTTCGTCAGGTTAGAGGCGGCGACATCGTCGCGCAGCTTGTTGGCAAGGCGCAGCGTGAGGTCGGCGGCTTCGCCCAGCGAGTCGCTCATCTTGAGGTTGAAGGTGCGCAGGGCGACATCGGCGAGGCCGTACTTGCTGTAGGTCGGGTTGAGCAGGTAGGAGTAGAGCAGGGGATCTTGCCGGACGCCCGCGAGTGCAACGCCACGCTCGGCAAGCGCATGCGTCGCTGCCTTCGCGTCGTGGATCGCTTTCGGGACCTTCGGATCTTCCAGCGCTTGCTTGAGCGCGGATGGCGTTGCGTCATCGAATGTGAGCGACAAAGCAGCGCCGGATTTTGTCGAGAGCGCCAGTTTCAGCTGCGAAGGAGCGGTTGGTTCGGCGGCGCCAAGCGACAGTTGGCGGTCCGGCGCTTCGTCGGCTTCAGCGTCCTCGGAATCGGCGGCGACCGTGCCGGAGTTTTCGACAGCAATCGCGAGGATCGCATCAGGTTCTTTGCTGACTTGTTTCAGCAGGCTCTCGATGTCTTTGCCGGTCTTGGCCTCGCGGTAATCGGTTTTGCCGAGTTCAACGCTCTCCGTGAGGAACTCGCGCGTCAAGGTATTAAACTCCAGCTCGGTGAACAGCGCGCGGGCGGCTTCGGTGTCCGGCGCCTGCGCCTGCATCTTCGCGGGGTCGAACTCGACAGGAACGTCGGTATGAATGGTGACCAGCTCTTTGCTGAGCAGCACCATGTCGCGGTTGTTCTGCAGCGACTCGCGATACGTCTTGCGCTCGACTTCGGCGGCGCGGTCGAGGGCGGCTTCGACCGTTCCGAAGCGCTGGATGAGATCGACCGAGCCTTTGTCGCCGATGCCGGGCGCGCCGGGCACGTTGTCCACGGCGTCGCCGCGCAGGGCCATGAGGTCGATGACGCGCTCAGGCGGCACGCCGAGGATCTCCTCGACCTTGGCGGGATCGCAGATGAGGTTGTCTTTGGGCGGGTTGAGCACCCAGACGCGGTCAGTGACGAGCTGCATCATGTCCTTGTCGTTGGAGACGACGAAGACGGAGTAGTCTTCTGCTGCTGCCTTGCGCGCGAGCGTGCCGATGACGTCATCCGCTTCGTAGCCCTTGGACTCGATGATAGGCACGCGGAAGGCTTCAAGCGCGCGCCGGATGTACGGAATCTGCTGCGCCAGGTCAGCGGGCATCTCGGCGCGGTTGGCCTTGTAGCCCGCGTACTCGACGTCAACGTAGGTCTGAGTCTTGGCGTCGAACTTGCGATGGGTCGGCATGGCCGCGGCCTGCTCGTCGCGGAAAGTGGGGCCGGCGAGATCGAAGGCGGCGGCGATGTAGTGGGGAGCGAAGTCGGCGCGCAGCTTGCGCAGCATGTTGACGAAGATGAACGTCGCACCGGTCGGCAGCCCCGCCTTGTTCGACATGGGACGTTGCCCAGCCATCGCATGGTAAGCGCGGAAGATGAACGACATCGCATCGATGAGGAAGATGCGGCCCTTGGAATCATTCGGCTCGGGTGGGAGCGCGGTCGTGCTTTCGGACTTGGGAGCAGCAGAGGGCGTGGCGGATTTTTTCTTGGGAGGCACGCGGAAAGTCTACTCGAAATGAGACAGGAAAATCCCGCTCAAGCTTGGCTTGGACAGAGCACACGAATTTGCCGGAATCACTCTACAAACATGCAATCCCCGTACGAATAAAACCGATACCGTTCCCGCACGGCGTGCTCGTAGGCGGCGAGCGTCTGTTCGCGGCCAGCGAAGGCGGAGACCAGCATGATGAGAGTGGATTTGGGCAGATGGAAGTTGGTGAGCAGGGCGCCGATGACGCGGAAGTCGAATCCGGGATAGATAAAGATGTCGGCTTCGCCGGATTGCGGTGGGATACGGCCATCGGGCGACCGGCGCGCTGCGTACTCCAGTGTGCGTACGGTGGTGGTGCCGACGGCGACGATGCGGCGTCCCTCGGCGCGGGCGCGCTCGATTTTTTCGGCGGCCTCGGCGGAAATCGAGTACCACTCGCGGTGGATCTTGTGCTCCTCGACCACTTCGACGCGGATGGGCTGGAATGTGCCGAGTCCGACGTGCAGCGTGACCTCGGCGGTGTCGATGCCGCGAGCGCGGATGCGATCAAGAACCTCCGGCGTAAAGTGAAGTCCGGCAGTGGGAGCGGCGACCGAGCCGAGCGGACGGGCGTAGACGGTCTGGTACTGCTCGCGATCGAGCGGCGTGTCGGGACGATCGATATAGGGCGGCAGCGGGACGTGCCCGATGCGCTCCAGCACGGCGAAGAAATCGCGCGACGCGGATCGAAGCGCAGGTGGCGCTCGCCGAAGGTCGCCGCGGGCGACGATTTCGGCGGCCAGATCATGCGAGTGCTCGGTAGCGTCGCTGCCGAAGTAAATCCGCTCGCCAATGCCCAGCTTTCGTCCGGGATGAACGAGGGCCTCCCAAATATTTGGCTCGGTGGAAAGCCGCCTGGTCAGCAGCGCCTCGACTTTTCCGTGCAGGAATTGCGAGGCGGCCGGGTTCGACGGCGAAATGGGTTGGGCGCGCGAGCCGCTGCGGTGTCCGAAGAGACGCGCCGGCAGGACGCGCGTATTGTTAACCACCAGTATATCGTCAGGGCGGAGCAGGTCGGGGAATTGCCGAAACGTGCTATCGCGCAGGCTGCCGGTGGCGCGACTGAGGTGCAACATGCGCGCGGCCGCCCGGTCAGCCAGAGGTTGCTTGGCGATCAATTCTTCGGGCAGGTGGTAGTCGAAGTCAGAAACCAGCACACAGCGATTATGCCCTATCGAAATTCAGGAAAAGACGCCGGAACCGCTTCGCGGATTTCGAAAACTGGGTTACGATAAAGACACTGGGGCAATTGTTACCAGAAGTGTGGGTTCATGAAGACGGCGCAGGAACATCGGGACGAAATCGTCCACTTCGGGAAACTGCTGCATCAGACCGGCTTGGTGGCAGCCACCGACGGTAACCTGTCGGTGCGCCTGAGCGACGGTAATTTTCTATGCACACCCACGCTGATGAGCAAGGGCATGATGTCGCCTGACGACATGGTCATCGTGGACCCGCTGGGGCACAAGGTCAGCGGACGGCGCAACGTTTCCACCGAAATCGCCATGCACCTGTTTATTTACCGGAACCGTCCCGACGTCGGTGCGGTGGTACATGCGCATCCTCCGACAGCTACCGGATTTGCCGCGGCGGGCATGCCGCTGGACAGCGCGTTGTGTTCGGAGATCATCATTGCGCTGGGTACGGTGCCGCTGGCCCACTACGAAACTCCGGGCACGCCGGAACTGGCGGAGGCTCTGGCCCCGCTGATCCATGAGCACGATGCCATCCTGATGGCCAACCACGGCGTGGTTACCTATGGCGAAGACCTGCTGACCGCCTACATGAACATGGAGACGGTGGAGCACTACGCCAAGATCGCGCTGGTCACCCACATGCTCGGCCGGCAGAAGCCGCTGAGCGAAACCCACGTCAGCAAGCTGCGCGAGATCCGTATGAAGTATCACGCGCAGAACCATGTGGGCGCGGGCCGCGGCGACGACTAGATAAACGGCTGGCGGTCAGTGGCTCATTGTAAGGACTGCAGCCTTCCGGTTTCGACCTCACTCCCCACCCAGAGTAAACCGCATTCCAGCGCGGAAGTTGGCCTTCAGCGCCGGATATCCCAGAACCTCGTTGTAATGGTTGTTGAGCGCGTTACCCACGTTGGCGTAGGCGGTGACGTGGCGCGTCAGGTTGTACCAGCCTCCGAGATCGAGGCGCGCGTAGCCCGCGGCGTAGTAAATGGGCGGGATGTATCCGAACAAAAAATCGGAGTCGGGCCTGCGCCCGACGGCGACCGCGCCAACCGTGGCGCCGAAGCGCGGGCGGGTGTAGGTGAGCAGCAGCGTTCCGGCCTGTTTGGGGCGGCGCAGCAAGGGCGCGCCTACGCCATAGATGAGCGGGTCGCAATACGGCTGTGCGCAAGGCGGCGCTTCGTCAATGCGCGTCGAGGTGTAGGTGTACGCTCCGGTGAAGGAGAAGTGCGGGCCGAACTGCCCGTGGAGTTCCACCTCAGCCCCGTGCGCCATCGACTTGTTGAGGTTGACGTACTGGCTGGTGAAATCGACCGGGTCGGTCTGGAACTGAATCTGGTTGTGAAACTGGTTGCTGTAGTAGAGGGCGGTCAGCGAAAGCTTGTTGCCCCAGAATCCCTGGTCGAAACCGGCCTCCCATGATTTGTTTTGTTCGGGCTGAAGGTTCGGATTGGGCAGCACCGGATAGGTTCCCGAGATACCGAACGACTGCAGGAAGCTGGGTTCCTTAATGCCCTCGGAGTATCCGATGCGCAGGCGGGTGCCGTTGAAAGCCTCATTGCCGCGGAAGAGTAGAAGCGACGCTGAGGCGCGCGGCACTACTTTTGAGCCGAAGCTGGTGTCGTTAACGTAACCGACGCCAACTAAGCCAGAGATGCGCTTCCAGTTCAGTAGCTCCTGCGCGAACAAGTAGTTATTGAAGCGGAGACCGCTGGTGTTGCTGAACGAAGCGTAATCCGTGCCGGGGGCGAAGATCGAGGTGATGTGGCCGTTCTCGTCCTCGAAGTTGTAGCCGACGGTGGTTTGCGCCCAGGGGCGCGGCGTCCACGTGCCCTGATAGCCGAAGCCGGCGCGGTTGTATTTGCTGAGGTTGGAGAAGGGGCTGTCGAAGAATTCGCGGCCGGGATCGACGTATTGCTGCGAGTTGGCTTGCAGGTGGTTGTACTCGAATCCGGTAAAGCTATGCTGCCATGCGCCGGGGCCGCTGACGGAGAGCTGGGCGCTGGCGAGGAAGTTGTTCTGGTGGGCGACCTGGTTGGAGTTCGGCGGCAGGACAGGGTCGCCGTTGAACCACCAGTTCGACTGCACGCCCGTCCAGTTATTCGAGTGGCGCAGGCGCAGGCGCAAGCGCGACGCGCGGCGAGAAGCGGATTCCAAGGTTGCCGCCCTGCAGGGCGTTGGAGTAGGCGTCGTTGACGCCCTGTCCCTGGGTGTCGAACTGGTTGAGGAAGAAGTTGTAGTCGTAGATTTTGTTGGAGCCGGCGACGGAAGCGTATCCGTTGGCGGTGGAGAAAGTTCCGCCATCGGCGCCGAACTCGAAGACCGGCTTCAGCGACGTGCCGGTCGCGGTCCACATCTGCACCACACTGGTCATGGCGTCGGTGCCGTAGATGGTGCTCTCGGGGCCGCGCACGACTTCCATGCGGTCGATGCCGTTCATCGGGGTGACGCCGAAGTCATAGAAACCGCCGGGGTCGTTTACGGGGACGCCGTCGATCAGAACCTTGTTGTAGCTGGACTCGCCGCCGCGCACGAAGAGGCTGGCCTGGCTCGCCGCGACGTCCGCTGGTGTTGACGATAGCGCCGGGAATGTAGCTGAGGGCATCGCCGGCTGCGGGCGGGTTCAGCAGCGTGAGTTGCTGACCGTTGAGGAAGTCGGTGGACGGCCGCCGGCTTCGCTGGCGACATCGGGGGTTGCGGTGGCCGAGACGACAACGGTCTGCGGTATGGTGGCGAGCTGCAGCTCAACAGCCAGCGGGTTCAGGGCTGGGGAACGAGACACGCGACACGATTCTGCGCGGCGAATCCCGGAGCGAGGACTTCAGCCTGGTAATGCGCCGTCGGGCAGGTTCGAGAACGCCGCAACGCCGTCGCCGGTGGTAGTGAGTATGGCGACACCGGCGTGGTCCGCGGACGCGATACAGCGAGACCTGGACGTCCCGCGACACGCTCGCCGGACGGGCTCTGCACAATCAGGGTGAAGATCGGCTGCACTCAGAGGGCATTGCGGCCAGCAGGGCAAGAAAAAAAATGACGGAACGTGTCAACTCTCCTCCTCACGCGAAAGGGGTTGGATGGAGGTTCGCGCCGGTCTCCTGACTTGCGGGCTGCGATGCGTGCATCGCGTCCTACGGCGGAGGCCTTCCCGTTTGCACAGTGGCCTGACGCCAAAACACTCGCTTACAGTTGCGCGGCAGCGCGGGATTTGCACCCGCTTCCCTGTTCCGCCCCAGCGGCGGAACGCGCGAACCTCTGGTGGATGAACTGGAAAGAACAACCTGCGGGAAAAATTTGCCCGAGGGGAAACTTTGACTCTATCGGCGGGGCGGGGACGTGTCAATACCGCAGGCGAGGAAAACTGCGACTCAGCGTGAGCGGTGACGCGCTCGAGTGCCGCCTGCATCTCAGCGTAAGCGCGCTTCCAAACGGTCGTCGTCGGCGTCGGCGGGGACGAAAATCTTGCGCGCGACGCGAGACGTACGCCCGCGAAAACGGTTTGGGAATCATCATCGTGTCCCAGGTTTTGAGGACCCAGGCCTTCTCCAGAGCAACGTAAAACGCGGTAATAGGTACGCCGGTGGTGCGGGCCAGTACGACCGGTCCCTTCTTGGCGATGTAGCGGGGGCCGCGGGGGCCGTCGATGGTGAAGGCCGCGCCAAGGCCTCCCATGACGTGGGAGCGCATTTCCAGTAGTCCGCGCTGGCCACCGCGCGAGCTGGAGCCGCGAATGGGGACATAGCCGAATTGTTGAATGACACGGGCGATGAATTCGCCGTCGCGGCTTTGGCTGGTGAGGACGGCGAGGTTACGGTGGCGAAAGATCCAGACTGCGCCCAGCACGCAGCGATGCCAGAAGGGGTAGATGCCGGGATGAACATTGTCCATGCTGCCGATGGAGCCTTCTTCCCAGGAGAACTCGACTCGGAGGGTGCGTCCGACCAAAGCGATAAAGGCTGAGACAATTGAGGTGACCAAGGTGAGTTGCAGGCGCTGCCAGAGCGTGAACTTGCGGTCGCCGGAATCGTCCGCAGTGGCGCTAGGTTCTTGGGGCACGGGAAAAGTTCTAAATCAGTGGATAGTGAATGGTGGATAGTGGATAGAAAACCGAGCTTCGAGCCCCGCCGCCTTCAACGCGCCTCACGTACGCCGCGATTGCATTCAACCCCGACACATCCGTGTACCCACTAACCATAGACTTCACCCTGCATACCGCAGCCATTTCCGCAGTTCCGGCAATGTTGGCCGCTTGCCATACATCAGGATGCCGACGCGGTAGATGCGCGACGAGAGTCCCAGTAGTCCCCAGGTGGTCAGCAACATGAGACGACAATGCACAGGACAATCTGCCACATGGGCGGCGTCTCGGCCATGATGCGGACGAACATCAGGATGGGCGCGAAGAACGGAACCATCGAAGTCCAGAACGCAAGTTGCGAGTTGGGGTGCTGCAGCACCGGCGTGCTCAGAATGATGGCGAAGACGATGGGCAGCATGGCCGGCCACTGCACCTGCTGCGCTTCCTGGTCGGAGTTCACCATCGAGCCCAGGGCCGCGTACATCGTGGAGTAGAGGAAGTAGCCGAGGATGAAGAACACTCCGAAGGCCGCCACGCCCGCCAGGGGAATGTGGATGTTGGACATCATGGAGTGTGAGGCCGCCAGTCCTGGGAGGGAAAAGGCCAGCCCGACCAGCAGCCAGATGATGGTCTGCGTCAAGCCGACGGCGCCCACGCCAATGATCTTTCCGGCAAGCAATTGTTTCGCCGTGACCGAGGAAAGCAGTACCTCCAGGATGCGCGAGGATTTCTCCTCGATGATGGAGCGCATGACGGCAAATCCGTAGACCAGTACGTTCACATAGAGCAGCATAACCATGGTGAACGAGACCAGGAACACCGAGATTCCGCTGGCGCCTTCCTTGCCCTTTTCGATGCGGATGGAGTCGAAGTCGATGGGCTTGAGGACGCTTTCGACCTCCGCGCCGCTCATGCCCTTCTGCGCAAGTTGCTGCTTCATGATGGCGGAGTGGACAGCGTTGCGCACCTCGATACCTTCGCCGAAGTCGGTGACATCCTTGGCGCTGTAGACAACCTTGCGGTTGGCCAGGTCGCTGGCCGAGAGCCAGAGGAAGCCATCGATCTTGCCGTCGGAGACTTGCCGTCGCAGGTTATCGCGCTCGGTTTCTGTGACAGTGGAGTCGATTTCGATGGCGTAACGCGGCTTCTCTGATTTCGAGGCCGAGGCGGCCGCGTCCTTGGTTTGCGCGGGGTTTTTGTCCTTCGCTGGAGGGACCATCAATTCCTGCTTAACGGCTTCGGCGATGGCGGGATCCGATGCCACCAGAACGATATGCCGCGTGCTTCCCGATTTGAGGTCCCCCAGAAACACGGGAATGAGAATGGTTGAGGCCATGAACACTGGCATGAGCAGTGTCATGATGATGAAGGCCTTCGAGCGGATGCGCTCCAGATACTCGCGCTGAATCATCAGCCATGCGTTATGCATTCTGCTTCACCGTGTCGATGAAAATTTCTTCCAGCGAGGGCTCCATCAGCTCGAAGCGGCTGATGCGGGCGCGCTCGCAAGCAGTGCGGAGCAACTGCTGCGCGTCGGCGCCAGGCTTAAGGCGCAATTCCACATAGTTGCCGTAGTCGTTGACCGACTCGATGGACTCATTGTGGTCAAACGGCGCTTCGCCCTCATACTGCATCTGGACGGTGTTCTTTCCGTAGCTGGACTTGATCTTCTTCAGGTCGCCTTCCAGCACGCTGCGGCCGTGATCGATGAGGCAGATGGAGTCGCAGAGGCGCTCGACCTGGTCCATGCGGTGGGTGGAGAAAAGGATGGTCTTGCCTGTGTTTTTCAGCTCGACCATCACGTCCTTGAGCATTACCGCGTTGGACGGATCGAGACCGGAGAAGGGCTCATCGAGGATGAGCAGGTCAGGATCGTGCAACAGCGCGGCGACAAATTGAATCTTCTGCTGCATCCCCTTGGATAGCTCCTCCACCTTCTTGTGCACCCAATCGGCGATCTCCAGGCGCTCGCACCAGTCGAGGGCGCGCTTCCGCGATTCGGCGGCGCTCAGGCCATGTAGGCGCCCGAGGAACACCAAATGGTCGAGCACCTTCATGCGCTTGTAGAGGCCGCGCTCCTCCGGCAGGTAGCCGACGCGGTCCAGTTGGCCGCGATGAAACTTCTCGCCGAAGAGCCGGACCTCGCCCTCGTCGGGAATGGTGATGCCGATCATCATACGGATGGTGGAGGTCTTGCCTGCGCCGTTGGGGCCGAGCAGACCATAAACGCTGCCTTCGCGAATGCTCAGTGAGAGATGATCGACGGCGACAAACTGGTCATAGGTTTTGTGAATTCCACGAAGCTCGACGGTATCAGGCATAGGGTGTTCTCGGGACGAAGGATGTAGCTTTGGAGTTCCCCGTGAAATGGCAGCCGGAAGCGACCGGCGTTAATGTGATTGTATCGGTCTTTGCGGCGCGCGAGGTCAGGAGGCGAGCATTTCCTTGTCGCCACGGGAGAGGTCAATGGCAATGCCGACCACCCGCACGGTTCCGTCACTCTCGTTGCGGATGGCTGCACCCCGGGCGTGGACGAGCCGCTCCACGCCGTTGGATCCGATGACGCGGTTTTCGAAATCAAAATCCCGGCCCGGGTTCTCCGGCAGAGTGTTGAAAAGGTCGCGAATCCGTTCGCGGTCGGAGGGTTGAACGAGGTTGATGAGGGAGTCGAACCGCGGCGGCACCGCCGGATCCAGTCCCAGCACTTCGTAAAACTCCGGCGAACAGTAAATGCTGCCATCGCGGGGATTCCACTCGAAGTCGCCCACGCGGGCGTACTGCATCAGTAGGCGCATCTTGGCCTCGTTGTTCCGGGCCGTCTCCTCCGCCAGGTGTCGCGAAGTGATGTCGAGGTTTATGCCGATCATGCGCTTGGGGTGGCCGGTGCTGTCGTACAACACCCGCCCATGTGAGGAGATCCAACGAGTGCGCCCGCTGTCGGTGACAATGCGGTACTCGATCGTGGTGTGGTGGCGTTGCTCGCGGAACACGTCCTCTAACAGTCCGGATACCCGTTCCCGGTCGTCGGCGTGGACGCTCCGCAGCCACTTTTCCTGGGACGGATGTTCATCCATCGGGTAGTCGAGCAGCCGTCGGTAGCCGTCGCTCCAGAAGACAGACTCGCCGGGGATGTCCCACTCCCAAACGCCACCGGCAACAATCTGCTCGGCAATTCGCAGCCGCTCTTCGCTGACCAGCGCCTGCTGTTGTGCCATCCGGCGCAACTCCGCTTCGTGGGATGCCAGCAACGCGGCTCTGCCGCCCATCTCGCCCAAAACCGAAACAACCAGACCGGAAACCGCAAACAGGAAATTGGAGAGTACCGCTTTGTTGTCAGGGAAGCCGAGCGTGTACAGGGGCGGAATCAGAAAGTAATCGGCCAGCGCCAGAATGGTGAGTATCGATAACAGCCCCGGGCCCATACCACCATAGAATGCCGACAGGGCAATCGGAATGAAGAGGATCGAAAAGGGATAGTCGTATCCAATGAACGGGGCCAGAAGCCAGCGTAGAGCGATGAAGACAAGCGATATCAGCACTGCCGCGCCGTAGCGCCAGGCTACGCTGGGTCGCGAGTCGGGAGATGGAACCAAGCGCAGTAGTGTGCTTCGATCAGACATGGCAGACGACGAGATGTCCAACCGCTCATTTTTCGCGGCTGTTGGCTACAGTTGACGCTTTCAGCCGCGATTTTGCCATAGCCTTTAAGTGGCTCTCGCTGCGCACTTCGGTAGGAAGTTGCGGACCATATGCTTGCCGTGGGTGGTGAGCACACTTTCGGGATGAAATTGCACTCCCTCAACCGGGTAGCGGCGGTGCCGTAGCCCCATGATTACGCGTCCGCCGTCACGATCCCGGCAGGTGGCGGAAATCTCCAGCTCCGCCGGCAAGCCCTTCTCCTCGACGATCAGCGAATGATATCGAGTGGCGGTCATGGGAGAGGGAATACCTCGAAAAATCGTCTTCCCGTCGTGTTCGATTTCGCTGGTTTTGCCGTGCATCAGGTTGGCGGCTCGGACTACCTTGCCGCCGAACACGGCGCCAATGGCCTGGTGCCCGAGGCAGACGCCGAGAATCGGAATTTTACCGGCGAAGTGCCGGATCACATCCATGCTGAGGCCAGCTTCGTGCGGCGTACAAGGTCCGGGCGAAATGACGATGCGCTCGGGCGCGAGCTGGTCGATTTCCTCCAGCGAGGTTTGGTCGTTGCGGCGTACCACGACTTCGTGCCCCAGTTCCCCAATGTACTGGACCAGGTTGTAAGTAAAGGAATCGTAATTGTCGAGGACGAAAATCATTTCAGTGGATAGTGGTTAGTGGGTAGTGGATAGTTTACGACTTGCGACACCCAACGATGTAAGCAAACCATTCAAGATTCGAGCGACCTCCTCGGCCCTGGCCGCAATCGCGGATTCCCGCTCGTGTGGAAGGTGTCCCAGTTTGCCGGCGATTAGCAGCTGAGTTTCGAGCTCGAACAACGACCCTCGTGCATGGGACAGGAATTGGACAAACTCGCCCTTCGTAGCCCCTCCCTGGCCTTCTGCAATGTTGCTGGGCACAGAAACCGCGCATCTCCGCAATTGGGAAGTAAGTCCGAACATTTCTTCCCGCGGAAACTGCGAAGTGGCAGCGTAAATCTCGGTCACTAGCTCGACCGACTTTTGCCAGGCGACGAGATCTCTGTAACTGCTGATTTTCTTGCAGGTTGATTGCATGATGTTCTCCGCACCTATCCACGATCCACAATCCACTATCCACTTGCCTTTTCCACCGCACGGAGGAGCGCGCTTGCCTTGTTCATGCACTCCTGGTATTCGCTCTCGGGGTCGGAGTCGGCGACGATGCCGGCGCCCGCTTGCACGTAGGCATGGCCGCGGTGAACGACCATCGTGCGAATGGCGATGCAGGAATCGAGGTTGCCAGCGTAGTCCGCGTAAAGAATCGCTCCTCCATACACGCCGCGGCGCACGGGCTCCAACTCTTCGATGATCTCCATCGCGCGTACTTTCGGCGCGCCGCTCAACGTCCCCGCCGGGAAGCAGGCCGCCACCGCGTCCAGCGCATCGAGCTCGGGACGAAGCTGGCCCTCCAGCGCCGAAACCAGATGCATCACGTGCGAGTAGCGCTCCACATACATCAGGTCGGCGACTTTGACCGAGCCGTACTCGCTAACGCGGCCCAGGTCGTTGCGGCCGAGGTCGACCAACATGACGTGTTCGGCGCGTTCTTTCTCGTCGTGGCGCAATTCGTCGAGCAGCCGCTCATCGTCCGCGGCCTCTTCGCCGCGCCGGCGTGTGCCCGCGATCGGACGGTACTCCAGCTTGCGCCCGGTGATGCGCACCAGCATCTCCGGTGACGCGCCTACCACCTGCGTATCGTCGAATTGCAGGTAGAACATGTAGGGTGACGGATTGACTGTGCGCAGGGCGCGATAAATCTGGAAGGGCTCGGTGGGCAGCTTGAAGTCGAGACGCTGCGACAGCACTACCTGGAAGATGTCGCCGGCGGCGATGTATTCCTTCGCCCGACGTACGCTGTCCAGAAAGTCGTCATGCGTGGTCGTGGTCCGTACCTTCAGCGGGTTGCGTTTGGCCGGGGCCGACCAGCCGAGTCCCTGGCGATGGATGCCGCGCACCAGCTTGCGCTCCAGCGCGTCAATGTCGGCCAAGGCGCGGTCATAGGCCTTGCGTGGCGACTCGGCACGAACGTCGGCGGCGGCGATAATGTGCAACTGGTGCTTGAGGTGGTCGAAGGCCAGCAGCCGGTCGTAGAAGGTGAAGATGCAGTCGGGCAGGTTGACATCGGACTTCGCGGTTTCGGGCAGGCGCTCGAACTGCCGCACCATGTCGTAGGCGAAGTATCCGACTCCACCACCGGTAAACGGCGGCAGTCCGGGAACGATGCGCCGAGCGGTACTGCCGCAGGGTTTCGCGCAAGACGTCGTTCACTTTGCCCGACAGCTTTTCTTCTTTTGCGCCGCGGCGGATGGAGATACTCCTCCCGCGCGCGGTAATGATCATGCGCGGCTGCGCCCCCACGAAAGTGTAGCGTCCGATGCGCTCGCCGCCTTCGACGGACTCCAGCAGGAAGGCGTACTTCTGCCCGTCGGCGACGCTGAGAAAGGCGCCTACCGGCGTCAGAAGGTCGGCGCTGAGCGTCTTGGCCACCGGAACCAGCGTGGCATCGCGGCTAAGCTGCAGAAAAGTCTTGTAATCGGGCGTCAGCATCGGGATTTGGGCGCTGTATGACGGGGTAAGTGGAATTATACGGTAGCCGGATTGTCGCGTCCTTTGCCTTGCGCGCCGGTGTGCCGTGCATATACTCGTAGGGTTTGTGCGCCCGACTGACGCTATTCTCGCGTCGGGCGGATGCATTCATCAGCTCGGGCCGCTGGCCCCCGCAATTATCGGAGAGTTTTATGGCAACTACAATCACGCACACGCAAGAAACAAACCCCTGGGAACAACAAGCGGCGCGCTTTAACATCGCCGCCCACAAACTCAATCTGGACGAAGGCCTGTGGCGCGTACTGCAGCAACCCAACCGCGAGATCATCGTCCACATTCCGGTGATGATGGACAGCGGCAGCTCGAAGTCTTCACCGGCTATCGCGTGCAGCACTCCATCGCCCGCGGCCCGGCCAAGGGCGGGGTCCGCTTCGCGCCCGACGTCACGCTCGACGAAGTGCGCGCCCTCGCGAGCTGGATGACCTGGAAGTGCGCCGTAGTGAACATTCCCTTCGGCGGCGCCAAGGGCGGCATCATCTGCGATCCCAAGAACATGTCGAAAGGCGAACTGGAGCGCATGACCCGCCGCTACACCTCCGAACTGATCGAGTTCATTGGCCCCGAGAAAGACGTTCCCGCCCCCGACGTCAACACCAACGAGCAGACCATGGCATGGATGATGGACACCTACTCCATGCACATGCGCCAGACGGTCACCGCCGTCGTCACCGGCAAGCCGCTGAACATGGGCGGATCGCGCGGACGCCGCGAAGCCACCGGCCGCGGCGTGATGATCATCGCCGACGAATCCATCAAGTACTTGAAGATGGACAGAGAAGCCACCCGCGTCATCATCCAGGGCTTTGGCAACGTGGGATCGAACGCGGCGCAACTTATGTATCAGGCCGGCTACAAGGTCGTCGGCATCGGCGAGTGGGACGGCGGACTATACAACAGCAACGGCATCGACATCAACGCGCTCGTCGAGTACCGCCAGAAGGAAGGCACCATCCACGGCTTCAAGGGCGCCGAGCGGGCGATTACCGAAGAACTGCTCATTACCGATTGCGACGTACTGGTGCCGGCGGCGACGGAAAACGTCATCACCTCGCTCAACGCCGACAAGGTGAAGGCGAAGGTCCTGGTCGAAGGCGCCAACGGTCCTACGACTGCTGCCGCCGACGACATCCTCGCCGACAAGCACGTCTTCGTGATGCCTGACATCCTGGCCAACGCCGGTGGAGTGACCGCTTCCTACTTCGAGTGGGTGCAGGACCGCCAGGGCTACTTCTGGAAGGAGTCGGTGGTCAACGAGCAACTCAAGGACATCATGGTCGAGTCGTTCGAAGGCGTGGTGGGCTACGCGGAAAAGCACAAGGTCAACAACCGCATCGCCGCCTACATGCTGGCCATCGACCGCGTGGCGTTTACCATTCGCCAGCGCGGGATTTACGCCTAGAACCATCGGTCTGACGCGAGACCAACGGCTCCCGCGCAGGAGCCGTTTTGATTTTGGCGCGCGGAAATGCTCGCCGTTCCCGTTCCGGGAAGCTCTCGTGACTTTCGTACTCTCGGCACGTCGGCTTCCCGTGCGGTTGCGCATGGCGGTCTGCTATTCCTACCGGTGAGTCGCGTGTGTCGACACAGATCGGCCGAAGGCAAGGTAGGTCGAGGCACGCGGGTCAGTTCCGTCGGGCGAGGCACGAGTTCTTTGACATTTTGCAAACTGAGCGTGGCACCTGGCGTTTGTGCGAAATTGGGCCATTAAGTCCTTACGGCTGAAATGGATAGCCGTAACTATTTTCTGAATCAACGACATACAACGATTTTTCTCCCAAGCCATTGAAAACAAATGACCGGCAAAGAGATTTTTAAGGAAATTTTCTGTTGTTTTGAGTCGCCCGAGTAACTGCCCTCGACTCCACGCGACCTTGGCTTGAAGGGCAACCGGGACGCCCAAGACGGTGTGGAGACTCGCTACCGGAGGTTGACGGCAGAACGCCTTGCGAATACCTGGGCGATGGATCTCGCAGGCTGGAGGCGCTCAAGGTCCGCGGCGGTGACCCACAGCACTTCGCTGACGTCGCTGCCGGGAGCGGCTTCTCCGGAGAGCGGGTGGCAGAGGAAGTCGATCAGGACGTAGTGGTACTGAGTGCGGCCTCTTGGAGTCGGGAAAGATGCTGTCGAAGACATCCAGAACTTCGCCGACTTCGACGCGGAGGCCGGTTTCTTCGAGGGCTTCGCGGGCAGCGCCGTCGCGGAGTTTCTCGCCGAGTTCCAGAGACTCCGCCGGGTACGGACCACTCGCCCTTGAGGGGCTCGGTGTCGCGGCGAACCAGCAGGGCGCGATCGCCGTCGACGATGACAGCTCCGACGCCGATGATGGGATATTCAGGATAGTCGCGCTTCATGCGGTTGGCCTACTGGGTGAAGAAGTCCAGGGGCTTAAGGCCGGTGAGACGCCAGCCTTTCGGGGTTCGCTTCATCTGGAAGCGCATCTGGCGTGGTGCGGCGCTGCTCGGTTGGGAGGGCGTCGGCGGGGACGGCGTCCATTTCAACGTCGGCGGTGGCGAACGCAACGTCTTTGTCGGCGGTGACCTGCAGGAGCTGATAGCGGAACTTGATGTTGTCGTGCAGGCGGAAGAAGGCCGCAAATTGGTCGCGGATTTGGGGGTAGTCCGCGGTAGCGTCGCGGTCGAAGATGCCGAGCAGGAGGTCGAGGTCGTGTGGCCTCCATGCTGCGCTGGAAGCTCGGAAAAGACGTCGCGGACGACCTCATCGGAGAGGTCCAAGGGCGTGGTGGCGGCCGGCGGCGACTGGGCAATGGAGCTTCAGGCTGCGGGGCTTCCTGGGCAGCGAGACGGAAAGGGTTGAGCAACGTCCAAGCGAATATCAGCGCAACCAGGGCGGAGGACCAGCGATAGCACTTTCGCGCTACGAATTGGGCGAGGGCAGTGCACGGATGCAAGTTGCGGCTGCTCGGATGTCAGCCACTTGTGCATGATACTGTTTTACACTGCTGTGGCGGGGCAGTTTTGCCACAATGCAACCAGGCGGCCAAAAACGCGATCGGGAACGTCAAAAATTGCTTCCGGTCAAGGTCGGACGGAACCCCGCTGAAGCCAGTGCCAATCTGGCCCAGACTGACACAACTTTCGGGGACTGCGAGGGTTACAGGAGATGTGGCGAGCATCGCGATAGACCAGGGCATACTCGTGGGCGGAGCGGCGCCGGGCGCCGTCGAGACACCCGAAATCGTGCAGGCCGGCATGGTTGAGACGCCCGTGCTGGAGATGCTGAGCGATGCCGAGGTCATGCTGCGCGTGGCCGCCGGGGACGACGCTGCGTTCGATTACCTGGTGGAAAAGTTCCGGCGACCGATGAACAGCTTCATGTATCGCATGACGCGCAACCAGGCGGTGGCGGAAGAGCTGGCGCAGGAAGTGTTTTTGCGGGTGTATCGTTCGCGGCACACGTATGCGGCGAGCGCGAAGTTCACGACCTGGCTATATCGCATTGCGACGAACCTGGCGGTGAATCACGCGCGCGATACCAAGCACGAACGTCCGGAGAACATGGTCAACATCGATGAGCCGGACACGGAAACCGGATTGACGGTGGATGTGGCCGACCGCGGATTGAACGCCGAGCAGCTAATTCTGCGGCGGGAGCGGCTGGCAGCGATCCGGAAACACGTCGAGGCGCTGCCGGAGCGGCAGCAGGCAGCCGTGATGATGCACAAGTATCAGAACATGGACTACAAGCAGATTGCGGAAGTACTGAAGTTGAGTGAGTCGGCCACGAAGTCGCTGTTGTTCCGCGCATACGAAACGCTGCGGGAGACATTGAAGGATTTTATTTAGGCATTTGCGGGAAGCAGGGTGCGGTTATGAAGTGTGGAAAGATTCGGGAAGAGTTGATGGAGGCGGTGCTGAGCGGGCCAGAACTGGCTACGCCTGCGGTGCAGGAGCATCTGGCGTCCTGTGCGGCATGTGCGCTCGGAAGTGGCGTCGTTGCGCCAGACGATGGAGATGCTGGATGAGTGGCAGGCGCCGGAGCCGTCGCCGTATTTCTCGGTGCGGCTGCGGGCGCGAATGCGCGAGGAGCACGCCCAGCAGAGCCTGGGATGGCTGGCCTGGCTGCGGCGTCCGGCGGTGGTAACGGCTGCGGCAGCACTGATGGCCGTGGGTGTGGGGATGCTGGAAGGCGCCCACTGGAAGGCGACCCATGCGCAGGAACTGGCGGACAAAGGCAAGCCGCAGATCGTCAATACGCGGTGCCGCGGTGAGCGACTTGCAGTACCTGGACAACCACGCCGACCTATTTACGAATTTCGACGCTTTGGACGATAATCAGACGGAAACGAATTAACCCCGATGCGCGCTGCTTTGATCATTCTGGCTGCTGTGGTGACTGTTGGCGGTACTATGCCGGCGGCGGCGGCGCCGTTCTGGCAAAAGCAAAAGAAAGATGCGCCGCCTCCGCGACGGCTCGCCCCAGCGACGGGCAACAGCCTGATGGGACAGCCGCAAGGGAGTGCTAGTAGCCTTCCCAAAGTGCATCTGAACGGTCCTGGCCCGCATAATGGCGACTGGCTGCGCAAGTACGGGGACCTTCCACCGGCCCAGCAGGAACAGAAGCTGGAAAACGACCCGGTGTTCCGCAGCCTGACTCCCGAGAAGCAGAAGAGCCTGATCCACCGGCTGGAGCAGTTCAACAGCCTTTCGCCATCCAAGAAGCAGCAAGTGTTGAGCCGGATGGAGACGTACGAGCATCTCAGCTCCGAGCAGCAAAAGCAGGCTGACAGCCTGTACAAGAGTTATCGCTCGCTGCCCCCGGACCAGCAGAGCCAGGTATCGCAGGCCTACAAGGAATTGCGGAGCATGAACGCGGAGCAGCGGGCGCAGTATTTCAACTCCGACGAGTTCCGCAACGGCATGAACTGAGGACCAGCGCAATCTGCTGCACGGCATGTCGGAGCTCTATCCGAATCCCACCAAGTAGTCTCTGGAAGCGGCTGGCCCCGCGATTGCGAGTTCCAGCTATCCGATCAAGCGAGCGCGGGTGTAGCGCTGGGATTCACCAGGCTTCCGTAAAGCGCCGTCACTTCGGTCGGATCGCCGTCCGCCAGGATCGAACCCCTGCTCCATCAGGATCACGCGGTCACAGTTAGCGATCACGTGGGGCATGGCGTGAGTAACGAACAGAATCGTCTTGCCGGCTCGGCGGAAGCTTCTGATGCGCTCGAAGCATTTTTGCTGAAAGCTCATGTCGCCGACCGCCAGTACCTCGTCGAGGATCAGGACGTCAGGGTCCACTTCGGTGGCCACCGCAAAGGCCAGGCGAGTGTGCATTCCAGAAGAGTACTGCTTGATCGGGGCATCGATGAATTCGCCGATTTCAGCAAAATCAATGATGCGCTGCTCCTTCTCGATCATGTCCCTGCGGGTGTAACCCATCAGCAGGCCGTTCAGTAGGATGTTCTCCCGTCCGGTCAATTCATGATGGAAACCGGCGCCGAGTTCAATCAGGGGTGCCATCTTGCCCTCAACATGCACCTGGCCAGCGGTCGGGCGGTAAATGCCGGCAATGATTTTCAGCAGTGTGCTTTTTCCGGATCCATTGGGGCCAATAATGCCTAGCATCTGTCCGTAGGGGACTTCGAGCGAGACATCGTTGACGGCGTTGAAGTCGTGATAGCGCGTGGAACTGCGAAAGAGGTTCGTAAACAGGGCACGCATGCTGTCGGGACGCTCATGGATCACACGGAAGCGCTGGGTGATGTGTTCCAACCGGATGGCGATTGGAGCGGGAGTTGGGCTGCAGGTTAGACATAGAACACAAAATCGTCCTGGTGCTTGCGAAACACCGAATACCCGATGAAGAGCGCGGCGAAAGCGCAAACAAAGGAAGCTACGATCGATTGCCACCGTGGCAGTATGCCATAGTACACGGCCAGCCGGAAGCCGTTCAGCACATAGATGATGGGATTCAGCTTGAAGATCCACCTCATGTTGGCGGGGATGAAATCCAGGCCATAAATGATCGGCGTGAAGTAGAACCACGCCGACAGCAGCACCTGGACGATATGGGCCACGTCCCGGTAATACACGTTGGCGGCTGCGAACAGGAACGTCGCGCCGAGAGTGAAAATGATGATTGCCAAGATCGGAACCGGCAGGTACAACCAGGTGATGTAGAACGGATGTCGCAATATTGCCACAATCAAGGCCAACGGGATCAGTGACAAAAGCAGGTTGATCACATTGGAGACGACGGCCGCAACCGGAAAGACAAGCTTGGGGACGGCAACCTTCTTGATCAAATCTCCGTTGCCAACGATGGATTCGACGGCGTAGCTGAGTGACTGGGAGAAGAACGTCCACGGAAGGAGCACGCTCAGCAGGAAGACCGCGTAGTGCGGGACCCCGAACCGCAGTATGGTGGAGAATACGACGGTCAGCACCACCATCATAAGCGTCGGATTCAGCAGAGCCCACAAGAAACCGAGAACCGAGCGCTTGTAACGGACCTTGAGCTCTTTCAAGGCCAATTCCCAAATGAGCTCGCGGTAGCGAAATAAGTCACGAAACAGCTCAATCAAGATGCGGTCTCCAGAAACGAAGGGCTGCGCGAATCGCGGCCGCATCCTTCAATTATGAAGAGGACGGCCGCTGGAAGCAAATGCGCGGAGTCGGCGGCAAAGGGTATGGGGTAGGCTGCGTGTAAATGCGGTCCGCCTGAGCATGCCAGTTAACGGCAAGCACCGCGATATAAAATGTGATCATGATCATCACGCGCTCACCGCTTAGGGTTTCCCTGGGGGGTGGAGGAACCGATTTACCATCGTCACTACTGCCAGCATGGCGGATTTCTGATCGCCGGCGCTATCAACAAGTATGTGTACATTACTATCCATCCGCGCTTCGTCGACGGCTTTCTGCTGAAGTATTCGCAGCTGGAGGAGGCGAGGGTCGTGGATGAGATTCGTCACCCTATTATCCGCGAGGCGATAAGGCTGGTGGAGGTGGAGGCGCGCAACTGGAGATTGCCAGCATGGCGGACATTCCCGCAGGGACCGGATCGGGTCGTCCGGCAGCTTCACGACGGCCTTGCTTAAGGCGCTGCACAGCCACAAGAAGCACCTGGTGCTCCCCAACGAACTGGCCGAGCAAGCGTGTCACCTGGAAATCGACGTTCTGGGCGAACCGATCGGCAAGCAGGACCAGTACATCGCCGCCTTCGGCGGCATCACGGCCTTCGACATTCCACCCCGACGGTTCGGTGCGTGCCGGCCGCTCAAGATCTCGGAGGAGACTCTTTTCAACCTGGAAGACAACCTGCTGCTGTTCTTCACCGGGTATTCGAGGTCCGCATCGGCCATCTTCAAGGACCAGGACGACCGGTCGCAAGATGCCGATGCCGACGTCACGAAAAATCTGCACTTCACCAAGGAGCTGGGAATCCGAAGTCGTGGAAGCGCTGCGAAGCGGGCGGCTGGAGGAATTCGGCCACATGATGAATGAGCACTGGGAGTGGAAGAAGCGCCGCAGTTCAGGCATCAGTAACGGGCAGATCGACGAGTGGTACGAGCGCGCCATGGCCAACGGCGCACTGGGTGGCAAAGTGATCGGCGCCGGCGGAGGGGGCTTCCTGATGTTTTACGCCGACGACAAAGCGAAGCTGCGTCATGCCATGCGAGAGCGGGGACTGAAGGAAGTGCGCTTCCGCTTTGACTTCGAAGGCACCCGGGTAGTCTCCTCCGACTAGTCATGAAAGAAGACGCTTTCGAGTTGATGCCGGCGGTCATCCTGGCCGGCGGGCTGGCCACCCGGCTACGGCCGCTTACCGAGACAGTGCCGAAAGCACTCATCGAGGTAAATGGGCAGCCGTTTCTGCATCACCAGCTTGCACTGCTCAAGCGCAGGGGCATATTCCGTGTGGTGCTGCTGGTCGGGTATCTGGGAGAGAAGATAAGGGAAGATTTCGGGGATGGTTCGGCGCTGGGCATCAAGATCGAGTATTCCTTCGACGGCCCGGTGCTGCTGGGAACGGCGGGCGCAATTCGGCAGGCCCTACCCTTGCTGCCTGAGCGATTCTTCGTGCTGTATGGAGATTCCTATCTGGCGTGCGACTACCGCGCCGTGGAGCGGGCGTTTGTGACGAGCGGCTGCGCGGGCTTGATGACGGTGTATCGGAACGATGGCCTGTTTGACACCAGCAACGTCGAGTTTGATGGTGTACGGATTCGCGCATACGACAAGGTCAACCGCACGGCCACTATGCGTCATATCGATTATGGACTGGGAGCGTTCCAACGCAGTGTTTTCGCTGGGATTCCAGTGGGCGAAAAGCGGGACCTCGCCACGGTTTACCAGGGCCTTCTGCGTGAAGAGAAACTGGCGGCGTCCGAAGTGCACGAGCGGTTCTATGAGATTGGTTCGCACGAGGGATTGCGCGATCTATCGGAGTTTCTCGCTGCCCAGCGACCGCCCGACTAGGGACGAGATGACGTGGATGCGCCGGTGTGCGGCCCGAATGTCAGTGCTTTTATGAGCAAGGGGGATCTTGTCCTGAGCGCGGGATCAGGTCAGGGTAATTGCCCGACCAGCGCGAGCAAGGACGGGGCCGACCGGTCTGCCGCATCACATCGCCCCGGACCCACAAATGCCGTTCTACAGCCCGCACGGCGGCCGCACTCGATATCGGATGCGCTGTCGCCGATCATCCAGGAGACTGACAAGTCAATCTCGAAGTCACGGGCAGCTTGCAGGAGCATTCCGGGCTGCGGCTTTCGACACTCGCAGCGATCGGCAAACTCGTGCGGACAAACGTATACCCGAGCCAGACGCGCACCCGCCCTTTCAATCTCGAGAGACAAGTGGCGATGAATGCTCTCGACTGCTTCGAGAGACGCGATGCCCCTCGCAATACAACGCTGATTGGTTACAACGAAGAGCAAATATCCACGACGGTACAATTGGGCCACGGCCTCCAGGGCTCCTGGCAAGAGCTCGAACTGAGTCAGGTTCGTGATATAGGCGCCTTCCGCAGCTTTGCGGTTCAGCACGCCGTCACGATCGAGAAAAATCGCCCTAGCCAAAGAGTTTTGCTTCCACGATTTCACACAAGAAGTGCCCAATCATGATGTGGCATTCCTGAATCACCGGCGTGACCGGAGTGGGGACACAGAGGCAGTAGTCAACTGCGCTCTTAAGCAATCCGCCGGAATCGCCGGTAATGCCAACCGTGACCAACTTCTTCGACTTGGCCATTTTCATGGCTTGCAGAACATTGGGCGATTTACCGCTGGTGCTGATCCCGATGGCAACATCGCCTTCCGCCCCCAGTGCGTCGAGTTGCCTGGCGAACACGACGTCAAATGAATAGTCGTTACCGATCGCGGTTAGAGACGAAGTATTGACGCTCAACGCAATTGCCGGAAGGGGCTTGCGTTCGTTGCGATAACGTCCGGTAAACTCGGCGGCCAGATGCTGAGCGTCCGCAGCGCTTCCGCCATTCCCCATGAAAAACAATTTGCAGCCGTTTCGCAGGGCGTCGGCCATGACGCCACCGACCGTCTGTACCAATTCGACGAATGTCCCATCCTCTAAGAGGCTCTGTTTGATGGCGATTCTTTCGGCGATGTTAGCGCGGATGTCAAACTCACGAGACTCTGCTGTCATCGGCCCTCCAAGTCTGTAGCCCATCCTCTTCAAACGCGAACTCGGTTGGAATCGCGCCCATGGCGCGGAGGCGGGCCGCGACTTTGTGCTTCTTCTCAAACTCGCAATAAAACATGATGTAACCGCCCCCGCCCGCGCCGGTGATCTTGCCGCCGATCGCCCCAGTCCTGCGCGCTTCCTCGTACAGCTCGTCAATTACAGGATTGCTAATGCGGTCCGACATCTTCTTTTTTGCTAGCCATGCGGAATGGAGAAGGTCGCCAAAATTGGTCAGCTTGCCGGTGAGCAGTGCGTTCTTCATCGACACGGCGAGTTCCTTTTGTTGCTGCAATCCGAGAAGGGTGTCTTGCTGGTTGCTGGTAAGCCGAGACGTCTGATCATCGATGATATGGTCGGAGCGACGGGTAGTCCCGGTGTAACACAACAGCAGGTTGTGCTCCAGCTCATTGAGAGTCGCACGCCGGATACGCAGGGGATTTACAATCACCCGGTCGCTGTCAAACTCCATGAAATTAAAGCCGCCAAAAGCCGCGGCGTACTGGTCCTGCAGCCCGCCACTGATCTTTAAATCCTCGCGTTCGATCGAATAGGCTATCTTCGCCAATTCGTAGGGTTCTGACGCGGCCCCTTTGTATTCGAGGACCAGTCCAACGAGTGTAACCACGAGCGCAGAGGAGGAGCCGAGTCCGGAGCCGGGAGGAGCGTCGCAATGCAAGAAAATCTCAAATCCTGAAGAGTCGAGAGCCCGTAATCGCTGGATTGCGGCCTTAGCCAGATCCAACTTACCGTCGAGGTGAACCTCGTCGTTCGCGTTAAATTCAACCTCGAGATCGAGGTCAGCTGATTCGATCCTAATTTTTCCATCATCGCGCGGGCGAAGGCTTCCCCAAGCAAAATTATCGATGGTTGCGTTCAAGACACAGCCACCGAAGCGTTCTGGATAAGGGGGGACGTCAGTTCCGCCTCCGGCAAAACTGATTCTCAAAGGGGTCTTCGCACGGATTATGGCCAATATCCCAATCCTTTCAATTCCGTTTGCGCTCTGGCAAAGTCCTCCGGAATGCCGATATCAATGAAATAGCCATCGGACTTGAAGGCCCGCAATTTCTGAGGAGCGAGTGCGGGCAGGATCTCGCGCTCCAGTGACACCGCCCGATCCGGCGCGACTAAGTCAATTACAGCGGGCTCGAACAAGTAAACACCGCCGTTAATGTAGCCTGCGGTGTGCATGCCTCCCTTTTCCTGGAAGGACTTGACCACGCCGGTCTCGTCAACCTCGACGGTTCCATAACGGCTGGTATCCGGGACGCTTACAAGCGCCATCGTGGCCAATAGGCCACAATTCGTGTGTCCGCTATACATCGCTTGAAAGTCTAACTGAACAATGGAGTCGCCGTTCATGGCGAAGAAGCGGCGGCTCGATCCGAACCGGGAAAAGGCGAGGCGCAGCGCACCGGCGGTACCCATCGGCTCCGTTTCTTGAGAATAGAGAACTGAGAGGCCGAAGGCAGAGCCGTTGCCAAGCCACTGCTGGATTAGCTCGGAGCGGTAACCGGCACAAAGTATCACTTCCCGAAAACCAGCGAGCGCCAGGGACTTAAGAAGATACCCAAGGAATGGCTGACCATTGACCGGCGCCATGGCTTTGGGTCCTTCGTCATACACCGAGCGCAAACGCAGCCCAAACCCTCCAACGAGGACGAAGACCGGACAATCGGCAAGCATCAGCTGTGGCTCAATGGACATGGAAGCAGCACCCGGCATGTTCCCATCACGCATTGTTACTCACGTGCGGGCGCAAGACATTTGGATCGGTCGACGCGCACATATCGGAAGCAATCTGACGAACCGTCAAAAATGCCGTTCTCATCGCCGGCACCAGTTTCTGGCTGCGAGCAGCCGGCGCGCCAGAAGTCGTCGCCAAGCGTTCCCAGACGATTCAACTGTCGAGCGGGCCTTCACGATCATTTGAGTGCGCTCAAAAACAGTGCTGGAGACGATGTCGTAGCCGCGGTCCTGCAACAGTTGATGCAAGTCTGGCCTAGTGTAAGAGTTCATCCAGCCAAATCCTTCGCGGTCAAAGTCGCTCAAGTCCGAGGGATTGTAGGAGATCACCTGCTCGGAACAAGTCCTGGCCAGCCGGCCCAAAACTTCATTGGGCTTATTCAGATACTCCAACACACCCAAGACATACACAATGTCGCAACAGTGGAGATACAAGCTGTGCCATTTATTCGCGTTTAGCTCGCAGACAGCGACTTCCGGGTTCCAGGCGACCAAGTCTGCCGGCAAATACCGAACATTGGCGGGCAGAAAGTGGCGCAAGGCTTGTTGTCCACAACCCAAGTCGCAAAGCCAAGTGGCTGAACCCAGCAGACCGGCAGCCACTCGGGCGCGATCGTTCCAGAATGACTCATAACTTGCGGGACTCGACCACCGCGCTAAATCAGTCACATGTATCTCCGCAAGGGAACATGGACTCCTGCGGGCCCCGCGTGCGAGTGAAAACGCATCGGCCACGTAAAGGCTGCCTGGACGATTTCACCTGCAAAGCTCGATCACTCCCACGTTCGGGTCCAGCCCATTTGGGGCAATCTCGTGAATAATCAGTCGGCCGTGACCGTCGTTGTCTGCAAAGATCCTTGCCGTATGTGAGCCGGCCGAACGCCAAGCCGATTCGATGTCAGCGATAGCGGCAGTAGTGCAGACCAATCTGCCTCCAACCCGCAGATCTTCTGCAGATTGCCAGAGTTGTTCAGCAGTAAGGTTTTCGGGTTCATCCCAAACAGCACCAATGATCAGATCGTAGCCTTTGGCCGAAACGGCGCGAGAAGTTGCCGGCATCTTCACTTCTGAAGGGGACTTAAGCCAACGAAACAGCCCAGAGTCCATGACGTCCAGTTGTGGAACACGATTCAGTAACTCACCAAGAGTCGAAATGCCTTCCTGTCGGAAGGGTTCAAGCACGACGCTCGCTACCATGAGAGCCAGGTTCGAGCTGCCACAAGAATTGCACCCGGGGCGTTCATACCATGAACGGTTGCGCGCGTCGGTCGAGGCCTGGGAAGGAGCGCCGCACGCAACACAAGTCTCGATGCCCATGACCTCGCCGAGAATCCGACGGGCTTTCATCACGGAGAATTGGCGGCGGATTACCGACCTTCCGGCATCAGCGAAGCGAGCGCAGAGCGCGTCGTCGTGATAGAGACTCAATATCCGCTCGGCCAGAGCCTCGGGAGAGTCGCCTATAAAGCCGTCCATGCCGTCCCTGAGACCAATTCCTTCGTTGCCGATTGGCGTCGTCACAACGGGAACGCCAGATCTGAGACTGGCGACGATCTTCCCCTTGACACCCGCGCCGTAACGTAGCGGATTGATCGAGATTCGCGCACGCTCGTAGTACGGTTCGACTTCCGGAACGTAGCCGACCACCTCGACTCGATCGTTGGCCAACGTAGTAACGGCTGCAGGCGGGTTACTCCCGATAATCAACAGGCGCGCACTGGGAAGTTGCTTCCACACCAGCGGTAAAATTTCGTTAACCAACCAAGCTGCGGCATCGACATTTGGCGGGTGCCCGAAGCCACCGACGAATACCATGTCGTGCCGATTGGAAAAGCTGCTCTTTCCGATGATCGAGTCGGGCGTGTAGAAATAGGGCAGCACCTCGCGAACATTTGCCGACGGCACAGCTTCCTTGATTATCTTGACTTCCTCACAACTCGGAGTCATTACGCAATCAACACCACGAAATATTCCAAACTCCACGTCCCGCAAACGGTTGGACTCACCCAGCGCCCATGCGTCGCCATCGAGTATGTAGCGGCGCCATTCCCGAAGGTAATGCAGGTCGTGGGTATAGTAGAGAATCTTGGCGTCGGAATGAGCCCTTATCACAGGTATAAGATTTCCGGATACATCCGGGCGGGCGGTCCAAACATAGTCGAGATGCTTTCCGTTCTGCTGCAGCCAAGACTCAAGCGTCTCAGGCTTGTATATGACCTCGATCCCGCACTGCTGCAAGACACTGCCGTACGGTTGCAGTAACTCGAGGTTGGCTCCGCAGAAGATCACTCGAAAGTCCATCCCAACCATCAGCTGCAAGTACTGGTAGAGGGTCAGCGCGCCAGCATGCTTGTCCCATTGCGGAAGTCCGTCATCGATTACCAGGATAATCGCTTTTGTCCGTCTCAGTTCACGCGCAAGAAAGAGACTCTGGCGACGGTCGGGTCTCTCCGATAGCCGTCTAGCCCACTTTGCAGTAAAGATGTTGTGGTTCTTGAGCGAAAGTGCATCCCGAACAGCCGGGCCGTAGGACTGGCTCCCAAAGTGGATGATCTCCGCAGCCGGCTGATAGACAGCGCGATACCCACGCTCCTGAAGGGAAAATGCCAAATCGAACTCTTCGTAGAAGGCCGGAGCATAGGCTTCATCAAAGCGCCCAACCTCCTCGAACTGACTGCGCCGAACCAGAAAGCACGCGCCGATAATACAATCGACCTGCCGCAGATAGTTATATTGGCCCTTGTCCGCAGCGTCACCAGCGCCATAAGGATGGCCCCAGCCGTCGCTGAAGATAATACCGCCGGCTTCCTGGATAGTTCCATCAGGATTGAGCAGTTTTCCGCCAACCAGGGCGACAGAAGGGTCCGCTTCGGCCGTTCGTACGAGGTGATCCAGCCAGCCCCGTGCAACGACAGTGTCATTATTCAGAAAAACGATATACTTCGCCGTCGATAGCTGAGATGCATGGTTGCAATTTCGCAGAAATCCAAGATTCTGCGGATTCATAATCACTCTTAGTCCAGGCACGCCAGCCAGAGATTCTCCAACGACATGCTCGGGGTAATCATCTGCCACGATGACTTCATAGTTCACCTTCGTGCCGGTATTGAGCATGATGGAATATAGGCAGCGATAGGTATAAAAATACTGTTTGTAAGTCGGAATGATAATCGTGACGACGGGATCGCTATATTCGGGAAAAGCGAGTGACGGCAGGCCACTGCCTTCAATTGAAAGGTTAGCCAACGCCGGTGAGGGCAAACAGCCGAGTCCAATTCCAGTGCTCAGGTAGTGAGCGAGCGGTTCCATTCCGCGCCGCTGATCCTCATACTTGGCGCTATACCAGCGCGAGTCAAACAACGGGTGGGGATCGAAGTGCTTTTCTGATCCAACGAGTACGTAATGGAGCAACGGCGGGCCATTATAGGTAGCAGCTTCCGGGTATTCCAACAGGTACTTATCACTATCAAACCAAGGATTCGGGTCGAACCCCGCTTTAGCACCTTCCAGCAGATAGTGGACGAGTGGGTCGGTCCAATTTGCCTTGATTTCAGGATGCTGGTTGGAGTACCAGTCGCTATCGAACAACGGGTGCGGAGCGAAGCCGGCGGCGGCGCCGATCCGAAGATAGTGAACCAGGGGATTGAGCCCGCTTTGATTGACTTCAGGATACTGCTGGAGATACCAGGAGGTATCGAACAAGGGATGAGGATCAAGCCCGGCCTTCGCTCCGAACCAAAAATAGTGTTCGGCAACATCCGCACCAGCGGCGGCCACGTCCGGATGCATGGTTCGATACCAATTCTGGTCAAGCAACTCGCTTTGCGAAAGGCAAGAAAGTTGTTCTCTGATCTGGCGCTTGGCCTTAATGTTCGAGACGAGTTGCAGGGTGAGGATCCACCACACAAGCTTGGCAAGCCGCTGAAGATTTCTGCTCAATTTGGGCGCGCGAAGATTCAAATCCCTTAGCGGAGCGGTGAGCCTCCAGCTTTTGGAGGCCATGACCTGCTGCAGCGTGTTCCGCAAGGAACTTTCAGCAACCTGCAAGTTATCGCAGTGCGAATGGAGACGCGAAACTTCGTTGGTCTGTGCCATGTGCTTCGCCTGGAGCGCCTCGATCTCAAGCTTGACCGAGTTGAAGTCAACGCGAGCCCTGTCGAGTTCGAATTGAAAATGCGATAGCCGGACATCACGGTCATGGATTTGCGATTGGTGCTCTTTGAGACTCGATTCAAGTCCGCTGACTTCAGCGGAGCGGCCATCAAGCTGCGCTCTCAGGTTTGCAATTGCGTCTAGATACTCGTCCACCAACGCCTTTAGTCTACCGACCTCACCAGAAGTTCGGTCCAGAGTGGCGGTTAGCTGTTCTACCGTTTGTGCGCTCAAAGCCAGTGCGGAGTTCGCTTGCCGAACACGGTCACGTTCGAGTTGAACGGTCGCGTTTAGTTCGGATATTTGCTGCTCGGCTTGGCGCAGTCGGCCTTCGAGGAGCGCCGCAGCCGCGTCTTGTTCCTGCTGAAAGCGGTCTCGCTCCGCGAACTGGCGGTTCAGTTCTTCACGAAATTGGAGTTCGCGTAGCGCTGTAGCCTCATCTTGTTCCTTTTGAAGGCGGTCTCGCTCCGCGATCTGGTGGTTTAGTTCTTCGCGAAATTGGACTTCGCGGAGCGCGGCAGCGGCGGCGCTCTCCTGCAAACGGCCGTCGTGTTCCGCGACCTGATGACTCAGTATGTCGTTGGTCGCGCGGAGTTCCTTCGCATCGAGGACCGACTTGGTGAAAGCGGCGGCGCGAGCAGTTTGTTCTTCCTGGATCCGGTGCTCGACAGCACGAGTAGCGCGCTCACTGAGCACGGAGGCGCCGTGCCTCTCTAGATCGAACTGGATCACTCTCTTCATCACGCTGGCTCGCACCGGAAATGGTGCGACGGTTAGACTCGGCCAGAGGGTAGGAAGTTTAATTGATTTTCGGATCGCCGATTCGTAGTGCCGCCGAGCACCCACTGCGTCAACGAAAAACTGGCAGGGGATCGACAAAGAGGCTGCAAAGTCCTGCCACTTGAAGGGCAGGTCGATATTGCCGCTGTCCCAAAAAGCAAACGGCTTTCCGTACGCGACAGCAGCGACGGCCGCATGTAAGGAGCCGGTCAGGAGGAACTTAGCGGCAACAAGCTGGTCAATGAACCGTTCAATCGCTTCGAGATTGTTTGGAACGTTCGGACGAAGCACCACGTCACATCCAGTTGCAGTCAACAATTCCTCATCACTGCGCTGATCGTGAAAGTGAGGGACGATGACGCTCGCGTCCCGTGTGGCTGATGCCAGCTGCGGGTCGTAGAGGGCTGGAAGGAGAAGGCCCGGGTCGCCCATCGGGACCATGCTTCCCAAGCGCAGGGCCGAGCGGGTCAGAGGCCCTCGCACCGACAGTATTTCGACGCGCGAGAGGTTCAGCTTGCTCAAACCGTCCGCTCTTCGAAGGCCACACCCCCAGAAAATGACCCTCGCCTGCTGCGCGGCCATGCCTTTTGTCCCGTTGGTCGGTTCCTTAGGGGGTAGGTTGTCAATCAGGCCGTCGTCGATACAGCTGCCGATGAGTCTGACGTTGGGCGCCGATATGCCGTCGCCATAAAAGAGATGCGCCTGAAAATACTCGCTCAGGTAGTCGCCAAAATTCTGCGTCGATTCGCCCTTGAGCCAGTAAACCATCTGGGATGACATTGGATTGCCCATTAGCGCCCAATTATCTTTGAAATCGAGCCACATTGCCAAGTGCCAACGGTCTCAGCTGCATACGTCCTCAGGTGTCCTTCGGTAGCTGATTGTGGAGAGAATAACTGGAACGCAGCGCTCAGACTACATGCCGAAGCCAGCGAGTATTCGTGCGTCAGTTTGTGAACCCCGCCACAAAACTGTGAGGCATCCGGCATGGCCGGCTGCAGCTAGCGGACAGCACGGTTAGACAAGCATCAAACCGCGCTTCGTATATTCAGCGATTCTTTCGTCTGCCACGAAGAAACCGTTGTCGGATTCAGAGGTCACGGTGGTAACCCTTAGTTTCGAACCCTCTCGCGCGGCAAAACTGTACCCGCGCGCCTCGAAGAAATTGAGGACGTCCAGATTGCGATTGGCGCCCTCGATCATCACCAGCGGCCGGCTCGACTGAATCGTTTCCGTCATGCCTTTCAGCACATCGAACTCGAACGTCTCAGCGTCGATCTTGATCAAGGATGGGTGCAGGTGAAATTCGTCGATCGGCTTAACTTGGACCGTCACCCTGCAAACGCTGTATACGTCCGATGGTTTTGTTCCCAGCAGTTGTTGCATAGCACGGATTTCAATGGGTTTCGGGCCGAACCGAGAGGTTACGAATGAAGCCAGATAGAAGTTCGGAACGTTATTCAAGCAAGGAATGCAGAGATCCCGCACGGCTGATTCGGCGCCTGCGGCAACCATGAAGTAGTCATACCTGCTACCTTCTTTTTGTTTCAGCCAAGCCAAGGCGGGTGCAAGCCACGGAGCGGGCTCAAACGAAACAACTTTTGCCAGCGGAGCAAACTTCCGAAACGAGGCGACAGAGATTCCGATTGCGGCACCGATGTCCAGGAATAGCTCGTTCGGGCCAGGGAATGCGGCAAATACCCTGAAGTCTTCCTCATGCGGCTCGTTATGAACTTCGTATTCCCATCGAATGGACGCTAGGTAGTCTTCCAGAACCAAGTCCTCCGGTCTGGTCGAGGGCACTCCGAGAAGGGGATCGAGATTGACAGTCATTGAAGGGCTCCGAAGAATTGTTTCACAGGAGACTTCGATTTCATCGGGTGCGATCATGCCAACCCATCGGCAGCTGATTGCTCGCCTAAGACTCCGCCGCTCAACATTATATCGTGTTGGCGCGATTGCCCCTCCGATCAATCCCGAAGTCGAGGTTGTGCGGTTTCGCGACGGTTCGCTTCTGTCACGCTTTTTGGAGGTGCGCCGCATGAGGTCGCCGTACTGAGCCGCGTCTTTATGGTCCCGCGCAAGTTTCTTGGATATTGTTTGCCTTACTTGGCAAAACGAAAAGTATCCTCATAGTCAATTTCGCAAGTAAATCCCAATTATGCTTGCTGAAGGCTATCCATCCACAAGAGTGTCTGGATAGAATCTCGCTAGAAATTCTCTGAAATGGCTCCGGAAATATTGTGTTACCGCCGATGGCAGTTCGGTTTTCCAGGAGTCAACGGCACCACTACGGTAATGGGAGTGATTGTCGGCTTCGCCGACCTTTCTTCCGCCGGAGAAGTTGGAAAAAGCCATATTCGAGTCCGCGGGTAAGACCAAGGGAGAATCTGGCCGGATCTGCGATAGGGCTTGCGACAGACTCGCGCTTGGTCGAGCCGTCACATCCTCCATTCTCAGCGTGGTGAATCTGTTGTCTTCATAATCCCACTGTCGTAATGAGAGGATCGGCCCAATTGCGCGATCGGCAATGTCCATTCTTTCAAGGAAGGCCAGCGTCAGCAGCATGCCCTCTTCTCGCGAGACCGACTTCAAAGCTTCGCGCTGGCGACGAAGTTGGGGCCAGTTGTCCACGGGGTGTGTCTCGAGGTGAGAGTAGTAAGCTGAGACGACGATGTTTAGTGGATTTCGCACAAGATGGATTCCGGAGAGATTCTGCTCCACGATCCGGCTGTAGGTTGCATTACCGTGGAATGCAATTTCCACGCAGCGATCCGGCGCCTGATCGTGATAATCAGTGTGGAACAAAGAGTATCCGTTTAAATCAGACACTCTGGTTAAGTAATCTGCGAACCATCGTGTCGCGCATTTGTGGTGAGAAAAGAAGCTCAACATTGGCGCTGTGGATTCTGCGTTCCGCCTTCCGCGGGCTGACATGTGAAATAAGCCGATAAAATATGTGTGCACATTGCAGGGCACTTAGGACTGTGCTGGTTGATCACTGACTCAGTGATCGCCACAACCATTTCCGTTGCTTTAGTCAGGTGAAATCGGTTACGGTCTTCGTGGAGCTCTTGAATTGCTCGCTCGGCATTTACAAACTAGCGGTCGGACTTCGCTACTCTTTGCTGAGTTGCACATCATCCCAATATACGGATCCAGTGCCTGGCTGCCGCCAAAGGTGAATTTTCAAAGTATCACCTTTGTCGAGATGCACTGAGTAATGTATCTGCTTCCAGGTCTTTCCGGGCCTAAACTCGTCTGAAAAGCTTGCCTTACCGGTTGCGGGATTGAATATGGCAATCCTGCCGACCGTCTCGGCGTCAGATGCCACCAGCCATGCTGAGATCGTATATGTGCTGCCTGCCTGCAGGCCGGAAACGTCCTGCCAGACACTGCCGTTTCCACTCTTCTCGTTCAATCCGAAATGTCCACTGTGGGCCGACTCGTGATCCACCGAAGCCTGCACATCGCCGTATGGAGTCCACGATGCTAGAGTGCCGCTTTCAAAGCCTGGGGCAGCAAGCCCTTGCACGACAGTCCCCGGACCGACCTGCGCGGGTGCTGCGGGCGCGGGTGCTGAGGGCGCGGCTGCAGCAGGCCCTGGCGCAGCAAGCGTGGAATCGCAGACCTCCTTGGAAGGCTTTGTCTGGACGATGACATACTCAAAATCCTGTCTTTCATCCTTGAACGACTCAATTGAATCTACCGGAAGTTGCTCTGACCGCAAGTATTGCGGCGCGCGAGTATCGGCGCCATCGCCAATGAAGACGAGCTTTACTTCTCCCAGTCCGCAGAGCGCCTTACGCAGCGGCACCTGTCCCCAACTCGTCAGGATCACGAACGTCTTGAGTCGGGATGCGGCCTTCGGTCAGGTAGACGAACTGCAACATTCCGCCCCAGTCCATGAAAACGTGATTCGCAGTGTCCTTGCTCTTGGCCTCCTGAATCGCATAGTCAGTTACGACATGGGAATAATCGCTCCTGCCCCCGAGATCATGCAACTCACGGAACACCGACCAAACTGCGACTGAGTTCGCAATGATAAGCGCTACCGCCGCAACCGGAACCACAACTCTGCGATTGGTTGCGGCAGGCAGCAGAACCGCGCTGCCGATCGCCGTAGCAAAATAACACAACAGCAGGATTGGGTGATAGTGGTGGCTCAACAACAGGCCACCAAAGAAACAACAAATGACCAGATAAGAACCCATCGCGAGCAGGGTCATAACCAGGGTGTTGTGGACTTCCCGGTCAGCAGGACGGGCCACCCTATCATAGATAAGCGCTGCCACGGGCACCACCAAGAGAACGGCGGCTTTCACGTACTGCCCGGGGTCCTTATGCAGCAGTCCGAAGATCACTTGCCATGTCCACTCGCCTGTGAGCAGAGTCCAGCAATGCTGCATGACACCCGTCACATCGCTCGCGACGACCTGCAGGAAGCCGCTTGTGCCAGGTGGGTGGTACGCGCGCTGCGTGCTCGATACTACGCCCCGAATCCATTCCAGCATTCGCGGCCAACTACCTAATGCCAGATAGGCGTCGAGGTAGCCGAACTCCATGGGAAGAGCACCCAGAGCCATGCCCGCGGTAAGCGCGATCGCACGACGCCACCGGCGCGAACGATCCTGAAGCAGGATAGCCAACAGCAATCCTGGGACAAAGAAGCCGAATATGAAGTATCCCCAAACCGACAGCCCGAAGCAGATTCCCGCCGCGATCAGCCGTCGCGACCGCGGTTCCCCTGCACAGCAGAGGTATATGCCCAGTAAGGTGAAGAAACCAGGGAATAACACAATGAATCCCTGCGTCCGGAAGGCAAAAACGAACGCCGGATCAAGCGCCAGCACGAGCGATGCCAAGGTGGCAAGTAGTATCGATCGTGTGATGCGGGCGACGCTGAAATAAAAGACGGCAAGTATGAGGATGCCGAGAAATACGTGAGAAATGCGGAACGACTCGATGTGTCCGCCAAGAAAATAGAAGAACGGCGCCTGCAGGTAGCCGTGCATGGCGCCAGCATACGGAGACAGCAACAGGAGGAAACGGTGGTTGAAATACTTGGCCGGCGGAATCCAGAAATAGGTGTGGGTGCTAGGGTTTAGCATCCGAACCGCCAGATAGTCTGGGTTAATCTCGTCCAAATAAATGGCAGGCTGAGCAATCGAATGGAGAGCGACGAGCAAATAACTTGCCAGTACAAGGGTTGCACCCGCGCTCCACCGCAGTCTCTCGGACGAAATCAGAGTTCGCATGTTTCCTATTCGCCGGTACAGCGGTGATCGCCTGTAGTCAAGAGCGGCAACCTGCGACTGCCGGTCGGGGCGTCTCGGTAAACGCGCAATCCGTAATCGGGAACGGATTCCTTTGTTCCGCTAATCAGAAGTTACCTGAACGTCGTCCCAGTAGATGATAGAAGGTCCCGGCGCGCGCCAGAGGTGGATTTTGAGAGTGTCTCCCTTTGTAAGGTGGACCGAATACCTCACGTGCTGCCAGCTAGATCCAGGTCTGAACTCGTCGGAGAAGGTTGCTTCGCTGGCTGCGGGATTGAAAACCGCAAACCTAGCAACCGTGTCACCGCCAGGCTGGGCTGAGACCCAGGCAGAAATCGTGTACGTTTTTCCAGCTTCTAAGCCGGACACATCCTGCCAGGCGCTGCCATTTCCAGCCGGTTCGGTCAGGCCGAACTGACCGGAATGCGCGGCGGCCCCACGGTCCACCGAAGCCTTCACATCTCCGTAAGCGACCCATGGCCCGATCTGGCCACTTTCGAACCCGGGGTTGGCAAGGCTTTTGACCGCATGGCCCTCGCCGCCCCCGGCTTCCTGAGTTTCCTTTTTATTGCATCCCGATGATATGACCAGTCCGACCAGACACACACTCGCAAACCAACGCGCCAGATTTGACATGCTGGAATTTTATCATGGGGAATCCCGCACAACCGCATTCGCTGTGGCCTGCCCCCGTGCGTGGGAGCAGTCCGACTAGCCCCTTAAGCGTGGTCCAGGAGTATCCCATAGACGCCCTTCTGTACCTCCCGCATTCGCCGAATTGTTGTCGACGCGGAATGCTGGCAAACAAATGGAGGCAGCGGGACCGGAGTTCCGACTGCAGTACTGGGCTGAAAGTAAGACCGTCCGCCGCACCGCGCGAGTGTCACCCTGCATGGCGCAACGTCGGCCCCCACGGCGCGGTGGCGAGAGGCGCTGGGAAAGTAACCATCCTTTCAAAACTGCGTTCGTTTGCTTGCGTCGTCCTCGCGCGCTATAACCGTTGCTCTTCCGTCCCTAGTTAGCCCGCATCCTTCTCCGGCAAGCTATTTGACAGGCGAGCGTGCTGCGCCGCATAACACCGCGGCTGAGGGCTTAGTTCCCGAGGCTAGCTCCTTCAATACGCGCCGCCCCAGCGAGGGCTCTGTTAATAGTCGCCTCTGTTGAGAGTTTCCCTTTGCCCTTGCTTCGGCTGGCGCCGGACCTGTTCGACTACAGGCCGCCGCACACTCTTAGTCAGAGGTAATCGCTTTGCTCAACGGTGGAGTTTCGAGGCATGGGTAAGGAGCGAGTTGGCGATTACCACTTCGCTCTCTCGCACAAGGGCTCCGATCTGCTTTGCGCTTCGTCCGTACGATTTTCAGCCCCATGCACGGTCCGATTCTTCCCCTTCGCGCAGTGCGCAATTCTGTGGTCAGAATGTATACTACTTTTCGTTCTCTAAACCACGAGCGAGCTTAGACAGCCTGACTTCAGGAGTGGTAGATGTCCGACACGATCGACATTCGAAACAGCGTGATGCAGTTGCCGACTTTCTCGGTAGAGACTCACAACCGCATTATTCCATATGACGACTATTTTCGATATGCCACCCTTGGGCTTGCAGTGCAACGGATCTTGACCGACGATATTGCGGGAAGCTTTGCAGAAGTTGCGGTGTTTACAAAGGCTCATATGAGCGCCTTTATCCACAGCTTGGCACCAGCAAGAAAGTATTATTTAATATTGACACCTTCGAGGGATTCCCAAAAGAAGATGTTGAATTCGCTGGACACTCGGAAATGTTCAGGGATACCAGCGTGGAACTTGTACTCAAGAATATCGGGAATACTGACAATATTGTTGTTCGGAAAGGATATGTCCCAGATACCCTGGCGGGTTTGGACGGCAGAAGAAGTTCGCCTTCGTATTGCTCGATTTGGATTTATATAGCCCCACAAAGCGCAGTCTAGAGTTTTTCTATCATCGCGTAGTTCCAGGGGGGTATTTGGTTGTACATGACTACAATAATCCGCCGAACCCAGATATATTAGTCAATCGAGCCGTCAATGAGTTCATGCATGACAAACATGAAAAAATCATTGAGATCGCGGATAAGTGGGGCTCTGTAATCATTCGCAAGGCCTAATGGTAGAGACGTTAGTTAGAATCGTACGCATGCCCCAGCGTCTGGGCGTGTCATCGGTAACGCGAGCAGCCCCTCCAGCTATGTTATTCTGAAGGCTTGGAAACCCCAATGTCTATAGCGCCTTATGCCCCGTCCAGTTTCTCTGCCCTGTTTCTCGCTGAAGTGGAGCAGGTTGTGCGACTGTTGGACGCTGCGACCATCGAACGATTGGCCCAGCTGTTGTCGCAGGTGCGGGAGCGCGGCGGACGCCTGTTCATCCTGGGCGTCGGCGGCAGCGCCGGTAACGCCTCGCATGCGGTCAACGATTTCCGCAAACTGGCGGGAATCGAAGCGTACGCGCCGACCGACAACGTCTCGGAGCTAACGGCCCGAACCAACGACGAAGGCTGGCCCACGGTTTTTGAGGCGTGGCTCAAAGTCAGCCGCCTGCAGACCCGTGATGCCGATTCTGGTGTTTTCCGTGGGAGGCGGCAGCGTCGAGCGCAACGTGAGCCCCAACTTGGTCGCCGCGCTGGATTATGCGAAGTCGGTGGGCGCCAGCACCTGCGGGATTGTGGGCCGCGACGGCGGGTATACGGCGCGCGTGGCCGACGTCTGCGTCATCATCCCGACTGTCCATCCCGACCGAATCACACCGCACTCGGAGGCCTTTCAGGCGATTGTGTGGCACCTGCTGGTGTCGCACCCGCTGTTGCAGCAGAAGGCGACCAAGTGGGAATCGATAGCGCCCGCCAAATGAAGCGCGCCGTTTTTCTGGATCGCGATGGCGTGATCAACGAAGCGCTGGTGAAGGACGGTCACCCCGTCCGCCTGCGGATGCCGCTTCGGTGCGGATCCCCGACGGTACCGCTGAGGCCCTCGCGCGACTCAAGCAGACGTAGGCTACCTTTTGGTGGTGGTGACCAATCAGCCAGATGTCGCGCGAGGCAAGCAGACTCGCGCAGCAGTGGAGGAAATCAACCAGCACTTACGTGCCGAATTGCCGCTCGACGACGTACTGACCTGCTACCATGACGATGCGGACAACTGCGATTGCCGTAAACCGCGTCCAGGGCTGCTCCTGCGGGCAGCGCGGCAGTACGAAATTGATCTGCCTAACAGCTATATGATCGGCGACCGGTGGCGTGACATTGATGCCGGGGCCAATGCTGGCTGCAAAACCATTCTGATCGACCACGGATACGACGAACGCGCCCCGAAATTCGCTCCGGACTTGCGCGTCAGGACCCTTCCGGAGGCGGCGGACTGGATCCTGAACAGAGACATGGAGAGCCTGTGAGAAGCATCTCGGAACTGAAGATCAAGTTGTTCGCCGATGGAGCTGACAAGGCGCAGATTCTGCAGGCGCAAGCCAACCCCCTGATCAAGGGATTTACGACCAACCCGACGCTGATGCGCGCGGCCGGTGTAAAGGACTACGAAGCGTTCGCGCACGAAATTCTCGCGGCGGTAACCGACAAGCCCATTTCCTTTGAGGTGTTTGCCGACGAGTTTGCGGAGATGGAACGGCAGGCGCACAAGATCGCGGGCTGGGCCGAGAACGTTTATGTGAAGATTCCGATCACCAACACTCGGCGCGAATCGTCGGTGGACCTGATACGCCGGCTGTCCCATTCCGGGGTCAAGTTGAACGTCACCGCGATTCTGAGCCTGGAGCAGGTGCGGGACACGGCAGCGGCACTGGCAGGAGGGGCGCCTTCGGTGGTCTCGGTGTTTGCTGGAAGGGTCGCCGATACGGGGACTCGATCCCGTGCCGCTCATGGCCGACGCCATGAAACTGGTCTCGCCGCACGCGGGCATGGAGTTGCTGTGGGCCAGCCCGCGCGAGTTACTGAACATCTTCCAGGCCAACGATGTGGGATGCCACATCATCACCGCTACCGACAGCGTACTGAGCAAGCTCAAGGTCGTGGGCAAAGACCTTGACGACTATTCGCTGGAAACCGTGCAGATGTTCTATAACGACGCCGCCCATTCCGGATATCAACTGTAGAAAGGCAGATTCGTGGGGACTTCATCCATGATTGGCAACCCGTCGGCGAACCAGAAGGCGGCGGACGGCGAGTTGCAGTTGCTGGTTCCCGCCCAGGACGTGGCGGACCCGGAGCTTTCCATCGTCATCCCCGCGTTGAACGAGGAACTTACGATCGCGCAGTTCGTGGACTGGTGCATGGAGGGACTGCGGCAGGCCAACGTCAAGGGCGAAATCCTGATCATCGACAGCTCCACCGACTCCACGCCGGAAATCGCGGTGGCCAAAGGCGCCCGCGTTTTAAAGGCTCCAAAGCGCGGATTGGGACGGGCCTACATCGACGCTCTGCCGTATATTCGCGGGCGATACGTGCTGATGGGCGACGCCGACTGCACCTATGACTTTCGCATCCTGGGGCCGTTCATGGAGAAGTTCCATGAGGGTCACGAGTACGTCATGGGTTCGCGTTTCCGCGGCTATATCGAGCCGGGCTCCATGCCGCCTTTGCATCAGTATTTTGGCACGCCGATTACGACCTGGCTGCTGAATTTCCTCTACAGCAGCCACTTCTCCGATATTCACTGCGGCATGCGCGGCATTACCCGCGATGCGCTGTACCGCATGGACCTGCAATCGCAGTCGTGGGAGTATGCCTCGGAGATGGTGTTGAAGTCGGTGCGCATGGAACTCCGCACGGCCGAGGTCCCGGTGCGCTTCCTGAAAGACCAGGAAGGGCGCTTCAGCCACCACAAGCGCGTCTGGATGGTTCTCGCCCTGGCATGCCGCCTGGATCAATCTGCGGGCCATGTTCATCTATGGCGCGGATTTCTTCCTGTTCCGGCCCGGGCTGGTGTTGCTGTTCCTCGGACTTTTGCTGACGCTGCCGATGACCTTTGGCACGGTTCGAGCTGGGGCCCATTACCTTCTCGCTCTACTGGATGCTGCTGGGGCTGTCGCTGTCGGTGCTGGGACTGCACGGCTTTTACCTCGGAGCGCTGGCGCGGGTGTTCTTCGATTACAAGGGAAGCCTGACGCAGCGCTGGTTGCAGGCGTTCTCCTATACTCGGTCGGTCGTGCTCAGCGCGGCGGCGGTGGTGGCCGGCTGCGGGTTGGCGGTGCCTCTGGTCTCGCGTTATCTGCATTCCGGCTTGCGGCTGCCGGGCGATATTGCACCGGCCAGCCACATGGCGGTGACCGGGTTGCTGCTGGTAATGGGCGGGGCATGAATTTTACTTTTACGCTGGCAGTTCATGCTGCGGTGGCCAATATCAAACGGAGATAGAACGGCGCCGGCCTGAACGCTAGCGTTGACCTCACAACATGGCCAATTCACGACGTTATTTCATAGTAGGGGGCGCCGGATTCATCGGAAGCCACTTCACCGATAGGTTGCTGTCTGACGCGGCGGTGGCCGGTGTGACTCTGTACGATAACTTTTCCTCGGGTCGGGAGTGGCATTACGATCAGCATCGGACCGACACGAGGTTGCGCGTCGTGCGCGGCGACGTAAAGGACCTTGCGGTCATGACGGAAGCGATGCGGGGCCATGACGTGGTTATCCACCTGGCTTCCAATCCCGACATCGCCCGGGCTGCAACGGAGCCCGACATTGATTTTCGCGAAGGCACGTACCTCACCAACAACGTGGTCGAGGCCATGCGGATAACCGGGACGGGCACGATTCTGTATGCCTCGGGCAGCGGCATTTATGGCGACCTTGGGGAGGTTGAGGCGAGCGAAGACCACGGGCCGCTACTGCCGATCTCGACGTACGGAGCCAGTAAGTTGGCTGGCGAGGCGCTCATTACCTCCTATTGCCACATGTTCGATTTCACCGGACGGGTTTATCGCTTCGGAAATGTTGTGGGGCCACGGCAGACGCACGGCGTCGGTTTCGACTTTCTGCGGCAGTTGCTGAAGAGTCCGCACAAGCTGAAGATTCTGGGGGACGGTACCCAGAGCAAATCGTACATTCACGTGTACGACGTGGTGGGAGCAGTGCTGTTGGCGGCCGAGAAATCGCAGAAGCCATTTGCTGCCTACAACGTGGCGACAGGAGATTACATTACAGTGGCCGAGATTGCCGAACTCGCGGTGGAGTGCGCCGGATTACAGCCGGGCTCGGTAGAGTTCGAATACACCGGCGGCAACCGCGGGTGGAAGGGCGATGTGCCAGTCGTGCGGCTGAACACCGACCGGATTCGCGGATTAGGTTGGAAATGCAGCGGCGGGTCCCGTGAGGCGTTACGCAAGTCCATGTTGGCGATGCTGCCGGATGTGCAAGCCGGCCGACTCTGAAAGGAATGAAGTTGTTTCGATTAGGCCAGATGCGCCATCTGCAGACGTTGTCGCGGCGGTTTCAGCCTGGATGATTCATGCCGATCGATTGTTGGGAACCGGGGCAGTTGTGCTGGGCGTTCGGGCGTACGGCGCAAGTTACTGCCATTTCATTAGTCTCACGGAAGGTGCGATATGGGTGACCGCGCAGAATTTGATGAGTTCGCATCGAAGTATGAGAAGACCATGGAACGGGCTTGCGCTGTCGCTGGCGAGTCCCCGGATTTTTATGCAGCTGGACGAATCAACTGGTGCCTTAGACGCTTACGACCTTTCTTTCCGTTGGAGAGGGCGCTCGATTTCGGTTGCGGTACCGGCGGGTCACTCGGCTACTTCTTTGAGATTCTCGGCTGTAAATCGGTAGTTGGGATCGATCCCTCAGCCGAGAGTCTGCGTGTAGCGAAGCAGAGACACCCAGACCGAGACCTCCTTTTGTGCATGCCAGAAGACTTTGTTCCCGGCGGGGACATCCCGTTGGCGTTTTGTAATGGAGTATTTCATCACATTCCGCCCCCTGATCGCCTCCAGTCACTTAGCTTTTTGCGCGCAGCCCTTTCGGAAAATGGCATCCTCGCTTTCTGGGAGAATAACCCTTGGAATCCGGCAGTGGTCTATAGCATGTCTCTGAATGAGTTCGACCGCAATGCAGTGACATTGTCGCCTCTGAACTCAGCGCGTCTTCTGAAGCAAGCTGGCTTCCGCGTTATGTTTATCGACTACTGTTTCTTCTTTCCACACTTTGCTCAGAAACTGCGAGGCTTGGAGCCCGCGTTGAGGTGGTTGCCTTTGGGCGCGCAATATCTAGTCGTGGCGCACAAGTGACAATAGGGTAGTTTTTGGTGTCGACTCGCAGCGCACGGTAAAACGTTTTCCATGCTCATGAGACTCCAGGCTGTACACACGACTGCATTGCTCCTGTTCCTCGGCCTGGCGGCCGGCTACATCTGCCTTTCGCCCGGTTCCATCGCTGGTCAGGGATACACGGGAGAGGAGATCGATTCGGGTCTGCGAATGCTGGAGGTCGCAACCGCGCGGACTGAAGGACCACACCGTACCACCAATGGTCTGGTCGCGCCATGGCCCGGTGCCCGTCCTGTTTGACCTCCCATTTCTCAAACTCGGCAAGCTTATTGTGTCGCCGGACTTCATGTTGTCATTCGAGCCGGCGCTGCTGACGGCAGCCCTGATGACGCTCCTGTTCTTGTGGCTGAGGAAACTCTGCTCGCCGGGAATGAGTCTCTTCCTTACGCTGACCGCGGCGTTCGGGACGATGCTCTGGCCTTACGCCTACATCAGGTTGGAAACCAAGCAGTCGCTGTTCGTTTTCCTGGCCGGTTATCTGGCGCTCTCCGCGGGGCCAATTCGAAGCTGGCCGCGATTCCTTTTGTTTGCTATGGCTGCGCTCTGGCCTGAGCCTTGAAATCACTGGAATCGTCCTGTGGCCGGTGGTCGCCTACCTGGTTTATGTGCAGTTTCGGGCGAGTGGCGCGAGCGCGGAGCCAGCTTTTGGTATTAGTTCTTAGTCGATTGGCGCGGTATGGCTTTTGGTCATTGGGGCGCAATCAATATTGGGGCCCGCGCGGCGGAGGCGCGGGAAGCTTTCGGCCAATGGATGATTGATTCTCCGCTGCAGTACTATATCAACGCTGATTGGGATATTCGGCTCTCCCAGCAAGGGGCTCTTCGTCTATGCCCTGTGCGCTGGCCGAGCATTTATCGCCGTGCCGAGGGCATTTCGCGACCCCACCGCTCCGATCGCGATCTTCGCCGTGCTCGTCACCGGGTGCACAGTGGGCCTTGATCTCGTCTGTTGACCTCGCCGGCGGACGAAGTGTGGGGCCCGCGATATATGCACATCGGCCATTGCGCCTCTCGATGTGTGTATTGGGGCGGCATGGCCGCTGTTTGAGTGGCGCAAGCATGCGATCTTGGCGCTTTGGGCGTGATCGGGGCTGGGGTGTCCTTTCTCGGTGCGTTTTATTACTACGGCACGATCGACTTTGCAGCCGCGAACGACTGGCGCCAGAACGTAATGGAGTGGCTCACCGGCGATGGCAGTTGGAACCCGATAGAGTTCGACGCTCGTTTGTTTCAGGTATGGCTGCCGGACCTGGCAGCCGCGCCGGTTATGTGGACCCCGAAGCACACCTGGGTCTGGACGCCTCCCCCGAAGCCATGCGCCTGGAAGAGCATCAACCTGCGCGACTACTGCCAGCCACAATCGTTCATGCTGCGCTACTGGCACGCTCCCAAGAGTGGAGTCGCCCTGTGGATATTCGCGACCTATGTCGTGCTCGCTCGTTCTCGGACATTCTGTTGCTGCCGTGGGTAGGTTTTCAGGACCGTGAAGGACCAGCGAGCCGAGATATGGTGGTAGATTGCGGCTTGGACGCGAACGAAGCTCTCACACTTTTGGCCCGGATGATAATGCGGAAAGGACCCTACAACCGAGATGGACTCAAAGTCACAACCCGTTGGTGAGTGGATCAAAGCGAGGATTGCGGAAGAACCTTATTGGTTCCACCGGATGGAGCTTCCCGGTGGACATCGTGACACCGGGATGGAGCGATCCCAGGGTCGACAAGCTTCCCCACTTCGGCCTGCCAGCGGACATGACCGGTATGCGCGTGCTCGACATCGGCAATGCAGAAGGTTTCTTTTCCTTCGAAGCGGAGAGGCGGGGCGCAGCGGAAGTGGTTGGACTGGAAAACTATCCCGCCAATGGCCAGGAAATTTGAAATCTGCCGCGCAGCCCTGGGTTCCCGCGCGCGCACTTACATGGGTAGCGTTTACGACCTCAATCCGAGTACTTTCGGCACGTTTGATCTCGTAATGTTTTACGGAGTTCTCTATCACCTTCGCCATCCCATACTGGCGCTCCAGAAGATTGCATCCGTCTGCACCGGTACCGTCCTGATGCAAACAGCCACCTGCGAGAACACGACCGACAAACCGATGGCGGAGTTTCATCCTTTCGGCATCACCAGCGGCCCGGCTGATAAGCCGGAGCACGATCCCACCTGTTTCTGGTTCCCCAACTTTGCTTGTTGCATAGCCATGCTGCAGCACGTTGGATTTCAGAAAGTCGAACAAATTTCCAAGAATGCGCCCGTTGGCGGAGTATTTCGTGCCCAGGCTGCCCTGCAACAAAAGGGCGCCCCGCCCGACGAAATGAACGCGCCTTGGTCCTAATGCGAAATCAAATGGTGTGGCGCCCGGCTTTGCGGGAACACACCGAGCGCAATTGAGCCGACTGGGCGCAGCGCCGATACCTCGATCGAATCGAACGCGCGCTGTGCGCGGCCAGCGATACCGCCCGTCAGTTTGCTCCCGGTACTTTTAAAATTCGCGACGGCGGAGGCCGCCACGTCCTCACCGAGGTGGACCAGCGCCTCAGCACCGTGCTTCGCGATCATTTATGGATGCCCGGTGAGGGCTGGTTATCGGAAGAAGAACCTGATGACCTTGCCCGACTGTCGTGCCGGCTTGTTTGGGTCGTGGATCCCCTCGACGGGACTCGCGAATTCGTGGACGGCATTCCTGAGTGGTGCATCTCGGTCGGGCTCGTCGAAGATGGTGTGGCGGTTGCTGGCGGTACTTCGAACCCGGCAAGCGGCGAAGTTTTCCTCGGCGCTCTTGCCTGCGGCGTGACCCTCAACGGTCGGCACGTGGCCGCAACCAAACGGACCAGTCTTCATGGTGCTGTTGTTCTGGCGAGCCGCTCGGAATGCAATCGCGGGGAGTGGCGGCACTTCGAGCACGACGCGTTTACCATTCGCCCGATGGGTTCAGTAGCCTACAAACTCTCCTTGGTTGCCGCCGGCCTTGCGGATGCTTCCTGGACGGCCTCGCCAAAGCGCGAATGGGACGTTGCTGCTGGTGTCGCTCTAGTCACTGCCGCCGCGGGCCGGGTCGCGGGACTCGATCAATCTGTCCTGACGTTCAATCGCCCTGACACACTATTGCCCGGCTTGGTCGCGGCTGGGCGAGGCTTGTGGCCGGAAGTCGTCCAGCGGCTACATCAGGGCTGAAAGCTAACTCCACAACGGACCATCGCCTCGTCCCGCCTCCCGAGGCTTCCGACAGGAGTTCCTGCCCGGCGATTCCCATCGTCGTGTCGTATTCGCTCGTGCGATCCTCGTGGCCGGCTATTCACCGGCAACTCATGCCCCCGAATTCCCGTTTCGGGACAGATAGGTCAGAGAAAAGCAAGAAGCATATTGATAGTAACTAGTGATAGGTTACCATATGGCTGACTTCTGATTACCTAGAGGTTTGGCTGTATGCTACTTCGACTTCTCACCGCATTTCTATTGGTCGCCTCGACCATCGTGCCGTCGGCTGTGGCAGAGCGCAGTGATTGCCTGGCGCCGGTTCTGATCATTCCAGATGGACGGATAACGCAGGGCACTTTTCCCCTCAACACAACCTACTGGTACGGGATATATGCTCAGGCGGGACATTCCTATTCCGTGGAATTCGAGCCCCCGGCGGACAATTACCTAAATACCATTCGGCCCCAATTCAGCGGTCTCACCGTTTTTGACCCTTCCGATACTCTGCAAGGATCCGAGGCAATTCCAGCCTGGCTTTCACCCCGAATAGTGGCTACGCTCCGGCCATCAACAAGAATTCCAACGGCGCGGGGCGCAGGGTATCATTCATTGCCCGCAGTTCAGGACTGCACTTAATCGCCGTGAGCAACGTGGCCAGTACCGGAAGCTACACTTTCAGCGCCGCCGATACCTCCCTCTTCAATCCCCGATGGGGCACAAACGGTGGCAATGACGTGCAGTGGAACTTCTTCAATGTGTCAGACATGCCGATCACGGGAACATTGACGCTGTCTGACAACAATGGGATGGTGATCCTGGCTGTAACGGTCAACATCCCGCCTGGGGGCCGCAGCGGCCGTAATACAGGCAGTTCAGACCTCAACCTTCCACGGAATCTTTCCGGCTCGGCCATTTTCAGTCACAATGGACCTCCAAATTCGATTCTTGCTGATGCTTTTGTGACAAATGCGGGTCTCCTTGCGCCCATGCCAGTGAAACTCGAACCCATGGGCCGCCAATGAGCAGAAGTCCCCATCATAAAGTTTGCCTGGGGTGCTCGTTTCAGCCGCGCAGCGGCGACGGGGCATTGCGCAGGGTAAAGTCGGAAATTGATTGAAGCCACGGAGAGGCGCTCTGGGCTTCGTGACAGACACCGATGCCTCGCGGTCGAGTCGTTCCGCTTGGGGAAAATTTGGTTACTTTCGTCACATCCGCGTGTCGAATTCCCTTGGCTCCGCCACACCCGCTGCTGTATTTCTGATTCCGGCTGGCTCTGTAGGCGTCATGGCGCGGCTGCTCCTCAGCGGAGAGACCTGCCAGCTAAGTTATTTGATAACACGATGTTGCGTATAACCAATTTGTTTCTGCAACTTTGCAGGAATTCGCCCAAGGACGGCCAAATTCCGGCGCCAACGCCTCTAAAAAGCAGACCTAACTCATTTGTTTGTAAAATTTTACCTATAACTCCTTTGTTTCTGAAACTTTGCAACGAATTTCTTCCTAAGTAATTGATTCTGAATGGTGGCATGGGGGGAGGGGGCACCCCGATTTTCGCCGTACCTACTCTCACTTGCCATCGACCGGGGGGTTTGCCTCTAGCTCTTGCGCTCGCTCTAGTGTAGTGCGTCATGCAGATTGCCGATTATTCTGAGCGGCGCGGGCGCGTTTAACCTTCTCCAGGATGTCGCTGGCCTTGGCGGTCCAGATGAAAGGCTTTGGGTTGTCGTTGTGATGGTCGATGTAGTCGAAGATGGCTGTGATCAGTTCCTCGACGCTACGAAAGACCCCGCGGCGGAGACGGTTTTCGGTCAGGTCGCGGAAGAAGCGCTCCACCATGTTCAGCCATGAGCAGCCTGTGGGTGTGAAGTGCATGCGAAAGCGGGGATGGCGGTCCAGCCAGCGCCCGACGCGGGGATGTTTGTGGGTGGCATAGTTATCCACGATCATGTGGATCTGCTTGTCTTGGGAATGATGTCATCGATGGCGCGCAGGAACTTCAGCCACTCCTGATGACGGTGCCGGTCGTCGCACATGGAAATGACCTGTCCTTCCAGGGCATCCAGCGCGGCAAACAGGGTGGCCGTTCCGTTGCGCTTGTAGTCGTGGGTCATGGTGCCGCAACGGCCCTTCTTCAGCGGCAATCCCGGCTGGGTGCGGTCTAGAGCCTGAATTTGGCTCTTCTCGTCGGCGCACAGGACGATGGCGTGCTCGGGTGGATTCAGATACAGGCCGACGATATCTTCCAGCTTCTCCTGGAACCGGACATCGCGGCTGAGCTTAAAGGTCCGCACCTGATGCGGCTTCAGTCCGTGCGCACGCCAGATGCGGCGCACACTGGCCTCGCTGATGCCCGCCGCCCGCGCCATGGTGCGCGTCGACCAGTGGGTGGCGTTGGCCGGCTTATTGTGCAGCGTCATCTCCACCACTCGCTTCACCTTCCGCTCCGTGATGGTGCGCGGCTTGCCGGGTCGTGGTGCGTCTTTCTGCAAGGCGGCCACGCCGCCCGCCAGAAAGCGGTTCCGCCAGCGCGCCGCCTTCTCCGGCGTCATGTTCATCCGCCCGGCAATTTCCTTGTTCTCCAGCCCGTCTGCGGCCATCAGCACGACCCGCGCCCGCTCCACGACCCGCGCAGGCAAAGAACGTGCTCGTGCCATCCGCTCCAGGACTTCGGTCTGTTCCGGGCTCAGCGTAACTGCGGCGGCGATGCGCATACCCTCTCGTCCTCCATAGTATTGGACGCGCATCGAAGATAATCGTTACTACTTACGACG
>CAWCMJ010000018.1:0-160502 GCA_963796615.1 uncultured Acidobacteriaceae bacterium
GGACACTTCGCCTCCAGTGCCTTTCGTGTTGAGTACCAGGGACGCGATGTATTGGGAGAGTTTTTGCTCCACGTGCCCGGCGAGCACAACGTGCTTAATGCGACCGCTGCTATCGCGGTCGGTATCGGACTCGACATCCCCCCTGACCAGGTCCGCGAAGGCGTGGCTAAGTTCAATGGCGTTGACCGCCGCTTCCAGCTCAAGGGCCGGGTCAACGGCGTTACCGTGATCGACGACTACGGCCACCATCCCACCGAGATCGCGCCACCCTCGCCGCGGCGCGACAGTGCGGGTTCCGCGGATTCACGTCATCTTCCAGCCCCACCGCTTCAGCCGCACTCAGTTGCTCCTCGACGAATTCGCCGCGGCCTTCCCCGATGCCGACACTGTGACCGTGCTCGGCATTGATGCCGCGAGCGAGGCTCCCATCGCCGGGATTAGCGGAAGCATGTCTGGCGGATCGAATTCGTCGCTGCCATTCCCACGCGGTTTACGCCGCCTCGTTTGCGGAAGCGGTGGACTCGGTCGCGAAATCCGCCCAGCCCGGCGATCTCATCCTGACTCTGGGTGCAGGCAACGTCGTGCAACTCGGCCCGCAGGTGCTTGAAGCGCTGACCGACGCGCGCAACCGCTGAGCCTGTTCGCGTGGCTCTGCTTTCTGCAGCGGCCTTACTCTGTGCAATCGGTGGTAGCTGTTGTTTTCGATCTTCTGACTTGGCGTTCTCCGTGCCTCAGTGTCTCTGTGGTGGCTTTTGCTTTTTCCGCAGTCCCCGCCTGCTCGCAACGGAGGTGTTTCCTTAGGCAACACTCTTCCCGAAATGCCCCACCGCACTGCCGGAGAAACCGGATATAGTGGGGCGAATAGCCGAAGTTTTTCGGCACTTCTTTGTCTGCATGGCGCGGAAAAGTTCGTCCACATTACCGGATGAGGAGTTTGAAGCGGTAGCCGAGCCGCGCGCCCCCTCGCGCTCCTACAACGAATCTCCGCTCGATGCCCGCATTCTCGATCTCGACGAAGAGAGCGAGTCCCCGTTTCTCCGTGGACAGAAGCGCGTCCCCGTCCGTCGCGGCGTGGTGCCTCGCAAAGCAGTCGGCCGCATCAAGTGGCTGATGTTACTGCTGCTGCTGGTCGGGGTACTTGGGTTCGTGGGGATCACGCTCTATCGCTACGCTACCCAGTCGTGGCGTTTCCGCGTCGATTCCAGCGACAATCTCGAGATTCTAGGCACGCAGAATGTCAGTCGCGCGCAGGTGCTCGACGCACTCGGAGCTGACATCGAACGCAATATCTTCTTTGTGTCGTTGGCCGAGCAGAAGAAGCAACTTGAGTCCATCCCGTGGGTCGAATCGGCCACCGTCATGCGCTTGCTACCAAACCGCCTGCGCATTGAACTGAAGGAGCGCGTACCGGTTGCGTTTGTGGAGGTCAATGGGCGCATCTCCCTGATTGATGCCCACGGCGTCATCATGGACATGCCCCCCGGCGCGCAAAGCACCTTCTCGTTTCCCGTCATCGTCGACATGGCCGATAGCGAGCCGCTTTCCACTCGCGCTTCCCGCATGAAGATCTACACCGACCTGGTCCGCCAGCTCAACTCCACGGGGGCCGAGTATTCCCACAACCTCAGCGAAGTCGATGTTTCCAACCCCGATGACGTAAAGGTTCTGGTGGACGACCCCAAGGGCGCTGTGCTCCTGCATCTCGGCTCGGGAAATTTCCTGCAGCGCTTCCAGCTCTACATTGCGCACGTGCAGGAGTGGAGGACGCAGTTCACCCGCTTGGATTCCGTGGACCTGCGCTATGACGGACAGGTCATCGTCAACCCCGATGCCGCGGCCGCCCGCGCCCGGGAATTCGCTCAAGCACCACTGGCGACTACAGGTGGCACGCAGCCTGCGCCCACTCAGAAAACGTCACCCGCGAAGAAGCCCGGGAAACACTAGGACAGAATGGGAAGCCAGAACGAAAACCTGCTGACAGTGATAGACATCGGAAGCGCCAAGACCTGCGTGCTCGTTGCCGAAGTCAACGACTACGCGCTGCGCTACCGCGGCCACGGCATCTCCGATTCCCGCGGCATGCGCAAGGGTGTGATTGCCGACCTCGACAAGGCCGTGAGCTCCATCAAACAGGCGGTCGAGGAAGCGGAGAACGCTGCCCAGGCCCCCATCGGCCGCGCCATCGTCGGCGTTGCCGGATCGCACATCCGCGGCGTCAATAGTCACGGCGGCATCACCCTGGCTGGGCGGACCCGCGAAATCAGCCGCGAAGACGTTCGCGCCGCAGTCGAGAAGGCCCGCACCATCCCACTGCCGGACGATCGCGAGCCCCTCCATCTTCTGCCGCAGGAATTCATCGTCGACGGCCAGCCCGGCGTGCACGATCCCGCCGGCCTGATGGGCAGGAAGGTCGAAGTCCGCGTCCACATGGTGACCGCCAGCGCCACCGCCACCCAGAACATCGTCACCGCCGCCAATCGCGCCGGCATTCACGTGGACGACACCGTGTACGAAGCCCTCGCCTGTGCCGACTCCGTCCTCCAGACCGACGAGCGCGAGCTCGGCGTCTGCCTCGCCGACATCGGCGCCGGTTCCACCGACATCATCGTCTACTACGAAGGAGTCGTCATCCACACCGGCGCAGTCCCGGTCGGCGGCGACCACTTCACCAACGACGTCGCCGTCGGATTCCGCACCCCCATTCCAGATGCCGAGAGTATCAAGAAGATGTTTGGTTGCTCCATGGTCACGCGCATCCCCGAAGGTAACGAGATCGAGGTTCCGTCCGTCGGCGATCGTCCTTCGCGCCTGATGCAACAGCGCATGCTGGGCGAAATCCTCGAGCCGCGTTCCCGTGAACTGATGGAGCTTCTCCGCGAGCATCTGCGCCAGGCGGGCGTGTACGAGCTCCTCGGAGCCGGCGTGGTCTTCACCGGCGGCGCCTCGCGCCTGAACGCCCTCACCGACACCGCCGAGGACGTCCTGCGGCGCCAGGCCCGCATCGGTTATCCCGTGCCCATCGCCAAGCTCCCGTCCAATCTTTTGGAGCCCGAGTTCTCCACCGCCATCGGAATGATTTTGTACGGACATCGCGTGCGCCAGGCGCGCACCAACGTGGACCGCGGACTGGGCGCCCGATTGAAGGCCCTGTTCGCCGCCAAGAATGTGTAACGACTCAAATTTCACGGCGCCGACGAGCGCAAAGAGGTAACCATGATCGAAGATTTCAGCCAGCAGCCCGAAAACGATATTCGTATCCAGTTCAACGAAGACCTGCTGAACAGCGCCAAGATCAAGGTCATCGGTGTCGGCGGCGGAGGCGGTAACGCCGTCAACCGCATGATCGAGTCCCACCTCGAAGGCATCGAATTCGTCGTCGCCAACACCGACCTGCAGGCGCTCAAGCTCTCCCGCGCCCCCGTCAAAATCCAGCTCGGCGTCAAGCTCACCAACGGACTCGGCGCCGGCGCCAATCCCGACGTCGGCCGCAAAGCCGCCCTCGAAGACGCCGACAAAATCATCGAAGCCCTCGAAGGCGCCGACATGGTCTTCGTCACCACCGGACTTGGCGGCGGCACCGGCACCGGCGCCGCCCCTATCATTGCCTCGCTCGCCAGCGAAATGGGAGCCCTCACCGTCGCGGTCGTCACCAAGCCGTTCGCGTTCGAAGGCAAGCGCCGCCTCACCCAGGCCGAGCGCGGCCTGCAGGAGCTCATCGACTCCGTTGACACCACCATCGTCATCCCCAACGAGAAGCTGCTCGCTGTCGCCAAAGACGCCGGCTTCTTCGAGTCCTTCCGCGTCGCCGACGACATCCTTCGCCAGGCCGTGCAGGGCATCTCCGACATCATCACCATTCCCGGAATCATCAACCGCGACTTCGCCGACGTGAAGACCATCATGGCCGGCATGGGATACGCCGTGATGGGCACCGCCACCGCTCGCGGCGAAGGACGCGCCACGCTCGCCGCTCAGGCCGCCATCGCTTCACCGCTGCTCGAAGCCGGAGCCATCGACGGCGCCCGCGGCATCCTCATCAACGTCACCGGCTCCAGCTCGCTCCGTCTCGCCGAAGTCAACGAGGCCTCGACGATCATCCAGAGCGCCGCCCACGAAGACGCCAACATCATCTTCGGCGCCGTGCTCGACGAGAAGATGAAGGACGAGGTCAAGATCACCGTCATCGCCACCGGCTTCAAGGAGACGCCTAAGGGCCGCGAGCAGGCCCACGAGGCCGCCAGCGCCGCTCTCAGCGCTCGTGCCAGCCATGGCGTTACTACTCCGCAATTGCCCTTTGTCAGCAGCCGCGGAGAAGTCGGCGCGCGTAACCTGCAAGCCGAGGTTCCGCCTTCCGAAACTCGAAACGTGAAACCCGAAACTCCGGTTGTGGACATTCGAAACTCGAAGCCGGAAACCAGCTACGTAAGTTCCGGCTACATTCCGGATTCCGTGGACGACTACGAACTCGGCTCCGAAGTGGTCCGCCACGCGCAGGAAGTGGAAGACGTTCTTCCTGTCGCGAACGACGCCGGCGTCATCGAGTCAGACGAAGCGCTGCCTATCGACACTGTCACCAGCAGCGTGAACATCAGCTACGACGCCAGCGACCTCGAAATCCCAGCGTTCATGCGCAAGCGCGGCGACAGCTAGGGCGATTCATTGAGCGCGGAACCGGGCGGTTCCGCGCTTCCCAAATTGGGAATTGTGCCGGACCAGGTACCCCCCTCCCCCTCCCCCTGAAATTCCTTGTTTTCATTGGGATACGAAGAATTTTTAGGCAAGTTCGTCTGCCCAAAGGAGTTATGTGTAAGTTCGTCTGCCGTAAGGAGTTGCGGGGACGTTTTTGCGTACTCAGGCGACATCGGTGGCCTTCTGAGGGAGAACCGGGGCGGGAGCAGGGCGGGGTGGACCCTCCTGAGCATCTTCGGCGCAGGCGTCGGCGATGGCGACCTCCCAGCGGCTGAGGGTGTAGGCCGTCTCGTCGTGGGTCATGGGGGCGCGGGGATCTTTGGGGATGTGGAAGTACTTGTCGGCCAACTGGACGGCGCGCGCGGGATTGCGCGGCAGGGTACGGCGCTCCTTGGGTTGCTGCGAGTTGGCGGCGGGCTGCTCGGCGGCGTCGAGAGCGGCTTCGGGAGGCAGCGAGAGATCGACGTTGGCGGGCAGGCCGTATTCCTCGAGGACATCGGGGGCTTCGAGGGCGCGGAAGGGCTCGGCGGCCTCGACCTGGGGGCGGCGGCCTTCCCATTTGCGGGTGTTGTTGAGGTTGGCGGCGACCTGCTGGAGCATATAGAGCAAGCCATTGGCGCGGCGGAAGTCGATACGGTCGTCGGCGAGGGCGTCGCCGACCTGCTGGAGCGCGACCTGCACGGCGTGCATGTTGTCAAGAATGGGCAGGCGCAGGCGGCAGGAGTCGCCCTTGCGGCGGGACTGGGCCATCTGAACGCGCCGGGCGCGGAGGTCGAGGTGGAAATAACAGAAGCGCTGGTTGCGAAGAGCGGGAGAACTGCAGAAGACGCCATCTGCCATGAGATGGTCGCAAGTAGCGTAGGACATGGATGCCTCCGAAAAACGGGCAAAGCTCTTCGCTAGTCGCTATTCGCTTTTCGCCAAGAGCCAGTTGATGCAGGCCGTCGGTATGCCTTCGGCAAAGTCGAACAGTGTTCGAGTGGAGGTAACCTCCGCTTGGTTACTTTGCGCCGATTCGATTTTGGGTGTCAAGAGAAAAGTGGGGAAATTGTGGGGTGCGTTCCCGATTTGGGAAGGACAAGCGTTCACCACGGAGGCACGGAGGGCACCCAGGAGGAAAAGCAAGAACTCCAAGGGTGACACGGAAGCACGGAGGGGAGAGGGCAGAAACGAAACGGCGGGGTGCTGGGAGGGAGCGAAAGACGCCGCTCCGCGGCTTGGGGAGATTGGCTGAGTGGAACGCGGCCTTACGGCCACGTCTAACAACTAACCGGCGCTCCGCGCCTGAAGTGTCGAGCCCAGGTTAGCGCCGAAAAGCGCGGACCGAGCCTGGGGCAGTTGCCGCCGCTGAATTATGGTGTAACCTTGCTTGGCCGAGTCGTCGGCGCAGTCAGCTTCCAGTCACCAGAACAGGAACAGCGACCACGATGGACACGCCGCTTCCCAGTCGCGATCATATCTTCATCAGCTACCGGCGCGACGACGCGCGCGGGGCCAGCGGGCGGCTCTACGACTGGTTGCGCATCGGGTTCGGGCGGGAGCACGTATTTCGCGATGTGGCCAGCATCGGCGTGGGCAAGTGGCGCGACAAGATTGATGCCGCCCTGGGGCAAAGCGCGGTTTGCGTGGCGGTGATCGGGCCGCGCTGGGCCAACGCCGACAATCTGCCGCGGCTGGCCGACGAGGGCGATATGGTCCGCCACGAACTGGTCAAGGCCCTAGCCAGCGATGCATTGACCATGGTGCCCACGCTGGTCGAAGGCGCCGAGGTGCCGAAAGCATCGAGCCTTCCGGTCGCGTTGCGGACGCTGTTCGATACCTGGAATGCCCGCCGCGTCACCGAGGACGGCTGGGAAGACGACACGCGCCGCTTGATTGCCGAGATCGCCGAGGCCGCCCGCCTGACTGTCCGTGGCGACTTGGAAACCCTGCTGCGCGACGCCGGAGCGGCCCAGTTGCGCATCGCCGAATTGGAGCAGGAGCGGAAGCTGCAATCGGGGCAGATCGATGCCTTGCGCGGCACGGTGGACGAGCTGACGCGCAAGCTGGCCGAAGCACCGAGCGCCGAGCGGCCCGGCCTGGCCGCCGCTTTCGCCGCGCTGGCGCAAGGCGACACGCTGGCGGCCGAAGACGCCTTCGAGCGCGAATACGAAGCACAAAGCCGTACGGCCGATGAGGCACGCCGCACCATGGCCGAGGCCGCGCGCAACGTGGCCAACCTGGCAGTGCTGCGCGATGTGACCAAGGCAGCAACCTTTTACCGCAAGGCGCTGGAGCTGGAACCCGGTCATGCCGAGACGGCGCGTCTGCTGGGCGACGCGCTGGTGCTGGTGGGCGACCTCAAGGGCGCGCGCGCCGCCTACTCGCAGTCGCGGGAGTCAGCGCGCGCGCTGCGCGATTCGTGGAGCGAAATGGCGGCGCAAAATCGTCTCGGCGACGTGCTAGTAAGCCTGGAAAACCTGGGCGAGGCCAACCGTGCCTACACAAGCGCAATGGAGATTGCGCGGCGTCGGGCCACGAGCGATCCCGGTAGCACCCTGTCGCAACGCGACCTGTCGGTGAGCCACAACAAGATTGGCGACGTGCTGGTGGCGCAGGGGGACCTAGCGGGGGCGCTGGCGGCGTATCGCAAGAGCCTGGGCATCCGCGCGGCGCTGGCGGAGCGGGATGCGGCCAATACCGCGTGGCAACGCGACCTGTCGGTGAGCCACGAAAAGATCGGCAACGTGCTGGTGGCGCAGGGGGACGGGGCGGGGGCGCTGGCGGCGTATCGCAAGAGCCTGGGCATCCGCGCGGCGCTGGCGGAGCGGGATGCGGCGAATACCGAGTGGCAACGCGACCTGTCGGTGAGCCACGAACAAGATCGGCAACGTGCTGGTGGCGCAGGGGGACCTGGCGGGGGCGCTGGCGGCGTATCGCACAGGCCTCGCCATCGCCGAGGGGCTGGCGGAGCGGGATGCGGCGAATACCGCGTGGCAACGCGACCTGTCGGTGAGCCACGATAGAATCGGCAACGTGCTGGTGGCGCAAGGGGACGGGGCGGGTGCGCTGGCGGCGTATCGCAAGAGCCACGATATCTTCGAGGCGCTGGCGGAGCGGGATGCGGCCAATACGGCGTGGCAACGGGACCTGTCGGTGAGCCACGAAAAGATCGGCAACGTGCTGGTGGCGCAAGGGGACGGGGCGGGGGCGCTGGCGGCGTATCGCAAGAGCCTGGGCATCCGCGAGGGGCTGGCGGAGCGGGATGCGGCCAATACCGCGTGGCAACGCGACCTGTCGGTGAGCCACAACAAGATCGGTGACGTGCTGGTGGCGCAGGGGGACGGGGCGGGGGCGCTGGCGGCGTATCGCAAGAGCCACGAAATCTTCGAGGCGCTGGCGGAGCGGGATGCGGCCAATACCGAGTGGCAACGCGACCTGTCGGTGAGCCACAACAAGATCGGCAACGTGCTGGTGGCGCAGGGGGACGGGGCGGGGGCGCTGGCGGCGTATCGCAAAGGCCTCGCCATCGCCGAGGAGCTGGCGGAGCGGGATGCGGCCAATGCGCAATGGCAAGTTGATGTCGCCGTGTCGTGCGCCAAGCTTGGCACACTCGATCACGCCCAAAGTGTCGAGGAGCGGCGTAGCTATTTGCGGCGCGGCAGGCAGATCCTGGTGAGGCTCAAGTCCGCCGGGCGGCTGATGCCGAATCAGGACTGGATCGCTTGGTTTGACCGGAAACTCGCGGAGTTCGACGGCAAGCCGTGATCCACTGTGGCTGGGTCGGGGCTCGGCTCAAGATGGTACGGGAAAAGTCAGAAAAGCAGATCTCCCGCGCCTGCGAAGCGGAGGCGCGAGGGATGACAACTCAAAGGGAGTTTCGTTGGACCAAAAGGGGTCCTTCGACTACGTTCGCTACGCTCACTTCACTAGGATGACACAGCAAAGCCAGGTCGGGCCTACCTTTTCGCAGAGGACGAGAAAGGATGGGGCACCCGGCGAAAAGGGGTCCTTCGACTCGTCGGTCGCTGCGGCGACCTCCTCGCTCAGGATCACAAACTAAAACCGATGGCACCCTACTGAATCGCCTGCGGCTTTTGGGCCATTAGCTCGGCGAAGCGGGGGTCGGTGCGGAGGGTGGCGAACTCGTTGTCCTTATAAACTTTGTTGATGTCCTTGTAGCCCTGTTCCATGGCTTTGCGGAGGTAGGCGAGGGAGTGTTCGTTGTCGCCGGCCTGGGCGTACATCTTGGCGACCATGAAGTCGAAGGCGGCGCGGTCTTCGGGAGACGAAGACTGCACCATGATGCCCATGCGAGAGACGCGCTGGAAGATGTCGGAGTCGAGGTCGTAAGCGGCGCGGTACTCGCCGGCTGCCTTGTCGTATTGGTGCTTGCTGAAATAGGCGGCGCCCATGTTGTAGTGAAAGGTGGCGGAGTTGGGGCGGATGGCGAGCGCCTTCTCGTAGAGCTTGATGGCGCGGTTGTAGCGCTTCTCGAGTTGCGCCATGTATCCGAGATTGTTGAGGGCTTCGGGGGAGTTCTTGTCGAGCTTGAGGGCCTGCTCGAAGCACTTCTTCGCCTCCTTGAAGTGCTGGAGGAAAAGCTGGGCCATGCCCTTCTTGTTCCAGAGCAGCGGAGTGGGCTGTTTGGCGAGGGCGGCGTCGTAGTAGTCGATGGCATCGAGGTAGCGCTTCTGGCCGCGAAACTGGTCGCCCTGCTTCTCGAGTTGCTCAGGAGTGCTGGTGGTGAGAGAGACCGGCAGCGCCGCTGGTTCTTGTGTGGCCTGCGGCGTCGATGCCTGAACAAGGGAAATACCGCTGGCAGCGCAGAGGACTATGGCAGTGAGTAGCACAGCCATCCCTGCGGAGCGAAAAAGGCGTGACGCGAAGCACGGAGCCATAACCATACCCCCCGACCCAATATGCCTACGATATTAGACCTACTTTGGGGTAGGTTGGTTCCCTTTCTCGAGAGAAGAATTTGCGGCGGGGTCTTTTTGGGGCTTGTCGCCGCCTTTGCCGCCGAAGACTTTACTGAAGAATCCCTTCTTTTTCTTGGGTTCGGCAGCAGGATTGCCGGGAGCCGGCGCAGCAGCTTGCGGGTCGGTTGCGGGCGAATTGGCGGCAGTTGAGGGCAGTCCGTTGGTGGTCGGCGGAGGAGCAGCAGGCTGGGGAGAGCCGAGGCCGAGGATTTTGCCGAAGATGCCACGGCGGTCGGAGAAGGAGTCTTCGCAGGTCTGCTTGGGTTCGGTTCCGGCGATGAAGGCGACATAGTAGGTCTGCGGACAGGCTGGCGTAGCAAGACGGTTGGTGACCTTGTCGATCTGGAGGTCGACGACGCCGGAAGGGGCGGAGAATCCCTTCATGTCGGAGTAGCGAGGGATTTTCTGGGCGCGCTTCATGAACTCGGCCCAGATGGGGGCGGCGGTGGTGCCTCCGGCGAGCTTGATGTCGGTGTAGTCGTCGTTGCCGACCCAGACGATGCAGAGCAGGTTGCTGGTGTAGCCGGCGAACCAGGCGTCGTGCGAGGTGCCTGTCTTTCCGGCGGCAGGGGCGGTGAAGCCGCGGGCACGAACGGGGTATCCGGTGCCGCTGTCGATGACGGACTCCATCATGGTGGTCATGACGTAGGCGACGCGGGGATCGAGGACATTCTTGGGATCGTCGTGGAAGTCGTTGAGGACCGCGCCATGGGCGTCGCGAATGGACTTGACCATCATGGGCGACAGGCGAGTGCCGCCGTTGCTGAAGACGGTGTAAGCGCCAGACATTTCAAGGGGACTGGCGCCGTAGGAGCCGAGGGCGATCGACGGAGTGGCGGCGACGCTGGTGATTCCGGCGGCCTTGGCGAGGGAAGCGACGGCACCGAAGCCGACGCCCTCGGCCACGCGAACGGTGGCGTTGTTGAGCGACATGGCGAGAGCGTAGCGGGCGGTGACTTCGCCGTGAAAGGCCTCGTGGTAGTTGCGAGGCTCGTAGACCTGATCACCGAAGGCGATGCTGACTTGCTCGTCGTCAACCAGCGTGGCGGGTGTGAAGATGGCCGGAGGACGGGTGACGTCGACGGAGGGCGGAGCGTTGCCGCCGGTGTCAGCGGCGGTGTGTCCGACCGAGATCATTTGGCCGGTGAGGGCGGTGTTAATGGCGGCGGCGTAGACAAATGGCTTGAAGATCGATCCGGTAGGGCGTTTGGCGACGGCATGATCGAGCTGGCTCTGTCCGTAGTTGCGGCCGCCGATCAGGGCGAGAACTTCTCCGGTATGGGGGTCGAGGACTACGACGGCCACCTGCGGAAGCGGGCCAGAATCGACGGTGGTTGCGGTAGCGGCCCCGGTCTTGATTTTGTGAGTGCGCTGTTTGAGCACCTGCTCGTCCACCAGCTTCATGCCAACCTCGACGGCGTCGGCAGCGGCGCGCTGCAGATCGGGGTCGAGCGTGGTGTAAATGCGCATCGCCTGCTCGTTGAGCTCGCTGTCGCTGTATTGACTGGAGAGCTGGTCTTTGACGAGATCGACGAAGTAGGGGGCGTCGCTGGCCTCGACGTTGGGGGTGGCGAGGTTGAGCGGGGTGGCCTTGGCGCGGTCGGCCTGCTCACGAGTGATGGCGCCGGTTTCGACCATGGAGTCGAGGACGAGATTGCGGCGCTCGAGGGCGCGCTCGGGATGGCGGTAGGGCGATAGATAACTGGGTCGCTGGATGATGCCGGCCAGCAGGGCGCACTCGGGCAGGGTGAGGTCCTTCATGTCCTTGCCGAAGTAGGCGCGGGCGGCCTCGCCGAAGCCGTTGATGCTGAAGGAGCCGCGCTGGCCCATGGGCACCTGGTTGGCGTACATCTGGAAGATGCGTTGCTTGGAGAACTTCTGCTCGAGCTCGATGGCGATGAGCATCTCGGTGAGCTTGCGCTTCATGGTCTTTTCCGGCGAGAGGAAAAAACCGCGCGAGAGCTGCATGGTAAGGGTGGAGCCGCCCTGGCCACGATGTCCGTGCATGATGTCGGTGGCGGCGGCCTCCATGAGGCGGTAGTAATTTACTCCGCTGTGCTGAAAGAAACGGCGGTCTTCGATGGCGACGACGGCATTGACGAGGTTGTTGGGTATCTCGTCGAAGGTCACAAGCTGGCGCTTGCTGCGGTCCTGGCTGCCGAAGAGGGAGGTGATCATCTGCGGCTCGAGTTCGTAGGCGTTCAGGTCCTTGGCGCCTTTGCCGGAGAGGGCGATGGAGCTGACCTTGCCGGCGTCGAAGCGAAGGGTGGCGCTATCGGTGGAGTGAAACGACTCGCCACCAGGCATGATCTCGAGACTGGAACCGGTGACGCGGAAGCTTCCGACGGGAGAGTCAGTCTCCTTGCCCTGCTCGCTGTAGCCGGCCCGGCGGAGATAGGAGATGACCTCTGGCAGCGAGGTTTTGTCTCCAACGGCGACGGTCTGGGACCGGGCGTAGATCTTGGCCGCGTTGTTGAAGAGTTGTCCTGACATGCGGCGATCCACGATGCCCTCGTACTTGACGTAGAAGAACGCGAAGACGGCCATCAGGAGGATGCCGGAGACGAGGAAGGCGGCCACCAGAATTTTCACGATGGGGTCGCCGAGGGTGAGGTGATGCGGGGGCGCAGGTTTGCGCGAACCGGGGCGCAAGGGTCCCCGAGGGGCAGTGCGGGGCCGATTTCCGGCCATTTTCACTTTGATTGCCACGATAGTCGGTAAGCGGAGACGCCGTCTATTGTATGACGTTTGACGGGGAAAATGTGTTATCGGCAGGGGCAACTGGCCTTTGGATTTTGAGTATTGGCCGAACGCCCTCGGCAGCTCTGACGACCGGCACCAACATCGGCCCGCCTACTGTGGAACAGGCGACCGAGGGGAGAAGTTATCGCGCAAGGGCCAATCAGGCGGCGGGAAAAAGCCGAAAAGCACATCCGCCGCGGGCTGAAGAGGCTGCTGAAAAAGTCATCTTCCCGATTGAAAACGAACCACCGGGACTGAAGCCCCTACCTATTTTCACCACTTTGCGGCATGACTGAAGTCATGCCCTGATATGAAACTGTCGCGAAAGCGAGTTTTTCAGCAGCCTGTGAAGCCTGCGTGACAAAATAAAGGGCCTGTGCGGCACGGCTGAAGCCGTGCCCTGATACGAAACTGTCGCGAAAGCGATTTTTTCCGCGAGACGTGAGGCTGTACCTCAATTCGAATTCACGAGCCGACTTGCCCTGGCGGAGCGGCGACGGGACGGTCGTGAGTTGGTTGGTATAGTCGGAGGCAGCGATTTCTTTTTCGAGGTGAGTGACGATGCGAAAGCTGGTGTGTGTGGCCTTGATGTTGTTGTTCCTGGGCAGCGTTGGGATGGCGGCCAATAAAGAGTCGGGAAACACTACTCTGAAAGACGTGCAGCCGGCGGGAACCACCGACAAGAAGCACAAAAAGCAGCAATACGACCTGACATTTGCGACGGCGAAGCACGAATACACCTGCCGCAGTAATGAGAATGAAAAGGTGGAGGCGACCAGCTTCGTGGTGGGCACCGGGATCACTTACAAGGTCGACGGCAACAAGGGACAGGTGAAGAGCACGTCGAGCGGGAAGAGCGTGAAGTGCATGATTGTACGGGTGGCGGCGTTGAACGCCGGTGTCCCCGCACAATAGGGGCTGGGAATAGGTGTTAAACAGCGCGGCGGCAGCACGATACTGCTGTGCCGCCGCCACCGGGGGGATGTTACACGCCGGGAAGTCCTACTGAGTGCAACGTCCAGGCGTGTCGCCGTCCGCCAAGTGCTGATCGAACGCCTTGGGGAAGTCGACGCTGATGGTCTGCGGTGTTCCGGCGGAGTCAGCGTGACAGACAAACGCCTTGTGCAGGTCGAGGATCCAGCCGCCGTAGTATTGGAAACCAACTCCCGTGCCAGCGATGGTTGTGCCATCGGCGGAAATGGAGCCGGGAGACCAGAGGCTATACCACTGTTCCATGGCCGTGCCCTGGCGCTTGACGAAGTCATCGAGGCTGACTGCGCCCAGTTCTTTCGTCCAGAGGAAGGGCAGGGGCTGGAAGCTGAACCAGGGGCTTCCGCTGAAGCCGACCATGACGCTGCCGTCGCCGGAAAGTGAGTACGGTACCAGCGGGGAGGCGTCGGAGTTGAGGGGCTGAACGTACTCCAGCGTGGTGGAATTGGTATCCCTGCGCCAGCCGCTGCCGTCAAAGGGATACTGTCCGTCGAAGACCTGACCGGCGAGTTTCGATCCGTCGGCGCTTACTGCGAAGGCTTCGCTGACCGGGTCGCCATTCGCGTCGGTGATGAGCTCCGGCTTGTGGTTATGCCAGACGGTCCCGAGCCATCCACCCCACTCGGCTTCCTGCCAACCAACAGCGGTGGAGCCGTCGGCCGATACCTGGTCAATGCGCGAGTTGGCCCAAGTTCCGTCCGAGCGCTTGAACGAGGATTTGTATTCGAAGGAACCGGAGAGGTTCGGATTCCAGCGAAAGGCCTTGTAGTCGGTGCAGGTGTTGTAAGTGACGCCGTACACGGACCCGTCGTCGCTGACGGCTTCGTTCCAGTTGGTGTCGGTGCCGCAGCTACCGTTGGGGGCGACGCGAAGCCAGCCGTTCTTGGCATCCCAGCGATAGGCGCCAAGGTCGGTGTCGGCATTGACGTCGAGGAGGTCGCTGGACATGTATCGGCCGTTGGGCGAGATCGAAACGACGCCGCCTACGCCGGCCACATTCATCGGCACGAGGCCGTTTTTAGCGGTCCAGCGGAAGATGGGCCCGCCGCGGCCGTATCCGCCAACTGCGACGCTTCCGTCTCCGCTCAGTCCGCTAACGAAGGCTCCATATCCAAGCTGGTGCAGGACGGGTGCTCCGGGAGTAAGGGCAAAGGTGATGTTGGCCTTGGTGGGGCTCCCAGGAGTGGCGGTGATGGTGGTGTACTGGCAAGGATCAAAACTGCCGGTGGACTGGTTGCCGTTCCAGAAGCGCTCGGCCCCGGGCAGGAACCACAGAGGAGGAGTGGGGAATCCGCCGGCCAGGATGGCGTCAACATAGACGACGTATTGGGCGCCCGGCGTGAGCCCGTTGAGGGTGTAGCTGCCATCGGGGCCAAGCAGCCCTTGCGTCATCTGGCCGCTGACGGCAGAGGTGGAATCGACGAAGGGGTCGGAGATGTTGCGGGCGATGACGTTGACGCCGGTCAACTCGGTCTTGCCGTCGACGTCGAACACCTTGCCTTTGATGGTGCCGTAGGTGCGCGACCATCCCTTGCCCGGATACAGGTCGGAGAAGGAAGCCAAGGTGTCGGTGGTGTGGAGATTGGCCTGAGCCATGCCGGTTCCACCGACGTAGGGGTCGATGTAGGGGTACATGGTTTCGACATCGGCGCTGGTGAGGTTGGTGGAGTAGGGGAGGTTGGTGCAGCTGCTGGGCCCGACTCCCTCGGCGTTGTACCAGCTATAGAAGTAGGCTGCGCCGTTGGTCTGGGTGTGCGCCATGCCGAGGGCGTGGCCGAACTCGTGGGTGGCGACGCCCTGGAAGTACTGGGCGTTGGTATCTGCCGGATCGATGGCGCTGCCATTCAGCACGGCGAAGCTCTCGGTGATGATGGTGGTGTCGGAAATGCCGAATTGCGGGCTGGAGATTCCGAGAACACCGTCGCCGGCGCCGAAGAAGTTCTGCATGATGCTGCCGTCGGCGTCGAACACGACGTAGATGCCGCGGCCATGCGAGGTGCCAATGATGCTGGTGATGTTGGTCGAGTCGATGTCAGGCAGACCAAGCAGCGAGAAATCGCCGACGACGTTGGCGCGCAAGGAGGCCGTCTTGATTGCGGACCAATCACCGAACCCCTTGGTGACCAGGTTTTTGCCCACGGTGTTGTCGAAGATGACCGTGGAAGGTGGATCGGTGGAGTAGTCGGTCACGACGCCGAAGTTTCCCAAGTCGAAGTACACGGGGACCGGGGTGGAAGGATCGTAGGTGTAGGCGGTCTTGGTATTGGGATCAACGATAAGCGGGCCGCCGGCGAATGCCGAGGCTGCCAGCAACAACAGCAGGGACAATGTGAGAAGGCGCTTACTTCTGGACATGTTTCATCCTTCCTGACTCGACCCACTGGCCGTTGACTGCCTGCTTGACGAGGCTGACGAATGCGTTGGCGTTGACCGGGCCTTGCTGGGTGAGCAGGGCGCGCTTTTCCCTGGTTCCGAGGAGGCTTTGATCGATCTCGACGTTCTTGAAGAGGCCGGCATTGTTCGACTGGTTGACGGCGCTCGCCATGGCAACCTTGAACTTGCCCTGCCCGAGACCGACGGTGGTCTGGAGGCCCGTCCAGGCTGCCTTCTTGTTGAGGAAGAGGATGGTGTCTTCACCCTTGGTGTAAGTGGCCCACCCGGCGGGAGTGACCATCAGGTTGGTCATGCCGTTGCCCATGTCGCGGGGCTTCAACAGGCCGAACTGACGGAAGGTGTAATCACCGCTGACCTGGCCACGGATGGCTTCGGCGACGTGCAGGGTGACCTCGGTGTAAGGGATGCCGCGGGAGTCGATGCCGTCGGTGACGCTGGTGACGGTGCCGCGCAGAATCAGATCGGATTTGGCGACCAGGTCAACCACGTTGACCTCGCGCCGTAAAGTGGTGGCGTTCGCGGCGGTGGCGGCGAACAGCGTGATCAAGAGGGCGCAGGCGAACAGTCGTCCGCGGCCCCTGAGGTTCTTCATTGGTGGTGCTCCTGACTGCGAGATTTTGGCGTCGTACGCAGGGCAGCCCGATTTCTCCGCGGGCGGCCGGAATGCGCGACGAATTACTGACGAGGTGGCCCGTAGTGCGAGTTTGGTGAACCGGATCAGACGAGATCGGAGCGAGTGGCTGCGTATAGCCGTTCTGCTCCTATTTCTTGTACAGCGTCATTTATACAACGTAAAACAAACATCGTCAATGCTAAAATGATGCAACTTAAAGCGCCGAGGAATTGCGATGCCGAGACTGCCGGATGCCGAGCTGGAGGCGAGGATTGTTGCCGCGGCCATGCGTCTACTCGACCGGGGGGGAGAAGAGGCGATCACGCTGCGAGCGGTGGCGAAGGAAGCGGAGACCACAACTCCGACCATCTACAAACGTTTTCGCGACCGGGACGTGCTGATGGAGCAACTGGTGGATCAGCTCACCGATGAAATGATGGCTTTGTTGCAGCCGAGCAAGTCCATCGGAGCAATGGTGCGGACCTTTCTGGACGAATCGCAGGCCCGGCCGAAGAGAGTGGGCCTGTCGGTGCAGACGTTTGGCGCCCGATATGTAGCGGGAGAGAGCATGCCGGCGTTTGAACTGCTGCAGTCGCGGATTGTGGAAGAGGTGGGGATCAGAGGAAGGGAATGTGAAGACCTCGCACTGGCGATAGCGTCCCTGGCATTTGGCACGGCGCAGGGGATGATCGCCGCGGGTAGCGATACCAGGCACGCCGAGAAGTTTCGGCGGACGGCATTGCATGCGCTGGGGATGCTGCTGGCGGCGTTCTCGCGGAAAGCGACGGACCGGGCGCCAGCCCGGCCGGCAACCAGGAAGCAGCGGCGATCGAGTTAGTGGAGGGTTGCAGCCAGCTTGCCGCTCGCGATGAGTTCCGCCGCCTGGTGGAAGTCCTCAGTGAGAATGCGGTCGTGCGATGATGGTGGGGGAGACGGCGCGAATCGCCGCATGGGCGTGTTGCGCACGCTTGCCGGTTTTCAGTGGGGCGCGAAAATCGAGGGCCTGGGCCACGGCAAGCGCTTCGATGGCGAGCACGTTCCGCGTGTTCTCGATGACGCGCAGCAACTTGTTGGCGGCGGTCATGCCCATGGAGACGAAGTCTTCCTTGTTGCCCGAAGTGGTGATGGAATCGACCGATGCCGGGTGAGCGAGGACCTTGTTCTCGCTGACGAGGGCGGCGGCGGTCACCTGCGGCATCATGAAACCGGAGTTGAGACCTGCGCCGGGAGCAAGGAAGGGCGGCAAGTCTTCGTTCAGCGCGGGATTGACGAGGCGCTCGAGGCGGCGCTCGGAGATGCCGGCAAGAGCGCTGAGGGCGATGGCCAGGAAGTCGAGGGCGAAGGCGAGGGGTTCTCCATGGAAATTGCCGCCGGAGAGGATGTCGCCGTGAGCACCCAGGTTAGCGCCCGAATGAGGGGCGCGAACCGGGGGCGCCCACTGAGGGGCTCCAACCTTCTTCGGCTCGGGGAAGACCAGGGGATTATCGACAGCCGAGTTCATTTCGATCTCGAAGACGCCGCGACAATGCTCGAGAGTGTCGCGCACTGCGCCGTGAACCTGGGGGATGCAGCGTAAGGAGTAGGCGTCCTGGACCTTGCCGCAGTCGCGGTGGGAGTCGCGGATTTCACTGCCTTCCAACATGCGGATGAGATTTCGGGCCACGCGGGTTTGTCCGCGATGAGGGCGGGCTGCTTGGATACGCTCGTCGAAGGCCACGATGGTGCCTTTGAGCGCGTCCACCGCCAAGGCCCCGAGCACATCAGCGGTGTCAGCCAGGACCTCGGCTTGCAAGGTGGCCAGGAGTCCGATGGCGAGCATCGCCTGAGTGCCGTTAATGAGGGAGATGGTCTCCTTGGCTTCCAAGGTGAGGGGATTGATGTCGGCGTGTTTCAGGGCTTCAGAGGCGGGGATGCGGTGGCCCTGGAACCAAGCCTCGCCCTCGCCGATGAGGACGAGTCCGAGGTGGGAGAGGGGTGCGAGGTCTCCGCTGGCGCCCACGCTGCCCTGCGAGGGGATGACGGGATGCACGCCGCGGTTGAGCAACTCGCAGAGCGTATCAATGACAATGGCGCGGACGCCGGAAAATCCTTTGGCCAGTGAGTTGGCGCGGAGAAGAATCATGGCGCGGCAGACGTCTTCATGGAGGGGCTCGCCGACGCCTACGGCGTGGGAGCGCATGAGATTGACCTGCAACTTGCGGATGTCATCGGGGGGGATGTGAACATCGCTGAGCTGGCCGACGCCGGTGGTGATGGCGTAGGCGACGCGGTTGTTATGTACCAGGTCCTCCACGACAGCGCGGGCGCGGTCCACCGCAAGGCGCGCTTCGGGGCTGAGCATGACCGGGCGGCGCTCGCGGACGACCGCAGAGAGATCGTCTAACGTAAGGTCGTTACCGTTGATATGAAGTACTTTCATCGAGGTTCATCCCGCCGCAGAACGCCGCGCTGAGTGAGCGGTGGGTACGGCTGCCAATCCGACCGAGTATTGTTCAGCTTTTTCCCGCGGCGTGCAAGAACGGGCCCAAATATTTCTGCGGCAGGTGCATGCGCCGAAAGCGCGAATCGACGACAACATGCACGCTCTCGCCTTCGGCGAGGAGGATGCCGTCTTCGGCCCGCACGATGTGGTATCCGAAGTGCAGGACCGAGCCGCGCACGTTGACCAAGCGCGTGCGAATGGTCAGCAAGTCATCGTATCTGGCGGGCGCTTTGAAACGGCAATGGACATCAGCCACGGCGATGTGGACGTCGTCCAGCTTTTCCATGTCACGGTAGGTGAAGCCCAGTTGGCGGAGCATCTCTACCCGTCCTACTTCGAACCATACGATGTAATTCGAGTGATAGACGACACCCATCTGGTCGGTTTCCGCGTAACGAACGCGGAGCTGCGCTTCATAGACTTTTATTTCTGCGACGGAATCTGGCTGCATGGTGGCCTGATTCCAACTTATCATGCAGCGCGCGGCCCCGGCACGGACGAACGGAAGCGTACGAGGCCGCGTGCGTTGTTATTTCTGTTGCGCTGCAGGCTGCACAGCCTCCTTACCATTGCTGACAGTCTGGCCGCGGAGGGGTTCGCCCGCCGCCACCGGCTTGCCGTCAGCTACGTAGTCCACGAACTGCGCCGGCAGGGTGAACGGGTAGGGAGTTCCCCGAGAATTCTGCAGGCGATACTCCAGATGGGGAACCGGGGAGTTGCCACTATTGCCACACTCCGCGACCACGTCGCCCTGTTTCACCTTGTCGCCAGTCTTGACCTTGATGCTGTCTTGCTTGAGGTGAAGCAGCAGGGAGTATTCCTGATTGCCGTGGTAGATCATCACCCGGTTACCGTTGGGCATGACCTGGTCAGAGTGGCCGGGAGAATTGTCGGCAAAAGTATTGTTCACCATGACGACGGTGCCATCGGCGGGCGCGGCGACGGGCGCGCCGTAGCAGTAGAACTGCTCGTTCTTGGTACCGTCGCCGGAAAACGGCAGGCCATCTTTCAATACGGTGAAGACAACCGAGTAGCGCTCGGCGTCACGGAAGGCATCTGCATTCTGGTAAATCAACCTGCCGCCCTGGTAGACGAACCAGTCGCCGGCAAAGGGCAGCTTGAGCTGTGTTTTGACTTTGTAATCGGCAAAGCGTCCCGCAGGTGGCGGCGGAATCGGGCGGAATTGGAACAAGGCGACCTGCCCTTGCTGGTCAACTGCGATGACGGTAAACACGGGATCTTTGCTCTTGGAGAACTGAGAGTACCGGGAGTACACCGTGTTCTTACCCATCAGGTCGGGGACAAAGTTTTCACCGAGCATTTTCTCTTCGGTGCCAAGCTGGTTGGCTACCTGTTTGGCTAAAGTGGCGACTTTGGCGGAGCTGCTGGCCTTCTTCATGTTCGGGGAGAAGGCGGCAAACAACTGGGCGGACTGACCGCTTTGGAAATATCCGAAGATCTGGCGAGCGCGGCCCTGCACGGCCGGGCCCATCACGGGATAGCTGCCGGCGGGGGCGGCGGCAGCCTTAGGCTCCTGCTTGGTGGCGGGTGAAGCGGCCTGAGCAAACAGCAGGGCCGGGAACAGCAGCATCGCAAGAACAACTCGGTGGCGAAGAATCACAATTTACCTCCCTGTCCAATTCGGTTTGCGCTTCTCTAAGAAGGCAGTTACGCCTTCGCGGAAGTCGTGGGTCGTACGGATGCGCGCGTTTTCATCCACCGCTGCGGCAATCTGGTGGTCAAGTTCGGCATGAGAATACATCCGCAGCAGCCTCTTAGCGGCCAGCAAAGAAGCCGGACTGTTTTCGGCCAGAGTACCGGCCAATTCGCGGGCGCGCAACATGAGATTTTCCGGTGCGACGACTTCGGTGACCAGGCCGAGCCGGAAGGCTTCTTCGGAGGCGATGATACGGCCGGTGAGCAACAGGTCACGCGCCTGCTTTTCGCCGACCTGGCGCAGCAAAAATGTTGAGACGATCGCGGGGACGAACCCGATGCGCACTTCGGTGTAGCCGAACTTGGCCTGCGATGAAGCCAGGGTGAAGTCGCAGAGGGTGGCGAGTCCGCAGCCGCCCGCCAACGCCGGGCCGTTGACGGCGGCGATGGTCGCCTTGGGAAAGTCGTACAGCGTGCGAAACATGTGCGCCATGCGACCCGAGTCGGCCAGGTTCTCCTCCTCAGTGAGGCGGGTCACTTCGCGGAGCATGTCGAGGTCCATGCCGGAGCAGAAGGCGGAGCCGGAACCGGTGAGGATGAGGATAAAGGAGCTGGAATTGAGCACCTCTTGAAGAGCTTGATGCAACTCTTCAATCAGTTCGTGGCTGATGGCATTGCGTTTTTCCGGCCGGTTCAGGGTGAGGGTGGCTACGGGCCCGTCAAACGCAAGCGTCAGTGTGGCGTACTGGTGAGGGTGTTGGGACATCGTCAAGTCTCGCTGTGTTGCGAACTGATTGCCGGTGGGGCCGACTGCGATAACGAGCCGCGTCCGGGTTGTGCTCCGCAAGGCATTATCACACTGATAATGACTTTCTTAACCGACTTCTTTCACAGTACGGCTCAAATGGCGAAACCATGCCCAATTTGGGAGCGCTGGCCGAGCACAACAGGTTACATCATCGGGCCGCCGAAGAGTTCGGCGAGATTGGCGGAGAGGCTGACCAGATCGGCAATGGGCTTGTGCAAGGGAAGGGGAATTCCACGTTTCTGCAGGGCTTCCAGGACGCTTTCGGTGGGGACGTTGCCGACCAGGACATCTTGTGCGAAGGGGCAGCCGCCGAGGCCACCGATGGCCGAGTCAAAGCGGCGGCAGCCAGCGTCATAGGCCGCCAAGACCTTGGCTGCGGCATCGGCGGGACGGGTGTGCAGGTGGACGCCGATTTGGAGGCCGTCGAACGTTTGCAGAACCGGTCCGACAAGGTCGGCGATTTGTTGCGGGGTTGCCAGACCGACGGTGTCGGCCAGAGAAATCGCCTGGAGGTCCATGTCGGCGAGCAGGCCGACGCCTTCGAGGAGTTCTTCGGCGTTCCAGAGGTCGCCGTAAGGGTTGCCGAAGGCCATGGAGATGTAGGCGATGGTGTCGAGTCCGCCTTCATCTGCCTTCAGTTTTACTTTTTCGAGAATCTCGAGGTTTTCTTCCGGCGTCTGGTTCTGGTTGTTCTTGAGGAAGGTCGGAGACAGCGAGTAGGGGAAGCCTACGGTCCGGACGGCGTCGGTGGCGATAGCGCGCTCGACGCCGCGCTCGTTGACCACGATGGCGATGATCTCAACGTCATCGGGAGGGTCGAGTTCGCGCAGGACGGTTTCAGAGTCGGCCATCTGGGGGACGGCCTTGGGCGAGACGAAGGAGACAGCGTCAATGTGCTTGAATCCGGCGGCGATAAGGGCTTTGAGGTACTCGACCTTGGTCGCGGTGGGAATTTGACCGGGAAGGCCTTGCCATGCGTCGCGGGGACATTCGATGAGAGTGACCATAAGTGGATAGTGGTTAGTTTACGACGTGCGAGAGCGGGCGAGGTTAAACGTGCCGCCGCTACGCGGCTCGTCGGTTCATTTGATGCACGTTTCCGCGGGCTGACGCCCACGGCTCACACAAATTTCGCCCTGCGGGCTCAGCGTTGCCGCACAGCGACTGTACTCAACGCAACGTAGTAACAAGACCTAGCGTCTCCTTCACGATTTCAAACCAATGGCTTCTCATTACTGCAATTGAGACGAGTACGGCTCCAAGCATAGCCGCAATTGAAACAATCAACAGCGCTGCCGAAAGCCGCTTTCCGGTGTGCACGTGGAATGTCCAACCGGCTGCGAATACCGATGCGAACGCAGCCACAAAACAAAATACGTTAAAACCGTCTTTTCCACCCTCGACTAAGAAAGTCAACCCGAGTCCCATGAATAACGCAACTGATGCGATAGCAAGACCTATGCTTAACACCGCCATTCGTGTCCACGCGTGTGCGGTCAGGTACTCTTGGAGAGCCTTCATGTCACTACGTTTGCAGCACTCCCACACTGAATTTCGGAACATCCGGATTCAGCGCTGCGGCGTCGAGGGCGGTGATGAGTGCTTCGCGCGTTTCCATGGGATCGATGATCCTGTCGATCCAGAGGCGGGCAGCTCCGTAGCGCGGGTCCATCTGTTCGTCGTAGGTGGCTTTCACCTCGTCGAAGAGTTGCTTGCGGTCTTCTTCGCTGAGCTTCTTGCCGCCGCGCTCGAGCTGCTTGATCTTGATTTCTACCAGCGTACCCGCGGCCGCGGCGCCACTCATGACCGCGTATTTCGCAGTCGGCCAGGCGAAGACGAAGCGCGGATCGAAGGCCTTGCCGCACATGGCGTAGTGTCCAGCGCCGAAGGAGCCGCCGATGATGACCGAGATTTTAGGGACTACGGAATTTGAAACGGCGTTCACCATCTTGGCGCCGGCGCGGATGATGCCGCTCCATTCGGCATCGCGGCCCACCATGAAGCCGTTGACGTCGTGCAGGAAAATCAGCGGAACCAGGTTCTGGTTGCAGTCCATGATGAAGCGCGCGGCTTTCTCGGCGGACTCGGTGTAGATGACGCCGCCGAACTCCATGCGCTTGTTGCCGCTGCGGTCGACCTGATTGACGTGCGTCTTCTGGTTGGCCACGATGCCGACGGCGTAACCTCCGATGCGGGCGTAGCCGCAAAGCACGGTCTCGCCATACTCAGATTTGTACTCGTCGAACTCGCTGGCGTCGACGATGCGGGCGATGATCTCCTTCATGTCGTACTGGTGCGAGGGATCGTCGTCGAAGATGCCGTAGATTTCGTCGGCCGGATAGAGCGGCTCGCGCGAGGGCTTGTGGTCGAAGACGCCGAGCTGGCGGTTGCCCATCTTGTCGACCAGCGAGCGAATGCGGGCAATGCAGTGCTCATCGTCGGGCTCGCGGAAGTCCACGGTCCCGCTGATCTGGGAGTGCATGGCGGCGCCGCCCAATTCTTCGGAGGTGTACTTTGCGCCGATGGCCGCCTGAACGAGGGCCGGGCCAGCAAGAAACAGGCCGCTGCCTTCGGTCATCAGGATGTGATCGCACATCACCGGAAGGTAGGCTCCACCGGCGACACACATGCCCATGATGGCGGTGATCTGGGGGATGCCCATGGCCGACATCACGGCGTTGTTGCGGAAGACGCGGCCGAAGTCGTCGGTGTCGGGGAAGACGTCCTCCTGCAGGGGGAGGAAGACGCCGGCGGAATCGACGAGGTAAATCGTGGGGATGCGGTTGTCGATGGCGATGTTCTGGGCGCGGATGACTTTTTTGGCGGTCATCGGAAAGAATGCGCCCGCCTTCACGGTGGCGTCGTTCACGATGAGCATGACGAGACGTCCCTGTACCCGGGCCAGGCCGGTGACGACTCCGGCGGAGGGCGCGCCGCCCCAGTCTTCATACATGCGCCACGCGGCGTAGGAGCCCAGCTCAAAGAGCTCGGTGCCGGGATCAACCAACTTCGCGATGCGCTCGCGGGCCGTTAGCCGGCCTTTGGCGTGTTGGGAATCGATGGCTTTTCCGCCGCCGCCCTGTTGGATTTCCTCCTCGTCCATGCGGAGCTGTCCGACCAGATCGGTGACGGCGTGCTGGTTGCGTTCGAAGCGGGGTGAGGAAGGTTTTACCTGTGTGGTGAATTGGGCGGCGGTTCCGGTGTGCTTGGGCTCACTCATAAGGATGGCTCGTCAGCCCGCAGGCAGACCGTTAACGATAAAGCAGCGACGGGTTAGCGTGCAATGCGCCGCAGCCTAGCCAGAGACCACTGCCGGCCCGGCCAGCGCAAAGGCGACGATGGTGTTCCCGGTTTTTCCAGCTTTGTTCAAGTCGTTGACCAACTGGGCTTGCAATTCGTGGGCGTCGTCAAGGTTGAGTTCGCAGGCGGCGATTTCGACGGTACTGGCGCCGTGGTAACAGAGTTCACAGACACCCAGTCCGTCTTCGGAACGCACAGGCGGCCCGAAGACGCGGCAAGTAATGGGCCGCCAGGAATAGACGTCGCAGGTGCTGTGCTCGGGATCGAGAGCGGGGCAAGGCTCGTAATCGGCGAACTTTTCGAACTTAGCCGCGGCCTCGTCGTCGTCGCCGAGTATCCCCGTTTGCTGGTCGCCGGGAAAATCAAGAGCAACGCGCGCCCAAGATTCGCGGGCCCGCCGTCGGATGCGTGCAGCACGTTCGGGGTCGCTGGTCTCGAGACTCGCCAGCCCCGCATGCAGCCGCAGGACGTCGAGCTGGTCGATGGCGAAAACGCCAATGCAGCATGGGGTGCAGCCCGGCTTGCAAATCAGCCAGTCGCCGCTGCGCGACTCGGCGTTGAGCAGGGCCGCATCGATGATCTGAACCAGCTTTGCATCGTTAGGAGGGAGAGAGGGTGGCACTGCACTAGCATAGCTGATGACCGCTGCGATCGCTTTAAGTGGCCAGCGGTTGGCGCACGAAGGCCAACGCTGCGGCGACGGGATCGGCGTCGACCGCGTCCACCAGCCCACAACGCAGGGCGTCGGCGGCGTGCAGCTTTTCCGCTGCCAGAAACATCTGCAGTGCGCGCGCCTTGCCAAGCAATCGGGGAAGCCGCTGGGTGCCGCCCCATCCGGTGATGAGCCCGAGGGCAGCGCCACGATGGCCAAAGATGGCGTGCGGCGCGGCGATACGGTGCCGGCAGGCGAGAGCCAGGTCAAGGCCTCCGCCCATGCAGTAGCCATGAACGGCGGCGAAAGTAGGAGCGGGGAAGTCGGCCACGGCCTGCATCAAGCACTGGCCCATTTGGGCGAAACGAAACGCGGTCGCGCCGTGCAACTGGGCGATTTCGTGCAGATCGGCTCCGGCGGAGAAAAAGTGAGCGTTGCCGGCAAGGATGAGTTTGCCGGGCGGCTTTTCGGCGACCTCGGCGAGCGCTTGGGTAAGAGCCGCGACCCGCGCGCGAGTGAGGCGGTTGGTGCCGTCGGAGGAAACGAGACGCAGCACGGCGGCAGCCTTCGCAAACCTCGACGGAGTAGAGGGATCTCACCAGAATGTGCTGGGCTGGTCCAACACAGAGCAGAGTAACAAATGGGATGTGGCTGCAGGCGGGCTTGCGGTGTCTAGGCCTCAATCATGTGCGCCAGGTCGCGACCGTCTTCGGTCAATTCGAAGCTGCCGAAGCGCATGGCTTCGCCGAGGATGTGGTGGCTGACGGGGTCGCGCGTGAGGCGGGTGATCCATTGCATGCCGACGTCGAACTGGCCGGGCGTGAACCAGCGCTGGGGAAGAACATCCACCAGGCCGGCGTGCGGATAGACCACGTAAATCGCGGCTGCAGCGTCGTCTTTGGTCTTGGCACCGTATTGCGTGGGCACCAGCAATTCTTCGACGCCGTGGAATTCGGCGGGTACGTCGATGGAGTGCGTGCCTTCCTTCAACATGGCGCTGACGGCGAACTCTGCGATCGGTGGCGTTGCGGAATAGATGCGCTCGGGCGAGGGCTTGAACCATCCGGCGATTTCTTCGTAGTCGAACGACTTCAGGGAATCCAGCTCGAAAAGCACGAAGCGCAGGTTACGGCCATCCGGGCACCAGATGCCAAGCCCGTGTGGACCGACACGAAACGGCCGGCAGTAGGAATTCAGCGCCAGAAGAGGTTTGTCGGGTAGCGAACGCAAATGAAGGGTGACGAGGTAGGCGAGTTGTCCTTCGTTGCCGTGATGTTGCCAGGTGAAAACCTCTCCGGCGGGGCCGCAGAGTTCGGGGAACGTTTCCCAGAACCATGGAGCCGGGCCCACGGCTTGCTTGAGAATGCGCTGGAGCCGGCTGCTTTGAGGATGGGGAGGCGCCATCAGCCGGCGGCCGTTACGCCGCGTGGCTTTACGTTGGTGCGGATGAATTCGATGATGGAATCCATGGGCGTGCCCGGCTGGAAAACCGCCGCCACACCGAGCTTCTTGAGGCCCTCGACATCCTGGTCGGGGATGATGCCGCCGACCACAAGAAGAACGTCTTCCATTTGGTTCTGTTTCAGCAGGTCCATCACGCGGGGCACGATGGCGTTGTGGGCGCCGGAGAGAATGCTGAGGCCGATGACGTCCACGTCCTCCTGCAGCGAGGCGGTGACGATCATCTCGGGGGTCTGGCGGAGTCCGGTGTAGATGACTTCCATTCCGGCATCGCGGAGGGCGCGGGCGATGACTTTAGCGCCGCGGTCGTGGCCGTCGAGGCCAGGCTTGGCGACCAGTACGCGAATCTTGCGGTCCGTGGGCATGTTGGGGGCTCTCCACAGTCAGCGGATAACATTTTGCTGAACTCAGAATCATAAACCTTGTTGGTGAGTTTCGTAACTAGCGCGACGGCTTGCCGGTGCAAACGGTCCTTACGATGTGGTTAGGAACCCAGATCACGGTATCGCCAGAGTATGTGCTGGGCAGCAGCCAGTAGGGGCGATCGACCGTGATGGCGTAAGTGCGAAGACCGTCGGCGGAGGTCCAGAGGTACGAGTTGAGCGCCGCGTCCTTCGCAGCCGAACGAAGCTGGGCTTCGATCGCGTCAGGCGGGAGTTGCTCTTGCCCGGCGACGGCGCGCGCGGCGACCTTCTTGGGATCGGCGAGGTAGTCGAGATTTTCCGACGGCTCACGGCTGAGGCGCTGCAGCTTGTCTTCTTCATCACGCGAGGGAACGGTCAGCTCGGTGGTGGTGCAGCCCTTGACGGGCTTTGCGGTCGCATGCGAGGCGGGAGAGAAATCCACCGGGGTTTCGAGCCGATTGGAGACCTGTTCGACATCAGAGATCACCAGGCGTGCATTGGGATGCTTGATCTCGCCCGACTTTGTGCCCACAGCCGGGCCGGCGAAGAAGCGGCCAGTGAACGTCGCTCGCAGCATTTTGATTTTTCCCGACGCGTCAGCCTCTTTCATCAGGCGCTGCATGGTGGCGTAGTTCACGTCCTTGTTGAGCGGAACCGTTCCCGCTTCTAGCCGCGCCTCGGGCAAGCGGAATTGATCTTTCGGGTCGGTTGGGTTGCCGCCAAACTCCAACGCCAGCGCGCCGTAGTCGTCCGCGCAGTCGAAGCCGTGGATGGTGAATTGACCGGAGCCGTAGAGAACCAGGCCAGAGACGCTGACGAGGGTGTCGCCGTACATGCCGGGGTTCTTGAGCAGCTCGCAGGGGGAGACAGACCATGGGCGCTCCTGGGCGGCGAGGGGCAGGGCCAGGGCGAGCAGCGCAGCCAAGATGCGAAGCGGCATGCTACAAGTTTAACTGCCGGATGGGGTTCGCGAACTGCGATGGACGATGTCGTACACTCAGCTTCGGAGCACAGGAGCAGGCATGGCGGAATCATCCGATGTTTACATCGGGGTGGATATTGGAGGCACAAAAGTTGCTGCCGGGTTGGTGAACCAGAAGGGCGAGATTCTCCACAAGACGCGCACGCCCATGCATGCGCGAGGGACGGCGGAAGAGGCCTTGGGTTGCGTGCGGGCGGCGATTGATGCAATTCGGCGGGAGCACCCGGATGTTCGAGTGGGAGGCATTGGGCTGATTTCGCCAGGGCCGGTCGATCCGCAGACGGGGATGGTGCTGAACCCGTCGAATTTGCCGTGCTGGCATAACTATCCGCTGGCAGAGGAAATTCGCAAGGCCTACGATCTGCCAACCCACGTTCACAATGATGCCAATGCAGCCGGTTTGGCGGAGGCGCTTTGGGGAGCAGGCGCGGGCTACAAGTGCATGTTCTACGCGACGCTGGGAACAGGAGTGGGGACGGCCATTACCTACAATGCGCAGCTGTATCTGGGGCGCACGGGAGCGGCGGGCGAGGGCGGGCACATGAGCATCGACTATCGCGGCGTGCGCTGCCGGTGTGGCAAGTCGGGATGCATCGAGACGTTTGCCGCTGGATGGGCGATTGCGGCGCGAGCGCAGGAGAAACTGGGGCGCGAGGCGACGCGGGGAAAGCGCATCGTCGAACTGGCGGGCGGGAAGGTGGAGAAGGTCACGAGCGAGACACTGGCGCAGGCGTGGGAGGAAGGCGATCCTCTGGCGACCGAGATGCTGCGCGAGACGGCCGACATTCTGGCGGTGTGGTTTGGCAACGTGGTCGATCTGCTGGAGCCCAACATCATTGTGGTCGGCGGTGGGCTGAGCGGGCTGATGGCGAAGTGGTTCGATCGCATCGCGTCGCAGTTGCCGTTCTGGTCCGTGAATGCGCGGTGCGGGGAGATTCCGTTTGCCGAGGCAAAGTACCGGGCGGATTCGGGAATTGCGGGCGCGGCGGCGCTGTGCGTGGCGCGGGCGCTGCTGTAGAACAGTTGTCAGTTGCCAGTGTTCAGTTGTCAGTAAAAAGCAAAAGCGATCGCCGTTAGGAGTTTTGGTTGGCCTCGAACTCCGACAGTTTCGTTTCTTCCGGCACGTTGGTCATGCTCTCGAATTCGACACGGTAGTCATCGGGGTCGCGGAGCGAGGTGACCCACATGTTATTACCGACGAGGGGTTCGCTGGGATCGAGGCCACGCGTGCGAAATTCGCGGTAGAGAGCGACGGCGTCTTCGCACTGAAAGCAGAGCGACACGCCCTGCCCGAGAACGTCTTCGGGCCGCCGACCTCCGTGGCCTTCTTTGACGAATTCCTGCAGCATGATGGACGCGCCACCGCGGGTGAGCCAGCACCAGCGAATTTTCCCTTCCGGCTCCCATTCGTTCTTCAGCGCGAAGCCGAGGCCGTCTACGTAGAAGTGCAATGAGCGCGCCATATCGCTGACGCCGAGCAAGGGGACGACTTGCTTCAAGTTGTCGCTGCGGGATGCGGCTGGTTCCATTTTCAGTGCCCCGATGTCACCGGCTTTTCGACCCAGTCCGGCACAGTACCAGGAGCGTCTTCAACTTCGTCGGCGAAGTTGCGGATTACGCCGCGATAGAGCAGGCCGGCGCAGAGCGCAGAGAAGAACAGCAGGATCGCACCAAGCCCCGACTGATTCAGCAAAATCTTGCCGGTGCCGAACAAGGCCAGATACACCATGGCGCAGCCCAGCGCCCACGCCCAGAGGTTTCGGCCTAGATCGCGATTTTGCGTGACGGATGGCTCCAAATCGGCGATGCGCTGCCAACCCCGCACATCGGGACGGACGTTGCGGTAAAAGCGCGTCAGGACTTCCTGCGGCTCGGGCTTGGTCAGCAGCGTGACCGTTACCCAGACCAGAGTGGTCACGATGGTGGTGACGATGGCTCCCTTGGCGAACACCAGCGAACTGTTGCCGCTGAAGAAATGCCAGTGACTCAGCACGAGGCTGATCAGGAGCGAACAGGCCATGGCGGAGATTTCGCTCCAGGCGTTGATGCGCCACCAGTACCAGCGCAGGATGTACACCGCGCCGGTGCCCGCGCCGACTTGCAACACGATTTCCCAGCCCGAGGCGATGGAGCCGAGCTGCACCGAAACCCACGCCGCCACGATCACCAGCAGAACCGTGCACAGGCGCGAGACCATGACGTAATGGCTCTCGGTCGCGTTCTTGTTCACGAAGCGGCGATAGAAGTCTGACACCAGGTACGACGCGCCCCAGTTCAACTGCGTGGCGATGGTGGACATGAAGGCGGCGAGGAATCCGGCGATGGCGATGCCGCGGTACTGGTGCGGCAGGTAGGTGTTGAGCACCAGCATGTATCCGGTTTCGGGATGCGCGAGGCCGGGGTAGAGAACGATTACGCAGATGCCGGTGAGGATCCAGGGCCACGGGCGGATAGCGTAGTGGGCGATGTTGAACCAGAGCACGGAAAGCAGGCCCTGCTTTTCGTCGCGGGCGCTGAAGATGCGCTGGGCGATGTAGCCTCCGCCGCCGGGTTCGGCGCCCGGATACCAGAAGGCCCACCATTGCAGTCCGATAAAGACGAAGAAGTTGGCGAGGGGACCATCCACATGGGCTCGGAGGTCACGCCGCGCGAGAAGTTGGGCAGAAAGTTCAGCGGGCTCTCGGCATTGCCGCCCGCGTGGGCCTGCATCTGCTGCACGCTGGCGATCAGCGCGCTCGTGCCGCCGCAGGCCTTGATGGCGTAGTAGGCCACGCCGATGACGATGCCCATCTTGAGCACGAACTGGAAGAGGTCGGTCCAGAGCACGCCCCATAGGCCGCCGAGCGCGACGTAGAGGCCGGTGAAGGGGATGAGGAACAGAACACAGATGGCAAGAGCCGCGCCGTCGTTGCCGCTCCAGACGGAGCCGAAGCGGCGACATGAAGTTGCTGATGTTGTGCAGCATCGGCGTATTGGCCAGCGTGGTGCCGACGATTGAGGTCATGGCCTTGGTGACCCAGCCGAGGATGACGCAGTTCATCAGCAGGCCGAGATAGATGGCGCGGAAGCCGCGCAGAAACGCCGCGGGCTTGCCGGAGTAGCGGATTTCGGCAAACTGCACGTCGGTGAGCAGGCCGGAGCGTCGCCATAGGCGCGCGAAGAGGAAGACCGTCATCATCCCGGAGAACAGGAAGCCCCACCACAGCCAGTTGCCGGAGATGCCCTGCGAGTAGACGAGGCCGGTGACGACCAGCGGCGTGTCGGCGGCGAAGGTGGTGGCGACCATCGAGGTGCCGGCCAGCCACCAGTTCACGTTGCGTCCGGAGACGAAGTAGTCGTCTACGCTCTTGCCGGAGCGGCGGCGGAACCACAGGCCAAGCACCAGGGTGATGGCGAGATAGCCGACAATGGCCGACCAGTCGAGGAGGGTGAAGGACATAAGTGGACAATTATCGTTGAGGAGAGAGGAAAAGCAAAAGTGGCCGCGGATTTACACGGACGAACACGGATCGGAATTTGATCTTGAGCTATCTGCACGATCTGCGTTCATCCGCGGTCGCGGTGGAGCGCTGCTTTAGCGGTGCATCAGAGGAAATCCTAATACTACGGCTCAGGGGCTGAGGCCCGGAGATTTAACCTCAGCGCTAAGCGCAGACCGATAACACGAGCCACGCGCTGAAGCCGTGCCCCTTCCGCCGATTCACCAAAACAAGTTCTTACGGTTTTGCGAACTGCACCTTCACTGTCTTGATCTCGTACGCATTGGTCGGTACGGTGACGATTTTGCCGGTGGAGTCGAGGGTGAGTGGGCCTGTCGATGCTCTCCATCAGGTTCGTCGACGCTGCTGATGCTGCTTGTCGGCAGCGTCAGGTGTATGTCGCCTTTCTTTCCCGCCCATTCGTAGAAGCGCACGATGAGCGAGTTGTCGTCGTCGTCTTTCTTGATGGCGGTGATGACGACATTGTCTTCCTGCGTCGAGAAGAACGATTGCTCGGACGGCAGCGTGCCCTGCGTGACTGCGTGGTGGTCGTCGGCCATCAGCGGATAGTTGAGCTCGTAGCCTTGGCGCACGGTCAACGCTTCGCGCCAGGTTCCCGCATGCGGGATACAGCGAGTAGGTGAATTCGTGATGGCCCTGGTCGGCGTTGGGATCGGGCCACTCGGGGCCGCGCAGCAGCGAGAGGCGCAGGACGTTGTCCTTGGCGTCGTAGCCGTATTTGGAGTCGTTGAGCAGGCTGAAGCCGTGGAAGCCCCGTCGCCAGAGTCGTGACAGGTCGGCCCAGCGCAGCGCGGGCACTTCGAACTGCGCTTCTTCTGCGGGCGTGTTACGCGTCGTCGGCCGCTCGACGGTGCCGTAAGGAATCTCGAACGTGGCTTTGTCGTTTTTTGCGCTCAGCGGGAAGGCAACCTTCAGCAGGATGTGATGCTCGTGCCAGTCGGCCTGCATGTGGACGTCAACGCGCGGCATGCCGGCATTGAGCGTGATGTCCTGGATGAAGGTCGAGCTTTGCCAAGTGTGCTTCACGCGAATCACCGCGCGCAGACGGCGTGTTCTCGATCAACTTCACTTCGTCGGCCTGCAGCAGGTCGGTGTGGTGCTCGATGAAGTCGGCATCCACGTTCCATGCGTCCCATTTCTGCGGCTTGTCGACGAAGGCCTGCAGAAGGTTGCCGCAGGGCTTGCCGTCGGGCAGGTGTCGGCGGTGCGCCGACGCCGGCAACGGCGGGCGCGAGCGCTTCGGTGTTGGTGCGCTTGTCGAGGAGGCTGGTGATGCAGCCGGTGGCCGGGTCAACTTGGACGCGGAGGAATTCGTTCTCCAGCGAACCGGTTGTAGCGGTTACCGAATCGAAGGCAAGGGTGCGAATATCACCCACACCTTGAAAAGCTGTCGGCGAAGTTTCGAATCGTAGGAGCTTGAACCCAGTTGCGGGAACGTTCTCCGCTAGAAACCGAATACGTACCCGACCCGTGGCCGTGTCGCTCCTGGTAACCCAGGTAGGCAAAGGTTGACCATCCGTATCCACCGCCAAAGCTCCCTTTACCGGTGCCGGGAATTGGGCTTCTACTTCCACAACTCCAGTTCTCACCCATGACAGCGGATTGAACACTAGCACGCTGACACCATCCGCTTCCGTCTTCACCCGCGCCGCCAAATCATTCAGCGCGGCGCTGCATCGTGTCATTGCTGAACCGCTGCACCTCGGCATACTTCCGCGCGGCGTCCACGTAATTGATTCCGATACCCGAGCCCGGGAGGATGTCGTGGAACTGGTTGAACAGCACCTTCTTCCACGCCGCGTCGAGATCGGTCTGCGGATACGGCTGGCCGAAGAGCGTGCCGATCGATGCCAGCTTTTCGGTATCGAGCAGCGCGACTTCAGCCTTGCGGTTACCGCGCTTGGTCTCGGACTGCGTGGTCTGCACGCCACGGTGGTACTGGAAGTACAGCTCGCCGTTCCACACCGGCAGGTTCAGTTCACTCTCGTTCTTCGTCAGGTTGTTCAAGAAGCTCGCCGCAGTCGAGAGCTCCAGCTTGGGAAACACGACATCGGGCTTCTGCCAACGCACGGCGGTGTCGAGATCGAGCGCGTTGGGCCGCCGCCGTGGTCGCCCACGCCGTAGAGGTACATCATCTGCAGAGCACCGTTGGGCGCGGAGTCGGTGCCGCCGTTGTACTTCCACATGAGCGGGCCATACGACCGAGGAATCTTTCGCCATGGTCGACCGGTTCGATCTCGCCGCTATAGGTGCTGGGGAAGTAGGTCATCATGCGCGTGCCGTCGGGCGCCTGCCACCAGAAGAGCCGGTAGGGGAACGTGGTGAACTCGTGCGCCCAAAGCAGCTTTTGCGTGACGAAATAGTCGATGCCCGCGCGCTTGTAGATTTGCGGCAACTGCGCGTTGTAGCCGAAGGAGTCGGGGTTCCAGCCGATGTTCACGTCCACGCCGAACTTCTGCTTGAAGTAGCGCTTGCCGTAAAGGATTTGGCGGACGAGCGACTCGCCGTCGGGCATGTTGAGGTCGGGCTCGACCCACATGCCGCCGACGATCTCCCAGCGGCCTTCTTTCACGCGCTGCTCGATCTCCTGGAAGATGGCGGGATACTTCTCTTCCATCCATACGTAGGCCTGTGCGGTCGAGGCGGTGAACTTGAAGTCGGGATATTCGCGCATCAGGTCGAGCGCGGTGCGAAAGGTGTTGCGGACGACTTCGACGGTTTCGGTCTCGGGCCAGAGCCACGCCATGTCGATGTGGCTGTTGCCGACGGCCTTGATGGTGAACTGGCTCATGTAGGGCTTGAGTACTTCAAGCTTGGACTGAGCGGCCTTGAGCGAGGCATCGAACGCCGCTTGGTCGCCTTTGTCGAGGGCGCGGAGATCGATGGCCTTCACTGCCGCGTCGAGTTGCTGCTGGCGCTCGGCCTTGCCGTCAGGGTAGGCGGCGACGAGCAACTCCGCGGCCATGATTTCCTGGCGAAGGATGGCGGGGCTGGGACGCGTGGCAGGCGGATCGAACACGAGCGAAGCCGCGTCGAGCTTGGTAACCGGCGGTCCGCCGCAACAGCCAACCGTCCCGGAAGGCAGAACGCGAGCGGCGATCAGCAGCTTTTGCCCCGGCGTCGCATTTTGCGTCAGCGCAATCGGTACCTGCGAGTCCTCATCGCCGCGTGCCACCATGTTGCCGTTCACGAAAACCGAGATCAGGACGCCGGTGTTGCCGCCGATATTCAGATTCAACGACATTCGCGAGCCAGCGACGGAATACCCGTTCAGCGCCGGAGGAACCTCAACGTTCGCGTAGAGCCAAACCGGCAGCGACAAGTCCTGTTTGAAGAGGTTGACGTTCGTATTTGCGATTGGAGCTGCCGGAGTCTCCCCATGCGGAGCATCGCCTTGGATGATCTTCCACTGTTCCAGCGGCATCGTCGTAGCCGCCTGCAGCCGGTCGAGCACGAGCTTGTAGGGGTCGGCGGTGGCGGGGTTTTGAGCGATGGCGAACAGTGCGGAAGAAACAAGCAGCATGATGACGCGACGGAAGAATTTCATGACATGGCCTCAATGCTACGGCGCACGCCGTGACATTCCTCCGGCGCGCGCCGTGCCGTTAGTACTCGATACCCAGCTTGTGCTGCATCTCTTCCAGCGTGACGCCCTTGGTTTCAGGGAAGGTGAACATCACGACGAAGAACATCAGCGCCATCATGGCGGCGAAGAACACGAACGGGAACGCGCCGCCGAAATGCTGTACGAATATCGGGGAAGATGAACGCGATTAGCGCATTCATGATCCAGTGAGTGGAGCTGCCCAAGGCCTGTCCCTTGGAGCGGACACGATTTGGAAAGACTTCGCTGATATAAACCCAGATGACGGCGCCCTGCGAAATCGCGAAGAACGCGATGTAGGCGACCAGCAGCCAAACCAACAAGCCCTGGTGCTGATGGGTGTAAAAGACCTCAGCCACGCCGGCAAGGCAAAATGTCATCCCAAAACCACCGATCATCAGCAGGGTCTTGCGGCCCAGCTTGTCAATCAGTGACATGCCAATCAGCGTGGCCACCAGGTTCATGGCTCCAACTGCCACCGCCTGTAAATCGCCCGAAACCTTGCTGAAGCCGGCCATCGCGAAGATGTCATTCAGGTAATACAGGATGGCGTTGATTCCGGCGAGCTGGTTAAACGCGGCCACGGTGAACGCAAGGTAGATGGGGATACGGTACTTGCGCTGGAAGAGCGGCTCGGAGTGTACCTGGCCGTCGACGTGAATCGAGGCGATGATGTCGTCGAGCTCGCTGGCGCCGTCGGGTGAGCCCAGGCGGTCGAGCACGTCGCGCGCCTCTGGAATGCGGTTCTTAGTCACCAGCCAGCGTGCGCTGCGCGGGATGCCGAACAGCATAATGAGGAACAGCAGCGCGGGAAGCGCCGCCACACCCAACTGCCAACGCCATTCGTTCATGCCGAAGTTTGGCAGGCCCAGCAGGAAGTTGGACAGGTAGGCCACCAGGATGCCGATAACAATGTTGATTTGAAATGAGCCTACCAACATTCCGCGCCATTTTGCGGGGGCAATTTCCGCGATGTATACCGGGCCGAGCACGGAGGATCCGCCGATGCCCAGTCCGCCGATGAAGCGAAACACCAGCAGCGAGGGCCAGTTCCAGGCAAAGGCACAGCCCAGCGCAGAAATCACGTAGAACACAGCGAGGATGCGCAGACTTTCGCGGCCGCCCAACCGCTCCCCGAGAATTCCGGAAGACATGGCGCCGATGATGGTGCCGACGAGCGCAATCGAGACCGTAAATCCAAGCTCACCCGGAGAGAGTGAGAAGACCTGGGTCAATTGATGGGTGGTGCCGGCAATGACTGCGGTATCAAAGCCAAACAAAAGGCCGCCGAGTGCCCCTACGATAATGCTCTTCACCAGATAGAAGTTGAGTTTGCCCGACCCGCCCGGCGCCTTTGAATTCGTGCTGACAAAATGCATCATTCGCTCCACACCGCCAATTCGTTGCCGTTAGGATCGGCAAAGTGAAAACGTCTTCCCCCGGGGAAGTCAAACGGCTCGATGACGATCTTTCCGCCTGCCGCCACCACTTTGCGCTGTGTTTCTTCCAGCGCCTTGGCGTAGAGGACGACAAGAGGGCCGCCCTTCGCCGGCTTGGCGCTCATGGTAAATCCCCCGGCCAGGCGTCCGTCGTGAAAGCTGGTGTAGTTGGGGCCGTAATCGGTGAAGGTCCAGCCGAACACGGCCGAGTAAAAGCGCTTGGTCGCCTCGATGTCGCTGGCGGGGAACTCGATGTAGTCCATCTGGTAATTGTGGTCTGGCTGGTCCATGGCAAACCTCGTACTTAGTATCAGCGGGCAAGATTAGCACATCGGGATTGTCGGTATAATCCGCCCGTGGAGAAAGATTCCCTTTCGGTCGCGGTTCCGCGGTCTGCTGTCCTGCATCGTGTTCTGAATAAGCCGTATCCTGTCGCCGTTCGTGGCGAAGGAGTATGGCTGTATGACGGAGGCGGCGGCAAGGTTCTCGACTTTGCCGGTAGCGCCGTCGTCAATTTTATCGGGCACGGCGATCCGGCGATTGCTCGCGCCATGGCCGAGCAGGCGTCGCAGCTCGAGTTCGCCCACTCCAGCAATTTCACGACTGATGTTGCCGAAGAATTTGCGAGGGAAGTTCTGGATTTCGCAGGACCGGCGTTTCGCGATGGCGCCGTTTTCTTTACCAGCGGAGGCTCCGAATCGGTCGAGAGTGCCCTGAAACTGGCGCGCCAGTATCAGGTGGAGAGCGGACACTCCGAACGCTACCAGGTCGTCAGCCGTCGGCAAAGCTACCATGGAGCGACCCTGGGCGCGATGGCGGTCAGCGGCAATCCTGCGCGGCGCGGGATTTACCTGCCGATGTTGCGCGAATTTCCCAAGGCCGGCATTCCCTACTGCTACCGGTGTCCGTACGAATGCAGTAATGGTTGCGCCGATTGCGGGCTAACGTATGCCGCTGAGGTCGAGCAGGCGATCGCCGAAACCAACGGCACGGCTGCAGCGTTCATCATGGAACCCGTCAGCGGGGCCACGCTGGGCGCGGCTGCGCCTCCGCCATCGTACGTCAAGCGCGTTGCCGAAATCTGCCGCGAGCAGCGGATGCTACTTGATTGCCGACGAGGTCATGACCGGCTTTGGCCGCACCGGACGCCGCTTCGCGATGGACCATTTCGGCGTCGCGCCCGATATCATCGCAGCAGGGAAGGGGATCTCCAGCGGTTATGCGCCGTTAGGAGCGGTAATCGCGCAGCGGCACGTGGTCGATGCGATCGCCAACGGTACGGGCACGTTGTTGCACGGCTTCACCTACAACGGACACCCGGTCGCGGTTGCGGCTGGACGCGGCGTGCTGCATCGCCTGCTCGAGGGAAAACTGGTTGAGGCCGCCGACTCCAAGCGCGAAGGAAGTTTAGCGTTTGTGCTGCGAGAGGAGCTGCAAAAACTACGGCAGCTCGATTGCGTCGGCGACGTACGCGGAATCGGCCTGCTTTGGGCCGTTGAGTTGGTCGCCGACAAACGACTGAAAACGCCGTTTCCCGCGGAGAGAAAATTCTCGGCGCAGGGTCAACGATTGCGCCGTGAAGCGCGGTGTCATGCTCTATCCCATGCAGGGCTGTGTGGACGGCCTGCTAGGCGACCACGTGATGATCGCACCCCCGGCGGTGATAACGGCGGACGAAATTCGTTGGGCGGTGCAGAAGGTGGGCGAGGCGATCCAAGAAGCGGCTTCGCTGCTAATTCGGCGAGACAAAAGCAAGGGCGCGGATTCCTCCGCGCCCTTGCCAATGGGAAATGACCGCGGTTACTGGGTGACGGTCTTCACCGCGTCACCGACCTTAAAGCCGGAGCCCGACACCGCAGTCCCGACGGCCGAAATATCATCCACATCGGTGAGTTTGATCACGCCCACCGGTGCCGAAAGCCGGCGAATCACCTGGCCGGTGGCCGGGTCCTTGATCTCTTTGGTTACCCGCTCGACGGTGAGCTGGTCGCCAACCTTGAGGCCGGCCTTGCCGCCGACATTCAAGACGATCTGGCCGCCGTCCACTGCGGCCACCAAACCTTCCACACTGACGGTACGCGCCTGCAGTTTGCTGGCATCGGCGACGAGTTCGCCGCTCATCTGCTTGACAGCCGCGTTCACGGCTTCTCCGAGAATGGTCTGCTGGAAGTCGCTGCTGCCGAAGTCCACCGCACCGCCGCCCCAGCCATGCCAACCGCCGCCACCGCCCAGCAGAGAGGTGCTTTCGCGGCTCGATTCGCCCTTGCCCTCAGCCACTCCCATAATTTCGGCGGTATCTATATTCACAATGCGCGCGTCAACCGCAACGATTGCTTTGGTCTTCTTGTGGCCGAAACCACCGACGCCGTACGCTCCCCACGGGCCACCACCACCTCCGATATTGGTGTTCTTGGTGTCGTTGCCAAACTGGGTGACGCTGCCAACGATAATGGCGTCTACACCGAGAAGTTTGCCGAGTTTGGCGGCCGACGCCGGGTTGGCGCGGTCGCTGTTGGAGAAGTTCTGCTCGGCAAGAATCTTGTCCATCGCCTTGCGCTCGATCACCGAATAGGTGCCGTCCTGCACCAGATATTTGACGGTCAAATCCGCGATGCCTTTTCCGACGTCGACATTGCTGCCAAATGCCGCGGCGGAGTACGTCTGCACGGTCGCGTAGTCGAAATCAAAGACGGCGACACGCTTCTTGCGGCCCTGCGCCGGGGTGGAAGCGGCGGGCGCCGCTGTCGCCGTAGTCTGTGCGTCCGCAACCGTCGCAAACAGCGTTATCAGGACCAGGGCGATGAGGGTGATTCTGCTTTTCACGGATATGCTCCTTTCGACGATGAACGGCGGAAAGTACCGCTACGGCTGTCCGGTGGACGATTTCAGGCCCTTGCATCCGCCTGATACTAAAGCCAGAAAATTGTACAACGAAAGTGCCACAGTGACGCACTGAGAGTGCGAGATCGCCGATCGAACCTCTCTGAAGGCTTCCGTGCTCCAAAGCGAAAGGCGCGGAACGTTCCGCGCCCGGATATGTCTGCGTTCGGCTCGCTATCTATTGCTGGGCCGAACCGCCCGGCTGCATATCGCGAGACGCACCCAGTTCGTAGGGAGCGGTCATCACGGCCGTATCGGGATTGAGCAAGCCAGTCTTGTCGGGCCCGAGGCCCAGTTTAATCAAGGCCCGCGAATCGGGAACAGATTTGGTCTGCCAGCCGTTCACTTCCTGGAAGTGAGTCAAAGCGTCCTTGGTCGACTGGTCCCATTTTCCGGTTGGCTCACCGTTGAGGTAATGCTCACGGATGAGAGCTTCCTGGATTTCTCGCGTCCGTTCCGCGTCGATCCCGCGCTGCCCGTGGGACGACGACTTAGCCGAAGTCTTTTTCTTTCCTGCCTTCTTCTTCCCTGACTTTCCGGACTTGGAGGACTTTGACGACTTATGAGAACTGGAAGACGACTTGGTGGGCTTGGCGGTATCAGCTGCGGTCGCCGTGCCCAAAAGTAGCAGCGAAACGGCCGCTATGGAGAGCGAACGGAGAATTCCAAGACTCAAGCGCAAGCACCGCACCTCGGGGGAGAATCTATGAATTCCTATAGAACTCACCGATTGTAAACGTGCATTCACAGTTTTGGGAACAGAAAAAACTGCCTCGGAAATCAAATTCGGCAATATCCGGACGAATAGGTGCGCTCCCGGGGAGAAACCCCAGGAGCGCTCATGGAGCCGTCCGCTCAGCGGCTACCGCGTTATTGCAGCGTTCCGCCCATGAAGACCGTTCCCGCATTCGGTCCCAAACCTCGGGGCCGTACCAGGAACACCACGTCTTGTCCCGACTTCAGTTGCGACTGCAACTTGCTGAAGTCGGATTCGCTGTTCACGGGCTGCTTGTTGATCTCCAGAATGACGTCACCGCGGCTGACGCCAACGGTGTCACCGAACCCGCCCGGCTTGACGTCCTGGACGATCACGCCTTTGGTGTTCGGCAGCTTCATCTTGTCGGCCAAATCGGGAGTAATGTCGCGGACGTTGATGCCCAGCTTGTTCTCCTGCGGTTTGGCTGCCTCGCCGCCCTCGTCGTCCTCGCCTAAGCGCGTCGCGAAGAGCTTCTGGCGGTCAGCGATGGTGACGTCTACTGTGCTTTGCTTGCCGTTGCGGACGTAGCCCAGCTTGGCGGTGCTGCCCGGTTTTAAGACCGAGATCTCCGCCACGAGTTCGTCACCTGATGTCACCGCCTTGCCGTTGACCGAGACGATCGTGTCGCCGGTCAGGAGCCCAGCCTTGGCCGCGGGACCGTTCGGCGTCACGTTGGCGATGGTCACGCCGCTCGATACGCCGTAAACGCGCTGCACTGCGGGGTTCGGAACGGCATTGAACTCGACACCGATGGAGCCGCGCGAAACCTTGTGGTCGGGGCCGATTAATTGGTTGTAAACCGAGACGACAGTATTGGACGGCATGGCGAACCCCACGCCCTGATAGCCGCCGCCGCTGCTGAAGATTGCGGTATTGATACCGATGACCTCGCCGTTCATGTTGACTAGCGGTCCGCCGGAATTGCCCGGGTTGATGGCTGCATCGGTCTGGATGAACGACTGGAACTGCCTCTGGGGAACGATGTTGCGGCCGCGTGCCGAAACGATGCCGGCGGTCACGGTCTCTTCCAATCCGAACGGGCTGCCGATGGCCAATACCCAGTCGCCCACTTGCAAGGCGTCGGAGTTGCCCATCTTGGCGGCGGGCAGCGGCTTCTTGGTGTCAATCTTGAGCACCGCCAGGTCCGTCTCCTTATCGGAGCCGATGACCGTGGCTTCATAGGTCACGGTAGCCGGGTCGTTCATCAGCTTTACCCGGATACGTTCAGCTTTCTCGACCACGTGAGCGTTGGTGACGATATAGCCCTTGGAATCGACGATGACGCCGGAACCGGTTGCGCGTTCACGCATGTCCTCGCCGCCGGGAGCCCCCGGCATCTGACCGCCCTGGCCGGGCTGGCCGCCGAAGAAGCGGTTGAAGAAGTCTTGCATGGAGTTGTCGTCGGAGCCGTCGTCAGGTGACTGCTGACCGCCGCGTCCATGCGGGTTCTTGATGGTGATCTCGGAGCTGATGTTCACGACCGAGGGTTCCAGCTGGCGTGCAATCTGCGAGAACTGGCTGGAAAGCTGTTGCGGCGAGGGCACTGTCAGGGGAGTCGCGTCTGACGTAGCCACGGCCTTTTCCTTGCCCTTCACGCCTGCCGACACCACCGTGCCGATCAAAATACCCAGCGACAGCGTCGCCAGAATCACCAGGGTCGAGCTGAAGCGGTTGGCCTTCCATCTCTCCCTGAAACTCATCGGTTGCCCATCCATTGCATCTCCTCCAACGAAGAAACCCAAACTTAAATTATACGTTGTTGTGCCGTGCGACCATATTGGCAGGGGGACAGTCCAAAACGGTGAGTTACTTCGCTTAGACGCGCACGGCGACCGATAGGTTATCGCCGGAAGCCAGGTCTCCGGGCTAGTTTGCCACCTCGAAGACCGTTTTGCCTCCCACGACTGTCCGCAGCACTTCCGTCTTTAGAATTTCCGGAGGGGAAACCTTCGACAGGTCCCGATCCAGCACTACGAAGTCCGCCAGCATACCCGGAGCAATCGTCCCTTTTTCCTTTTCGGCAAACTCCGCGTAGGCCGATCCGGTAGTGTAGGCCGCCAGTGCCTGCTCGATAGTCAACTTTTGCTCCGGATAGTACTCCCTGGTTCCCGCCTCGTTCTTGCGGGTTACAGCGGCGTAGATGCCGCGAAACGGCGTGATCGGTTCCACCGGAAAGTCTGTGCCGAAGGCCAGCGGTATGCCGTTGTCGAGGAACTGCTTCCATGGGTAAGACGTCTTGGCGCGCTCCGGCCCGATGCGCGCTTCCGCCCAGTTCATGTCGGTCAGAAGATGACACGGCTGTACCGAGGCAATGACGCCAAGCTTTTTGTACTGTGCGAACTGGCTGGGCGCGATCACCTGGTCGTGCTCGATGCGATAGCGAAAGTCCCGCGGCGTTGGAGCGTCCGCGGGAGCGTGTGCCTTGGGACTGGCCTCGGCGGCGGCGAAGGCGTCCAGAGCCATCTGCGCCGCGCGGTCGCCAATGGCGTGAAAGCCCATCTGGAAGCCAGCATCTGCCCGCTCCGCCGCCATCTTGTTGAGCGGGCCCTGCTCATACTGCGGGAGGCCTGAGTTTCCGGGATCATCCGCATAGGGAGCCAGCAGCGCCGCCGTCCGCGAGCCCAGCGAGCCGTCCATGAATCCCTTGAGCATCGTGGTATGTAGCATCGGATCGCTGGCCGGGTGATGGGCGCGGTGCTCCACCAACTCGCTCACCGGATCCTTGAAGGAAAGCCACTCACTGATGCGCAGGGTAAGCTTTCCCTCGCGTTCCAGCTCCTCATAAACCAGAAAATCGTCCCACGACGAATTGTCTTGCACCGAGGTCACGCCCCAGCGCGATGCATTGGCGAGAGCTAACTCGGCGGCTTCGCGGCGCTGCGCCTGGGTGGGCGGTGGGACCTTAGTGAACACCAACTCTTGGGCTCCCTCGCGCAGAATTCCCGTTGGCTGGCCCGCGGCGTCGAGATCAATCTTGCCGCCCTGCGGTGGTTGCGTCTTGCCAGTGATGCCCGCCGCCTGCAACGCTGCGGTATTAGCGATGGCGATGTGCCCGTCGACGCGCACGAAAATCGCCGGATGCCCGTTCGTCATCACGTCGATATCCTGCCGCGTTGGCAGCGTCTGGCCCGGCCATAAGGTGTGGTCCCATCCGCGTCCAATGATCCACACACCCGGAGCGGCGCGGTTTACTTTCAGTCCGATCCGGTGCTGCATTTCTTGCAGCGACTGCGAGCCGACCAGATTGACGTTCATCTTCTCGAAGCCGCCGGAAGCCAGATGCACGTGTGCATCGTTAAACCCCGGCATCACGAAGTGCCCGCCCAGATCGACCTCTTTGGTCTGGCTGACCTTGAGCTTGCGGATATCGCCGTTGCTGCCCACGGCCACGATGCGGCCGTCGCGTACGGCCAACGCTTGCGCGCGGGCGGGCTTCGCCTGGGTGTAGAAGTCGCCATTGACGAAGATGACGTCAGGGGACTTGGAGGTGTCCTGTGCTGCGGCAATCGTGCTAACCATAAAAGTTACGACGACAAGGGAAATAACGGCTGACAATCTCATTCTTCGGGGACTCCGCTCAAAGCCAAGGTTAGCAATAGGATTCGTTTCAGGCCAAGGTCACGGCCCGCAGCATCGTACCACTCGTTGACGGTGTGGGCACCACCGCCGCTGCCACCCGCGCCGATAGCGATTGCTTCGCGCCCCAGCGACAGCGGAATGTTTGCGTCCGTCGATGCCCGTTGCAGGCGCGCGCTATTGTGGAGCTGCGCATCCACGGCGCGAATCGTCTTCAGCAGGCGCGAGTCGGCGGGCAACTCCGCCGCGGGACGGTCACCAATCACTCGCACCTCGGCCGTGAGCGCCTGTTTCTTCCTTCCGCTGGTTCCAGCCATGCCGTCTTTCATCGCTTGGCGCAGGGCCCGTTCCAGGTGGTCCAGTTGCTCGACTGAGGCCGAGCGCGTATCGACCCGCATGGTGGCTGATTGCGGAATCGAATTAACCGACGTACCGCCTTCGATGGTTCCGATATTGAATGTCGTCTTCGGGTGTGCTGGCACCGTGGTTCCGCTGAACCGGTCGATGATGCGGGCCAGCGCCACCACCGGGTTGGGGATGCCGAAGTCGCTCCATGAGTGTCCGCCCATGCCGCGCACCGTCACCTCGTAGCGGCGGCTGCCGAGGCCTTCGGAAATGATGGTATCGGTGCCGGCGCCATCCAGAACTACCAGGGAGCCGATCGAATCGGCCCAGCGTGGCTGCTGGAAGATGTGCCGCATGCCGCGCAGGTTACCCTCGCCTTCCTCTCCAACATTCCCAATGAATAGGATGGGCGCCGCATGTTCGATGCCGGTTTCCCGCAACGCACCCGCAATGGCCAGTAGGGCCGTCAGGCCAGCACCGTTGTCCGCGATGCCCGGCCCGTAAAGCTTGCCGCCCTCGCGGGCGACGGTGATTGGCGTGTCAGGTGGGAAGACCGTGTCCAGGTGCGCGCTCAACGCAACGTACGGAGCGCTGATATTCGTGCCGGGCAGGACGCCGAACACGTTGCCCAGTTCGTCCTGCTGAACTTCGGCCAGCCCGAGTGATTCGAAGCGCCCGTGCATCCAGCCGGCGCGTGCCGCCTCACCCCAGGGAGAAGCGGGAATGGACGTTACTTCGAGCTGCAGGTCCTCCAGCGCACGGGCGTGGGATCGAAACCACGCGAAAGCGTCGTGCACAGCAGGCAGCTCCGCCAGCCGAGCTACTTCTCGTTGTTCCGTTCGCATCCCATGCGACTCACCGCCATCCCGGGAAATCATGCGGACGAAAGAAGTGCGCTGTTGCGGACCGAGGGCCATGATCGATGGTAATACGAAGTATGGGATGAGCAGGAAACGATTATGAAGCCAGTGCTCCAGCCGCGCGGCAGCACTCCAGAATCTCGGCCTCGGTCAGCATGCGGGCCGATTTCTTGGCGCGGGAGAAAATGCGCTCCACAAGGTCTTCGGAATCGGGAATGCCCCGCTGCTGCAGCCAGAAATGCACGTTCGACTTGCCGCTCATGGGGCCGATCTCGATGATCTGCTTGAGTCCGAAGAAGTGAGATGGCACGCCGGAATAGATGGTGTTGGCGAGAATCTCGTCATTCTTGCGGTACGCCTTGATGACCGCCGCCGCGTGCACGCCTGTCGCAGTCTTGAAGGCATCTTCGCCCACGACCGGGTAGTTGTGCGGAATCGGGACCCCGGTCGCACGCGAGACGGCGACGCAATACTCTTTCAACTTGCTGAGGTCCTGATCGACCCACGGCTCGATGCCCATCAGCTTCAGGTTCACCAGCATCTGGTCCATCTGGGTATTGCCGACACGTTCGCCGATACCGCACGCCGTTCCGTGTACTACGCTCGCCCCGGCTACCAGCGCGGCGATGGAATTTGCCACGGCCAGTCCGCGGTCGCAGTGGCCGTGCCACTCGATGCGTATATCGCGGCCCGAGGGCTTTACGACTTCATTGACCACAAAGTGCATCAGCGCCACGGTGCCCATGGGCGTGGCATGGCCGGCGGTGTCGCAAATCACAATGGCGTGGGCTCCGCAGTTGATGGCCGTCGTGTACATCTTCTGGATCGTCTCTGGATCGCAGCGCGTCGTGTCCTCGGTGACGTACATCACCTCGAGCCCTTGCGATACGGCGAACTTCACGGCTTTCTCGGTGGTGCGCAGCAGGAAGTCGTCCGTCCAATCTTCGGTGTAGCGCCGGATGGGGCTGGAACCGATAAAGGTTGCCGCCTCGATCGCTACGCCGGTACGCTGCACGATTTCGGCGATGGGCCGGATGTCGTTCTCGTGGGTCCTGGCGGCACAGTTCGGCTTGATCTTCAACTTGGCGCGGCCAATCTCGCGCGCCAGGGCCTCGCAATGCGCCACCGCGCGCGGCCCTGCGCCCGGCAGGCCGAGGTCGACCATGTTGATGCCCAGCGCCTCCATCAGGTGGAGAATTTCGATCTTGTCCTCGATGAAGGGATCACTAACGGAAGGTGATTGCAGGCCGTCACGGAGTGACTCGTCGTTCAAAAGCACGGGGCCTGAGGGCTTCGCGGAAGCCGCAGAGACGTTATTCCAGTCGTAAATCAGATTGGAGATTTCTGCCGACACGGTCCTCTTCCGCGATCGAAGTTCCAGATGAATCGACGAATTCGGCACCCCCACGGCACCGTAACACGCCAACGTTCCACCGAAGCTGCACGCTCTTCCGCGTCCTTGGCGGAAGGGAACTACTCTTTTGCTTCTGACCCTGCCGCCGGCTTGGGCACTACCGTCACGCCAAAGATCGACAGCTTACCTACTCCTGCAACGTTCTTGCCGCGCGGCTCTTCTTCGCTGGGGAGATAGAGGGTCTTGCAGTGTTCGCAGCGGTAGACCTCGCCGCTGTCGCCGTAAGCCGCGCGCACATCGCCGCAGGCCTCCTCCACCACGTCGACGGCATAAAACCAGCGCTTCAGATGGCCGCCACACAGCTTGCCTTTCGCGTCTTTTTCATTGCAGGCGCGCTGAAGCGGCTGCTTGTACTTGACTTTGTGTTTGGGTAGCTGGGCGGGCTCGTTTGGTTCGGTCATGATGGTAGTAGTTCCTCCGGTGCCCGTTTTTGGGTTTCGCAACTGACACGAAAGCCGCTACTCGCAACGGCATCAGTAACCGAACATTCTACCTCAGTTCACACGCGGTTCTTGCGCAGCAGCGCTCCCGTCGCTGCCACAGCACCCTTGATGCGCGGCACAATGCCGCTCCCGAACAGCATCTCGAGAAACCCCGACATCTGGTGTTGAAATGCTTTCCCATAGCCGTACCACCACACCTTGGCCATCCGCGGCAGCAAGTCCACATCCACGTACTTCACCTGGACCATCTCAGCCAGGCCGAGCTTGCCGTGAGTGCGTCCGATGCCGCTTTGCTTGAATCCGCCGTGCGGCGCCTCGGAGATGCCGAAGCCCGTGATGGCATCATTCAGCATCACTGTGCCCGCCTTGATTCTGGCTGCCAGCGCCTCGCCGCGCTTCCGGTTGGTCGTCCAGACGCTGGCCGCCAGCCCGAACTCGGTGTCGTTGGCCATCCTCACCGCATCATCATCAGTGTCGAACGGAGCGACCGGCAACGCCGGCCCGAAGGTCTCTTCCTGCATGATGCGCATGTCGTGCCGCACGTCGGCCAGGAGCGTCGGCGCGTAAAAGTTCGGTCCCAACTCGGTCAGCCGCCGTCCTCCTGTCAGCAGCCTCGCGCCCTTCGCAACCGCGTCATTGACGTGGTCTTCCACGGTCCGCAACTGGCGGTCGTGGATGAGCGGCCCCATTTCAACCTCGGAACTGAATCCCTCTCCCACCCGCAGCTTTTCGATCTTCGTTCGGCACAGTTCCAGGAATTTCTCGTACACGCTGCGCTGCACGTAGCAACGCTCGATCGAGAGGCAGGTCTGGCCGCAATTCATCATGGCTCCCCAAACTGCGCCGCTGGAGGCGACATCGAGGTCGGCATCCTCCAGCACGATCATGGGGTCTTTGCTGCCCAGCTCCAGTACCACGGGAAGAAGCCGTTTGGCCGCGGCTTCGGCGATGCGCTTGCCGGTGGCGACGCTTCCCGTGAAGATCACTTTGTCAATGTCGGCTTCCAGCAGCGTTCCGCCGACCTGGCCCGCGCCGATGAGCACCTGCAGCAGGTCAGGGTTGAGTCCGGCGGAGTACAGTAGCTTCTGGAATTCCAACGCCACCAGCGGGGTAAACTCCGACGGCTTCAGGACAACCGCGTTCCCCATCGCCAGCGCCCCCAGCGTCTCGATTGCCGGAGTCGAAAACGGATAATTCCACGGAGCAATGATGCCGATCACGCCATACGGTTCGCGGACCAGTCGCCCGCGCTTGGTCTTCATAATTACGTTGCCGTGCGGTACCGGTTCGTCCCGCAGAAAGCCGTGGGCGTTCCGAATGCAGAACTCCGCTGCATCCAGCACCACCAGGACTTCGGTATTCAGGGCCTCGACAGTGGGTTTACCGGCTTCGCGCGAGATCATTTCCGCAATCTCGTCACGCCGTTGCACGAGCTTCTGCTGGAAGCGCTTCAGCACACCGATGCGCTCTTTCACCGGCAAAGCTCCCCACGCCGGTTGCGCCTCTCTCGCACGCCTTACCGCTTCGTGAACTTCGTCTGGCGTGGCACAAGCCAACTCACCCAGCGTCTCGCCGGTGGCAGGGTTGGTACTGATGATGGTTTCCCGTACTGCAACTTCAGTGGCCGTGTTCATAACACTCCGTACTCCACGCTGACGAGGTAAAGCCCAGACGCCGGTGCAGTCGCACCGGCAGCGCTGCGGTTCTTGGCGGCAAGAATGGCTGGGATATCGTCGGCCTGCAGCGAACCCTTGCCGACCTGCAAGAATGTGCCGACCAGGTTGCGTACCATATGGTGCAGAAATCCGTTACCGCGAATGGTGAAGCTGAACTCGTCCGCCGTGCGCGCCCACAGCGACGAATTCACCGTCCGCACATTCCCCTGCTTCAGGCTCAGGGCATCGCTGGCGTCCTCGTCGTCGGCATCGAGTGCCCCCCGTGCCCCAATGCTCGTAAGTACATCGTCCAAGTCGTCTTCCGCAACGCCGCCCGCGCGACTGGGAGAGCCTTTCCGCGCACTCTGGTCCGCGGCCATGCGCGCACTCCGTTCCGGATCCGACGCCGCGAATGACGTGAAGTCGAAAGTCCCCACGATATGTTCCGAGGCCCGAGTCATGGCTGCTTCATTCATGGGATAAGGATCGTGATAAACGTAGCGCGCCAGAAACGGCGGACACACCTCGCCACGGTAAATCCGGTAGCGGTAGGTCTTGGCCGTTGCCGAGTGGCGCGCGTGGAAGTCGTCCTCGACCTTTTCTACACCCATCACCCGCACCGCAGCCGGAAGAATGTCATTGAGGGCCGTTTGCAGGTTCCGTTCTGGGATAGGCGACTCGATCCGCACTGAGGCCACTTGGGCTAAGGCGTGGACCCCAGCGTCGGTCCGCCCTGAGCCCTGGGGCAGTACCTTCTCTCCGGTAATCCGTCCAAGACACTCAGCCAGAACACCTTGCACGGTGGGGTAGCCGGGTTGCACCTGCCATCCGTGAAACTCGGAGCCATCATAGGCCAGGGTGATTTTCAGGTTGCGACTCACGCACTCGTCCTTACAGGGATTTCAGCCTGCGCACGGGGAATGTTAAGACGTGTAAATCTCCTTCCCGCTGCGCGCTCCGGCCGTTCTGTGTCAGCTATACTAAGCCATTACTGCAACTTACGTGGCCCAATTTGATTCACCCACGCCTGGATTTCGAATGATCGTGAACCTTCCGGGCCTCTGGTTCGTATTAGAGACAGGCGACAGGAATTCTCACGAAGGACATTAGAGTTCACATGCATTTTTCTGGAGATGAGGGAATGCCGGTATTTTGCTCGGTGAATATCACACTCCGTAAAGCCCTAACGCTCGGCCTGGCTGGACTCATGGCCACTGCTGTTTTTGCCCAGGAAGCAGCTGCACCGGCAGCACAGGTCGCGCCGGCGCCTAATTTATTGTCGGATGCCGTGAAGCCGTTTCCCCAGGCGCCTGCGCCTCAGGGCAATGCGTACAAGCTCTACTCCGACCAAAACTACTCGAAGGGGCAGTCACAATTGCCCAAGTTCTGGTCGGTTTGGGGAGTGCGCAACGTGCCGTCGGCGAATTTCACCAATTCGGCGCTCATCGACCAGGTCATCCGTGACGGCAAGATGTACTTATCGCTGGACGACGCAGTGGCTCTGGCGCTGGAAAATAACCTCGACATCGCCATTCAACGCTACAACCTGATCACCGCTGACGTGGACATTCTGCGCACTAGTTCCGGCGCTCCGGCACTTGGTGTGAACACCGGCATCGTTCAGGGAACGCCGGGTGGGGCGGGTAGCACGGCGACGACCAGCACGGTTGGCGGTGGAGCGGGCGGCACGTCCATCGGCGTCGGCGGAGCCGGCGCGGGTGCGGCTGGCATTGTGGCTTCGACCCAAGGCGAAGGCGCTCCCATCGACAACTTCGACCCCGTACTGACTGGCACCGGAGAAGAACAGCACCAAATCTCTCCCACCACCAATGTTTTCGCCGGTGGCACGGTGCTAAATCAGGCCACGACGACCGCAAACCTGCTCTACACGCAGGGCTTTCCCACCGGCACGCTCATGTCGGTCGGCTACAACAACAGCCGCACCAGTTCGAATTCAAACTTCAACACGGTAAACCCCTACGTCAGCGCCAACTTCCAGTTCCAACTGCGCCAGCACCTGTTGCAGGGATTCGGTTTCAACTCAAACCTGCGCTGGATCCGCATTGCGCGCAACGACCGCGCCATAATGGACGCCGCCTATCAGAATCAGATCATGACCACGGTTTCCCAGATCGAGAACATCTACTGGGACCTGGTGAATGCCTACGAGAACGTGAAAGTGCAGCAGCGGGCACTCGAGCTTGCCGAAAAAACCCTCTCCGATACCCAGAAACAGGTGGAAATCGGCACTTTGGCTCCCATCATGGTGGTGCAGTCCCAGAGTTCGGTGGCCAGCGCTAAGCAGAACCTCATCGTTTCGCAGACCAATTTGCAGTTGCAGCAGCTCCTGATGAAGAACGCCGTTACGCGAAACAACACCGATTCGATTCTGGCAACGGCCCCGGTTATTCCCACCGACACGCTGCAAATCAAAGAGCCGTTCCAGACCCCTCCGGTCGAAGCGCTTATCGATACCGCCCTGAAGAACCGTCCCGAGATTATCCAATCCCGGTTGAACCTGACGAACCGCCAGGTTGGACTCAAGGCGATCAAGAACCTGCAGTTGCCTTCGGTCGACCTCTTCGCTTTCTATGGCGGCACCGGCTTGGCCGGCAACCAGAATCCGTACCTTACTTGCGGCGATCCAGCCGCGCCCCCCGGACAATGCCTCCCCCCAGGAACCATTCCTGACACCGGCTATGGCCACGCTTTCGGGAACATGTTCAACAGCTCGGCTCCTGACAAGGGGGTCGGTATCAACATCAACATCCCCCTACGCAACCGCCAGAACCAGGCCGACCAGGTGCGCTCCGTGATTGAGTACCGGCAGGCTGAATTGTCGGCGCAGCAGCAGGCAAACACCATCACCTTACAGGTGCGCAATGCGCAATTTCAGTTGACTCAGAACTATGCCGCACTTCAGGCTGCAACTGCCGCCCGCGACTACGCCTCCCAGAACCTGGATGCCGAGCAGAAGAAATACTCGCTCGGAGCTTCCACTTCGACGCTGGTTTTGCAGGCCTCGAGTGCCCTGACGCAAGCCGAGTCCACCGTGCTGTCCGCTGCTACCAATTACGAAAAATCGAGAGTGCAGCTTGATCTGTACACCGCCAGCACGCTAGCCAAGCTCGGCATTTCGATGGACGATGCGCAGTCCGAAAAGGTGACGAAGATGCCCAAGGTGCCGGGAATCGTTCCGGCGAATCCAGCATCGCCTAACCAAGTCACCCCACAAACTCAGAATCCGCCGTCGCAGTAGCCACGGACACCTGCTCTGAGACATGCCGTCCTTTAGGGCGGCATGTTTTTTTTGTTTCGCCGGAATCAGTTACCCCGGTTAGCATGGAGAGCTTGACTCTCTCCGTCGTCATCATCGCTCTGAACGAGGAAGCCAACCTCGCCCGCACCCTGGCCAGCGTCGCCTGGGCGGACGAAATCGTCGTCCTCGATTCCGGCTCCACGGATCGCACTCGCGAAGTCGCCGAGTCGTTTCACGCCAGGTTCTACACGGAGCCCTGGAAGGGATTCGCCGCCCAGAAGAACTCCGCGCTCGACAAAGCCACCGGCGATTGGGTCCTCTCCCTCGATGCCGACGAAGAAGTCGAGCCGGCTTTGGCGGATGAAATTCGCACCATGCTCGCCGCCAACCCCTCCGTCGCGGGATTCAGCATTCCGCGCAAGAACTTCTTCCTCGGCCGCTGGATCAAGCACGGCGGCTTCTATCCCGACCCCAAGCTGCGCCTCTTCCGTCGCGGGGCCGGCCAGTTCGAAGATCGCCTGGTGCACGAGGACCTGCGGCTCGAGGGCACAACGGCTTCGCTGAAGAACAATCTGCTGCACCACGCCTATCCCACGCTCGATAGCTATATCGCGCACATGAACCGCTACTCGTCGCTCGGCGCTGAGATGGCCGTCGCCCAACGTCCGCGCGGCTTCAGCCTGATCGATATCGCCCTGCGCCCCAAACTCACCTTCCTCTATAACTACGTCCTCCGACTCGGCTTCCTCGACGGCCGCGAGGGGCTGCTCCTGCACGCCTATCACGCCACCTACGTGAGCTGGAAATACGCCAAAGCCTGGGAAATAAGCCGCAACAAATGATCTGGGTGGTTGTGGTATTTCAAGACGTGGGTGCCCCAGAGCCTGCCCTGAGCGAAGTCGAAGGGTTCGCGCGCGTTCTTTGCGCGCTAACCTGGGTGAGTTGAACTCTGCCGCCTGCGGGGCTTTCGGTGTGCGCGACTCACTTGCGACCCGCCATACTCGAGCCCGCAGGGCGGAATTTGTTGTAGCCGCGGGGCGGAAGCCCGCGGTCGAATGGGACCTTGGCCCGAGCCCCGCAGCGCGGCCCTGTTCTCCCCCAGCCTCGTCAGCCCGCGCAGGCCGAGCCCTCTCCCTCAGCCGCGGAACGGCATATCTTGCTCTATCGACCGCTTCGTATCAGGGCACGACTTGGGATTAGGGTTCGAAAAGTCCTGTTCACGGAAGTAATGTTATGCACCGCCAGATTTTCGAGTGTAAAGTGTTCCACGTGAACGTTGACCTGACGCAGCTGGTATCTGTTTCGCACACACTGGGCGACTCGAATAAAGATTCTGAGTTGTTGTTTGCAATGGCTGGAGAGGCTAAACACTTCATCCAGTCCTTCGAGTGGTGTAACGCAGTGAATCGCCAGTATTTCGGACTTGGAGTTGGCGGTATTATTGCTGTCTTCCTGTGCGACATTACGCCTGCGAGTCCCGATGTAGATAGGCGGCTCTGGGTCGTTGTCGGTGACATCCCTCCCGCGTACATTGTCACAGACGATGCACCAACGGCGGTGCTTGCCCTCAACGCCTACATGCGCGAGCTACGAAAGTGGATTGAGGCGGCAAAGTCGGGAGATAGCATAGATGACTTAATTCCAGTGAACGCTCCAGCGACGCCTGAATGAGCATCCGAGCTGGAGCGTCGTTTAGATTTCATCGAGGAAAAGATTCTTCGCGCTGGCTGATTGTTGTCGAGATATCGCCATCTCGCACGTAATCTCCCGTTCCCGTTTCGGGATTACATGTGAGTTGGCCTGATTACACCAACAATCCTTCTGACTTACAGAAACAGCCGCGTTAAACTCTAACGAATGAAAGCAGTAGACGCACGGATTCGACGTATGCTCGCAGCAGAGTTGAGAGTGCAGGAATCAACTTTGACGGACGATTTCCGCTGGCTGGACGCAATCGGAATCGAAGACAGTGGCTACCTTCTTGCGAGAATCAATGAAGCGTTCGCCGGAATTCCACTGGGCTTGAGCTTTGGAGCCGGCAAACTCCCATTCCATGATGTAGAACCAGCAACGATGGAGCAGATTTCGACCGTCGGCGGCCTTATAGGATTTGTCCGGGAGCGTGCGACAGAGATTCAGCCCTAGTCCCTTGGTCGAGCGCTGGCGATAAATCCCCATCTCGCACGTAATCTCCCGTTCCCGTTTCGGGATTACATGTGAGTTGGCCTGATATCGACAGCTATGCCACAATCGACGTACAGTTCAAAACGATGACCCAACCAATTGACCCTTGGGACGGCTATCGCAAGCGTAGAAATCTGGCTTGGCTTGCCTTCCTTGGGTATGTCCCGGTTTGCTTCCTCGTCGCGCTTCTGTCGGTAAGACTGTTCGCTACCCTCACCCCTGCATTTGTCACCGCCTTCGCATGGATGGCGTTCTTTCTGGTCGCTGGCAACGTATTCATCCGATTTCCCTGCCCCCGATGCGGAAGGCCGTTCTTTGCGAAATGGTGGTATTACAACTCGTTTGCGCGACGTTGCGTTCATTGTGGGTTGCGGAAGTACGGTGACCCTGAGCATTCGAGCGAAGGCTTACGATAAATCGCCATGTCGTACCCTATTCAGCTCAGAGAGCCGGTTCCTGATAGGGTTCGAGTTGGCCTGTTACCATCAAGTAAATCGCGCACCGAATCTTCGGTGAACAAAACCTTGTCAAGGCTAGGTACAACAACGCTCACACTTGCACTGATGGCAGCGAACTTCGCAGCAGCGCAGCCACAGTCCGAATGTCGTCCGATTCCCGTCGTCAACAATGGCGTTTGCCGAGATGAAAACGGGAACGACTGCTCGAAGAATGCCAATGACCGTGGCCCTAAGCTATGCGACGCGCCTGACCCGCAATACACATCCATGGCAGAGAAGGCACACGTCAAAGGAACCGTTGTTCTTTCATGCAGCGTCTCGACGCAGGGATGTGCAGAGAACATTCGGATTGTTCGAGGTTTGGGCTACGGCCTCGACGAAGCGGCCATTTATGCGCTTGAGCGGTTCCGCTGGCAGAAGCGCCCAAAGCCCATCAACTACGTCGAAACGGAGTTCAACTTCGATCCGGAATATCACTCCACAAAGGCGTCTACAAGCCGGAAATGCTCAGAAGGAAATCCGGATTTACCGGGGCAGCGGAAATAGCGGTTGTAACATCCCCATTTCATAAGCAACCTTGCGGTTTCCCGTCTCTTGCCTTTTTCCTCCGTGTCTCTGTGCCTCTGTGGTGAAATCCCCCTCCTTCCCATTTCGGGAAAATCTGGTTACCTTCGTAACGTCGCCCTGTATTTCCCCTCTAGCTTTCCGCCCGCCCCTGACCCTACCCTGATCCAATGACCCCGCGGAGGTCTCCATGAACTCGCGCCTCATCATCCGTCTCTGTCGCTACACCTTTTCCGACGGCCACCACTGTCACGGTCCCGCAGTCCGCGGACGCGCCTGCTGCCGCCATCATCTCGACGCCCGCACCCGTCTCCACAACATGGCCCGCGCCCGCCGCCTTGCCTGCATCCCTCGGCTCTCGCGTGCCCATGAACCGCAGCGACCTCGCCCTCAACCGCATCGAAATCATGCGCGTGATTAACACCGGCAGCGTTGACTTCGCCACCGCCCGCTTGATGCTCTGGGCCATGGATCTCACTGCCGCCGCCCTCCCTGAAGAGCCTGCCACCCGTCAACGCCGTGCCCATAACCCCAATGTTTCCTATTACGTACCTCTAAGACCTTTGTTTTCCCGAAGCTGTACCGAAAACCCCTCACAAGTGCCTGAAAACACAAGAGGGGAGAGGGAGGGGGTGTACTCCGATTCTCAGCGCATCCTGTCTGGCTTGCCATCGGCCGGGCGCGCATGGCCCGCCCCGCATCGGAGACGTTGTCCGCAGCCTCCAAAGGCGTGCTGCAGTCAAGCGGGCAAGTCATGATCGCCGCTCGCCGTGCTCGGTCTCACTCCGGCTCATCGCCCAGGCGCAGGTCCTCGAAATGCACGTCGTAGGAAAGCCCGCAGGTGCTGCACACCACCCGGTAAACCATTTTTTCGTTGTCGCTAAAGGGACGGTGGTTAGAACCGATATCGACAGCGATCTCGCTGTTGCACTCCGGGCAATCACAAACATATTGGCTGATGCTCATGGCGAGAATTATCGTATCGCTTCACGCGCTGGGCCGCGTTGCCGCCCGCTCCCTTGCTCCTCATCGAGGCATCTACTACACTGCAACGTCCGCCGCTCGAGCGAACATCGTGGGGTAATTCATGCCTGAAAGCACCAAGCCGACCGGAAAGTCCGTCGCCGAATCGCCAATTGCCGATCTCTCTGCCAATGGCCGCCAACCGTCTATTTCCGAGCAGAATTGGGCCGAGAAGACGCTGGCTCCAACGCTGGAGAAGTCCCCGGAAAAGCCCATCGGCGCGGCCACCGGCGTGAACCTTGACGAACACGGCCACGCGCGGTTCACCACCATCTCGGGCATGCCCATTCGCCGCCTCTACACGCCAGGCCGATCTGCCCGCCGACTGGAATTACGACGAATACCTGAACTATCCCGGCCAGCCGCCCTACACGCGCGGCATTCACGCCACCGGCTATCGCGGCAAGATGTGGACCATGCGGCAGTTCTCGGGCTTCGCCTCGCCGGAGGAGACCAACGAGCGCTACAAGTACCTGCTGGAGCACGGCGGCCAGGGCCTCTCCGTCGCCTTCGACCTGCCCACGCTGATGGGCTACGACAGCGACCACATGATGAGCGAAGGCGAAGTCGGCAAGTGCGGCGTGGCCATCGACTCGCTCGAAGACATGGAGATCCTCTTCGACGGCATCGACCTGGAGAAGACCACGGTCTCGATGACCATCAATTCGCCGGCGTCCGTGCTGTGGGCCATGTATCTCGCCGTCGCCGAGAAGCAAGGCGCTGACTTGAAGAAGATCTCCGGCACCATCCAGAACGACATCCTCAAGGAATACATCGCGCAGAAGGAATACATTTATCCGCCTGCGCCTTCGATGCGGCTGGTGATCGACACCTTCGAGTTCGGCGCGAAGTTCACCCCGCGCTTCAACACCATTTCCATCAGCGGCTACCACATCCGCGAAGCCGGCTCGACCGCGCTGCAGGAGCTGGCCTTCACCATCTACGACGGCGTCGAATACGTCGAGTGGGCGCAGCGTCGCGGCCTCGACGTGGACGAGTTCGGGCCGCGCCTCAGCTTCTTCTTCAACGCCCACAACGATTTCTTCGAGGAGATCGGCAAGTACCGCGCCGCGCGCAAAATCTGGTACCGCCTGATGAAAGACCGCTTCGGCGCCAAGAACGACCGCACCTGGCTGATGCGCTTCCACACCCAGACCGCGGGCGTCTCGCTCACCGCGCAGCAGCCCATGAACAACATCGCGCGCGTCGCCATCCAGGCGCTGGCCGCAGTTCTCGGCGGCACGCAGTCGCTGCACACCGACAGCTACGACGAAGCCTTGGCGCTGCCGACCGAAGAGGCCGTGCGCATCGCGCTGCGCACGCAGCAGGTCATCGCCTACGAGTCAGGAGTTGCGCAGACGGTCGATCCTCTGGGCGGCTCGTACTTCGTCGAGCGCATGACCCTCGACATGGAACAGGGCGCCTTCGATTACTTCGAAAAGCTCGACGCCATGGGCGGCATGGTCAAAGCGATTGAGAAAGGCTATCCGCAGAAGGAAATCGCCGAGGCCAGCTACCAATTCCAGCGCGCCACCGAGGCGAAAGAAAAAATCACGGTCGGCGCCAACGAGTTTGTCGTCGAAGAGCCGTCGCCGCACATTCTTTACATCGGCGAAGAGGTCGCGCAGGCGCAGACGAAGAAGCTCACCTCCCTGCGCCAGCGCCGCTCGAACGACGAAGTTCGCCGGTGTCTCGATGCGCTCAAGCAGGCCGCTGCGCAGGAGCCACAAGCTGGAACGGACGGCAACATTTCGCCTCTGAACACCATGCCGTTCATTCTCGACGCGGTGAAGGCCTACGCCACCGTCGGCGAAATCTGCCAGGCCCTGCGCGAGGTGTACGGCACGTACGAAGAGAGCGCCTTTGCATAGGAATGCGCCTTCCGCATACTTTTCAAAAGGCGCACAATAGTCTCGGGCCACACCATGACCGAACCGACTGAACCGCTCGTGGTACCTGTGATTGCGAAGGTTCCCGGCGTTGAAGACTGCACTGCTGTCATCAACGGCATTCGCTGGCGCTACCTCCATGCTGGCAGCGGCCCCGCGCTGCTCGTGGTCCACGGTTTTATGGGCTATTCGTTCTCCTGGCGCTTTGTCATCCAAGGTCTGGCACAGCATTACTCGGTCTATGCGGTCGATCTGCCTGGCACAGGATTTTCTGAGCGCAGCGCCTCGCTCCCCGGCACAATCGCCAGCGACGCCGAACATCTCCTCAGCTTCATCGACCACTTCGGCATCGAGCAGTGCGACGTGCTGGGAACTTCGCGCGGCGGTGGAGCGGCTATCGCTTTTGTCGGACTGCTCGCTGAGCGAGGAATGCTACATCGAGTTCGGAAACTGGTGCTATCGGCGCCAATCAACCCGTGGATGCGATTCGGACTGGGGCGCATTCGCATTCTGCGCACCAAGGCCGGCCGTATCTACGTGGTTCATCTCGCGCGCAAGTTTCCCTTTATCCTGAAAGATTTTTTTCGCAAGCTCTATGCCAGTCCGGGCGCTATTCCACCTGACGCCTTCGCGGGCTACCAGGCCGGACTCGAGCCCCCCGGCAGCTTCGAGCACCTGTGGAACATTGTCCGTTCGTGGATGAACGATCTGAAGCGCATCGAGTCCGTGTTGCCAGCTGGTGGAATCGGTTCCCGCACTGCTTCTTGTGGGGCGATCGTGACCGAGCTGTGGCTCCCGATTCCATGCATGAGCTCCACCGCCGCTGGAAGAACAGCGTCGAGTACCTGATGACGCCCGTCGGCCACATGCCTTACGAAGAAGTGCCCGAGGAATTCAACCGCATCGTGCTCGACTTCCTGCTGCGAGACACGCCTGCGACACCACTACAGAATGGAGCGCAGACAGCCTTTTCTCATAGCCTGACGGAGTCCAGCCAAGCCTGATGCTTCCTGACCTCTTCGAGGTGCTGCGCTCGCACTTCACCACCCACGGCTATTGGACCCTCGCCATCACCTTGCTGCTGGAGAATGCAGGCATTCCTCTACCTGGCGAAACGGTTCTGCTGTTCGCCAGTTTTCTCGCCTTTCAAAATCACGAACTGAATCTTGGACTGATCATTCTGGTCGCCACCGCCGCCTGCACCCTCGGCGACAATCTCGGCTACTGGATCGGCTTCCACGGCGGCCGTCCCCTGCTGCACCGCTATCAGAATGTCTTTCGTTTCTCTGACGAGAAGATTGCGAGCGGTGAGCAAATGTTCGACCGCCTCGGCCCGGCGACCGTATTCTTCGCCCGCTTCGTCTTTGGGATGCGAATCATTGCCGGGCCGCTGGCGGGCGTGCTGCGGATGCAGTGGCGCCGCTTTGTGCTGTTTAACTTTCTGGGCGCTGCCACTTGGGTAACCGTGATCTCGTGCGTGGGCTACCTTTTCGGCCGCCACTGGCAGCCCCTGTTGCGCCTCGTTGGCCGTGCCAACGCGGCGGTTTTCGTGGTGGCGGTGGTGATTGCGGTGTATGCGTGGAGAAAGTACCGTGCTCACGGGCCCAAATAGATACTTCTCAGCCCGTCTGCTCGTCCGGTTGCATTGGGCTTTCCGGTTCGCTTACGGCCCGCCAGGCCGCGAACGCGGCTCCCAGATACATCGCCGACACGATATAGAAGCCGAACCGCAGTCCATCGCGATGCGCCGCTTCACCAGCCAGCAGTGCGGTGAAAATCTGCAATGCGCTGGCCAGGAAGAAGAACGTGTTCTGCGTCCGGCCCATAAAGTACTTCGGGACCATCTCCATCATTTCCGATTGGATGGCGATGCCGCCCACGCCGCGTCCCGAGCCCATGACGAAGTAAATTGGTACCGCCAGGACAATCCAAGGAATTGCCGGGAGCAGCAGCAACGAAGTTCCAATCACGCACATGGTCACAGTCACGGAGCGCTGCGTACCATTGCGCCGAATGAATTGCGCTGCGTAGAACATGCTGGTGAATGCGCCAAACGCCCATCCCGCGTTGAGCCACCCGTAGCCCACCGCGCCGCGATGCAGAATGCGCTCGCTCAGCGGCGCCGAGATCACACCCTGCGTCATCATGGCTGCGATGAAAAGCGCCCATGCCGTGCCCAGCAGTCTCACTTGGCGATGGCGGTGCACGTAACGGAAACCCTCCACCAGTTCGTGCATGTAGCGGCCGACTGCTGTATTGCGGGCTACTGGCAGCTGTGCAGACTCTGGTTTGAGGTGCTCTACGGTTACGCGGCCTTGCCGTACCCGATAGACGCATGCGATCGAAACCGCATAGGTCGCGCAATCGAGCAGCAGAATTCCGCCCAATCCGATCTTGTTGTAAACAAATCCGACCACTGCACCGGCAAGCACCCATCCACCTTGGACTGCTGCCAGCATGAGCGAGTTCGCATCCAGCAACTTCGCTTCCGGAGAGAGTTCCTGCACCAGTGCGTTGATTGTTGGCCAGAACATCCAGAAGCCGACCGAGATCAGGATCACCATGCCGTACAGCTGCCACACCTGCGCGCGATGAGAGAGAGCCAGCACCGCGACCAGCAGAACGACCAAACCGCGCGCCACGTCCAGCCACATCATCAGGTGGCGGCGGTCCTCACGGTCAATGATTACGCCGGTGAAGGGCAGCAGCACCAGGGACGGCAGCGTCTGGAGCGCCACCAGCAGTCCCAGAGACACCTCGCTATGCGTTGCCTGCAGGATGTACCAAATCACCGCTGCCGCGTTCATGCCGCTGCCAAACATGGAGACGAGGTTGGCCGCAAACAGCAACCTCATCCCACGATGTTGGAAAATCTGGCGCATAGTTCACTCTAACCCAGCCAAAGTGGTCGAGATCGTCGCTTATACTGAACAGGCATTTCGCTAGTAGCTGTTCGCCATTCGCTTCTCGAAAAGAGGTAGCGAAACCTAAACACGGCGATGCGAAAAGCGCTCTTGCCATCTCTGTACGACAGGTGTCAACTTGGGTTTCAAACGTCTCTTCCGGAAGAAAGAAAAGCAAGAACACCGCATCATGCGTGAGGCCCAGCAGCGCTCCGGCGCTCTGGTGGCGGAATACCATCGCCCGACTCCCGAGTGCCCGCATCCCGAGCGCTGGAGCATGTACGACTCCATGACGGCAGAGGTCGAGGTGTTGGAATTCCTGCGCACGCTGGTCACTACCACCAAGCCCCAACTTGTCGTCGAAACCGGGACTTTCATGGGTGTCAGCACCCTCTGGATCGCCGAGGCCCTGCGCATGAACGGTTTTGGCCGCATCGTCACCTGCGAATTCGACCCCAAGGTTTACGAGACGGCGAAAGAGAAGTTTGCGACATCGACGTTCAACGACCTCATCGACTTGCGCAATGAGTCCAGCCTCGAGATGAAGGTCGATGGCACCATCGACCTCTTCTTCAGCGACAGCGACATGCCCATCCGCGAAGAAGAAGTCCGCCGCTTCCTGCCCCAGATTTCTCCCTTCGGACTCATCCTGATGCACGATGCCAGCTCTCACCTGAAGCAGGTGCGCGATGCCGCCCTCAAGATGGAACGCGATGGCCTCATCTCGGTCGTGCTGCTGCCCACACCGCGCGGGCTGGTGGTTGCACAGAAGCGCGACGGTCGCAAGTAGCCCATTGCCCAAACGAACCTCTCACCTTCCCCTGTGCGCTGGCGCATAGCCTTCTCCGCGCAAAAGCGGTAGGATTCCTGCGAAACACGACATTGCGGTACCCGTGTTTTTAGCGTCATTGTTCCTGCGCGGTATCGCGCTTCTCTGAGGTGCATCATGCGGAAAGCCTGCTCATTCCTTGTGGTCATAATTTGCAGTCTCTGGGTCTGCAACGCTGCCTGGTCGCAGAACACTCAGATCGTCATTCCCGCTGGAACTCCGGAAGACAAGGACCTGGCCTCCATCACCGCGGAGAATGATAGCCCAAAGCGCATCGCTGCCTACCAGGAATTCATCACCAAGTACGCTGACAACAAGGCAGCCGTGGCCTATGGGGAGTGGCAGTTGTCACAGTTGTATCTGGCTGCCGGCGATACCGAAAAAGCGATGGACTCGGGCAGCAAGGCACTCGCAGCTTATCCGAGTAATCTCGACATCATCATGTCGCAGGCCAACATCGCGCAGGCCATGAAAGACAACGGCAAAGTCGTGGACTATGCCGTGCAAGGTGCGGGCGTCTATAACTCAATCGCCAAACAGCCGAAGCCGGCGGACATGTCGGAGGCCGACTGGACCGCGAAGATCAATAGCGAAAAGAGCTCAGCGCAAAGTGCCCTCGATTATCTCGAGACCTCCGCCTACAATGCAATCGCTTCTGAGCAGGACCCCGGCAAGCGCATGACCGAGATCGAGAAGTTCACTCCCGCTTTTCCCAAGACAAAGTTTGAGGGACAGATTTCGCAACTCGCGCTGTATAGCCTTCGCCAGCTCAATCAGCCCCAGCGACTGGTGGCATACGGAGAAAAGGCGCTCGAGGCGGACCCTGACAGTGTTCCTACGCTCCTCATGATGGCCGACGCCTATGCCGGAGATCCCAAGGAAGCCGCGAAGGCTGCAACCTATGCCAACAAAGTCCTCACCGTGGTCGGCCCGAATCCAGAGAATGGTGGTAAGGAAAAGAAGACGTACGCCGGCCTGGCCCACCTCACTTTGGGCCGTGCTGACCTGAACCAGGAAAAGCTGGTTCCCGCAGTGACCGACCTGAAGGCCGCCGTCGGATTGCTGCAGGAGGATGCTTCTGACCAACAACAGGCGCTTTACTATCTCGGGTACGCGTACGCCAAGCAGAACAAGAAGGCAGATGCCATTGCGACCCTGAAGAAAGCCGCTGCGATCGACGGACCATACCAGGGCCCGGCCAACGACATGCTGGCGAAGATCAGTGCCGCGAAATCTACGAGAAAGTAGCGCCCACCACCGATCGAGCTCGCAAAGACTACGGCTTCACCAGCGCGTCTGCCAGCAACTGCGCTTTCTTGGCGAGGTTGTAAGCGCGTTCGAAATCGCCTTCCGCCGTCGCCTTGCGCGACTGCTGCAGATACGACTGGATCTGGCTTCGCATCGACGATTCATCCTTGGTGAGCGAGCGGTTGATCTCCCTGAGCGCGCTTTCGGTGGCATCCACCATGCGCGCCGTGTCTTCCTTTTGCTGCATCGCTTGCTCGCTCGGAACAACCGTAGCCAAAGCAGAGGGCGGGACCTCTTCTGGTGCGGCATTCTTCGGAGGGCGCAGGCTGGCGACGGGTTGCGCGCTCGATGCCGGAGACCGCAAACTTGCGACGGTTTCCGTATTGGACGCCGGTTGCTGCGGGGGAGGCGCAACCGGAGCAGCGGCCGGTGCTGTGCTCTTCTTTGCGCTGCTCGTCGAACTTCGCGCTGGCTTCTTAGGCTTGCTCTTCGCGGCGGGCACCGGTGGGGCTGGTTTAGTCTCGGGTACGGAAGGTTCTTCCGGCACTTCGGTGAGCGGCAACTCGTCCGGCAGCACAACCGCCACAGTCGGCGCAATTGTCTTCGGTGGCAGGCTGGCCTTCTTCTTTTCGCAGCTGGCAAAAAACATCAGCTGTAGGCAGATAGCCAAGTAGACGAATTTGCGCGTGGACGTCATTCAGTGTGTACGGGCATTCCGTCTCGGCGAAACTTCATGCCAGAGTAGCCGAGGCTTTACTGCATCATAAATTCTTTGCCAGTCCTAAGCGAGTCATCGACGTCGAAAAACTGTGCCGCCGCATCGCCTTTCGTCATAAGGTGCTAGTAACCTGTTGTTTTTCATGGACCTGGCGAGTGGCCGGCGGCAAAGTCAGACGGAAGACTGTGCCCGCCCCTTCGGCCGACTTAAAACTCAAGGAACCGCCGTGCATTTGCAGAATTCGATAACTGATGGCCAAGCCGATTCCGGTGCCTGCCTGTTTCGTTGTGAAAAACAGGTTAAACACCTTGTCGCGGATGTCCGTTGGAATGCCCTTGCCTTGGTCGCGCACTTCGATCGTCGGGCTGCCGTCTTCGCGGCGCGCAACCAGCTCAAGGCTGCCGCCGTTTTCCATGGCCTGAACTCCGTTCAGCACCACGTTTAGCAGCGCCTGTTTCAGCAAGTCGCTGTCGGCTTTTACAGGCAGTGCCTCGGTTCCGAGGTTGGCATCGATCTTCACTCCATTGCGCTCAGCGTCCGGAGCTGCCAGCGTTGTGACGTCCTCCACCAGCCTGCGTAGATCGAACGACGAGAACCGCATCTCGATCGGACGGTTGAAATCCACGAGAATTTTTACCACGCGGTCGAGGCGCTGGATTTCCTTGCCGATGATGTCCAGGTGCCGGCTCGAATCGCCATTGGGCGCCCGCATCTTCTCCCGCAACAGCTCCAAGTGAACCACGATGGCGTTAATCGGGTTCTTGACCTCGTGGGCCACTCCCGAAGTCAGGCGCCCGATTGCAGCCATGCGCTGTGAAACTTCCAGTTCGTTTTCCAACAGGCGTACCGATTCCGCATCACGCATGGTCAAGAGCGCGCCGATCCGCTCTCCACGTTCTGCGATAAACTCCAGGGCAATCTGGATGCGGCGCCCATCTTCCAGTTCGATCTCGCGCTGCGGAATCGTCTGATGCAGAGCGAAAGAGTCCAGTACAATCTGTCCCAGCTTTGTGGCATCCGTGAAGATCTGTTCAACTGGCCTTCCCAGCATCTCGTCGCGCTGCCGTCCGAGAAAGCGTTCCGCCGCTGCGCTAACCATCACGACGTGGTTCTCCCGGGTGAACAGCACAACACCCTCCTGCAGAGATCCCAGCACCTGCTCCAGGTTGCCTTTCAGGGTTGTGAACACTTGCTTGACGTCGCGGATCTGCCGACCCAACCGGTCAATCTTGGTGTTCACCGCTCCAAGTTCGTCCACTCGCCCCAGGTCCGGCGGAGGATGGCCGTCCGGTACCTCGGCGGTCATCTGATCGAGGCGCCTGCCGATCGCCTCCAGCGGGCGTAACACAAGGTTTGACACCAGCGCCGCCAATGCCAGCGAGAGTAGAATCGCCATCGCCGAGTATTCCAGGGCCTGGTTTAACTGCGGCGTTAGCTCGTTCTGCAGAAAGACCGTTGAGATTCCGACATGAATGAAACCAAAGAGCTGGTCCGTACCGCTCTTGATCGGCACATACAGGTCATACACTCGCGGCGGGCCATAGATCAGCCTCAACTGGTGGAACGAGTTCGCTGCCAGCAGGTCGGTGTAACTCTCCCGATGTTCCACGTGGCTGCCCACCAGCGAGGCGTTAGTGTGAACGATGGCGCGCCCTTCGGCATCGGTGATTCCCGCGTCGTAGATTGCATACGAGTACGCCAGGATGGACTGCAACAGCGTGCTGAGCCCGGCATCCCCTTGCAGGCGGCGTTCCAGAACGGCCTGCACCAGCTTCGGGTTCTCGGGGTCGACGTTCAGCTTGCGGAGGTCCACCTGGGTCGCTTGGCGCGCGCTGTCTCCGATCTCTTTAGCCACGAAGTCGGCGCGCGTGTAGGCTTCACTCGTGCTTTGCCTCAGGCGGTGCGAAACGTAGATGTAGCTGAACAGCCCGACGAGGACGAGTACCATGCCGGTGATGGCCATAACCAGCTTGGTCTTTAAACGGAGTCTTCCCATGAAAGCGCTCGCGACGGGTCCGACGATGCGGGAATCATAACAGTATCAGTCCTGGGCCGGCATGCAGGCCTATTCGCGCCAGACGGTCGGCAGTGCCAGTACATTTGCTCCCTGGCGCATCCCAGCCGTTCTTGTGTTAAGGTTTCGAGGGTGCTCTTGGATCTGCTTTGCGTCCGGGCGAGGCGCTCCTCCACGCCCTGCGCCTGGCGACGCGGCAGGCCCTTTCCCAGGTAGTCATGATGGAAGATGAACCCAAGAAGTTAACCGACGAAACCATCGCCACTTTGCGCCGCTTGTCTCACGATCTCAGCAACGCCATTGAAAACGTCATGCAGGCAACATATCTGCTGTCCCAAGCCAAACTCGGCGACCAAAACTCGAAATGGCTGGCGCTGATTGACTCTGCGACCGCGGATGCTGCCCGCATCAACCGCGAAATCCGTGAGATTCTTCGATCCCAAAAGTAGGCCGTTCTTGCTCGTCGACAGACCAGTCCTGGGAGCGGAGCGCCCTGACCCAAACCACTTTCAACCGTGCGCCCCGCCGCTCTCTCAGCTTCGTGCTTAGGTGGTCTCGCTTGATTGCGATCCCTACAACGGTAGCCGGTTCTCTCAGGACACCAGCGTCGCATTCATACTGATCCGAGCATTCAGAACGCGTGATACTGGACAACCGGTCTCCGCTGCCTTTGCGGCCTCCGCGAACTTCGCCTGGTCCCCGCCGGGAATCTTGACGGTCACGTCGAGGTGCGACGCCGTGATGCTGAATCCCGCGTCAGTTTTCTCTAACGTGACGGTTGCCGTCGTGTCTATGCTTTCCGCAATCATTCCAGCATTACCCAATTGCCCCGAGAGTGCCATGCTGAAACATCCCGCGTGCGCTGCGGCGATCAGTTCCTCTGGATTGGTCCCGGCGCCGTTTTCGAATCGTGTGCTGAAGGAATACTGCGTATCCTGCAAAACGCCGCTTGGTGTCGAGACCGTACCCTTGCCGTCCTTCAATCCGCCTGACCAGTGTGCGCTTCCTGTGCGTTGCATACTGCCTCCTTGATCTGTGGGAACTGCTGTTTTCAAAGGTACACCAGGCCGCGCAGACTTGCGCCCGGCCAATTTTGAAAAACTACCCGTAAGTGGCCTTGCGGCCTTACACTTCTCAGTGTTATTTGTGGCTGTCGACAGGGTGTGCGTCGTTTCTGCCACTGTGCGGGGAGTGAGCGGTCGTGGGGGCCTGCTCCCGCGAGTTATGGTAACTATGCCAACGCCCAGAGGTACATGTACTTCTGAGTCTCTGGTACCGGGGAAATGCAGTAAACCCGTCAGAGCTAGGCTCTCTATAATTCGAGCAGAGGGAGTCTGATTGCGTGCCACTGAAAGGTTTGTTGAGGGGCGTCCGATACAATGCGATCTTGAACTCCCGCGTTGGCGGATGCCGTGATACTTTCGATTTCCGGTTACTTTTTAGTTACCTCAACGCCCCCCTTTCAACCTACCGGTCTCTTAGTTTGAGTGAAGTTCAGCTGAATTCTGTGCACCCGGGTCGCAGACGGCGATTTGGGCGCCTCCGGCTTCGGCACCCGTAAGGAGAATATATCCGTGAAAAAGGCGTTTTTTGGTGCTCTCGCGAGCCTCATGTTAGCTGGTGCGATTTCTGCTGCCAGTGGCCTAGCGTCTGATCGTACCACTCCCGCTGATGTCGTGCTGGTCGGGGACGGCACGTCCCCGATGGTCGTGCTGGCAACTCCAACTCCCGAACCCTGTGACCCTGCGTCGCAAAACAAGTAGTCCCCCAACTTGAACCATGAACCAGTTCTTAGGAGATAAAACCATGACGAAGCTTACATTTGTATCAGTTCTGATGTTGATCGCGTTGTCCACCACAGCCTTCGCTTCTAATTCATCTAGCCAGTCCGCATTGCCTGCTGTTAGCGCACAAAGCGATGGCGGACCAATCGCGTGGTGCCGTCCAGGGGTGAAGTGCGACCCGGTGACGCAGGAGAAGCAGATTGCCAGCGATGGCGGACCAATCGCGTGGTGCCGTCCAGGGGTGAAGTGCGACCCGGTGACGCAGGAGAAGCAGATTGCCAGCGATGGCGGACCAATCGCGTGGTGCCGTCCAGGGGTGAAGTGCGACCCGGTGACGCAGGAGAAGCAGATTGCCAGCGATGGCGGACCAATCGCGTGGTGCCGTCCAGGGGTGAAGTGCGACCCGGTGACGCAGGAGAAGCAGATTGCCAGCGATGGCGGACCGATCGCGTGGTGCCGTCCAGGGGTGAAGTGCGACCCGGTGACGCAGGAGAAGCAGATTGCCAGCGATGGCGGACCGATCGCGTGGTGCCGTCCAGGAGTGAAGTGTGACCCGGTGACGCAGAAGCAGATTGCCAGCGATGGCGGACCAATCGCGTGGTGCCGTCCAGGGGTGAAGTGTGACCCGGTGACGCAGGAGAAGCAGATTGCCAGCGATGGCGGACCAATCGCGTGGTGCCGTCCAGGGGTGAAGTGCGACCCGGTGACGCAGGTGAAGCAGATTGCCAGCGATGGCGGACCGATCGCGTGGTGCCGTCCAGGGGTGAAGTGCGACCCGGTGACGGAAGTGAAGCAGATTGCCAGCGATGGCGGACCAATCGCATGGTGCCGTCCAGGGGTGAAGTGCGACCCGGTGACGGAAGTGAAGCAGATTGCCAGCGATGGCGGACCAATCGCGTGGTGCCGTCCAGGGGTGAAGTGCGACCCGGTGACGCAGGTGAAGCAGATTGCCAGCGATGGCGGACCGATCAAGTATGAGTTAAGTATCTGGCTCTAAAGGCATTATCTGTTTGAGCGACTGGTTAAGGTCGGGATGAATCGCCCCCGGCAGCGGTGTGACACGTCGTTGCTGATTTCGGAAATTCCTGTTGTGTCGCATCGACTTCAGGGTTACCATGGGTAGAACGCCATGGGACTGCACACAGTCGACTACATAATTTGGTGGGGTACGCCCGTCCTGATGCTGCAGATCGCGATGGCGATGTATTACCGCCGATTGCATCGCGAATTTCCAGTATTTTTCAATTACGTCCTGTTCCAGATTGTTTCGTTCCCGATCGAGTACCTGCTATTTGGGCGCCCGAGCTATTTTTACGTCTCGTGGATTCTCACTGCACTGAGCATCGCCATCTCATTTGGGGTCTTGCTGGAAATTTTCAAGGATGCGTTTCGTCCGTATGAAGCCTTACGCGACCTGAGCATCATCCTGTTTCGCTGGTGCGCCTTAGTAGTCCTTCTGGTCTCAGCGATGTGGGCCATGACGTCGTGGCATGGCAACCAGATCGATAACCTTGGGGCTACCATTTTCCTGGTCGACCGCAGCGTCCGCATGATGCAGTGCGGCTTAGTGTTCTTCATGCTGCTTTTTAGTGAATATCTTCATATCTCGCGTAGAAATGCGGTCTTTGGCATTTCCATTGGTTTCGGGTTCTATGCCTCGGTGAAGATGCTGGTATTGACTGCGGCAAACCACCAGACCGTGCTCTCGAAAACTGAGCTCGGTAGGATAAGCTCCCTTTCCTATTTGGTCGCCATGTTGATCTGGTTGGTATACGCTGTCATGCCTGCGAAGGCTCGCGTGCTCGCGAAGCAGCCTGTCTTGGCCTCCGAGAAATGGGACTCCGCTATTGATGAAGTCCGCAACCCACTTCCTTCACTAAGTCTGCTAGACAGCATGGATCAGACCGTTGAGCGCTTGCTTTACCACCGCAGCGACGAGGCTGATGCGGCTGTGCCTACCCGCCACTAACCTTCCTATTTGGAATGGAATCGCCGCCCGTTTTGCATTTTGGCGGCTAAGTTAGCGTTAAATTGGCGTGCTAGTCTTCCGCGGAGGAGAGAAAAACGGCAACTCCCGCACTGTGGCCGTCGCGCGATGACGCACCGCCTCCACGGTCAGCTCGATCTGCAACTTTGCACCCGGCCTAGCGTGTTGCGGTTCAACACTCGCAAGAGCAATGAGCTGTTTCAGCAGCGGCGACCATGTCGTCGAGGTCGCCTTGCCCACCTGTTCTCGCCCGCGGTATACGGGTACATGAACCCTCGACGCTGTCGCCGGAGTCTGCGGAGGAAGTCCAACGTCGTCGAACAATTCCTCTACCTCGTTCCAATTGATTTCCAGCCCCACCAGCACCCGCTCCGGTCCGCGCTTCTTCTCCGCGAGAAGCGCCTGCTTGCCTATGAAGCTGTCCTTGTCGAGATGCACCAGCTTACCCAGCCCAATCTCAAACGGCGTATATTTCTGCGACGCGATCAGCGCCTTCTTGCTGCTGACGTAATCGACATCCGCTAGAATCAGCCCGGCCTCGATTCGCGCTACATCCAGTGCCAGCATGCCCGTTGGGTGAATGTCGAACCGCCGGCCTGCTTCCATCAGGGCGTCCCACACCTTTACCGCACTGGTCCACGGTATCCAGATCTCATACCCGAGGTCGCCTGTGTAGCCAGTTCTTGAAATGTCCACCTGGTACGCCCGCGATCTTGCCGCTGGTCTTGCGGAAGTACTTCAGGTTCTCGATGTCCGCTTCGGCCACGCTCTTCAGCAGCTTGCCCGAGGTCGGTCCCTGCAGTGCCAGCGCAGCTAATTGTTCGGTGATGTCCTCAATCTCAACCTGCAGCCCGATCGCGTTCTGTCGGAACCATCGCAGGTTCGGATCGGCCGCCGTCCATCGATAGGTGTTCTCCTCCATCCGCGTGATGGTGCCGTCGTCGATGACCTTGCCCTCTTCATCGCACCAGCAGCAATAAATGACCTGGTTCACGGCGACCTTCTTTATGTCGCGCGCCAGCACCCGGTTCACGAATTTGGTCGCATCCCGGCCCGTAATGAGGTACTTGAACAGTGGGGTCACGTCGATCAGTGCTGCCGCATTGCGGATGGCGTTGTACTCGTGCTCGTGGTGCGTCTCGTAAACGCTGACGGCATAGAAGCCCGACCATTCGCGATAGTTCAGGCTGGTGCACAGCGGAAGCGTGCGTTCGTGAACGGCGGTGCCGATAGGCAAGAGAATTCCTCGCAGGAGTTAATCAGCGCGGATTATAACGACGCGCCTCAGCATGCTGCAAGCAGACCCGCTGCTGTCTTGCTCCACGGGCTGCACTACAGACAAACTCTCCGCGCGCCATTTAGAATGGCGCTGCTTTCATTGCGCCAGAGTTTCTACTGCAGGAAACCTATGTCCTCCAATTCATCCGGACACTATGACGCTATTGTGATTGGCGGCGGCCACAACGGCCTGGTCAACGCGGCCTATCTCGCCAGGGCGGGCAAGAAGGTCCTCGTGCTCGAACGCCGCTACGTACTCGGCGGCGCGGCCTGCACCGAGGAAATTTTCCCCGGCTTCAAGTTCTCAGTCTGCTCCTACGTAGTGTCGTTGCTTCGGCCCGAGATCATCCGTGAACTCGACCTGCCGCGCCACGGCCTCGAGATCCTGCCCCTCGACGGCACCTTCACGCCCATGCCGAACGGCGACCATCTTTGGCGCGTCAACGACCACGGTGTGACTCGCCGCGAAATCGCCCGCCACTCCAAACTCGACGCCGAGGCCTACGACGAATTCGGCAAGGCCATGGTGCAGATGTGCCGCTTTGTGAAGCCGATCCTCAGCATGGTGCCCCCCGACCCTACCACGCTGAATCCCAAAGACCTGATGAAGCTGCTTTTCCTCGGCCGTCGCTTCAAAGACCTCAACGGAGAGGACAAGTACAACCAGGTGCAGCTCATGACCATGAGCGCCATCGATTTCCTCGACCAGTGGTTTGAGACCGACGTGCTCAAGGCCACGATGTCAGCTTCGGGAATCATCGGAACCTTCCTCGGCGTTCGTTCTCCCGGCACCGCCTACGTGTTGCTGCACCACTACATGGGTGAAATCGATGGCGCCTTCCGCGCTTGGGGATTCGCCCGCGGCGGCACCGGAGCCATCTCCAATGCCATCGCCGATGCGGCGCGCGAAGCCGGCGTCGAAATCCGCACGCAAGTCGGTGTCGCGCAAATCCTCGTAAAAGACGGTAAAGCCGTTGGTGTGGCGACTACGAACGGTGACGAATTCTACGCTCCCGTCATTTCTTCCAGTGTCGACCCGAACTTGACTTTCCTGAAGATGCTCGACGCCAAGCACCTGCCCGATGACTTCCGGGAAGAAGTGAAGCGGTACAAATTTCGCGGATCCTCCGGCAAGGTCAACCTCGCCCTCGAGGCTCTCCCCAACTTCACGTGTATGCCCGGTGAGGGCAAGCACCTGCGTGGAGCAATCTCGATTTCGCCCAGCGTGGACTACATGGAGCGCGCCTACGACGACGCCAAGTACGGACGGTACTCCCGCCGTCCCTACATCGACATGGTCATCCCCAGCCTCACCGACCCCTCAGTCGCGCCTCCCGGCAAGCACGTTATGTCGTGCTTCGTGCAGTACGCCCCCTACAAGCTCAAAGAGGGCACCTGGGACGAGAAGAAGGAAGCATTCGGCGATAACGTGATCGACACCATCGCCGAATACGCGCCGAATCTGAAAGACATCATCGTCGGCCGCCAGATCGTGACGCCGCTCGACCTCGAACGCGAGTGGGGCCTCACCGAGGGCAACATCTTCCAGGGCGAGCTCACGCTCGAGCAGTTGTTCTTCCTCCGCCCGGTGCCTGGCTATGCCCAATACAAAACGCCTATCAAGAACCTGTGGATGTGCGGCTCCGCCACGCATCCCGGCGGCGGCATCATGGGTGCTAACGGACGGCTGGCGGCGATGGAAATCCTCAAGCAGGGGAAGGGAAGCAAGTAGGCCATGGCGGAGACTCGCGACGTCATCATCATCGGTGCCGGACACAACGGATTAGTCACCGCCTTCTATCTCGCCAAGGCTGGCCTTAAGCCACTCGTGCTTGAGCGCCGCCCGCAAGCCGGTGGATGTGCCGTTACCAACGAATTTCATCCCGGTTTTCGCTGTTCGACGTTGGCGCATGCATCCAGTCCGGTGCGGCCCGACGTTGTCAGCGATATGAATCTCGCGGCGCACGGCCTCGAGACCTATGTACCTGACGTGCGCGTGTTGTCGCTGTCGCCGGAAGGCCACCACCTCGCGCTTTTCTCCGACACCGGGCGTACCCAGCAGGAGATCGCAAAGTATTCCACGAAAGAAGCCGCGAGCTACGCCGAGTTCCAGAAAGCGATGGCTAATATCGCCGCTGTGGTTGACCAATTGCTGCGAATGACGCCTCCCGACATTGATGCGCCCGCATCCGGCAATGTGTTCGACCTTCTCAAGACCGGCCGCAAGATTCGCGGACTCAATGAAAAAGACTTCTACCGGCTCCTGCGCTGGATGCCGATGGCCGCCGCCGATCTCGTTGCCGAGTGGTTCGACACTGAAATCCTGCGCGCCACCATTGCGGCTCAAGGCATCTTCGGTACGTACCTTGGGCCGTGGTCCGCTGGGTCGGGGGCTTCGCTGCTGTTGCGCGCCGCTTCTGACGGCAATCCCGCAGGCGAGGCAACCTACGTTATGGGCGGCACGGGCGCGCTCACGACCGCCATGGCCATTGCCGCTCAGGCCTCGGGTGTCGAAATTCGTACCAATGCGGAAGTCGCGCAGGTAAGCGTGAAAGAAGGAGCCGCCACGGGAGTCCTCCTTAGCGACGGCAGCGAAATCGATGCTCGGGCCGTAATCTCCAACGCAGACCCCAAGCGCACACTGCTCGGCTTGGTTGATCCGCAGCACCTTGCGCCCAGTTTCTTGCAGCGCTTGCAGCACTACCGGATGAACGGCACCGTCGCCAAAGTGAACCTGGCGTTGAGTGGGCTACCCACATTCAACGGTCTTAGCGGAGAGGCCAGCGCCTTTCTCGGCGGTCGCATCCAGGTCTCGCCCGAAGTGGACTACCTCGAGCGGGCCTTTGACGCCTCGAAGTACGGCGAATTCTCGCAGCATCCGTATCTTGAGGCGACGATTCCCACGCTGCACGATCCCTTACTCGCGCCTGCGGGCAAGCATGTGATGTCCATCTATATGCAGTACGCACCGTATGAGCTGCGCAATGCCGATTGGGATTCCCAGCGCGATGCGCTTGGCGATGTAGTCGTCAACACATTAGCGCAGTACACACCCGACTTGCCCGGCCTGATTGAAGCTCGCGAGATCATCACACCGAAAGACCTGGAGCGGACGTACGCCCTCACGGGCGGCCACATCTTTCATGGCGAGTTGGCGCTCGACCAGCTCTTTACCATGCGGCCACTGCTCGATTGGGCGCAATACCGCACTCCCATCAAAGCCCTGTATTTATGCGGCTCCGGCACTCATCCCGGTAACGGCCTGACGGGCGGCTCCGGCGCCAACGCGGCGCGCGAGATCGCGAAAGACCTACGCAAGCGGTAGTCAAGAATCATGGATGCCCCAGGTTCGCGCCCTTGTTTTGGGCGCTAACCTGGGAAGCCTGCTACGTCCCTCTCTTCAAATCCCCCGCCAGCAGCCGGTGAAACAAGTGCTCCCCCGCCTCACGCCTAACCGACAACCGCCCCGCGCCATACGCCCGCGAATGCAGCCCACGCTGGACCGACTCGCAGATGCCCACATCTTCGTCATTCACGCGCTCGCCCACCGTGATGCTTTGCCGATTTCGCTCCGCGGCTTCTTCGCTCACGTCATCGAAGTAAAAGTCGAAGATCACTTTGCAGCGGTCAACACCATCGGGCAGAACCAGATTGGTGTCCATATAACCCGCATACAGATTGATCATGAAGTTGGGATACTGCCAGAAATACAGCGCCCGCTCGCCTTGTCGCGTGGCTGAGGTCGCGGCATCCACGTTCGATGCCACCATAGGGCTCGACTGCAAACAGTACCGGTCTTCGTTTTCGATGGTGTACTGCTTGTAGTCGAGCACGCTGTTCAGCGCCTTGTGCAGGTGCGGCACGTGGTAACCGCCATCGAGATAGTTATCGACAAACACTTTCCAGTTGCAGTTCAAGGAATACGAGCGTCTCTCGAAAAACTTCAGGCTCGAAATGCCGAGCGGCGCAACCCGCGCCACCAGCCCTCCCAAAAACTCAGCAAGCGGCGGGGCCGATGCATCCAAATTCACAAAGACGAACTGCTCCCACGCCGCGACCTGCACCGGAACCAGCCCATTCTGCCCGCGATCGAACCCGCACACGCCTTCAAATTCCGGCGCGCCCTTCAGCGTTCCGTCCAGTCCATAGCTCCAACCGTGATACGGACACCGAAAAATACCGGCACTGCCACACGCTTCCGTAACCACTGCCGCCGCATGATGCCGGCACACGTTGTAGAAAGCTCGCAACTCACCACCAGTCGCGCGTACCACCACCACGGGTTCGCCCGCCAGTTCAGCGGTGACGAACTGTCCTGCCTGCCGCAATTGGTCGGCCCGCGCCACCACCTGCCATGTCCCGCCAAACACGTACTGCCGCTCCATCTCGGCGACACGTTCGTCCACATACCATGACGCGGGAATGGTGTACGCCTCTTCCAGCGGGCTTTTTTCGTTATAGGATTGCAGGATTTCCTGCAGCGAGCGCTCCATCGAACCCCCGATATCGCATGCGGGAGGCATCATAACAGGCGCATTGCTTCTGGACTAGACGCGCGAGCTGCCGATCGCGCCGCGCAACACGGTCACGAACTGGTCGATCAACCGTTCCCGGTTGCCGTTGACATTGCCGATGCGGTGGAAGAGCTCGCGATCGCATTCCGCCGTAAACAGCGCATCCTGCATGCGCTCAAACGTGCATTCGAGAACCGAGGTAATTAGAGTGGGGTCCACATCTCGGCGCACTTCGCCCCGCTCTATGCCCATCTGGACGAACGCCGCCGTTCCCAGCGGGTCCTCGGTCGCTACAAAGTGCGAGATGCGTTTCTTGAGGCTCAGGTCGGAACCGTAATTTCCCAGCATCACCAGGCGGTAGGGGACGCGGTACCGCTCCCAGAATTCCACCGGCAACGACAGCCGGTAGCGCACCACGCCGAAGAACCCGGCTTCCTTCACCTCCGCGGGAACGTCCAGGTACCGTGGCAACTCGCGCAGCGCGGCCTTGTACGCCTCGAAAAAGAGGCCGTCTTTGCTGCCAAAGTGCTGGAAGACCGAACCCTTTGCGATGCCCAATTGGCTAGCCATGTCACCCACCCGTGCGGCTTCGTATCCGTGTCGGGCGAAGTGGTGCATGGCGGCGGTGAGAATCAGCGAACGCTTTCGCACCGACCGCTTTACCGGCAACGGTGCGACGGCATTCTGGACTGACGTGGAATCAGGCATACCATCCCCCAAACACTGCTGAATGAAGCAAACAAGTCAGAAAAGTTGTTGTCCCCAAGCGTGGGATTCATCCGTCGGCGCGGACTCAGCTCACCCACACTTACTAACTTGCGCGAATCATAAACCAAAATTGCCGTCCGACGGTAGTCCCGGCGCGAAAATTATGGAGGAAGTCCGGGCCCGTTCCCCGGCCACCCGTGGTTTTCAAGACCCGGCCCCGCGCGAAAAAAGGTTGACGCCGCGCTTCCGCCGTGTTCCCTTGTCGGCATGTACTCGGAAGCCTTCGAAATCGAAGTTCTGCAGGCTACGCCGGCCGATGTGGGGCTCCTGGCCCCCCTCTTCGATGCCTACAGGCAGTTCTACAAAAGGCCATCCAACGAAGAGGCGGCCCGCCGTTTCCTTTTCGCCCGCCTGAGCAAAGGCGAGTCCGTGCTCTTCTTCGCTCACCACGGGGAAGCCGCCCAGGGCTTCGTGCATCTCTATCCCGTCTTCTCGTCGCTGAACCTCACGAGGCAGTGGATTCTCAGCGACCTCTACGTGGTCCCGGAGGCGCGCAAACAGAGCGTTGGTTTTGCCCTGATGAGTCGCGCCAGTCAGTTCGCCAAGAGCACTCAGGCAGACGGTCTCACGCTTGAAACCGCCACCGACAATCTCGCCGCGCAACGTCTGTACGAACGCCTTGGCTGGAAGCGCGACGACGAGTTCTACCGCTATTTCCTGGCGCTCTAGGCTCCTTTCCATGGAACCATCTCCCGTTGCGACCAACACCAGGGACGATATGCCTTCGCCCCGCCCCAAGCGCGTCCTCGGGTTTCGCGATCTGGTGATGTTTTATCTCGTCACGACCCTCAGCCTGCGCTGGATTCCCGTCGCCGCCAGCAGCGGCCCCAGTTCCATCGCCATCTGGTTCGTCGGTCTGTTCACGATATTTATCCCGCTTGCCCTCTGCGTCATGGAACTCTCTTCCCGCTATCCCCAGGAAGGCGGGATGTACGTCTGGATCAAGCGCGCCTTCGGCGATGGCCCCGCCTTCCTCACCGGATGGATCTACTGGACCAGCAATCTCCCTTACTTTCCCGCGGTGCTGTACTTCGCGGCCAGCAATGCGCTCTACGTTGGCGGCACGCGCTGGAACGCCCTGCAGCGCAGCCCGTTATACTTCGTCGCATTTTCAGTCTTCGGAGTTGCACTCGCGCTCGCGCTCAATATTGTCGGCCTCAACATCGGCAAATGGCTCAGCAACCTCGGAGCGCTCGGCGTGTGGATTCCCGTCACCCTCCTCTGCTCCGTCGCGGTCGTGGCATTTGCGAAGTTCGGCTCTGCCACCCATTTCACGCCCTCAGCAATGAAACCATCGCTGAACCTGGGGACACTCGGTGTCTGGGCGACCATCCTCTACGCCTTCAGCGGCTCCGAGGCCGCCTCCTTCATGGGCGACGAAATCAAGGATGCCCGCCGCACCATCCCGCACGCACTCATCACCGCCGGGGCACTTATCACTGGCGGCTACATTCTCGGCACCGTTGCCATTCTGGTCGCCCTGCCGACCGGGCAGGTGAGCAGCATGGAAGGCATCATGCAGGCCATCACCACAGCCGCTGGGCGCGTGGGTTGGAACGGCATCGGTCCCGCCGTCGCGCTATTCATCTGCCTCGCCAACCTCGGCGGCGTTGGCGCCTATCTCGCCGCGCTCGCACGCATTCCGTTCGTCGTTGGCATCGACCGCTATCTGCCGTCCGCGTTTGGCCGCGTGCATCCCAAGTGGGGAACCCCCGCCGTCTCGCTGGTCACGCAGGCAGTTTGCTGCATGGTCTTCATCCTCATGAGCCAAGCGGGCAGCACGGTCCGGGGCGCCTACCAGTTGCTGATCACCATGACCATCATCACCAACTTCGTGCCCTATCTATTCATGTTTGCGGCCATGATTCGCTTGCAGCGCGAGCCGATTGAGCCCGGCGTCATTACCGTCCCGGGAGGCAAACCGATTGCGGTCGCCCTCGCCATCATCGCCCTGGTCACGACCTCCGCGGTAATCGTCGCCTCGGTGGTCCCCGACCCCAGCGAGCCCAACAAGGTCCTTGCTGTGGCGAAGGTCGTTTTCTTTAGCGCGCTGTTGATTGGCGGAGGCGTGCTGCTGTACGCGCTAGGGAGACGACGTGCCACGCTCGATTGATTGGCCAGCCTCGCAGTCCCTCGATGCAGCCAGAACCCTTGAAAAACATTCCGTTATACCTCACGGGGCAAGAGACACCAATCCCTTCGCCTCACGAAGCATTGATTACACAGCGAGCATCACGGGGACAGGACGCAGGATACAGAAGCTGGTGATAAGGCAGAGTCGCCGCAGCCGAGATTGCAACTGGTTTCGCTAGCTCGGATGGCGCTCTCGCTTCGCCGCCAATGCCTTCCCCAGCATTCCCTCCAGCACCTGCTGGTCCACATCCGTCAGCTTCTTGATGTAGAGGCAGCCCTTGCCGGTGGTGTGCTTGCCGAGTTTCTCCAGCAGCTTCTCCGCGCCATCAAATCCGATCGCACCGTACAAAACAGTGGCAGCCTTGCGGGGCGAGAACGCGATTACCGGCGTATCGCCTTCGCGCCCGCTCTCGTACTTGTAGTGATAGCTGCCAAAGCCCACAATCGACGGCCCCCACATCTTCGGCTTTTCGCCTGACGCTTTTTGCATCAACTTCACCAACGCCTTGGCATCGGCGCGCTTGCTCTCGTCGGTGATTGCCTCGATAAACGCCGGCACACTGACCGTCGTGGGTTTCGTTTTGTTTTCTGCCATTCGTGCCTCCAGCAATATTTCGGAAGGCTAACATCCCTTTGAAGCGAAGCCTAGTGAGAAAAGAGTCAGTCCGGCGGCGCTATAATACTCATTAAGTCCGGAGGGGTAATCCCAATCTTATGAGCGACAACAATGGCAGCAACGGCAATGGTGCGAGTGTCCTGAAGCCCCGCGCCGAGTGGATCACCAAGCGCCGCGAAGAGGCCGCGCGCAGCGGCGACACCAACATGTCGCAAATGCACTTCGCGCGCAAGGGCCTGTTGACCGAAGAGATGGTCTTCGTGGCCGAGCGCGAAAAGGTTGCGCCCGAACTCATCCGCGACGAAGTGGCCGCCGGACGCATGATTATCCCGGCCAACGTCAACCATCCCGAGCTGGAGCCGATGGCCATCGGCGTCGAGTCGCGTTGCAAGATCAACTCCAACATCGGCAACTCGGCCATCACCAGCAACGTTGACGAAGAGCTGAAGAAGCTGCACACCTCGGTGCACTACGGCGCTGACACGGTAATGGACCTCTCCACCGGCGGCGGCATTCACGAGATCCGCGAAGCCATCCTGCGCCACTCGCCCGTGCCCATCGGCACGGTGCCGATCTACGAGGCGGTCTCGCGCGTGAAGCGCATCGAAGACCTCGACATCAACGTCATGCTCGAAGTCATCGAGGAGCAGGCCGAGCAGGGTGTCGATTACATGACCATCCACGCCGGCGTGCTCGTCGAGTTCCTGCCCATGATCACCAACCGCATCACCGGCATCGTCAGCCGCGGCGGCGCGATCCTGGCGCAGTGGATGGCCCACCACCACAAGCAGAACTTCCTCTACGAGCGCTTCGACGAAATCACCAAGATCCTCGCTAAGCACGACGTCAGCTACTCGCTCGGCGACGGCCTGCGTCCCGGCTGCATCGCCGATGCCAGCGACGAAGCGCAGTTCGCCGAACTCAAGACCCTCGGCGAGCTGACCACGAAAGCCTGGGAGCGCGACGTGCAGGTCATGATCGAAGGCCCCGGCCACGTTCCGCTCGACAAGATCAAGGAGCAGGTCGACAAGGAAGTCGAGCTTTGCCACGGCGCGCCGTTCTACACCCTCGGCCCGCTGGTCATCGACATCGCTCCCGGCTACGACCACATCACGTCGGCGATCGGCGCGGCGATGATCGGCTGGCACGGCGCGTCGATGCTCTGCTACGTCACTCCGAAAGAGCACCTCGGCCTGCCCAACGACAAAGACGTGAAAGACGGCATCATCGCCTACAAGATCGCCGCGCACGCCGCCGACGTGGCGCGCCATCGTCCCGGCGCGCAGGACCGCGACAACGCTATCAGCTACGCTCGCTACACCTTCGACTGGGACAAGCAGTTCGAGCTGTCGCTCGATCCCGAAACCGCCCGCGCCATGCACGACGAAACGCTGCCTGACGCTTATTACAAAGAGGCGGCGTTCTGCTCCATGTGCGGCCCGAAATTCTGCTCGATGAACTATTCGGCCAAGGTGGACGAGTACAACAAGCAGGTCCACGGCGTCGAGAAGAAAGATTACTCGGAGCTTGGTGAACAAGCTGGTGGCGATTAAGTAAGGAGCAATGGCGGTTAGAAGATTGCCAAAGGCCGCGTGCTGAGGCGGCCTTGCCACTCTCTCGGTGACCTATAATATTATTTCGTGCGAGGTTCAGAATGAGGAGCAAACAACTTAAAAATTGGTGTATATTGCTGGAGCACTGGAACAAGAGGTTCCAGCCTGCAGAGGAAAGGAGCACTCGAGCAATGACGCAGTTTCCCACCAAATTGTACCTTCGGGTAGCCATGGTTCTTTTGGTCATGTGCAGCCCTCTCCACATTGATCGCCAGCTGCCGTAACCCTTTATTCCAACAGAGCCACATGGCTGGCCGCGTCGTCGGGAGTGACCAATGCCGATTTCAACGGTATCGCAGGGCCGGGGAGCTTTCGTCGGGTATGCAAGCGGACCTGCCGTGATCCAGGGCCTCACCTTTACCAGCAATGATAGCATGTTTGTCATTGATCCCGCGTATTATGGCTTCCCGTATCCAGATGGATTACTTCAACGCCGACTACACCGTTCCAAATGTAGTCAACGTCGATCTTCCTGGTAGCTATACCTCTGGTGGGCTTTGACTTCGGAAGTTTGTTTAGCGGTGGCGCTACCTTTGACGTCACACTCGTAGGGATTGGCACCTTCACGGTGTCATTCGCCACGGGCTCGACTCAAGACGGAGTGCTGGGCTTCGCGGGGTTCACCTCGACCGCCGCGTTCAGCAGCGTGATTTTGAGCATGCCCGATGGACCTGGCTACAACGCTGTGGACAACTTTGCGTATGGGACCGCGGGCGCAGTCCCGGAGCCCAGTAGCATCGCGTTGCTGGGATCACGGACTGGTCGCACTTGCCGGAGGGCTGCGCCGCAAGCTAATGCGGTAATTGATTGAAGTGCGCTGGTTGTGCACGACCTCGGAAATCAATGCCCTGTTCAGCGCGAAAACTGGACGGGGTTTTTCAAGCTGCTGGAGGTCTAGGTCTGCGCAAATATTTGGATGTTCAGCGACAAAGGGGTCGTATTCTTAATTCTTGTCGCCATCCCCTTTGCTACACTCGCTAGGTGACCCGAATCCGCCGCAACGCCTGGTTGCTGGCCGCCGCATCAGGCGTGCTGCAGGTCCTCATCTTCCCCGAACCCGCGCTCTACTTCTTGAGTTGGGTCGCGCTCGCGCCGCTCATCTACGCCGTCCTCCAGTGCCGCGATCAGGACGCGCTGCTCACCATGGTCGAAGACGGCAAATGGTTTGCGCCCGCTTCCGCCTGGCAGGGCTTCTGGCTCGGCTATCTTAGCGGAGTCATCTGGTATCTCGGCAGTTGCTACTGGGTCTTCCACGTCATGCACGTGTACGGCAATCTCGGCACCGCAACCTCGGTTTTCTTGCTGTTGGCCTATTCGCTTTACCTCGCGCTCTACCACGGACGTCTTCGGCCTGCTGCTCGCCCTCATCGCCCGCCGCCGCAACGGATACAGCTTGCGCGCGCTGGTGTTCGCGCCGTTCGCCTGGGTCGCGGTCGAACTTGCCCGCACCTACATCACTGGGTTCCCCTGGGACCTACTCGGCACCACGCAGATCGACAACATCCCGCTGACGCGCATTGCTACTTTTACCGGCGTGTACGGCTTGTCGTTTGAAATCGCGCTGGTGAACACCGCCGTTGCTGCCGCGTTTCTGGTTCCGCGCGCCCGCCGCAATCTGATGCTCGCGGCCTCGCTGGCTGCCGCAGTGGTTTTGCAGGCGGGCAAGTTCGTCAAACCTCCCGCGCTTCGCGGCGATCACGGCGTCACGCTTGGTGCAGTCGAACATCCCCATTCTCGACGATCCCTGGTCGCTCGACTATCTGCAACAGACTCTGAGCGAACTCCGCGCCTTGAGCACTCGCCCGCCGCAGTCGCCGCCCGGAACTCCCGGCCTCATCATCTGGCCTGAGTCTCCCGCGCCGTTTTTCGTTACCGATCTGCACCTGCGTGGCACACTCGGCGAAGTTGCGCGCTCAACCGATTCCTACATCGTCGCCGGCTCCATGGGCATCGACCATGCGGGCGACCCAGCGCGCCAGCCTGACATTTACAACTCTGCCTCGCTCATTGCTCCCAATGGCGCATGGGTTCAGCGCTACGACAAGATTCACCTTGTGCCTTTCGGCGAATACATCCCGTTTGAGAAGCTCATCGCTTTTGCCAAGCCGCTGACCCGCGAGATCGGAACGTTCGCCCGCGGCACTCAGCGCAATCCGCTGAATGAAGATGGCGTGAGACTCGGCACGTTCATCTGCTACGAGTCCGTGTTTCCCAATGAAGTGCGTCAGTTTGCACTGCACGGCGCGACTGTCTTCGTGAACATCTCCAACGACGGATGGTATGGCCCGACCGGCGCTCCCGGTCAGCATCTCAACATGGCCCGCATGCGTGCTGTGGAGAACAACCGCTGGCTGCTGCGCGATACAAACACCGGCATCACCGCCGTCATCGATCCCTACGGCCGCATCGTCGCGCAGGCTCCGCGCAGCCAGCGCACGGCGCTGCAAGGCGCGTATTCGTTGATCGAAGGCACGACGTTCTACACCCGCCACGGCGACTGGTTCCCGTTTCTTTGTGCGATAATCACCTTGGCTGGCGTGGTGTTGCGCTTCCGCGAACCTGCGGAACTGGCGCAGCCCGCGCCGGTTTAGAGAGGCTGTTCACCAACCATGGTCGAAGAACTCGAACAGGAATTCTCCGCACTCCGCGACAAGGTCCACGACCTTCAGGAGTATCTTTGACGCGCCCAAGCTGCGCGAAAGACTGAGCGAAGTCGAAAAGCAAACTGCCGATCCCACGCTCTGGTCCAATCCCGAAAAATCCCAAGCAGGTGATGCGCGAGAAGAAGCGCCTGGAAACCGGGCTCGCGACCGAGTCGGAACTGGCCCGCCGCTCGGCCGACATCGCCGCCTACTTCGAACTGGCGCAGGAAGGCGAAAATGTCTCCGCCGATCTCCGCCGCGAGATCGACGCACTGCGCGCGCTGGTGGACAAACTCGAGATCGAGACGCTGCTCTCCGGCGCCAACGACGAGCGCAGCGCCATCGTGACCATTCATCCCGGCGCGGGCGGCACCGAGTCGCAGGACTGGGCCGAGATGCTGATGCGCATGTACCTGCGCTGGGCCGAGCGCGAAGGCTTCGCGACCTCGATGTACGAGTATCAGCCGGGCGAAGAGGCGGGCATCAAGTCGGCCACGTTTGGCGTCAACGGCGAACACGCCTATGGCCTGCTGACCAGCGAAATCGGGGTCCACCGCCTCGTGCGCATCTCGCCCTTCGACCAAGCCAAGCGCCGGCACACTTCGTTCGCCAGCGTGTATGTTTCGCCGGAAATCGACGAGAGCATCGAGATCGACATCAAGCCCGACGACATCCGCATCGATACTTACCGCTCCGGCGGCAAGGGCGGGCAGCACGTGAACACTACCGATTCCGCGGTGCGTATCACGCACATTCCGACAGACATCGTCGTCGCCTGCCAGAACGAACGCTCCCAGCACAAGAACAAGGAAAAGGCGATGAGCATTCTGCGTTCGCGCCTCTACGAGTATGAGCTGGAGAAGAAGAAAGCGGCGACGAAGCAGGTCGAGGACTCCAAGCTCGACATCGACTTCGGCTCGCAGATTCGCTCGTATGTGCTGCAGCCGTATCGCATGGTGAAGGACCTGCGCACGCGCGAGGAAATCGGCGACGTGGATCGCGTGCTCGACGGCGATCTCAATCAGCTAATCCGCGCTTACCTGTTGGCGCGCCGCAACGAACAGCGCTAAGGAGCAGTACTCATGGACAACTGCCTCTTCTGCAAAATCATCGCCGGCAAGATTTCGGCGACCAAAGTCTACGAAGACGACAAAGTGTTTGTCTTCGAAGACATCAACCCCAAGGCTCCGACTCATGTGCTGATCGTTCCCAAGCGGCACATCGCCGGACTGAAAGAAGCCACGCCCGAAGATGCCGAAATCCTCGGTTACTGCCAGCTCATTGCGGCAAAAATCGGACGCGAACGCGGCATTGAAGACGGCTACCGCACCGTCTACAACGTCGGCCCCAAGTCGGGCCAGTCGGTTTTTCATCTGCATTTGCATTTGATCGGCGGACGTGACTTAAAGTGGCCTCCAGGATAAGCGGCCCATGAACCTTCGCTGCCGTCACCAAAAAGCCGTGTCGCGCGGCGTACAATCGTGCGGTTCATGCTGAAGCAACTCTCGCTGCAGCAGGAGGTCTTATGGGCAAGGGATCGAAGAAGAAGGACAAGCGGACACCAGCGCCCGCAGCGGCTGCCGAAACCACGGCCGCTCCGGAGAAGATGAAGAACAAGGACTACGAGCGCGAGATGTTCAAGCTGCAGACCGAGCTGGTAAAGCTGCAGGAGTGGGCGAAGGCGACAGGCGCTCGGGTGGTCATTTGCTTTGAGGGACGCGACGCCGCGGGCAAGGGAGGGATTATCAAGCGCATCGCCGAGCGCACCAGTCCGCGCGTATTCCGCGTGGTGGCGCTGCCGGCGCCGACCGAGCGCCAGAAGTCGCAGATCTATCTACAGCGCTACATCGAGCATCTTCCCGCAGGCGGAGAGATCGTCATCTTCGACCGTAGCTGGTACAACCGCGCAGGCGTGGAACACGTGATGGGCTTCTGCTCCAAAGAGGCCTACACGAAGTTCCTCAAGAACACTCCCAACTTCGAGGCGTCTCTGGTCAACGACGGCATCATCCTCTTGAAGTACTGGCTCGAGGTCAGCGAGCAGGAGCAGCACAAGCGGTTCCTGGCGCGCATCGAGGACACGTCAAAGCGCTGGAAGCTGAGCCCGATGGATTTGGAGTCGCATCGCCGCTGGTACGACTATTCGCGGGCGCGCGACGCAATGCTCGCCGCAACGGACACCGCGCAGAATCCCTGGTACATCGTTCCTTCGGACGACAAGAAACGGGCGCGGTTGAATTGCATTGCCGACATTCTCAGCCGTATTCCTTACGAGGAGATTCCGTACAAGCCACCAAAGCTTCCACCGCGGCAGAAGTCGCATGGTTACGAGGAGCCGACGCTGCGGCACCAGCACGTGGCCCAACGCTTTTGAAGAATTGATAGTTTAGAAATGTCGTAACTGAATGGCGGAGTGCCAATGCTCCGCCATTCGTCTTGCGATGTCCGCTCAACGCGGTTGCATGCCGAGGTTGCCGCTGGTCCAGTTGAAGTTGGAGTCGGCCACGTTTCCGTTGGGATGCATCGAGCAGTGGTAGCTGAAATTTCCCTGCCGGCTGTTGTTGCCGCGGGCGTTGCCGTTGCCGTCAACCATCACGAACGAACCGGCCTTGCTGGTGCGGGGGGAGCCGTTGAAATTGACATTCGCGCCGCCAACCTGCGACTGAATATTGCGGCGGATGACGTTCTGGCAGTTCGCAGTGACATTGTTGTTCCAGTTGCCATTATTGTTACCGTTTCCGTTATGGCCACCGCCATTCCAGTTGCCGCCATTGTTGCCACCATTGTTACCGCCGCCGCCCCAGCCTCCACCGCCGTTCCAGTTGTCGTTCCACCAGCCACCATTCCAGTTGCCGCCATTGTTGCTGCCGCCATTCCAGAAGATGTCGCCGGTGTAGCCTTCCATTCCGTTGCGGTTATCTTCGATGCGAATGACTGCCACGCCATTGTTTTGGGCCGGGTCCTTCAGCATGTATTGCTTGCCGCGGCCGTCAACACCGGCGAAGCGGAAGTTGTACGGGTTGCGGGGCAGGGGCTGGTTGCACTTCAAGCGCACCCACTGTGCCGGCATGCCGCTCTTGGTCTGGATATAGCCCTGGTTGCCGCGGATCTGGACGTTGGCAACGCCGTCAACGCGAACTTCGAAGGTGCATTTGCCGTTGCCGCCGCCGCCGGTGATCTGGGCGTTGATGGTGTTCTGCCCCATGGCGGTTCCGCAGAGTATTACGAATGCGGCGGTGAGGGCCGAGAGCAATGTGCGGCGAGTCGATGGAATGTGATTCATGAAGTGATCTCCCCAACAAGGTGAATCGTTCTGGGCAAGAGGATAACAGCCGAGCAAGGTGGCGGGAAGGGAGAGAGGAAGGGATAGTAATAAAGATGAGTATGGGGAGGGTGGCATGCTAAGATTGACAAAGAGTGTGCAAGAAGCTGAGAAACTAAGAGTGGATAGATAGAGGCTTTTCTAAAAGAGAGAGAAGAGATAAGCTTAGAAGGAGAAAATAGCAAGCAGGTTTAAGGCTGGGTGGAGCAGGTTATGAGACAAGAGCAATATAAGAAACAATAAAGCAAAGAAAGAGGCTTGGTGAGGAGTTAAATGGAGAAGATGAAAGGTTGAGAAGGGCATAGATGAAGAGGCTGATAGCAAGCTATAGGGATATAGGTGAGCTACAGCGAGCCTATAGAAGGCAAAGCTTACACAAAGCTTTAACTTAGCAGATATAGAACTGCTGGAAAAGTAGATGAGGCACAAGAAAAATTGAGAGGATATGACAAAAGAAGCATTCTAGAGAGAGAGTTAAAGGACTAAGGTAAGAAAGAGTAAAAGAGGCTGGTCTAGATCTCAGTGGCTCAAATGTATAAAATGAGCAAAAAAAGCTAAAGGTAGAGTAGCCTCAACTACAACAAAAAGAGGCACACAGCGGTAAGCATAGGAGAGCGCTAACAGCGCAATAAGCAAGGAAGAGAAGGCTATTTGAGAGTAGATAAAGTGCATCAGGGAGATAGAAAAGGAAAAAAAGGAGTCTAACACATCAAAGAAGTAGATAAGGTCAAAAAGTGGGAGATAATGAGAGAACAGCAAGCATCAGAGAAGTTTGGATGAAGAAAGTGCTGGCTGCATGCTAAGCAGTTAAACTTCAATATACTAGGCTTTCACTAAGATAAAGGCAGAGAGTTCATCAAAAGAAAGTGGAAAGTATGCTGAATAAGTTGCTCATAGAGCAGAAAAAAAGTAGCAAAGGCACAGCAAAGATAATGGGCTAGTGGAAAAAAAAAATGGAGCGGTAATAAGCAAGCAAATGGGCTAAGGCTACATAAAGGCTGAACAAGCAGAACAAATAAAGCAGTTCTACAGCGAGCAATTGAATCACTATCTGAACTAAAATAGCACTGCGCAAAAGAAGATATAGAAGTAGAAGAGAAAGGTAGTCAACAACAACACTAAAGAAGCTATCAAACAAAGCTGGAGAAAATGCTGGCACTCCAGCAAGCAAAAGTTCTAAGAAAGGGACTCACAGTAGCAGTACTCCAAAGCATAGCTGCTGCAGTAAGAGATAAAGAAGCAGCAAAGAGAATGCAGCAAGAAAAGGAAAAACTATTAGAGAGGTTGAGACAGAAGGAGAAAGGAAGTGGAAATGAAGGTGAATGCAAAAAAATGAGAGTTTAGCACAAAAATTGGAAATAGATGAGAGATTAAAAAATTAAAAAAGCTAAGAAGGATGATAGAATAGTTAAATAAAAATAAGGAAAGGAGATTTAATAAGAAATAAAATAGGGATAAATTAAGGTAATTATTAATTGGAAAGTTCGGCGTCGGGACCGCGATTCCCAATACGGAAAATACTGGTGTATCGGCGTACCCCTACCCCCTTGCCACCATGCAGAATCACTGACTTAGGAAGAAATTCGTTGCAAGCGTGCAGAAACAATTGAGTCTTACGTGTAGTTGCACAAACAAAACAGTTAAATCTGCACTTTTCGGGCTTTAGAGGCTGCTGAAAAAAGCGGTTTCCAAAGCTAAAGCTGCGCCCCTTCAAAACATCGTCGGAAGCGAGCCTGTCAGCAGCCAGTGAAGTCATGCCCGGGCAAGAAACTTCCGCAAGTGAAACCGCTCTACTTCAGCGGTACCGGCAGAACGCAGACCGGGGCAGGAACATGGATGACGTGAGGAGTCGCAGTGAGGCGACCGCTGGCGCCATCCACCGCGAAAACGTTGATCGTGTCGGAGTTCTGGTTTGCCGCGAAGAGCCATTTGCCGCTGGGGTCGAGGGTGAAGTGCCGGGGTTCCTTGCCTTCCGTTGGCACGCGCTCCACGAAAGACAACTTACCGTCGTGCCCGTCAATGGCAAAAACGGCAATGCTGTCGTCTCCGCGATTGGACACGTAGAGGAACTTGCCCGCTGCGTCCACCTGTATTTCAGCCGTGGTGTTCGTGCCCTTGAAGTCCTGCGGCAGCGTCGAGATCGACTGCAATTGGTGCAGTTTCCCTGAGGATGGATCCAGGGAAAAGACCACAACCGTGGAAGAGAGTTCGTTCACCAGATAGAGGAAGCTGCCCGAAGGCGCAATCGCAAAGTGGCGCGGTCCAGAACCCGGGTTTACTTTGGCGAACGGCGGTTTGTTCGGCGTCAGCGAACCGTTGGTTGCGTCGAAGCGGTACACCATCAGCTTGTCCGTACCGAGGTCGGAAACCATTACCAGGTGATCATCGTTGCTGGCGAGGATTTCGTGGGCGTGGGGCGTTGCCTGGCGGTCTTTGTTGATGCTTGACCCGGCGTCTTGCACGAAAGCGGTACGCTGGCCGATGCGACCGTCTTGTTCGAGGGGGAAGACGGCGAAATTGCCACCGTCATAGTTGGCCACCAGCAGATATCGGCCTGAGCGGTCGAGAGACAGGTGGGCGGGCCCGGCTCCGGCAGAGGAAACCTGCTGCAGCAACTTGAGCTTGCCGTTTGTGCGGTCAATATCATAGGCGCTGATGCCTCCGGTCATGCTGCCGTCCAAGACGTCCAATTCATTGACCGCGTAAAGGTGCGTGCCGGCGGGATCCACCGCAAGAAACGAAGGATTGGGCGATTCAGCCGCAAGCTCGACCGGTCCCGATTCTCCGCTCACAGGATCGAAGCGAAAGCTGTAAATGCCCTTGCTGTCTTTGTCGGTGTAGGTGCCGACGTAAACCAGTTGGCTGAAGTCGGCCGCCGATGCGAGGGACGCGGTCAGGGCTACAAACACCAGAAGGGCTTGCCAGCGAAGTCGTAGGCGAGGGAAGAGAGTCATCGCAGTATTCTAGTGCAACCGAAGCCCGTGATTTATGATCGCATCGCCCGCGGAGGGGCTTCTGGCGTGTCCAACGCTTGGTCGCAAAGCAAAGAAACGTACCCGCATCGGCTGGATCGCTGCCAGCAGTTGGCGGCGCGGGACCGCTGGGCCGACGAAGTCCTGGGCTTCTACGCGGCGGTTCTGCGGTTTCAGCAGGAAGTGTACGAGTCCGGGAAATCTCACGGCTCCGTCGGGCGGCCGTCGGCTGCGAACTTTCGCGAGGCCATCGATTTTGCCGTGGCCGCCGCGCACATCCCTCGCTTGTTGGCGATCGTTCAGCAATCTGGTCCTCGAAAACTGGCGGCGGAGAGTGTTTCGTGGGGAACCCTGGACGACGCAGCCTTGCGCGCCCGGCTTACCCGATGGCTGGCAGCGGGCGACGCCGAGTCGCCAGGAGAGGCTTTTATCGCGCGCGCTGTCCTCGAACCGCTGGCCGAGCGGCTCGCGCAAGGCTCGACTCCTGCGACCAACGCCGTGGCTGGGAACAAGTGCCACTATTGTGAAAGTGATCCGCAAATGGCGGTGATTCGCCAGGAGGGAGACGGGGGCAAGCGCATGCTGCTGTGCTCACTTTGCCACACGGAATGGGAGTTTCGGCGAATCCTGTGCCCAGCCTGTGGCGAGGAGAACCACGAGAAGCTGCCGCGCTACACCGCCGACGGCATCGCCGCCGTCCGGGTCGAGGCCTGCGACAGCTGCAAGGTCTATCTGAAGTCCGTGGACCTGACGGTGGATGGCCACGCGGTGCCTCTGGTGGATGAGGTGGCCACGGCGCCGCTCGATCTGTGGGCCAGCGAACACGGTTATCACAAGCTATTGCCGAATGTCATGGGCTTCTAGCGAAGCTCGCCGGCGGATGCTCCAGCCGCCGCGGAAATCTTTATTGACCGCACTCGCTGGGACGATGTAAATTCGATGCGACTTTTCGCAGCTTGCTGATTAATTTCGAATCACACTCGGGTGAGGGTTGTGGATCGAGTTTCCGCTAGTTCGAGTTCGAGTCGGCATAGCCGCTGCACAGCCTCTCTCTCGCTGTCCCGCTCCAATAAATCCTGTGTAGGTTCTCCTTCCGGAGGTGCATGCCGTGGAAGTTTCTAGACGTGCGTTCTTCAAAACCGGGCTAGTCGGAGTCGCCGGAATTACCGCATTCGGCTTCGATGTCCAACCGATTTACGCGCAAACTCAGGGACTGAAGATTTCGCGCACCACCGAGACCCGCAGCACTTGTCCCTACTGCTCCGTGAGTTGCGGCGTCATCATCCACACCATCGGCGACAAGGCGAAAAACGTCACGCCACAGGTGGTGCACGTCGAGGGCGACCCAGACCATCCCATCAATCGCGGGACGCTCTGTCCCAAGGGAGCGTCACTGGAGCAGGACATCCTCAACGACCGCCGGATCCTCAAGCCGCAAGTTCGCCGCCCGGGCTCGACCCAGTGGGAAGACATCTCCTGGAACCAGGCCATCGACGAGATCGCGCATTGGACCAAGAAAACCCGCGACGAAACCTTCATCGAGCAGGACGCCCAGGGCCGCACCGTCAACCGTCTCGAGTCCATCGCCTTCACCGGCGGCTGCACCGACACCAACGAGTTCAACTACCTCGTGGTGAAGACCATGCGCAGCATGGGAATTGTGGGGCTCGAAAACCAAGCAAGAGTTTGACACGCCCCCACGGTCTCAAGTTTGGGACCAACGTTCGGACGCGGGGCCATGACCAATGGCTGGATCGACATCAAGAACACCGACATGATGTTGATCATGGGTGGCAATCCGGCGGAGAACCATCCCTGCGGATTTAAGTGGGCTGTCGAAGCCAAGCGCAACCGCAACGCCAAGATGATCGTCGTCGATCCGCGTTTCACCCGCACGGCCACGCAGGCCGACCTCTTCCTGCAGATTCGTGCCGGCTCCGACATCGCTTTTCTGGGCGGCGTAATTGATTACGCCCTCCAGCACGACCGCGTCAACAAGGAATACCTCGTCAACTTCACCAACGCCGCCTTAATCATCAAGGAAGGCTTTGCGCTGCCCGAGGACGGACTCTTCTCCGGCTTCGACGCCGAAAAGGGCTCATACAACCGCGAAACCTGGAACTACGAAGCCGGCGGCAACATGACAGGCAAGCCGGTAGGCCCGGAGGCCACGATGAAGCCGGTGGCAGCCAAGTCTGCCACCCCGGCTCCTCCTCCCTCGCTTCCGCCCAACGTCGCCTTCGATCTCGACCTGCAGCATCCGCGCTGCGTCTATCAACTGCTCAAGAAGCAGTACTCCCGCTACACGCCAGAGATGGTGGAGCGCATCACCGGAATTCCGCAGGCCGACTTCCTCAAAGCCGCCGACCTGTTTACTTCGATACGCAAGGACGGCAGCACCAAGAAGGTCGCCACCATCATCTACGCCGTGGGTTGGACCCACCACAGCTTCGGCACCCAGATCATCCGCACCGCGGCCATGCTGCAATTGCTCATGGGCAACGTGGGGCGCGCGGGTGGCGGCGTCAACGCCCTGCGCGGGCACTCCAACATCCAGGGCGCCACCGACATGGCGGGCATTTTCGACATTCTGCCCGGCTATCTCAAGATGCCCAACGTGGCCGACAAGGACCTGAAAACCTTCCTCGACCGCACCACTCCCAAAGTCGCCAAGGTCGGCGATTGGGAGTCCTTCAATTACTGGTCGAACACACCCAAGTTCATGGTGTCGTTCCTGAAGGCGATGTACGGCAACGCCGCCACGAAAGACAACGACTTTGCCTTCCACTATCTCCCCAAGATCGAGCGCCGCCATTCCTGGACGGAAATCTGGGACGAGATGTATCGCGGCAAGGTCAAGGGCTTTTTCGCCTTCGGCATGAACGGCGTCATGATTGGCCCCGACTCGCAGAAGAACATCGACGCCCTCAAGAAGGCCGACTTCCTCGTGGTCTGCGAAATCTATCCCGATGAGACCAGCGCCTTCTGGCAGGCGCCCGGCATCACCGCCGAGGAACAGAAGAAGATCAACACCACGGTATATCGCCTCCCGGGCGCCGGATTCGCCGAGAAAGACGGTACCTTCGTCAACTCGGCGCGCTGGCTGCAGTGGAAAAACGCTGCCCTTCCGCCACCGGCCGATTGCCGTCTCGACCAGGACATCCTGGCGCAAATTTTCCTCAGGATACGCGCGCTCTACAAGCAGGAAGGCGGAAAGTTCCCCGACCCGATTCTGAACGCGTCTTGGTCCTACACGCTGCCCGAACATCCGTCGCTCAGCGAAATCGCCAAAGAGATCAACGGCAAGGCGCTGACTGAAATCTCCGATGAGAAAACCGGCCTCACCTTGAAGCCGGGGCAGCAATTGCCAAGCTTCGCCATGCTGCGCGATGACGGCTCAACCATGTGCGGCAACTGGCTCTACTCCGGTTCCTGGACCGAGGCCGGGCCGATGATGCAACGCCGCGGCACCGACGACCCCTCAGGGCAGGGAATCTATCCCAACTGGGGATGGTCGTGGCCGATGAACCGCCGTGTGCTCTACAACCGCGCCTCCTGCGATTTGACCGGTAAGCCCTGGGACTCCGACCGCAAGCAAGTTTGGTGGAACGAGACAGCCGGAAAGTGGGTAGGAAACGACGTCCCGGACTTCAAGGCCGATTCCAAACCGGCCGAACACATGGGACCCTTCATCATGCTGCCCGAAGGCGTGGGACGGTTGTTCGTCCCGCTGGGTGGCTTAGCGGACGGGCCTTTCCCCGAGCATTACGAGCCCATCGAGAGCCCCATCGCCAATCCGCTTCACCCTCAGCAGTCCAATAATCCAGTGGCCAAGAAGTTCAAGACTCCGCTGGATAAATACGGAACGGTGCAGGAAGGCTACAACCTGGTTTGCACCACCTACCGCCTCACCGAGCACTATCACTATTGGACCAAAAACAACCCCATGAACGTCGAGCTGGTGCCGCTGCCATTCGTTGAGGTTCCGGCCGAGCTGGCCGACCAGATGGGAATCCGTGGGGGAGAGAACGTAAAGGTCACGAGCATTCGCAGCAGTTACATCGCGCGAGCGATGGTAACCAAGCGCATCAAGGGCATGATGGTCGACGGGAAGAAGACCTATCAGATCGGAATTCCGATTCACTGGGGCTTCCTGGGGATCGCCGAGGACCTCGACAAGACCGCCAAGACCCCGACGAATCTCCTGACTCCGACCGTCACCGATCCCAATGCGTTCACGCCGGAATTCAAGGGCTTCCTGGTGAAGCTCGAGAAAGCATAAGGAGGGCCAGATGGGAGACCGCAAGACACTCCAGATTCAGCAAATCTCGGCCCATCCGGGCCCGATCGCCGGCGCGGGCATGCAACGCGAGCCCGAAGTCTGCAAGTTGATCGACGTGACCACCTGCATCGGCTGCAAGGCCTGCGAGGTGGCCTGCGTGGAATGGAACGACATGCCGTTCCAGACCACCCAGTTCGACAACACCTACCAGACCATGCCCGACACCAACTGGGACTACTGGAACCTCATCAAGTTCAACGAGTCCCAGCATTCTGACGGCACCTTCGCCTGGCTGATGCGCAAGCACCAGTGCATGCACTGTGAAGACCCCGGCTGTCTGGCCGCCTGTCCAGCCGACGGCGCCATCGTGAAGTACGCCAATGGCATCGTCGATTTTCAGCAGGAGAATTGCATCGGCTGCCAGTTCTGCGTTTCGGGATGCCCGTTCAACATCCCCAAGTTCAATCCCAGCACCAAGAAGGTTTACAAGTGTACGTTGTGCTCTGACCGCGTCGGTGCTGGGCTGGAACCTGCGTGCATCAAGTCGTGTCCCACCGGCTGCCTCCACTTCGGCACCAAGGAAGACATGAAGTTCCTGGCCGAAAAGCGGGCAACACAACTGCGCGAAGTGTCGGGATTCAAAGACGCCGGAGTTTACGATCCGGAGACAATCGGCGGCACCCACGTCATCTACGTCCTGCACGACATTAAGGAGCCGGAGAAGTACGGCAACCTGCCCGCCAATCCCCGCATTCCCTTGGCCTTCACCGTGTGGAAGGACTGGTTCAAGCCTATCGGCCTCATCGGCGCCATGATGGGCTTCGTCGGCGTCGTCATGCATTACGTCTTTGAGGGGCCGCGGCGCGAACAGCCCTCGCCTCCTATCCAGCAAATCGATCCACCACGTCCACCAGCGGGGAAGGAGAACTAGATGGCGACCTCAGCGAACCGTTTTGAGCACCGCACCAACGCCATCGACCGCCTCGGACGCACCGTGGTCTATGCCGGCGAACTGCTGCGGCATCCCGTGTACACCCGCTTCTTACATTGGATGGTGGGGATCTTCTTCTTCCTCGCGCTGTTGTCGGGGTTTGGAATTTACCTGCCCTGGATCTTCCGCTTCTTCACGCCGATATTTGGCGGCGGAGCCATGACCCGCCTGCTGCATCCCTGGTTTGGCCTGGGCTTCGTGATCTTTTTCAGCCTGCAGGCGATGAACTGGTGGGCCGTGATGCGCTGGACGCCGGATGACAGCAAGTGGATGAAGCGCATAAAGAGCTACATCCGCAACGAAGAAGCCATGGAGCCGTCCACGGTTGGTTTCTTCAACGCCGGTCAAAAGTTGCAGTTCTGGGAGATCGTCGGCGGTTGCATCGCCTACGTCATCACCGGCGTGATCATGTGGTTTCCGGAGATCTTCGGCAGAGTTCTGGTGGCCATCTCTTACGTCGTGCACGACATTTCGGCGCTGGTGATGCTGTTCGGTATTTTCTTCCACGTGTATCTCAGCACTTTCGGCGAACCCGGAACGATTCAGGCCATGACCCGCGGCACGGTGAGTAAGGCTTGGGCCTGGACCCACCATCCAGCGTGGTACAAGGCAGTCACCGGACGCGATGCCTACCAGGACATGGAAGCCGAGCGCGACCGCCTCAACAGCGGCAAATAATCCAACTCCGGGTGGGTACGCGGTGTGGAAATGAAACCTTGATTCCGGTCACCGCAAAACCAATCCGTCTTCATCGGTCCCGCCGAGCGGGATCCGTGGCCAATTTTGTTCTCTGAATACGTTCTCGATCGCTCCGCGTTTCCCCGGTTTGCGCTTGTCTTTCACTAATTCCTAATTACTTATTACCAATTACTAACTGCTGGGTTCACGGCGGTTCCCCTCGACACTCATAACATGGTACGATGAGATAGACTAAACTAACCGGACTTAGTTCATGAAGACCATCAACATCCATCACGCCAAGACCCATCTGTCGCGCCTCGTTGACGAGGCCAGCGCGGGAGAGCCTTTCATCATCGCTAAGGCGGGTAAACCCATTGTGAAAGTGGTCGCTCTGGACGCACCCGGCCCCGGCCGAGTGCGCCGCCTGGGATTCATGGCCGGCCAGATTTCCGTCCCCGACGACTTCGACCAGATGGGCAGCCGCAAAATCGAGCGCCTCTTTGCAGGCCGGCCGTGAAGCTGTTGCTCGACACCCACGTATTGCTGTGGGCGGCGGCCCAGCCTGAGCGGCTCTCTGCAAAGACGCGGCGCTTGCTCGCCGACCCGCAGAATCTCTTGCTGTTCAGCGCCGCCAGCCTTTGGGAAATCGCCATCAAGCGCGGACTTCGCCGAAAAGACTTTCAGGTCGATCCACGGCTTCTGCGGCGCGGCTTACTCGACAACGGCTACCAGGAACTTCCCATCCTGAGTGATCATGTCGTGGCCATTGAAAGTTTGCCGGCGATTCACAAAGACCCGTTCGACCGTTTGCTGGTCGCCCAGGCCACAGTCGAAGGTCTGACCCTGCTTACTCTCGACCCAATCATCGCCAGTTATCCCGGTCCCATCCACTCCGTCTGAGTCCAAGGGCCGTCGGCCGCCCCACCCTTGTCCGCGCTCTTTGCGGACAGGGTGGGTACGCCGCGACCGGCAACTGTCTTCCCAAAATGGGACAAACTGGTTACTAAAGTTTTCCCGGCCTGACGATTTTCCTTGCCCCCATTCTCCCAATCCGTTATTCCTGCAGACGTCAATCCGGACCCTCGCGGCGCCGCGCCGTTTCGCGGCCGCCCCGAGGGTCTTTGTTCTTTATCAACTTATGGCAGTAACCCCTTTATTCCCAAGACTTTGCCTGTAAGCACCTGTATTGTCTGGAACTTACGGCAATTCGCGCAATAACCCCTTTGTTTTCAAGATGCATGCGAGGGGTATCACGACACAATCAAAGGCCAGAAGTCTAAGTGGTTTGGGCTTTGGTTTTGGCTTTGGTTTTGGTTTTGGCTTTGGCTTTGGTTTTGGCTTTGGTTTTGGCTTTGGCTTTGGCTTTGGTTTGGGCTTATTGCTTATTGCTAATTGCTAATTACTAATCACTCGAGGAATCCATGACCCAATCATCATCCTGTCGCCACGTGAAACTCGACGGCTCCTACTGCGGCTCTCCCTCTCTCCGGGACCGCAAATACTGCTACTACCACCTCATGGAGCGCGCCCGCCGCCTGCGTCGCGCCCGCGCCCTGCGCGATAACGTGCCTTATCGCCTCGAAATCCCGCCTCTCGACAACCTCTACGCCATCCGCACCGCCATCTCCGAGATCGCGCAGGCCCTTGCCGCCGGACAGCTTGACCAGAGCACCGCCGGCAAGCTGCTCTATGCCATCCAGTTGGCCGCGGCCACCAACCGCCGCATCGAAAAGATGGAAGCGGTGCCCCAGAGCCTGTCCCGAGCCGAGCGAGGGATTCGCGCCCCTCATTTGGGCGCTAACCTGGGTTCACACGACGACGACACCTCCCGCCTCCAGGAATTGCCCGATTTGGAAGAAAAACTCGGTCTCCCGCCCGGCCTCGATCTCGATGTTGTCGTCGACGCCGTCGAACGTAAGGCTGACGAGGAAGCTGCACTCCGCCGTGCCGACGCCCTTCCCGAGCCACCTCCCGGCATTCGTCCCGGCTCTGCCGCCTACCGTGTTTTCCGCGACGAGACCTATCAGACCCTGCGCTACCAAATCAACGATCTGCGCCACCAGCTGCGTGACTACCACGAGCAGAAAAATCAGAAGCTGAAAGCCGAGATCGAACTCATGAAGAAGGAGGCCATGTCCGCCACCCCTGCGCCCAACCGCCAAGCCGACACCGCTTAAAGCGCGCTGAGGTTTCGGGGCGTAATTTGGAGCTCGGCGCTGATATTCTGGAATCGGCCTAATCATCATGTCTGATCCCAATAACCCCGAAACTCCTGAAATCACCGAATCCACCGAGTCCTTCGACCAGCTTCTGTCGGAGTACGAGCGCGAACACGCCCGCGTTTCCGAAGACGGCGCGCGCCAGCTCGAAGGCACCGTTGTCGCCGTCACCGCCGATGCTGTGCTGCTCGACATCGGCTTCAAGTCCGAAGGCACTCTGCCGCTCGCCGATCTGCCCGAGGCCAAGCCCGGCGACAAACTCGTCGTCTCCGTCAAGGGCCGCGACGAAGATGGCTACTACCGAGTTTCCCGCACCCGCATCGCCCAGCCCAAAGACTGGTCGGCGCTCGAAGCTGCCTTCGCGGCGAAGTCCACCATCGTCGGCACGGTCACTGGCGTCAACAAGGGCGGCCTCGACGTTGACATCGGCGTGCGGGCCTTCATGCCTGCTTCGCGCAGCGGTGTTCGTGAATCCGCAGAAATGGAAAAGCTCGTCGGCCAGGAAATTCAGTGCCGCATCACCAAGCTCGATGTTGGCGACGAAGACGTTGTCGTCGATCGCCGCGTGGTGATGGAAGAAGAGGCGCGTGCCGGCAAAGACCGCCGCTACGCCGAGATTCAGGAAGGCGACATCGTCCGCGGCACGGTGCGCAGCCTCGCCGACTACGGAGCGTTTGTGGACCTCGGCGGCATTGACGGTCTGCTACACGTCAGCGATTTGTCATGGAGCCGCGTCAGCAAGCCCGAAGATGTGTTATCGGTTGGCCAGGAAGTCGAGGCCAAGGTGCTCAAGGTTGACGGCGAAAAGCAGCGCATTTCGCTGGGGATGAAGCAACTGCAGCCTCATCCCTGGGACTCGGTCCCGGACAAATACAAAACCGGCGAGCGCATTCGCGGCGCGGTCACCCGCATTGCCGACTTCGGAGCCTTTGTCGAGCTGGAGCCCGGAATCGAAGGTCTCGTCCATATCTCCGAGATGTCGTGGGGCAAGAAAGTCCGGACGCCCGGCGATGTGGTCAAGCCCGGCGACGTAGTCGAAGCCGTCATCCTCAGCATTAGCCCTGCCGAGCGCCGCATCTCCCTCGGTCTCAAGCAAGCCTTGGGCGATCCTTGGGCAGAGGTCGCTAAAAGGTGGACAATCGGTTCGGCTGTCGAAGGCACCGTGACCAGCCTGCCCAAGTTCGGCGCATTTGTGCAACTGACAGAAGGCGTCGAGGGACTGGTCCACATCAGCGAGATCACCGCTGAAAAGCGGCTCAACCATCCTCAGGAAGTGCTGAAGGTTGGGCAAAAAGTCCAGGCCCAGATTCTGGCGATTGACTTGGAGAAGCGGCTGATCAAGCTGAGCATGAAGCAGTTGGTGCCCACCAGCATAGATGAGTACCTGGCTGAGCATAAAGTGGGTGACCTGGTGACGGGACGAGTTGTGACCGTCACCGAAAACTCGGGCAGTACTCAAGTGGAATTCGGCGACGGCATCGTCGGCACTTGTCCGGCGACCGAACTAGATAAGGTCGCCGCCGCCGATCGCGAAGGCGTCGGGGCCGCGGGCAACGTGTCAGATCTCAGCTCCATGTTGATGGCGCGCTGGAAGGGCGGCGCTCCTCAGGGATCCTCGAAGCCCGAACCGTTGCGGTCGGGACAGATTCGCCAGTTCCGAATTACCCGGCTGGATCCCGCGGCCAAAGTGATCGAAGTCAAGCCGGCCTAGCCGGGGGAGGACTCAGGAATCAACGATTTAGGAATTTTCTGGGTGAGTTTTGGCGACTTTGCTAGTAATCTGTTTCGGTTAGGGTTTGCCGTGACCTGCTGCGTTGTTCTGTGCCGAAGTTGTTGCGGTTATTTTTTTGCGGCATCAATAGAATCGATTTTGCTCCGCTGTGGAGAGGGTCTGGTTTTTTGTACCTCGAGGTTGCAACGAAGTTTTCTGGTGGGAAGTTCAACCGTAGTTAACATTACAATTCGGCCCGGTGTGGCCTAACTGGAGGAAGCAATGAGGAATTTACGGACGATAGCCGTCCTGGCGGGGTTGGCGTATCTGGTGGCGATGGTTCCGGCGTTTGCCCAGAGTTCATGGGTGGGCGGCGACGTGGAGGTGCATTTCACCGCACCGATGTCGTTCTATGCGGGCGAAAAATTACTGCCCGCGGGAACCTACGAGGTAAAGCAGGGAGCCGGCATGCAAGGCAATACGCTCTTGATCAGAGGCAAGGGCAAGAACGAGGCGTTTGTGTCGTTCACACCCAAAAATTCGGGTACTCCTTTGAAGGCGACGGAAGTCACCTTTAACAAGTACGGCGACAAAGATTTCCTCCATTCCGTGAAGCTGCCCACCGGCGGCGGAGGTTCGGACACGGCGACGAGCTTTGTCCTCGTGATTGAGCCGACGGCGACCGAGCAGGCGGCCGCGAAGGCGGCAACCGCTTCCGAGCACGGCGTTCCGGCCACCAGTGCGAAGAAGAAGTAGCGTACTGCGGAACGGCTCGAGCGCGAGGGACAGCTTGAAAGCGTTCGCCCGCGTATCTCGCAACCATCGAAAGGCAGCACACCCGTGCTGCCTTTCTTGCGGACATTCCAACTTGCGTGTCGCATAGGCGTTACGATAATGTCGGAATCCAGCGACATGATTCATGGTTCGGTTTCAAGCTGCTGTCCTTAGGCGCAAGCGGATGAGAACGAGATGATACGCCTGATTCGCGAATTGGTCCGTCCTTACCGCGGATCCCTGCTGGTGATTTTCCTGGCCATGCTTCTCGAGACAGCCTCGAGCCTGGCCACTCCCTGGCCGCTGAAGATCATCATCGATAACGTGGTGGGCCATCACAAAATGGCCCCCTGGCTGGCGAACCTCTTCGGACCGTGGCTCGACGGCAAGCACCAACTCCACATCGCGGCTGTCGTCGCCGTGGCCTACGTCGTGATCGCCCTGCTCGGCGCGCTGGCAACCTATATCGACAATTACTACACCGAGAGCGTCGGGCAATACGTTGCCAACGATCTGCGCTTGCGGACATTTCACCATCTGCAGCGGCTCTCGCTGGGCTATTACAGTACCCACCAGACAGGCACGCTGCTAAGCACAATTACCACCGATATCCAGACCATTCAGGGCTTTGCCTCCTCGTCGACGCTGAACATACTCGTCGACTTGCTGACCATCGTCTGCATGTTGGCGCTGATGTTCTGGCTGAACTGGGACTTTACCTTGATTGCCGTCGGGGTGACGCCGTTCCTGCTGCTGTTCGTGTCGCGCTTCAAGAAAGCGGTGAAGAAAGCCACGCACCAGGTCCGGAAAGAACAGGCGGACATTGTCGCGGTGGTGCAGCAGGCGTTGGAGTCCATGCAGGCGGTCACGGCATTCGGGCGCCAAGACCTTGAGCAGGAGCAATTGCGCGACGTCAGCCACGCGACGGTCGAAGCGGCGCTGAAAGCCCGCAGCATTAAGGCACTCTTGTCTCCCGTGGTCACCGTCACCGTCGCGATTTGTACCGCAGTGGTGCTGTGGCGAGGAGCCTACCTGATTCTTGGCGGCGTGATGACGGTGGGCGCGTTGACCGTCTATCTGGCGTATTTGAGCAAGTTCTTCAAGCCGGTCAAAGATCTGGCGACCACCACCAACGCCATCGCGCAGGCGGCCGTGGGTGTTGATCGAATTCGGTCCATTCTCGACACCGACACCGTCATTCCGGAGAAGGCCGGCGCGACCGACGCCCCGCCATTCCGCGGCGAAGTGGTCTTCGAACACATCGCGTTCTGCTTACGATGTGCAAAATCCGGTGCTCACCGACGTGTCCTTCACCATAAAGCCTGGGCAGTTGGTGGGGATCGTCGGACCGACCGGGAGCGGCAAGTCAACAGTCGTCAGCATGATTCCGCGCTTCTACGATCCGACCGAGGGCACGGTGAAAATCGACGGCTTCGACATCCGCAATTTCAAAATCAAATCACTGCGCGACCAGATCGGCTATGTGCTGCAAGACACTGCGCTGTTCCGCGGCACCATTGCTGAAAATATAGCGTTCGGTCGGCCTGGGGCCTCGCGCGAAGAGATCATCAAGGCTGCCGAATTGGCCAATGCCCACGAGTTTATTTCAAGAATGGCGCAGGGCTACGACACCATGGTGGGCGAACGGGGTTCGACCCTGTCGGGCGGCCAGCGCCAGCGCATCGGCATAGCCCGCGTGATGGTCCGTAATAACCCTATCCTGTTGCTCGATGAACCTACGGCGGCACTCGATACCGAGTCCGAGAAGCTCGTGATCGAAGCGCTCGAAAGGCTGATGAAGGGGCGAACCGTCATCACGATCGCACACCGGCTGACGACGATTCGCGATGCCGACCAGATCATTGTCATCAGCGGCGGCGTGGTCGCCGAGAGCGGCACTCATGACGAACTGGTGGCGAAGAACGGAATTTATGCCCAGCTGCACCGGACCCAGTTCGAGGCAACGCCGCACACCTCATCGACAGCGTCCTAACCATGCTTATGCCTGCAGTTAGAATGAGGCTGATATGTCCCGATCTCTGATAGTTCTTCCTGATGATTCCGCGCGGCCCATCCTGGACGCAATCAACCAAGCGACAACGTCGCTGCGCATCAAGATGTTTGTATTTTCCGACCCGGCGGTGCTGCAGGCGGTCATTGCGGCCCACAAGCGTGGCGTCACTGTGCGGGTCATGTTGAATCCTGCGCGCCGCAGTGGCGAGTCGGAAAACGCGGACAGCCGCAAATTGCTGACCGGCGCCGGAATGCAGGTGATGGACAGCAACCCCACGTTCGACCTGACACATGAGAAATCGATGGTCGTGGACGACAAAATCGCATTCATCATGTCGTTCAACTGGGAGCCCAAGGACCTTACCGAAACCCGTGACTACGCCGTCGTTACCAGCGCCCACCATGAAGTGACGGAAGTGATGGAATGCTTTGATGCAGATTGGGCCCGGAAGCCATTCACTCCCGGAGAGCACTCTCACCTGATTTGGTGTGTCGGCAATGGCCGCCAGCGTATCGGCCAATTCATCGACCAAGCCAAACACACCCTGTGGCTGCAGAACGAGCGCTACCAGGACCCGGCCATCATCGAGCGCCTGGTTCGGGCGCGCGAGCGCGGTGTCAAAGTGCACGTCATGGCTCGTCCGCCCCATAAGCTCAAGAAGGAAAAGCTGCTGGAAGGTGTTGGTGGCCTGCGTATTCTGGATGATGTAGGAGTCAAGGTCCATCGGCTCAAGGGTCTCAAGCTGCACGCCAAGCTCATACTGGCCGACAACGTCCGGGCGGTCGTCGGTTCCATAAACCTTGCTCCGGGCAGTTTCGACAGCCGCCGCGAATGCGCCATCGAGGTGAGGGACGAAGACGTGGTGGACCGCCTGCACCAAGTGACGCATGCCGATTGGAAGAATTCCCATCCCTTAGACTTGACGGACGAGGGTCTGCTGGCTGAACTGGAGGACTACGACGAGGGTGCGGCGGAAGACCTGGCTCTGGATCCGAAGCAACAAAAACACAATCATCACTGAGGCTGCGATAAGCCCGCGCAAATTGCTAGATATGCGACGCCACTTTTGTGGGGAATCGATGTATCTACGGGTGACAACGCACGGAACATGTCAAGATTTGTAGTGTTAATGTTTTAGGGCGTCGATTGGGTGCCGATTGTAGCTGAGATTTCTTGTTGGGGAGACTACCACTTTTGCCAGTTTTACCAACGGTCCTGCGGTGATAACTATCAATTAGGCGCCATCTCGCTTGGCAATCAGAGTCCTTCGTATAAGACACGATAGTGGAGGTTTGGAATCGTTATGAAATCAAAATTGAATACTCGTATTGCGCTCGTATTAGTAGGATGTCTGGTCATACTGGTCGGGGTGAGCGCCCTGGCACAAGGGCCAGCCGACCCCAGAGTCGGGGATGCCACCGTGGCTGCGCCTGCAGCGACCGCAGATGCCTCGGCACCTGCGCCTGAAGCTGTAGCGTCTCCTGATCCGGCGCCGAATCCGACGCCGCAGTACGGCAGTCCCTTCGCCACGGGTGACAATTGGCGCGGCACGATCTCGATTTACGGATGGTTCCCCGGCGTACGCGGAACCGTGGGCGTACTCGGCCACAATGCCGGTTTCAATGCGCCGTTCAGCGATGTCTTCCACACCCTCAAAGGCATCATTCCGATCGCGGTCGAAGCCGACAAGGGTCGCTTCGTCATGCCGATCGATTATTTCTGGGTGAAGTTGGCCGACGGCAAAGCGACGCCGTTCACCGATACCACCGATAACTACGTGAATGTCCATCTGACGGAATCGATTTTTACTCCGATGGCCGGATACAGGATATTGGACGGCGAGCACCTCAAGATCGACGCTCTCGGCGGTATCCGCTATTGGTATGTCGGACAAAATCTCCAGTTGATAGGGGCGGAGGTATCAGTTCCGGCTTTCGTTCGGTCGCAGAGCTGGGTTGACGGACTCGGCGGGGCACGCTTCATCATCCCCTTCGCCGACAAAGCTGCGATTACCGTTTCGGGCAATGCTGGAGCCGGCGGAGCCAACCTCGACTATCAGGTGATCGGTCTGTTCTCTTACAATTTCACGCCGAAAATCGGCATGGGAGTTGGCTGGCGGTACCTCTACGAGGACTATCGGCCAACCAACAACCAGTTCGTGCTCAACACCACAATGAGCGGTGCGCTCGCGGGCGTATATTTCAACTTCGGCGGCAAGCCGCCGGTTCCGCCGACAGCCTCGTGTTCGGCGTCGCCGACGGACGTGTTCCCGGGTGATCCGGTCAATGCGACCATCAATACCCAGAACTTTAATCCCAAACACACAATCAGCTACAAGTGGGGCAGCACCGGCGGCAAGGTCTCTGGAACCGGTACTGCGGGAAATATCGATACGACTGGGCTGGCTCCCGGTAGCTACACAGTGACTGGCACGGCAACGGACGCCAAGGAGAAGAAGAACAACATGGCCTCGTGCAGCGCCGGATTCACGGTGAAAGCGCGGCCCAACTATCCACCGACAGTGAGCTGCTCGGCCAGCCCGAACGCCATCGCCATCAACCAAAGCGCGATGGTGAGCATCACGGCCAGCAGCCCTGAGAGCCGTCCGATGACCTATGCCTGGACCAGCACCGGCGGCCAGCTTAATGGCAATGGCACCTCGGCGACGTTGGTTGCGACCAATGCGGATGCGGGCAGCACCATCACCGTTACCGGAACGGCGACCGACGATCACGGCCTGAGCAGCAGTTGCACGGCGAACGTATCCGTGCCGGCAGTGCAAAAAGTGCCCGAAGTCGAGGATTGGGGAGAGTGCACCTTCGAGAAGAACCCCAAGAAGCCGTGGCGCGTGGACAACGACTGCAAGGACGTGCTCGACAAGCTGGCACTCCGTGTCCAGCAGATGCCGAATGGCAAGGTGGCCATCGTGGGCTTCACTGACAAGGAAGAAGTAATCAACAACGAGCAGTTGGGCGCACAGCGCGCGGTCAACATCAAGTATTACCTGACCACGGACGAGCTTGGTCCGAAGCTGGATCCGACGCGTCTGGAACCGCGCAAGGGCGGCACCAAAGGCAAGGCAGCTCACTTCTACTTCGTCCCGCAGGGAGCTACGTTTACCCAGGAAGAGTCGGAAACCATCGATGAGACTGCGGTGCAGGGTCAGGCTCGCAACGCGGCTCCGGCTCCGAAGAAGAAGGCGAAGAAGGCGGCGGCTCCCGCGAACTAGAGACTGCTTCCGGAGGCACTCGACATGCGGTTCCGTGGCTTCACGGAGCCGCATTTTTGTTGCCGCGGAGGTTGCCAAGACGGATAGACACGCTCCGGTTTATCAAACGGCACGGCCCGCTAGTTCCGGGGAGGATGGAACCAGCGGGCCGTGTCGGTATTTACGATCGGACTGCCCGGAAGGCAGTGTAACCGCAAAAGCTAGGGAAGGATGACGAGCTCGGGCTTGCTGCCGCCGCTCATTCCATAGGTGGCTCCGGAGTAAAAGGCGCCGGCATCGTACTTGTAGCAGCCGGGAGTGTTTGCCTTAACCGTGACCTGCTTATTGGCGCCGCCGATGATCGGGTCATCGGGATCGAACGGCGAATCGGTGCCGAAAGAGATCATGAAGCCGGTGTTCTTGTTGGAGGTCATCCAAACAGTAGATGTGCCCTTCTTGATACAGAAGAACTGGTTATTCTTGGCGTTGGGAACCCCGGGCTTAACGTTGGAGGAGCTGCCAGACTTGGTGATGTCAATGGTGCATGGGGCGCTGGCTGACCCGCAGGTGTTGGCCGCAGTGCACAGACTCGCGGGGTTGGGTTCGTCGCACACGTACTTGCTCTTGGCGGCTGCCACGGTGCTGGCCAGCAGCACGGTACAGAACACCAACAGCGCGGCTTGATAAAGCTGACCGATTTTCATTTTTCACCTCGTTTGATCTGATTGTTCAGCCCTGCTTGGTAGCGCCCGCGGCTACGCCGGGTAGGAAAACAGCCAAGGGGCTGATCCGCGAAGTCGGCGGCGCACGGGGCGCTTGGTCCGGGCTAGTTCTCCGACGTGCCCTTCCAGTCGATGATGTTGCTGAGGCGCCAAGCGTTCTGGTTGAGCTCGATCTGGAACTCACCGTCTTTGCTGATGGTGAATTGGCAGGCCGGATAAAGAACGCCAGAGCTCTTGCTCTTGTCCTGGTCATTCAGGTCGAGCTCGCCGGCGGTCAGGTTAAAGCTCTTCGATTGCGTGTCCGCGTACGCCTCGCCGAAGGAAATCTTGCGGTTGGTGACGAAGCGAATTTTGCGGCCGGTTGGAGTGTCGAACAGGCGAATGAAGCTCACATCGTAGCCCAACGTGCCGGGAATCTGAATGCGGCCGACGGCTTTCATCTTTTGCAGAGCATTTACCAAACCCTCATTCTGTCCCTTCTGGAAGGCATCCACAAGAATCTGGCGGTCTTCCGCGGTGGACCACTCGTAAATGATGAGGGTTACGCCAACGTTGCGACCAAGCTGGGTGCTGGTGCCATAGGCGGTGGCGTCAATGGTTTCATATTTATCCCGGGCGAAGGCCAGGGGGGCGGACATCGTGACCAGCAGCAACACCGCAGTTGCGATGGTGCTCAATCTTAAAAGGTTCTTCATGGGTCATTCTCCGTTTCTTGGTTCAAGACAACGTGCACGGGACGCGGTCGCCCCAGAGAATAGCAGCGCCGAGTCACTCGCGGTAATCGTATTACACCAGCACTAGGAACGGTAACTGCAAAGAGTTTTGAATTCAAGCCCAAAAATGCTAGCAGCACGCCGAGCTAAACCCCGCCGGCAGGGTTGGAAAACCGCATCTGGAGTAGGGGTACGGACAGGAGTGGCACTTAAGGGGCGGTAGCATAAATTTGGTTCGAGACGGTGAATTCTGCTAGGCATGGGAAGCCGGCATTTGCGATAGCATGGCAAGTGATAGCATCGGAGTGCGGGCCATCCCGGCTCTATGTTTGACCGCGGGGCGTTCATCCTCGGAATTGGCCCCGCTACTTAACTTCCTGCAGTGAAAGGCGGAAATCGTCGTATGACCACAAATCGTATTTCGAAACTCAATATCGTTCTCCTTGGGGCAATCTTAGTGATGGCAAGTGCCAGCGTCCTCGCCCAGTCGCTGAAGATCCAGGGCGCCATTATCAGCCGCGCCGGCAACACCATGACCATGAAGACGTCGGACGGCAACAATGTCGTGGTCGTGCTGAACGACAACACCGACGTGCAGCAGGTGGAAGGCGCCTTTAAGGCGCGCAAGAAGGATATGTCGATGGCGGCACTGATCCCGGGCTTGAATTGTCAGGTGCAGGGCACCTACAACGCCCAGAACCAGCTCGTCGCAAGCTGGGTCCGGTTTAACGGCGAGGACCTCCAGCAGGCGCAGTCGGCGCAGGCTGCGGTCCACGAAACCAAGGTGGCGGCCGCCAAGAACCAGGCTGAGCTGCAGCAGCAGGCGGAGGCTCTGGCGGCACAGAACGCCGCGCTGAAAGAGCAGCAGGCCGCCATCACAGAGCAGCAGAAGGAGATCGCCGCGAGTAAGGCCAAAATCGCCGCAAACAGCGCCCGGTTCGGAGAACTGGACGACTATTACATTCTTGACGAAGTGACCGTTCTCTTCGGCAACGGCGTGGTGAAGGTCGATCCGAAGTATATCGCTCCATTGATGGAACTGGTGCAGAAGGCGAAGACTTACAACGGGTATAACATCCAGGTCAAGGGTTACGCCTCTTCCGTGGGTAGCGCAGCCTTGAACCAGAAACTCAGCGACGAACGGGCCAACAACGTCACCAACATCGTGGTGCAGCAGGGGCACGTTCCGTTGACCAACATGCTGGCCCCGGCCGCCATGGGCGAGAGCCGCCAGGTGGGGAACGACAACACTGCTGAAGGACAGGCGCAGAACCGTCGCGTTGTGGTCCGGGCGCTGTTGAACAAGGGAATCGCAGGCAGTGAGCTGCCGTTGCCGCAAACCAAGAAGTAAGAACGCTTGCGTTGACTCCATGGCTGGGACGGCGGTGAGGCCGTCCCAGCCATTTGCAGCATTCGATTCTGCACGAGCATTGCCTAGCCGGGGAACTTGCTCAAGCGGAGCGGCAGAATAGTTGCACGGGTTGATGGGGGTTGTGAACATCTCTGTCCGCTTTCCCGATCGACGCGCAATGGGCGAAAAGCTGCACCATGAGCCGGGCGACCGTCTCAAAATTTCAGTACTCTTTTTAGTGCGAATCTGGCCCTCCCATTGGTCGCACGGGTGGCCCCAGACGTCGTGTCCAAGCTCTGATCACCATGAAACATCGGATACGTCCGAAGGCGCGCGAACTATTTCAGCAGACCTGGCACTCGCAGGCCAACCTGGCACTGTTTCTGCTGCTTCTGGTGGTCACGATATTCATCCTGCCCGCACTTGCCGTCCGGCATGAACACATCGTTTTTTACGGGGACATCGTGTATTCCCTGGTGTTGCTGACGGGCGGTGCCATCGGATGGGGGCGCCCCCGATTGATGATGATCGGGGCGGCGGTGGTTGTGCCGGCGCTGGTGTTGCGGTGGGCGGCGTGGGCTGTTCCGGGTGACAAGATCGTAGTGTGGAGCGAAGCCGGCTCCCTGGTCGCTACCGTGGTAATCGTTTATGTCCTACTGGCACAGGTCTTTCGTGAAGGCCCGATCAACCTGATGCGGGTGCAAGGAGCGGTTGCCGCCTACCTGCTGATCGGTGTGGCGTATGCGTTCGCCTACCAGATCGACATGCACTTGAATCCGGCAGCGGTCGATTCAACCGTCGGCAAAATGAACACGTTCGTGGACTGGATCTATTTCAGCTTCAGCACGCTCAGCACGCTGGGTTACGGTGACATCGTGCCCACGAGCCGATTGAGCCGGTCGCTGGCCATCGGAGAGGCCACCACGGGGCAACTCTACCTGGCCATCCTGATCGCGCGCCTAGTCGCGATGCAGACCGGCGGGCGAGAGCGGAGTGAACCAAAATAACTGAGCGGCGGGCTGGACGGATTTCGCATGCAGCAGTCCGAGAGGGACAAGGCTTTTCACGACCCTGGCAATTCTTCGGGAAGATCTCGAAAACGTTGCAGTGCGAGATTTGCGCAAAACTGGCGTAACCTTGTGGTGTAATAGTGCCACCAAGAGCTGGTTGAGCGCGGGGTACAGATCATGGTGGGAACAGTTGCGCTGGTGGTGGTGTTTACGCTGACCGCGCTAGCTGTAGTTTTATATGCGGCATATTGCGAAGCGGGCGAGGACCTGCCATGCAAGAAGGCCGCAAAACGGCGGAGGGAATTCCGGCGCAGGGAATCACCCCTCGTAAGTGCGGGCCGAGCTTTTGTGCCGGCGGCAGTGTTCATGTTGGCGGTGTCAAGACTTCGAGGAGAGCTAAAACGGTGAAGAAGACAAAAATTGCAATTCTGACGGTTGCGGTTTGCATGATCAGTTCGGCTGCACTGGCACAGCAAGTGTCAGTGAATTACAACCACAACGCGAGTTTTTCGCAATACCACACCTACGCGTGGGGCTCGAACAATAAGAACCAGATCAAGAACTCGATTCTGGCGCAGGTGGCGCAGCAGGACATCGAGGCAGCCATGCAGGGGAAGGGCCTGCAAAAGGTGCAAGAGAGCCAGAATCCGGACCTGGTCCTGACCGCCAGCGGCGGGGAGCGCGAGCAGACCTCGTGGAACGCGTGGGGCATGCGCGGGATCGGCGGTGGCATGGGCGGCATCAGCCCGCAGCAGAACGTCGAAGCTACCATGGTCGTCAGCCTGTACGACGTCAAGCAGAAAGAACTGGTGTGGCGTGGAATCGCCCAGGACACGCTGAACAACAACGGCAACAAGAACCAGAAAGAAGTGCAGAACGCCGTGAACAAGATGTTCAAGCAGTGGCCGAAGCAGTAAGGTGACAACGCGGTGAAGGATTGTGAGGCCCGGCAGGGGTAACGGGCACTCCGCCGGGCTTACTTTCGCCCGAGACTGAGATGCAAAATTCCTGCAAGATCCTGAATCTGCGGAAAGGTAGATCGATGGCATTCCAGAACTGCCAGGAGTTCATGCGAGGCATCCTGCTCGTTGGTGGTGAGCGCGGCTGCTGTGCTCAACTGCGATGGCGGAGAAAATCCACGTCCATTACGACAAGTCGCTGGATTTTTCGAAATTCAAGACCTACGGATGGGCGCCGCATGGAGCGGTGGCGCATCCCATGCTGGCGCTGGATGCGGTAGGGGCGATTGAGGACCAGTTGAACGCGCGCGGCCTGACGAAAGTGGCGGAGAATCCCGACTTGATCATCGCAATTCTACGGAGCGGTGGATGCCGAAGTCAGCATGACCTCGAACAATCCGCTCTACAACGCGACGGGAGGAATTCCGCCGTTCGATCCCAGCATGACGTCGCCGGGAAACTCGCTGTATTGGGACAGCTATTACGGCAACTCGACGGTGGTGGTTCATCCGGGACAACTGGTGATTGACCTGATCGACGTCAAGACCAAGAAGCTGGCGTGGCGCGGGTTCGCCTCCGAGGCGGTCAGCCCGAATAATCCCGACAAGATGATGAGCGAGGTCAACAGCACGATCAGCAAGTTGTTCAAAGAATACCCGGTAAAGTAGCGGGGTAAACAGTGGACTTGCGGAGGACGCTTGCGCGACCGCGGGCGTTCTCCGGTGCAGAAAGCCGGCGGCCAGGCTGGCTTGACGCCCGCTGACGGCCACACCTACCATCCAAAGTAAGCATGATTTTTCCTGCCGGATACCATAGTCCCTGGGCCAATTTTCGGAGGGGCTCTTTTCCTGTGCCTCACTCTGGGGGTTGCGGCCGCGGTGGGTTTCGCGCAGGCTCCGTGCGAGCGCCGGGAATAAGCAGGCTGTCGCCAATTTCGTGGACATTGCCGACAAAGCCGGGCTTACGATGACGAACGTGTTCGGCGGGCGGGACACGAAGAAGTACATCATCGAGACGACCGGCACGGGCGTTGCCATCTTCGATTACGACAACGACGGCTGGCCCGACATCTTCTTCGTCAACGGGACGACCCTGGAAGATATGAAGGCGGGCAAAAGCGGCCCGACCAATCACCTGTATCACAATAACCACGACGGCACGTTCACTGACGTGACTGAAAAGGCCGGGCTGCAGGATGCCACCGGATGGGGGCAGGGCGTGTGCGTCGGCGATTACGACAACGACGGGTGGCAGGACCTGTTCGTTACGTATTACGGCAAGAACCGGCTATACCACAACGATCACGGCGTGTTTAAGCTGGTGAGCGAGAAGGCTGGAGTTGGCGGAAACGGGAAGGAGTGGGGCGCGGGTTGCGCGTTCGTGGATTACGACCGCGACGGCCACCTCGATTTGTTTGTTGCGAATTATGTTGACTTTGACGTGACCACGGCGCCGGCGCCGGGAGACAGGCCGTCGTGCATGTGGAAGGGCGCGCCGGTAATGTGCGGACCGCGAGGGTCTGCCGCACCATAAGAACATCCTGTACCACAATCGGCGGAGACGGAACGTTCGAGGATGTGACGGTGAAAGCGGGGATCGACAAGACGAATGGGCATTATGGGTTGGGTGTTTCGACGCTCGATTTCGACAACGACGGCTGGCCGGATATTTATGTGGCTTGCGACAGCACGCCGAGCATCCTGTACCACAATAATCATGACGGGACATTTACCGACGTCGCGGTGGTGGCGGGTGCGGCGTTTAATGAAGACGGCCGCGAGCAGGGCGGGATGGGGACTACGGTTGGGGACTTCGACGGCGATGGGCGCCTTGACATCTTCAAGACGAACTTCTCCGACGATACGTCGACGCTGTACCACAACAATCCTGACGGCACATTTACGGACGTGACAACTGCGGCGGGGTTGGGGTTGTACACGAAGTATCTAGGTTGGGGAGCGATGTTCTTCGACTTCAACAATGACAGTTGGCCCGACCTGATGCTGGTGAACGGGCACGTTTATCCCGAAGTGGACAAGTTTCATCTGGGCAGCAACTACCAGGAGCCGCGAATTCTGTATCGCAACAACGGCGACGCGACGTTTACGGATGTGGCGGAGCAAGCCGGGCCGGGCATCACGACTATGGCTTCGTCGCGCGGGCTGGCGGTTGGCGACCTATGGAACACAGGGCAGATGTCGGCGGTCATCAGCAACATGAACGACAATCCCAGCCTGTTGAAGAATGAGCAGAAATATGCCAACCACTGGGTAACGTTCAACGCCGTCGGGAACGAAATCGAATCGCGACGGGATTGGCGCTCGGATCACGGTGAAGGCGGGTAAACGACTGCTGGTGGATGAGGTGCGCAGCGGATCGAGCTACTATTCGCAAAACGACATGCGAGTGCATTTTGGGCTGGGAGCATCGGCTAAATTGGATTCTGTGGAAGTGCGCTGGCCGAGCGGATTGGTCGAGCGATTTGAAGATGTAAAGGTTGATCGGATCAATACCATAAAGGAAGGGACGGGTGTTGCAGTTAGCAACGAACCTCCCAAGAAGAGCTAAGGGAAAAACATGACGGAATACATCAGACAGTTCCTTGCGTACGTATTGTCAGCGGCAATCGTAGTGGCGTCACCGAGCGTGGCTGTCGGCCAGACCCAGCCGCCAGTGGCGAAAACGGCTTCAACAGCCAAGGTCGCCCCCAATGCCGGAGATCCCTGGCCGCGGATCATTACCCTGCAAGGCGCGACGATTTCGATCTACCAACCGCAGGTGGACAGCTGGAGCGGAAATGTCCTGAACGCGTATGCCGCGGTGAAGGTCAAGACGGCGGGGAAACAGACTACCGACTATGGCGTGATCTGGTTTACCGCCAACACCGAGGTGGACAAGGTCAACCGGGTGGTAACGCTGGTCAACTTCAAGATTACGAAGCAGAAATTCCCGACGCTGCCGAACAATGGCCAGAGCTATGCCTCTTCGTTCAACGGCGAGTTGCCGTGGAACCAGACCGTTCCTCTGGACTTGCTGGAAAGCGATCTTGCCATCAACGGTGATGCCGGAGCGCTGAAGAAGTACGCGGTGCAGAACGACCCACCGAAGATCATTTACAGCGCGAAGCCGGCGGTGCTGGCGCTGATTGACGGAAAGCCGGTGCTGGGGCCGGAGCAGGACCACCTGCAGAAGGTGGTCAACACGCGGGCGCTGATTGTGTACGACACCTCTAAGTACTCGTACTACCTGGCTTTGATGGATGGCTGGATGGAGGCGCCGACCGTCGAAGGACCGTACACTTTGGCACAGCATCCTTCCACGCGTGATCTCAAGAAGATCGAAGAAGCGGCGCAGAAGAGCAATTCGAACCAGCCGCTGGGCAACCCGCAGCAGTCGCTAGACGACGCGTACGGTGAGGATGAAATCCCGACAGTTTACGTGAGCACCACCCCGGCGGAACTGCTGATCACGCAGGGGCAAGCGCAGCTCACGCCGATCCTGGGGACCAGCCTGCTGTACGTTTCCAACACCGGCAACGACATCTTCATGGACACCGAGAACAACAGCTACTATGTCCTTCTGGCGGGACGCTGGTTCAGCGGAGCTTCGTTGCAGAGTGGGCCTTGGAGCTACGTAGCCGGAACGAGCTTGCCGTCTGACTTCGCAAAGATTCCGGCGAGCAATCCGAAGGCGAGCGTGCTGGTTTCGGTGCCGGGCACGCCGCAAGCTAAAGAAGCGCTGATCGCCAACTCGATTCCGCAGACGGCCGCCATCACGCGGTCGGCCGCTACGCTCAGCGTGAACTATAGCGGCGCTCCGGACTTTCAGCCAATCCCGGACACGGCGCTCACGTACGCGGTGAATACGCCAACTCCAGTGATCTACGTGCCCTCCGCCGGAGGTTATTACGCTGTTTCGAAGGGCGTGTGGTTCACCGCGGTGAGCGCGACCGGTCCGTGGACGGTGGCGACGAATGTGCCTCCGGTGATTTATACGATCCCGGTAAATTCTCCGGTGCATTATGTGACGTATGTGCAGGTTTACGGAGCGACGCCGCAGGTGGTGTATGTGGGCTACACTCCGGGGTATTACGGTACGGTGGTGTCGTCAGACGGAGTGGTTGTGTACGGCACAGGATATAACTATGTGCCATACGTGACGAACTCGTACTGGGTGCCGGCTCCTTACACCTACGGCGTGGGAGCAGGGTTCGGCTGGAGCACGGCGGCAGGCTGGGGCTTGGCCTTTGGCATGGGCATGGCAGTGGGGGCCTATTGCAGTCCGTGGTGGGGTCCGGTCGGCTACTGGGGCTGGGGCTATGCGGCCCCGGCTTGGGGCTGGGGCGGCTACGGCGGAGCGGCGGCGGCCAATGTTTATGGACAATGGGGCAACACGGCATATGCGGGAACGCGCGCGGCGTGGGCAAATCCCTACACCGGGAACGTGGGAACGGCGGCTCGAGGGACCTACTACAACCCGGTGACCGGAAATTCCGGGTATGCGGCACACGGGGCGAACTACAACGCCTACACCGGCACGGAACGCACAGGGACAAACGTCAGCGGCTACAATCCGAGCACCGGAAGGTCATACGCCGGTCAAGGCAGAACTGCCAGCAACGCTTACACTGGCCAGTATGCGGCCGGGGCGCGCGGGGCCGAGTACAACCAGAACACCGGCGTGGTTCACGGCGGTGCGACCGGAGTGGCGGGCAACGCGTACACCGGGCAGTCCGTGGCCGGGTCGCGCGGGTTCTCTTACAACACCAACACCGGGAACGGCGTGGCGCACGACAACGGCAACGTATATGCCGACCACGACGGCAACGTGTACAAAGCAAGCCCCAGCCAGGGATGGCAGCAGCATACGGCCAGCGGGTGGAGCAATCCTTCGTCGAGCTTCAATAAGTCGTCTGCCGACAACTGGGCTTCGGCGCGCAACGAAGGTGGACAGCGCTGGGGCAACTTCAGCTCCGGCGGCTGGGGCGGAGGCCACGGCGGTGGTGGCTGGGCCGATCGCGGCGGGTTCGGTGGCGGCGGCTTCCGGGGCGGAGGGGGGATTCCGACGTTAGATAACGTCTGGAACTGATGAACGACTCTGAACGGGACTGCGGAGTGCAGTCCCGTTCGTCATTTATGCTTTCGGCTTTTTCGCGTTCGCGAGGGACTCGGCCTTGAAAATGCCCTGGCCTTCCTTGACGTAGACCAACTGGTTCACCTTGACGTCCTTCATCGTGTCAACCTGCCCGTTGGGCCAGCGGACTTCGAGGACGTCTACTTTTTCGGCCTTACCGATGCCGAAGTGGATGCGCAGGTCGCTTTGCGAGATGTAGCCGCCGCCGCTGCGCACTTCGTCGATCTGTTGATGGGGCTTGGCTTCGCCGGGAGCAGTAGTGACGCACTTGACCCGCGCGCCGATGGCGCTTCGGTTTGATTTGACGCCGACGCACTTGATCTTGATCCAGTTGTGGTCGAGCGTGGAGTCGCAGCGGATGAGCTGCGGCATCCCGTTGACGGTGTTGACGACGAAATCGACATCGCCGTCGTTGTCGTAGTCGCCGAAGGCGCAGCCGCGCGAGGCGTTGGGCACGGTGATGCCGGGACCGCCATACTGGGTGACTTCCTTGAAACGGCCGTTGCGCAGGTTGCGATAGAGTAGCTTCTTCTGTGGATAACCAGCTTCGGTGGTAAGTTGCTCGACTTCCGGGATAGACGTGGCCGTTGCAGATGAGGATGTCGGGCCAGCCATCGTTGTCGAAGTCGAGCCAACCGCAGCCCCAACCCAGGTACTGAGTGTGCAAGCCAAGGCCGGCCTGGAAGGTGGAATCTTCGAAATTCCAGTCGCCCAAGTTGTGGTAGAGGGAGGGCGTGTCTCCGGCGAAGTTGGTTTTTAGGATGTCGAGATTGCCGTCGCAGTCGTAATCTGCGGCAGAGACTCCCATGCCGGCTTGCGGCTTACCGTCGGCGCTGAGGACGCAGCCGGCTTCCAGTCCGATTTCGGCGAACTTTCCGTCCTTTAGATTCTTGTACATGAGCGACTTGGTGGAATCGTTAGCGACGTAGATGTCAGGGAAGCCGTCGTTGTCAAAATCGGCTACACAAACGCCGAGGCCGTAAGTGCCACTGACCTTGGTGATGCCCGCCTTCTCGGAGACATCAGTGAAAGTGCCGTCTCCGTTATTGTGGTAAAGGATGTTGGTATCGCCTTTCAGTCCGGGCGGGCCACAGGCCACCATGACGGCCTTATACAGGCAAGGGCCGCTCTCAGGCACGGGCGCGGTTTTCAAGTCCATGTCGATGTAGTTGGCGACAAATAGGTCGAGCTTGCCGTCGCGGTCGTAGTCGAGGAAGGCGCAACCGGTAGCCCAGCGGGTGCGAGTGCCCGCGACTCCGGACTTTTCGCTCACGTCGGTGAATGTGCCGTTGCCGTTGTTGTGGTACAGCACGTTCTTGCCGTAGTAAGTGATGAATAGATCGTCGAAGCCGTCGTTATCGTAATCGCCGATGCAGACGCCTTGTCCCCAGCCAGAATGCTTCAAGCCAGCTTTTAGGGTGACGTCAGTGAAGGTGCCGTCGCGATTGTTCTTGAACAGGTGATTGAAAGGCACTTCGCCGGGAGGGAAGCCTTCCAGTCGGGTACCGTTGACAAGGAAGATGTCGAGCCAGCCGTCGTTGTCGTAGTCGTAAAAGGCGACGCCGCAACCGGTGGTTTCGAGCAGGTACTTGTTCTTGTGCTCGCCGCCGAAGATGGTCTTGGCGTTGAGTCCGGCTTCCTTGGCGACGTCAATAAAAGTGACGCCGAGATCGGTGGAAGATGCGGCCGGTGTGGCGGCCTCCTGGGAAAACGAAGGAAGAGGGCGGGCGAGCGAGAGGACGTCAGAAAAAGTGAGAACGAGTGCGGAGCGGCTGAGCGACTTCAGGAATTTTCGACGTGATTGGGACAAGAACAATACCTGCCGGCTCTCACACTGGAGTTGCAGCTTATTGTGCGGGAGCCGATAGTGCGATGGCAAGCGCGCGGGTACAGCCGAGGTAGCAGAATGGGCGTTGATGCGCTAGACTGCGAATCGTGTCCAGCAAACAGTCGGACACGACGGTCAGGAGGAGTCTCGATGCGCGGAAGATCAGTACGAATAATTGGTTGCTTCATCGCAATATTGTTTCTGGTCTCGTTTGTTGCGGCCCAGCCAGCTAGCAAAGGGGTGGACGCGGAAGGCCACCAATGGTGGCAGCATGCGGTGTTTCAGGAGATCTATCCGCGCAGCTACATGGACAGCAACAATGACGGGATCGGAGACCTCAACGGCATCGCATCGAAGATGGATTATCTGAAGTGGCTGGGTGTGGACGCGATCTGGATTGCACCATGCTTCCCCTCGCCACAGGTGGATTTCGGCTACGACGTGTCGGATTACGAAAACATCGATCCGATGTACGGAACTCTGGCCGACTTCGACCGCATGGAAAAGATCGGCAAGAAGGATGGCGTCGGCATCGTTCTTGATTTTGTGGTCAATCACACGTCGGACAAGCACAAGTGGTTTATCGCGTCCGAGTCGTCGAAGACTAATCCGTATCACGACTGGTACATCTGGAAGGATCCAAAAGGCAAGGACCAACCGCCGAACAATTGGACTTCGACCTTCGGCGGGTCCGCTTGGCAATGGAACCCGAAGCTGAACCAGTTCTACTACCACTACTTCTATCCGCAGCAGCCGGACTTGAACTGGCGCAATCCGAAGGTTGCGAGTGCCATGTACGGATCAACAGCCTTCTGGTACAAGCGCGGGGTGGTGGGATTCCGTCTGGATGCGGTGGACACATTGTTTGAAGACCCGAACCTTACCGACAACCCGACGCTCCCGGGCAAGGATGCGTTTGGCGATCAGAACCAGGTGCGCAAGTACAACGACAAGCTGCCTGAGGTGCACGACGTAATGAAGGGGTTGCGGAACGTCGCGAACCAGTACAACGCGGTTTTGATTGGCGAAACCTGGACCTCGGACGTCTCGGAGCTAAAAGACTACTACGGCAAGAACCATGACGAGTTGCAGATGCCGATGGACCTGATGTTCACGGGGTTGAAGCCGCTGCAGGCCGATATTTTCCGCAAGCACATCGGCGCGGTATATTCGTCGGGCGAGTGGCCGGTTTGGGTGATGAGCAACCACGACATCAGGCGGGCCTATTCGCGGTTTGCGGACGGCAAGCATGACGACGACATTGCCAAGGTGATGGCGGCGATGTACCTGCTGCTGCGCGGCACGCCGATCATGTACTACGGCGAAGAGATCGGCATGCAGAATAATGATCCGACGCGCAAGGAAGACGTTAAAGACCCGATTGGAATCTTGGGTTGGCCGGAAGAGAAGGGCCGGGACGGCGAGCGCACTCCGATGCAGTGGGACAAGGCTCCGAACGCGGGGTTCACCAAAGGGATTCCGTGGCTGCCGGTGCCAATGTCGTACGAGACCCACAACGTGGCCACGGAGAAGGCTGACCCGAATTCGATCCTGAACTTTTACAAGAACCTATTAGCCATACGGCACACCAACTCGGCGCTGTTGGATGGCGATTATGTTGCCGTCAACCCGGACGACGCGAATGTGTACTCGTACCTGCGGCGCTACAAGGGCGAGGCGGTGCTGGTGGTGCTGAATATGTCAGAGAGCGCACAGACGGTCAGCTTTGACCTCGCGCCGCAAGGCTTCAAGGCGAAGGAGGCCAAGACGCTGCTGACGACAACGAATGCTGGAGCGACGCAGGCGCTTTCGGGCGTGTCGCTGCCGCCGTACACGGTGTATGTTGGAGAGGTAGGGAAGTAGCCGGCGAGCGACCGCCGGAGGTGGAAAGTCGGAGATTGTGAAGTGGTGAAACGAGCTTTGAGCTGGGCGGCGGTATTACTCACAGCCGCCCTGTTTTGTTTCTGGGCAGGTCCGAGACCGGTTGAAGCTGCGCTGTCGAGCCCCGCCGGCCTGCCCACCGCAAGTGGCCTGAATTTAGCAGGGAAGACGGTTGATCCGTTCGAGCTGGCGGCAGGAAAGGTGCTGGTCCTGATCTATGTGCGGACAGACTGCCCCGTGGCGAATCGCTATGCTCCGACGGTAAAGGCGCTCGGACAGAAGTACACCGGCAAGGCGTTGTTTATGCTGGTCTACCCAGACAAGACGGAGACGCCGAAGGCGATTGAGCAGCATCTGCGCGATTACGGATATCCCTTCGAACCCTTGCGCGATCCGCAGCACGAGCTGGTAAAGATCGGGAAGGTGGAAATTACTCCGGAAGTGGCGGTCTTCAACGCCCAGCGCGAGCTGATTTACCACGGGCGGATCGACAACTGGTACAAGGACTTTGGGCGCGCCCGTCCGGCCCCCACGACGCATGAGCTGGATGACGCTCTGCAATCTGCCGTGTACGGCGGGCCCGCGCCTGCATCGGTGGGGGGCGTTGGGTGCTACATCTCGGACCTGCAATGAACCGCCTTGCTCCCCATCCGAAGAGAGGGATGCTCTCATTCGGCGGCACTGTCCTTCTCGTTGGCGTGTTAGTGTCGGTGGCCTTCGGCACCGATCCAGCCAACGCAAATCAGAAGCTAACCTTTAACCGCGACATCGCGCCTGTCGTGTTTCACTACTGTTCGTCGTGCCATCGGCCGGGTGAGGCGGGGCCGTTTTCGCTACTCACGTACCAAGACGTGAAGAAGCATGGGCACCAGATTGTTGCAGTGACACAGACGCGGTTCATGCCGCCGTGGCTACCAGAGCCTCAAGAAGCGAAGTTCGCCGACGAGCGGCGGCTTTCGGACGACCAGATTGCGACGATCCGGAGGTGGGTTGACCAGGGGATGCTGGAAGGTAAGCCGAGCGACCTGCCCGCCAAGCCGAAGTTCGTGGAAGGCTGGCAACTGGGACAGCCCGACGTGATCCTGAAGGCCGCCAAGCCCTACATGCTGGCCGCCAGCGGCATCGATCAGTATTGGAATTTCATCCTGCCGGTGCCGATTGACGGTCCCCGCTGGGTGCGCGGGATGGAGATCCATCCCGGCGACAAGCGACTGGTGCACCACGCCAACATCCTGGTGGACCGGTACGAGTCGGCGCGCCGCATGGAGAAAGAGAAGGGGGCGGGCTTTGGCGGAATGGAGATCAGGATCGACTCGGAGGTCTTTGATCCCGACAGCCATTTTCTGTTCTGGAAGCCGGGAACGGTTGCGACGTTCGAGCCAGACGGAATGGCGCTGCGAATCGACAAGGGCACGGACCTGGTGCTGAATGCGCACTTGCAACCATCCGGTAAAGTGGAGCCCATCCAGCCCAGTGTCGGGCTGTACTTCACGGATAAACCGGCGACGGTGCATCCCATGTTGCTGCAGCTGCAGAACGATGCAGCACTCGACATTCCGGCGGATGTAAGCGATTTCGTAGTGACCGATGAATTCAAGCTTCCACTTGCAGTGGATTTATTGGGAGTCTATCCGCACGCGCATTATCTCGGCAGGGACCTGTTGGCGACGGCTACGCTCCCCGATGGCACGGTGAAGACGCTGATTCACATCAAGCGTTGGGACGTGAACTGGCAGGCAGTCTATCGCTATGCGAAGCCGGTGCCGCTTCCCAAGAACACCGTGCTGAAGATGCGGTACGTGTACGACAACACGGAGGAGAATACGTCGAATCCGAATCACCCGCCGCAGCGCGTGATTGGAGGGAACCTGGCTACGGATGAGATGGCGCACCTGTGGCTACAGGTCGTTCCGAAGAACGATCCGGGCCAGCAGGGTGATCCGAGAATGGTGCTGCAGGAAGCGTGGGCGCGCCACGAAGTGGAGAAATCGCCCGGCAGTTTCGAGTCGCGATACAACCTCGGAGAAATGCTGCAGGCGCGCGGCGCGTTAGATGACGCGGTGGAGCAGTTCAACGCGGCAGTCGCGATTCGTCCAGCGGACGCACTAGCGAATAACGCGCTGGGCGGCGCATTGTTGGCTAGGGGTGATATTCCCAGCGCAATACGGCAATTCGACCTGGCGTTGAAGGCACAGCCCGATTTCTTTGATGCCCACTATAACCTGGGCAATGCCCTTGGGGCTCAAGGCGATTTTAGCGGCGCTGCGCGTGAATTTGCCGCGGCCGCGAAGCTGAATCCTTCCGACGCGAACGCGCAGGCAAACCTAGGTACAGCACTGGTCCAACTCGGACGTCTGAACGAAGCGAGATCGCACTACCAGGCCGCCCTGCGGATCGATCCCACGAATGAATTGGCGCGCGATAACCTGCAACAGCTCGATCAACTAGACAGGGAAGTCCCGCATTGAGTGAGGGGGGCGGACTTCGCAGGTTCGTTCTTCACTGGAAGTCGGTCTGCTTATTGCGCAGCTGCTCGGCGGTCTTCAACTCGCGCTCTGCGTCGGCGGCGTTGCCAACATCGCGAAAGGCCTGTCCCAGAAGTTGGTGGGTCATGGGGTTATTCGGGTCCATGTCGGCAGCGCGCTGGAGGTAATTGATAGCCAGCACGGGCTCACCTTTTTTCTGTAACACCTTGCCTAACAAAACATACGGCCCAGTCGAAGTGGCATCGAGCCAGATGGAGCGCTGCAGCAGGCGTTCGGCATCATCGTACTTCTGCACCCGCGAATAGGCGTCAGCCAGCTTGTAATAGGTTGCGGGATTCGCAGGGTTGATGGCTAACTCCGCCTCAAAATCTTTGACGGCGTCAGGGATTTTCGACATGAACAGGTGAATTTCACCCAGCAACTGGTGTGCGAGCGGCAGCTTCGGATCGATCGTAGTTGCTTTCTGGGCGTAGTCCTCGGCGACAGGCGTGAACTCCTGGCGAAACAACATGCGGGCGGTGAACAGGTAGCCGGCTGCGGAATCGGGCGGCACGTCGAACATCGTGGCGAACGACTTGCGGGCGTTCGGGTAATCCTTGGCCTCGATGTAGGCAACGCCGAGGACGTATGAGGCATCCACGTTGGCATGGGGATACCACGATTGAACCTGCTCTAGGTAGGGAATGGCCTCGTTGGGGCGGCCGGCGCGGTAGTAGGAGAGGCCCAACAATTGCACCGCTTCCTTGTCGTTCGGGTTTTCGACGGTGGCCTGTTTGAAATACTCAGCCGCTTTGAGGACGTCTCCCTTGGTGTAGTAGACCATGCCAAAGGCGTGCGACAGCCCAGCCGGCCTGGGCGTTTTGTCTGCCAGCGAGTTCAGCATGGCAAATGCTTCGTCATACTTACCCTGTTGCGCCAAGCGGTAGGCATCTTTGAACTCGCTGGCGGGCGCGGCAGCCGGAGGCGACTGCGCTGCGCCAGGTGCGGTCGTAGCAGGCTTCGCTTGGGCGAAGGAAAAAGCTGAGAGGACAGCCAAGAAGCCGGGCACGAGTAATCGCTTGTAACTGGAGTACATGTCAAAAGGGCCCTGAAGAATTAGAGCACATTTGGCGGAGCGGGGAGTAGGTTTAACGAGCGGGGATTCGCGCCTCGGCCACTCCCACGTACTTGTCGGCGCCACCGTAATAAAACAGGTAATGATCGCTGCGGCGTGCCATGCCTTCCACAAATACGACATTGGGGACTTGGCCCACTTTCTCCCATTCCAGTTCGGGCCCGAAGATCGGCTGCTCGCTGCGGTAGAGAACCTTGCGAGGGTCTTTGCGGTCGAAGATGGCGATTGCCGTGCGATATACGAGCTTGTCGTCGGCCCCGTTGTAAATCAGTACGATGCCGTCTGGGGTGAGCATGGGCGGCGGCCCAGGCTCGACCACGCGCGAATCGAACTGGCCGGGGCGACGGGGCAGCACCGGCGACTTCGTGGCCTCGGTCCAATGGATCAAGTCCGTGGAATACGCCAGCCCCATCTGGTCGTTCTTGTCGGGAGTGGTTCCCAGGAAGTACATCCAGTACTTGCCGCCGATTTTTTTCGGGACAATAGCGCCGGACTTGGTCCAACCCGTATTCCAGTTGCCCCGGTAGGCCGGGAGGATTACGCCCTTGCGGTCCCAATGGATCAAGTCGTGCGAGGTGGCCAGACAAAGCTGCGCGTCTTTCGTGTTGTATCCGGTGTAGGTCAGATAGTAAGTGTCGCCGAACTTCACCAGACGCGGGTCTTCCACGCCACCGTCTTTTTCGTAGCCGGCTTCCGGGGAAAGCACGGGTTCAGAACGGCGCTGGAAGTGAATGCCGTCGGAACTCTCGGCATACCCGAGACGTGACGTGCCGTGCGCATCCTGGGCTCGGTAGAGCATGACGAGCTTGCCTTGATGCTCGATGACCGCGGGGTTGAAGGTCCCGGCGGACTCCCATGCAGTGCCTTGGGGAGCGAGGACGGGTTCCTGGGAGACGCGTTGCCACGCACCGAAGGGAATCTTGTATTCAGCAGCGTAAACGGCACAGATCAAGCCCAGGGCGAAGGCAAGTGCGGTAAGGCGTGTTGCCTTTCTGTGCTGCTGCAAAACGGCCATACACCACAGATTCTAGCCGAACTGCAATTCGAGTCGCCGGGAAATCGACGCCTTGAAGCAATCGAGCTTCAGGCGGTAGCCTGCTTGTATCGTGCCTTTTGACTCTTTCGTTCATTGTGCGGCCCGCTGTCGACGTTTTGTTTACGCGGCATGCGTGGTTGCGTTTCTCTTGCTCCAGCCAGAGGGATGGGCGCAGGTCGCCAGTGGGAGTTCTCCCGCCGCCCAGTCGTACAAGGCGGGTCTGTTAGCCATTCGCAATGGCGAAATGGACAAGGCCCAGTCGGAACTCGAGAAAGCCGAGAAGCTTGACCCCAAGGACGGCGATGTTCAACTGGCGCTAGGTACCGTTCTGTTGCGTCGGGGCCACGTGGATGCGGCTTTACCGCATCTACAGGCAGCCGCGAAGTTGAATCCCAAATCGGCCGCGCCCCACTTCTATCTGGGGCAGGCGATGTCGATGCAAGGCAATGTGGACGAAGCCGTCTCGGAATTCACCGAAGCCAGTCGTCTGGCCCCCAAAGATGCCGAGACGAGACGCGCGCTGGCCCGCGCCTTAAGCGCACAAAATAACTTACCTGAGGCGCTGAAGCAGGCGCGAGAAGCAGTGGATTTGGCGCCCAAGAGTGCGGAAGCGCACGACGAACTCGGATCGTTGCTGGCGCAGGAGAAGCAGTTTCCTGAGGCAGTACAGCAGTTCCAAGCGGCGCTTCAGCTCGACCCGAAATACGAACCGGCGAGATTCCATCTCGGAGTGGCTTACCTGGCCACCGGAAATGTGAGTGGTGCGCAGAAAGAACTGTCTGCCGCGACCGAGTTGAACTCCAAGGACGGGCGAGCTTTCCTCTATCTAGGGGACGCCTATCACGCGGCTGGCGACAAAGCCGGGGCGATATCGGCGTATCAGCAGGCGGTGTTACTTCTGCCGGATTCGCCAGTAGCCAATACGAAACTAGGATTGGCCTTGCAGCGGACGACTGATATGGACGGTACGGTCAAGGCGTTTCGCAGAGTGGTGGAATTGACGCCGAATGATGCCGAAGCCCACAACAATCTCGGGTTGGTACTGATGCAGCGCGGAGAAGGCGAGGAGGCTGTCAAAGAGTTCCAGGAGTCAGTCCGTCTGAAGCCCGACGACCCGGGACTTCGCGCCAATCTCGGTATCGCCTACATGCAACTCTCAGATTTCGACGCAGGCGAGCAAAACCTGAGAGCAGCCCTGAAAATGGCGCCGGACGCCGCCTCCACCCACTATGATCTTGCTCTCGACTTGAAGCTGAAGGATGACCTGCCGGGGGCCATGGCGGAATTGAAGAAGTCGATCGAACTTGATCCCAAGCTGGTGGACGCTTACTACACGTTTGGTATCACGCTCTGGCAGCAGGGGGAATTTCCCGAGGCGGTGGAGAAGCTGAAGAAGGCCATTGAACTGAAACCCGATTATGCCGAGGCGTATTACACGTTGGGAACAGTTTTGAAACAAATGAACCAACTGCCTGCGGCCGCTGAGGCATTGAGGGAAGCGATTCGCCTGCAGCCAAGTTTCGCCGGCGCGCATACCACGCTAGCAGGTGTTCTTCGCCAGATGGGTGACACCACAGGAGCGGAAGCCGAAAGCCAGATGGGCGACGCGTTGGTGAAGCAAAAGATCGGACTGCAAGGAGCGACCTTCGCGACGAATTCGGGAAAGCGCATGCTTGACGCCGGTGAGATCGACGGCGCGATTTCGCAGTTCCGGAGCGCGATTCAGCAAGCGCCGGGTTTCGCACCTGCTCATTACCAGCTCTCGATAGCGCTCAGCCGGAAGGGCGATAAGGCTGAGGCGGCCGCCGAACTGAAGCGCGCGCAGGAGCTGGATCCCCGCCTGAACGCCAATCCCTAAAAAAATTATCGAGTTGAGCCGTCCGGGTTACCCCAGGTCGGCCAAATCGGTTTTGTTAAGGAAAGATCCTGAGTTTTGCAACCCCTTGGCGACTAATGGGAAACAATTATTGACCCGAAATCAAACTCGCCGCTTGACATCAATTGTTACAGCCTTTTATGTTGCTTGAAGCCACATCGGGGGCGGCGTGGGGCAGCCCGTCGAGTGGCGGGGTTGGATGCGGAATTGGGCCGTGAATTTAATCGACATTGACGACGGAAGGCGTTTTGATTCGCTGAACTGTAAAAGTTACGCGTCTTGATTCGAGACTGTTTGTCTTGTTGTCTTGTTTCCGCTTCAACAGTAGTAACTGTCCCCAGCAACAGCAAGCAGCGGGTATGCGTTCAAGGTAGCTTGGCGTGACGCCGCTGCGGAGGATTGAGATGAAAAAACGGTGGGTGTTGTCAGCAACGGTTTGCTTGGCTTTGGCGCTGGCCTCGACGGCAGCATACGGCCAGGCCGTGTTCGGAAACATCGTCGGTACCGCAACCGATCCGCAAGGTGCGGCTGTCCCTAATGCAAAGGTGACCGTGACCAGCACGACCAAAGGCACTGCGGTCACAACAACGACTAATGAATCCGGCAACTATTCAGTGACGCACTTGATCCCGGACATCTACAAGGTCAAGTTCGAAGGGGCAGGATTCAAATCCTTCGAGCAGGGCAATGTGCCGGTATCGGCTGATGGCACTTATCGCGTGGACGCTCAGTTCCAACTGGGCACAACCACCGAGACCATGGAGGTCACGGGCGAGCCGCCGCAGTTGCAGACCGACAAATCCGACATCGCGATCGAGTACAACAACACCTACGTTCAGGACATGCCAACCCTGAACCGCAACTTCACACAGTTTGAATTGATGTCTCCCGGCACGCAGAAGCTGACCGGGTGGAGCCACGCGGCGACGGAAAACCCGCAGGGCGGCCAGCAGATTTTTGTGAACGGCCAGCACTTCAGCGGCACGAACTATCAGTTGGATGGAACCGACAACCAGGACCCGATCCTGGGCATCATCGTTATCAATCCCAACCTCGACGCCGTCACTGAAGCGAAAGTGGCGTTGCAGCAGTACGACGCGGAAATGGGCAAAGCCGTGGCCGGCTATGTGACCGCCCAGACCAAGTCGGGAAGCAACGAATACCACGGCAGCGGTTTCTGGTTCCGGCGCACCGGCGCCAACCAGGCGCGCGATCCGTTCACGCAGTATCAAGAGGTCAATGGACGTTACATTCCGGGCAGCAAGTGGCAGGAATTCGGCGGATCGCTCGGCGGCGCGATCATCAAGAACAAGCTGTTCTTCTTCGGCGACTACCAGGGATTTACCACCGCCACTGGCGTCACCAATCAATACAGCATCCCCACGCTGCAGGTTCAGCAGACGTGCTCCCAGACGACTGGCTACTGCAATCTGAGTCAGTATCTGGGTGAGCAGGGCGGCGGCGGCGGCGGCGGCTACGCGCAGGGACAGGTGTTCGACCCCAATAGCGGCAACCTGCAAGGCAACGGGCGCACGGCATTTGCCGGCAATCTGATTCCGAATAGCATGATTTCGCCGCAGGCCCGCGCTCTGTTGGCGCTCTTCCCGGCGCCAAACTCAGCGGGTAGCTCGGGCGGAACACAGAATAACTACGTAGCCGGCGGTTCCGGACCGTATACGCAGAACGCGTGGGACGGCCGTATTGACTGGGTGGCCACCCCGACTTTGAACGTCTTCGGACGTTACAGTCAGCAGTGGTTCAGCCTCTCCGGAGCGCCGGGTCTCGGACAAGCAGGCGGTACAGGCTTCGGGCCTGGACCGGGATTGGCCGGGAGCTCGAACATCCACAACTACAGCGTGTCGGTCGGTGCAACCAAAACGCTTGGCCAGACGTGGGTTGCTGACTTCCGCTTTGGCTGGATGCACTACAACCCCCAGACTTCAAGTACTTCCAGGGCACCACCCCGATGAATGACCTTGGGAATCCCGGGATTGAACATCACCAACCAGGGAGCGGCGACTGCACTGTTTACTTCCGGTTATCCGGCGTTCTACGGAGACGGAACCCTCACCAACTGGGGCGAAGGCCTCAACGTGGGCCGCTGTAACTGTCCGCTGGTCGAGGACGAGAACCAGTACCAGGGAGTCACGAACTGGACGAAGATGTGGGGCAACCACTCCTTCAAGTTCGGTGCGGATATCCGCAGCGCCAGCAACCTGCGTGTACCCAGCGACGCGAACCGTACAGGCGTCATCACGTTTAGCCACCTGAATACCTCCGACGGCGGTGTCGGTGGTCTGGATCTTGCAACGTTCCTGTTTGGCAACGTAACCAACTTCCAGCGTTTCGTCAGCACCAGCCTGAATGCCTCTGAACACCAGTGGAGGTACTTCTTCTACGGTCAGGACACCTGGCGCGTCACTCCAAAGTTGACGGTCAACTATGGATTGCGCTGGGAACTGTACATGCCGGAAAGCGTCAACGCCAAGGGGAACGGCGGTTTCGCCAACCCGGTCATAGGCGGTGCGGGCGACGGCGTGATCCGCGTAGGCGGCTACGGACCGTACGGACTGAACGGGAACATCAACGGAAACTATCACGCATTTGCACCGCGTCTCGGCGTGGCTTATTCGATGAACGAAAAAACCGTCATTCGCATGGGCTTCGGCGTGAGCTACGACATGGGCGTGTTCGGCTCGAACTTTGGACACGCGGTAACGCAGAACCTGCCGGTTTTGGCGAACCAGACCATCTCGGCATCGACCAACAACGCGGCAGCTTCGGATAACTACATTGCTGCCTTCAACCTCGCGCAGGGACCGGCGGGGTTCCAAGCCATCACCATACCGGCTGACGGCGTACTGCCGCTTGGCGGGCCGCAGGGTAACGTACAGCCGAGAATGCGTCCTACCAGCCAGGTGCTGCCGGCTGTGGCCACGTGGAACGTTTCACTGCAGCGCCAGTTAACCAACAGCTTGACGCTGGACTTGGCTTACATCGGAGTTTTGGGCCGGCACGGGTTCGTCGGTGACGGTTCGGCATATAACCTAAACCCGGTCAACATCCAGAACTGGGCGCTGACGCAGGCCGGTCTCGTGACCCAGAGCCAGCGCCAGTACTACAACGGGATGTTCAGCACGCCGTACACCGATGCCAATGGCGTTACCACCAACGTGGTGTGCTGCAACGGCGGCATCATGGGCAACTACTTCGGCAACGATGCCAACAGTAACTACAACGCCCTGCAGGTCAAGTTGCAGCAGAACATGTCGCACGGTCTGCAGTTCATCGCCCACTACACGTGGTCGAGGGCGCTGAACTACACCGGAGGCAACACTGGCTACTACGCAGTTACCCCGCGCGTGACTTACGGACCGGATGACCAGAACCGTCCGCAGGTGTTCGTTGCGAACGTCGTTTACATGCTGCCGTTCGGCAAGGGTAAGCAGTTCGGAGCGAACGCGGGTAAGGCGGAAAACATGATCATCGGCGGGTGGCAGACCACATTCACCACGAATTGGTCGGCGGGCCTTCCGTTCACAGCAACCTACAACGAATGTAACTCGGACCAGGATGTAGGCGTGTGCAACCCGAATAAGGGCAACAGCGCGCTCTGGTCGATGGGAGGCGGATCGCTCAACCCGTACACCCATACAGTCACGTACTTCACGCCGATTCAGGCGATGACCGCGAACTGTACGAGCTACGGCGCGTGGGCGAGGCCGTGTGCGGGCACGCTCGGCAACGCCGGTACGGACAGTCTGTACGGCCCGCGTTCATTCACGACGGATGCGTCGATCATGAAGAACTTCAACCTGACCGAGCGATTTGCGATGCAGTTCCGCATGGACGCGTTTAACCTGTTCAACCACCGGGTCTTGAACTTCAATCAGAACGCCGGCAACACCTGCGTCGACTGTATGAGCGCGACTGGTCAGGTGCTCAATAACGCCGGTTTGGTCACGGACATCGATCCGAACACGACGATGCGTGCCCTGCAGTTCGCCCTGCGGCTGAGCTTCTAGTCCGGGCAACGGTAAGTCAGCCTGACGGGAGGGAGCATGCCTGTTCCCTCCCTTTGGCGCTAATCGTTTGATTTATGGGTCGTTTCAGCTCCCGCTTTCCACCTGCGGGAGCTTTTTCATTGTGCGCGTGATCGGAGTCAGGGCTTATGAACGGGACAAGACCGAAGCGTCGTGCCAGTGCCGTATGATGGCGGCACGAGGTACTTGGGCCTGAGGACCACTCTTTGCGCACGATAGGAGCGATCGCCGTTCATGCATAGTCGCCGCACAACGCTTTGGTTTCTGGGTGTCTCCCTGCTGGTTGTCCTTGGGTTTGCATTCATTGTGACCCGCCCGTTTCTCTACCCGGTGGCTGCAGCGACAATTCTTGCCGTCGTTTTTTATCCGGTGCACCAGCGTGTACTGCGGTGGGCGAAGGGCAAGACTGGGTTGGCTTCGCTAGTCTCTACTCTGGCGCTGTTCTTCCTGTTCTGTGTACCGCTGTTGATTCTGCTTACCCTCGCGGCCAATGAGGCGGTGGGGGCAGCTCAGTACCTGACCCGCAAGAGTGCGGCGGAAGGTGGCTTTGTGCAGTTCCTGACTGCGATGGCGGACCGCGCTCTGCTCATGGCTGGGCGATGGATTGACGTTTCGCATTACGACATCAAAGGCACGATTACGTCGCACATGCAGCAGGCAGGGGTGTGGGTCCTGGGGTCCGGTGCCTCGATCGTGGGAGGGTTTCTCCGCGTGCTGGCGAACTCTTTGATTACGGTCGTTATCGTTTTTTTTCTGTTTCGCGATGGTGAGAGTTGGGTGCGAGGTGCGGCGAAAGCGCTGCCGCTCTTGCCAGAGCAGTCACAGCGGCTCATCAGCAATATATCTGACACGATCGTAGCGAATGTCTATGGCATCCTTTCTGTGGGAGTCGCCCAGGGCGTGCTGACCGGGATCGCGATGGTGATTGTCGGTCTGCCATCTCCGCTGCTCCTAGGCTTGGGAGCGGCGCTGGCCTCCGTCGTGCCGGTCGTGGGAGCGGCCCTGGTTTGGCTGCCCGCCGGACTCTATCTGATTTTCACGGGCGCTATATGGAAAGGCATTTTCGTGCTTTTGTGGGGCGTTTTTGTCGTCAGCACTGCCGACAACATAATTCGCCCTTGGGTAGTGAGCGGCAAAGTGGAGCTGCACCCGTTGGTTCTCCTGTTCTTCATTCTTGGAGGCGTCGAGGCGTTCGGGTTCCTGGGGCTGTTTCTCGGGCCGGTAATCGCGTCGGTGCTGGCGGTGCTGTTCGATATGTTCCGGGAAGAACTCGCGCGGTCGGAACCGTCCGTCGCGCGTCAGATCTATGATTAAGCCGGTGATGCAGAGCTGCGGGTACGCAGCGGCAATCGACGCAAGATCTTTTGGCATATCTTCAGTACGGGTATTGCCGGCGATGCAACAAATGATGCAGTTTCGGGCTGCCTGCGGCAAGGTCACACCGGCGGCGAGCAATTAATGTTGACAGAGCGGCCCAGGGTACGAAATCCTGCCTTGACCATGGCTATTCACCGTTCTCTTAAGACCAGCGCTACTCCTCCCGGGACCCTAGCGGAAAAACTGCGACATCTCAGTCCCAAGCGGCAAGAAATCGTACGCCCCGTTCTGGAAGATCCCCGCAGTTATGTACTGCTGAGCGTCCGCGCATTGGCTGACCGCCTGGGCACTGACCCGGCCACGACGGTGCGTATCGTTCAGGGACTGGGGTTTCCCACTTACAAAGACTTCCAACGCCACTTGCACGACCTTTCCGTAGCGTATGCGACCTCCCTGGATACGATGAAGGCGGCCGAGCGCCAAGGCGCAGGCCCGGCAACTTTTGTGCGCGCCGCGCTTCAGAGGGACATTCAGAACCTCCACGCCTTGAACAACAGCCTGAATGCGGAAAAGGTATGCGCCCTGGCCAAGCGCATCTTCGACGCTCAGAAAATTCTGATCTTGGGGGGGGACGCCGCCACTTCGTTGGTGCATCACTTGGAGTACCACTTCACCATGATCGGGCTGCCGGTTTTCTCTGCGACAACTGCGGGACGGGTCAGCCACGTTGTTCGTACAGTCGGGCGAAAGGACTTGGTCATCGGTATTAGTTTTCGGCGCGGCTTGCGGCAGACCATTGAAGGAGTCCAGGCGGCAAAACGTAACGGAGCATTCACCGTCGGTATCACCGATACGTTTGTTTCACCTTTGGCGCGGTTGACCGATGAGTGTTTCATCGCATCAGTGGAGACCCCATCGTTTGGGGCGTCGTATGTGGCTCCAATGGCACTGATTGACGCGATCGTTTCGGCCGTGGCCAACCTCAAGCCCAGACGGATCCTGGCGATGGTCAAGCAGGCCGACGAGGAGCAGCGTCGCGGCTTTCGCTGGTACAAGCCCGAGTACTAAGTCCAGAAGCAAGAGCTACCCAACTACTTCTCCACGAACGGTGAAGCGAATGGCGCAGCAAGCGGTTACGATACGTCCCTGTCACACCATCGAAGAGTTTGAGGCAATGGTTGAACTCGAGATCGAGGTCTGGGAATTCGGCGAAAGAGATGTTGTCCCTTCGCAGATGTACGTAGTAGCCGCAAAGACGGGCGGACAGGTCTTCGGCGCCTTCGTGGGCGACAAACTGGTGGGCTTTGCGCTGGCCTACGCGGGAATCCGCGACGGTCTGCCCTATCTGCATTCCCACATGGCCGCGGTACTATCGGAGTATCGCGACCTGGGCATCGGCCGCTTGCTGAAGCTGGCACAGCGCGACGATGCGCTCGCGCGCGGCATTGGCTTGATTCAATGGACATTCGATCCGCTTCAAGCAAGGAACGCGTATTTCAACATCTGCCGGTTGGGGGTAGTGTGCCGGAGCTACCTGCTTGATGTGTACGGCTCCACGAGCAGCCCGTTGCATGCCGGTCTGCCCACTGACCGACTGGTTGCAGAGTGGCACCTGTCGTCGCCTCGGGTCCAACAGCTTCTTGCGGACACGCCACCGGTCAGGCCGAGCTCGGTCGAATTGCTCCGATTCCGATACGACGAGCAATCTCCGGAGAACATCGTCGAGGCTCAGGCGATGGTCCGAACGCGTTTCAGTAAGCTTTTTGCCGAAGGGTTCCTGGTCACCTGGTTTGAGCGGGCAGCGAGTGGTGGAACTTACGTGCTCGAACTCGCGGATCCCAGCGGGAAGTAGAGTTCGCCTTCGCTGCGCTCTCCAATATCGCGAAGCGCGTGCACGGCATACTGCTGGAAGTGCGGTGACCGGCGGTGAGCCTCGAGCGCCTGGTCGTCCACGTATTGCTCATAGATGAAGAACCGCTGAGGGTCGCTCTGGTGCCGATGCACGACGTACATCAGGCAGCCGGGTTCCTGCCGCGAGGCTTGCTCCAGCTTGCTGAAGATGTCTGCGACTTCGTCTGCCTTGCCAGGATTCGCCAGCCAAGTCACTGCAAGGACGACCATATCATCTCCCCACAACGGACTATTTGCCGCTGACCGAATCGAGCGCGCTGGAAAACGCGTCGATGAAGATTGTTTGTTCGCGGTCCGGGCCGGTGGAAACGATGCCGACCTTTGCGCCAGTCTCCTTTTCGATGAAGGCAAGATAGCTCTTGGCCTTCTCCGGGAGCTGGTCGTACTGGTCGATGCCGTATGTCTTGGACTGCCAACCTGGGAGCTTGGTGTAAACCGGTTCGATCTTCTCGTAACCGGAAATCTGGGCAGGAATCTCCTCGACCATCTTGCCGTCGATTTTGTAACCGACGCATATCGGGATCTCCGACAGCTCGTCGAGCACATCGAGTTTGGTTACAACCAACCAGCCCGTGCCGTTGATCATGTTCGAGTAGCGGAGCAGGGGCAGGTCGAGCCAGCCGGTACGGCGCGGACGGCCGGTCACAGCACCGAACTCATTGCCTTTCTTGCGCAACTCTTCACCTACCGCGTCGTTCAACTCAGTGGGGAATGGGCCTTCCCCGACGCGCGTGCAGTACGCTTTGGTGACGCCGGCGACCAAAGAGATAGCATTCGGCGGGACCCCCGTGCCCGTTGCGGCGCCACCAGAGGTCGCGCTTGAGGAGGTCACGAAGGGATAGGTGCCGTGATCAATGTCGAGCATTGTGCCCTGTGCGCCTTCAAACATCACTGACTCGCCTTCGGCAATCGCCCTGTTCAGCAGCACAGCAGTGTCGGTCACGAAGGGCGCGACGCGGTCGGAAATCTCGGCGTAATCGGCGTACATCTTATCGGGGTCGATGGGCTCGCTGTTGAAGAGCGCATGGACAATGGTGTTCTTTTCCATGCAGGCGTTCTCAATGTGCTTTTTGAGCAGGGCTTTGTCGAGGAGGTCAACGACTCGCAGACCGCTCCGGGCCATCTTGTCGGCATACGCAGGGCCGATGCCGCGTGACGTAGTACCGATCTTGACCCGTCCGGGAGCATTCTCGGCGGCGAGTTCGATCATGCGGTGATAAGGCAAAATGACGTGCGCCCGGTTGCTGACGAACAGGTTGCCATCCACCTTCACGCCGGTGGCGCGCAAGGCGTCGACTTCCTTCATGAAGGCGAACGGGTCGAGCACGACGCCATTGCCGATGACCCCGCGGCACCCCTCGCGGAGCACACCGCAGGGGATCAGTTGCAGAATAAATTTTTTGCCCTTGATCGTGACCGTGTGGCCGGCATTGTGGCCGCCGGAGTAGCGTGCCACGACCTTGAAGCGCTCGGAGAGGACATCGACGATTTTGCCTTTGCCTTCGTCGCCCCATTGCGCGCCTACAACGACCGCTGTCTTACCTGATTTCAACTTGCTGCTCCACGAGAGTGCCGCGATAGACGGCTGGCGCCGGGTTTCGCAGTCACTCGGATTCGCACACAACACGCCGGAGACGCGCGTAGTCAACTTCAGGATGCAGGGGTATTCGCGTTCAGACGGGCCGTGTAACACTAAATTTTACAGGGCTGGCAGGGCTGATGCAATGTTCTCCGGCCGGCGGTTGACCGGCGAGACTTTGCCGTAAACTGTTTTCTCATGCCCGAATTGCCGGAAGTTGAAACCATAGCCTGCGGTCTGCACAAGCGGGTTGCAGGGGACACGGTCCAGTCAGTGTGGCTGGGCGAGAAGCCCGAGCCGCTCAAGTCCTCTCCCGAGGAGATCGCCGGCGTTCTGGAACACTCCCGCATCGTACAAGTCCGCCGTATCGGTAAGCACATTGTTTTCGATTTGGAGAGGACAAGCGCCAAGCGTCGCGGACGCCCCAAACATGGACAGTGGATCGTCCACCTGGGCATGACCGGTAGATTGCAAGTCACTCTTCCCGGAGTTGAGATTGCCCGGCATACCCACGCCATCGTCAGGCTCGCGTCGGGCAGGGAAGTAAGGTTTGTCGACCCGCGCCGCTTCGGGCGGCTTGCGGTTGTTAGCAACACCTCTGACTCATCGGGTGGCTTCACTGCGCCCGGCGATGAGCCACTGGAATCACAGGCAGCACGGTTTGTCGAACTGTTTCGAGGACGCAAGACGCCGATCAAGAGCGCATTGCTGAACCAGAAGCTGCTCAGCGGTGTGGGCAACATCTACGCGGACGAGTCGCTTTTCCGGGCTGGGATTCGCCCTCGGCGGCGCGCGGCGTCTCTGACGAAGGAACAGTTGCGCAGGCTCCACTCGGCCGTTCAGGAAGTGTCTGCGGGAAGCCATCGCGTTGGGCGGGTCCTCGGTAAGCGACTATGTGGATGCCGACGGCGAAGAAGGATTTTTCCAATTGCAGCATCGGGTGTACGGTAGGGAGGGCGAGCTCGTGCCTGGTGTGCAGAACACTGGTCAAACGCGTCGTCATTGCGGGACGCAGCAGCCATTACTGCCCACATTGTCAGAAATGATTTCGGGCGGCCGGGCGTGTCCCCGAGGTGTTGAAGCTCTGAAATATTGAGAGAGGCAAGCGATCATCATGGGCGATTATTCCATTGGAGTCGATCTAGGAGGTACGAATCTTCGCATCGCAGCCGTCGATGGTGACGGGAAGCTACTGGAAAAGCTAACGCTCGGGGCCGAGGTGTCGCGCGGTCGCGATTTTGTCATCGCGGAAATGTGCAAGGCGATCGAGACGCTGCGAGCAAAATACAATGGCTCGGGCAGGTTGCTTGGCATAGGCATCGGCGTGCCCGGTTTCATCGATATGGCCGCCGGAATGGTGATGGAATCGCCCAATCTTCCGGACTGGAAGAGTTTCCCCGTGCGCGATGAAATCGAGCGGCGCCTTAATACCAAAGTCATCTTAGAGAACGACGCGAATTCTGCGGCCATGGGAGAAAAGTGGCTGGGAGCCGGCCGCCAATACGAACACATGGCGATGTATACGCTCGGAACCGGGGTGGGCGGCGGGCTCGTGATTCATGGTCGCCTGTGGCACGGCATGATGGGCATGGCAGGTGAACTTGGTCACTTCAATGTTTATGCCAACGGCCATCCCTGCGGGTGCGGAAGCCGAGGCTGTCTCGAGCAGTACGCCTCAGCCACGGCGGTTGTTCGCATGGCACGCGAAGCGATCGCTCGCGGCGAGTCAACTGAGCTCGAGAGTCTTTCTCACGATCCCGGCCAGTTTACTTCTCGCTCGATTTACAACCTCTCGGTTCAGGGCGAGCCCGCAGCCAAGAGGGTCTTCGAGAACGTGGGGCGGGCGCTGGGAATCGGCATCGGCTCCATGGTTAACGCGCTCAATCTTCCCATGTACGTAATTGGCGGAGGAGTTTCCAGCGCGTGGGACGCATTCGCCCCTACGATGTTCAAGGAGATGAAGTTCCGCTCGTCGATCTACTCGTTGACGTCGCCCGACCGCATTGGTCATGAAAAGGGAACCATCATCACCCGCGCGCTCTTGGGCAGTGATGCCGGGCTCTACGGAGCAGCTCGGCTTCCGATGGTCGAAGGCTTCTCGCAACTGGAAAGGTCACGGCACTAGACGCTATCGAATATCCCGCTCAGGGTTGTTTTCGCCGCTTAGCGCGTGGCCGAGGAGCAGGCTCGGCGGAAAGTGGACGGTTGCTTCGTTTGGCAGGAGTCGCGGAGGATTTCAGGGCCGCGACTTCCTTCGTCGTCAGGTGGCGGAACTCGCCAGGCTCAACATCCAGCTCCAACGGGCCGTAGCGCACGCGCTTGATCTTCTCCACGTGGTGCCCGATTTGCTCGAACATTCGGCGGATCTGCCGGTTGCGGCCTTCAATCAGAGTGATCTCAAACCATGGATTCGCAGCGTCGCGCAGTAACTTGATCCTTGCAGGAGATGTCTTGACGGCTGCCGACCTTCGCCTTGAGGAACCTGCACGCTGTTGCGCCTCCGGCGATTTCAAAGGTGCCCGCTCAGCCGGCAGGAATATGCCGGCACGCAGCTTCGCAATGTCAGCCTCGCTGGGTTGACCGCTCACCTTTACCAGATACGTCTTGGGCACGTGAGAAGAAGCATGGGTAAGTTTCTGGGCCAAGGCTCCGTCATTGGTTAGCAACAGGAGGCCTTCGCTGAGGTAATCGAGCCGGCCAACTGGATAAACGCGAGCTTTCACGCCAGGCAAGAGGTCAAGGACGGTGGGACGTCCTTCGGGATCACTGACCGTGGTGACGTGGCCCTTAGGCTTGTGGAGCAAGAGATACACGTGGCGCTCTGCTCCACCCAGGAGTCGTCCGTTGACCTTGATGCTGTCAACTTCGGAGTCGGCTTTGGTGCCGAGTTCAGTCACGGTCTGTCCATTGACCGAAACCAGCCCCCCGGTAATCAGCTCTTCGGCCTTGCGGCGGGAGGCGATTCCTGCGGCGGCGATAATTTTTTGTAATCGTTCGGCCGGCATAATTACTGACCTCAATCAGACCAATCTCGAATACTGCGCGTTAACGAGTTGCTCAGTCTAGTTCACTTGCAGCAGCAAGCCACTGCCGCCCCTGACGGTGATCTTCTTGGGCGACTTGAATACGATCTGTCCGGGGCTTGTCCCGCCGATGCCGCTGGCGAGCGTCATGTTTTCATCGCCATATATTCCGCAAGCGTTGGTCGAGAAGACCCAGAATGCCTGCTCCGACTTGTTCGTTCCGGGGCCGGCGCAGCCGAACTGAGGGTTGGCCATCGGAACCGCCAGTACCGCGCCGGGCTGGGGAATTCTCCCGACCACCTGGTCACCTGCCTTCACGACTTGTTGGCCAGTAAACGCGATTTGTCCGCCTATTTGAGATAGGTTCAGGTCCCAGACTGTGGTTCCGTTGCCGCCGTTGGCATTCACAGGCTGGCGTGCCTGTGCCACTAATTCCATGGTGGCATAGGCGCGAAGCCCAGTATTGATGGCAACCATGTGCTTGTTGACTTCAATCTGGTCGAACTGGATCGTGATCTGGTACGGATTGCCGGCGGAATGCGGGAGAGACCGCGACTACGTGTCCCATAATTTTGGATTCGCGCTTGATTTTGCGGCCGCCAGGCAAAGGAACCTCTTGCCGCAGCTTGGCCGATATCTCTTCACCGGGCTTGCTTTTTTCGGAATCGACAGTGCTGTCGAGCATCGCAGGCAGCAGAGTGCCCGATGGAATTTTTTGTCCCCACAGGCATGTGCCCGCGAGGCAGAGCAGCAAAATGGCTGAAAGTCTGCGCATGGAATGATTCAATCACATCGGCCGGACTGCTGCTACCCGCGCTGATTAATTCAGGGCTGTCTGATCACGCCTCGGCATCCGGTGGGCGCTCGGCATCAGCTTCGTCCACCTTAGAGGTGTCTGGTTCCGCGGCGTATGTACCCGAGACTGGTCCTGACTCAGCGGGAGTTTCCGGATTCTCTGGAGCCGCATCAATTGTGTCGGCCGCCGATTCCGCAGCAGTAGGCGCAAAGAGTTCCGCCTGCGGATCGCCCAGCTTCTCGAACTCCTCCATGCTGGGCAGCTCCGCGACGTTGTTGAGCCCAAAGCGAACCAGAAATTCCTTGGTCGTCTTATAGAGGATGGGACGGCCTATTACCTGCTTTCGGCCTCCTGTGGTAATGAGCTTCCGATCTAGAAGCGTGGCGATAACTCCAGAGGAATCCACGCCGCGAATCTCGCTGATCTCGGGCACCGTCACAGGCTGCTTGTAGGCGATAACTGCAAGCGTCTCAAGAGCTTGCATTGAAAGCCTCACCGGAGGCTTCAAGCTCTTCGCGAAGCCAACCACGACGTCGTGATGCTCAGGCTTGGTGCCCATACGGTATCCGCCGGCAACTTGCCGTACCTCTACGCCGTGGCTGCCGCCCGAATAGTCCGCGGTCAGCTCATTGAGAATAGTTTCCAGATAAGCCTTCGCTCGCCGGGACTGGTCCTTCTCGACCTCCGTTGCTGCTCTTCTGTGAGTTCCTGGGGCACATCCGCTTCCGCGGGCACCGCTGAATTGTTTCCGGAGTCGCTCGCGATCGCCTCTGTCGCTATGTCGTCCAGCTCTTCGTCGGAGGGCTCGGGAGTGCCGTCGGACAGCATTTGATTCAGCGCCAAACGCGCTTCTTCCTCGGCCCGCAGTTCAGCGAGTACAGGTTCCCGAAGGAGGGAAGTGAGTTGGCTTAACGTGACCGGTTCCTCGGTCGCATAGATGATGGCTTCGACTTTGGCCTTTACGCTCATCAGTAATCTTTGGTTTCCATTCCGTTCGATCTACCGCCAATCGTCCTTGACAGCGGACTCATCCGCTACCAAGTCGTCGAATGCGGTGTGCTTCTTCAGTACGATCTCCCCAAATACAGCTTCCTGGCGCGCCAGCACCGCTTGCAAGCGAATCAGCTCCAGAATGGCCAGAAATGCGCACACCAGTGCCGACCGCGAGCGCAGGCTGCGCAATAGGGATTTCAGGCGGATTGGTTTCTCTTCCAGCGACAAGCGCCGCCGCACGTATTCAATCATTTGAGATACGGTGACGTTGTCTTCTGCTACGTCGAAGGCCGGCTTGGTCCGGGCCCGATTCAGGATCTGCTGAAACGTCCGGACGAGATCCACCACGTCGGCCGCCAGTTCCGGCTCCGCGCCTTCAGCATCGCGAAACTCCTTGAGGGCGGGGTTGGTCCAAACGGCTTCTTCAATCTGCTGCTTTTGCAGCAGCATTTGTGCCGCCGTGCGAAAGCGCTCGTGCTCGAGGAGGCGGTTTACCAACTCCATGCGTGGGTCTTCGTCTGTGCTGAGTGCGTCGGGGTCGCGCGGCAGCAGCATCTTTGACTTGATGTGGATCAGCAACGACGCGGTATAGATAAATTCCGCGGCGACATCCACATCGAGCTGCTTCATGTGCTCCACGTAATGCAGGTACTGTGCGGTGATTCTTGCGATCGGGATGTCGTAGATGTCGATGTCCTGCTTGCGGATGAGGTCGAGCAACAAGTCGAGCGGGCCATCGTAGACCTGGCCGACGCTCACCGAAAAAGACGACTCGTTCGCAGCATCTTTGCGCAGGCCACCCTGAGCCGGGGCGTGCGGGCTAGCGGATTGTGGCTGCTCAACCATGGGCTACAGCTTCTCACCATTCAAAGACGGCGGCTCGTATTCGAAAGACAGGTTGGCCGCCGCGCGAACCTCGGTCATCGTAGATTCGGCGGCCTTGCGCGCCTTGGCTGATCCGGACTCCAGGATGTCCCAGGCCAGCTTCGGGTCGGCCTCATATTTTGCCCGGCGCTCCTGTATTGGCGCCAACACCTTCCACAAACTGTCAGCTGCCCACTGCTTGCATTCAATGCAACCGATTCCCGCAGTGCGGCAGCCCTCGTACACCTTGGCCATGGTTTCCGAACTGCTGAAGATCTTGTGCAGGTCCCCGACCGGGCAAACATCCGGATTGCCAGGATCGCTGCGTCGTACGCGCGCCGGGTCCGTCACCATCGTCTTGAGTTTCGAGCGCAGCGAAGCTTCCGGCTCACTCAACAGGATGGTGTTGCCGTACGACTTTGACATTTTACGTCCGTCGGTGCCGGGAAGCTTGGCGGCTGGCGTCAAAAGCGGCTTCGGCTCGGGGAAAACGATTTCGCGTTTCGGATCCACCGCTCCCGCCTCGATCTTCCGGGGATAGAACTGATTGAAGCGTCTAGCCACTTCTCGGGTCAGCTCCACGTGGGGCACCTGGTCTTCACCAACGGGGACGAAATCGGCCTGATACATCAGGATGTCGGCCGACTGCAGCAGGGGATAGCCGAGGAACCCGTATGTGCTGAGGTCCTTGTCCTTGATGTTCTCGCGCTGTTCCTTGTAGCTCGGAACCCGCTCCAGCCATCCCAAGGGTGTAATCATGCTGAACAACAGATGCAGCTCGGCGTGCTGTGGCACGTGCGATTGGATGAAGAGCGTGCTGCGCTCGGGATCGAGTCCTGCCGCCAGGTAGTCGATCATGACTTCCAGCGAATTCTGCTTGATGTTGCGCGTGTCGGCGTAATCCGTGGTCAGGGCATGCCAATCGGCGATGAAGTAGAAGCAGTCGTAATCGTCCTGCAGTTTGACCCAGTTACGCAGCGCGCCTACATAGTTGCCGAGGTGCAGCTTGCCTGTCGGACGCATGCCGCTCAGGATGCGGCCTTTCTTCATTGGCATAGGATCGGGCATCAGAATCTGCAAGAGTGCGTTCAGCATTGAACTGAAGAAAGCCAGGAACGGCGCTGACACTGTATCTACTACCGAACATCCCATCATGGGCAGTACAAACATTACAATCACCAGGCCGAAGTATCCGACGCGGTCATAAACCTTCAACGTGTCGTATGAGAGAAAATGGCGAATGACATGGCTGCCATCCAGCGGCGGCAGAGGAATCAGGTTGAACACGGCCAGAATGACGTTGATCAAGATGGCCAGCTCAAACATGTTTGCCAGCGGTCCTGCAACGTCAGTACCCCGGAAAAACGGGTTGATCGGACTTATGCTGCCGTGCTCCACCATCGCCAGGCAGATCACGGAGACGAAAGCAGTCAAGAAATTGCTGATCGGTCCTGCGACGGCAGTCAGAATGTCGTCCCGAACTGGGTTCTTGAAATTTCGGTTATCGACCGGCGTCGGTTTGGCATAGCCAAACGGAGGAAAGCCGGCTACAATCAACATCGCCGGCAAAAGAATAGTGCCAAATAAGTCTATATGGACCAGTGGGTTAAGAGAAATCCGCCCCAACATCTTGGCGGTCGGATCGCCTAGACGATTCGCCATCCACGCGTGCGCCGATTCGTGGACGCTGATCGCGAACAGCAATACCACGACTTCGAAAAATATGGTGACAGGGTCTCGCAGCATTGCACTTTAACTTCGATACTAACATGCGGAATCGCGGTAAAAACCCACAGCAGGCGTCGACCTTTCGCCTAGATTTAGCCTCTCATATTCGCGCGGGAGAAGTCGCTGCTAGCGCGGATCGGCTTTTGCCAGCGGTTCTTCTCCGGCCTTGATCGTGGGCTTATCCAACGGGCCCGAAATCACGTATTCGGGAGTGCCCGTTCCCGCCAAACGCAGGTCGAGCGCACGATTCAGGTTCGCGCTGCCGCTAACGGTGTACTCCACTCGCGGCGCCTTCAGAACGCAGAGTCGGCAACTGATGATTTGATTGCGGAGGTCAATCTCGCCGTTGAAGCTGGCGAAAGACAGGGGAGTGGCCTTCTCGTCAAGTGTGATATGGCGGGCGCTGCCACCGATCCACGTAAAGTTCGCCGAACCCGTTGCCGAGTTGAAGAGTTGGGCCTTGTTGAGGCCAGAGAGGCCGATGGTGTACTGCCCAGAGAGGGTCCCGGTTGCCCAGGGATCGCGCATCAACGCGGATACCTGCACCATGGCAATCTTGCTCACTACTCCTGATCCGTAGAATTTCGGTGGCGTTGACGAAAAGTCGGCGTCCCAGTTGCCTTCGTGGTGGCCGCCCAGCACGTCGGCCTTGAGTTCCCGTACATTGACGGTCCCCGCATTCAACTCCAAATTGGCGTTTAAGTTGGAGACGGACAATCCCGCGATGGCAAACCGTCCTGCCGACACGCGCCCGCGGCCATGAAGTTTTAGAAGAGCGCTGTTATCGCGCTGCCCGCTGGTCAATAGGTGATACCACGGGCGGCTCTCCAAGGCAGGGTTCACGAGCTGATTGATCTCGGACAGGCTTGCCTCAGGCGTATGAAGGTCGAAGCGCACCAGGCAAGTTTCTGTGCCGTAACATCGCAGCGGGAAACTCGCGGAACCGTACAACGTTGGTCCGTCCTTAAAGGCCCCCGAGAAGGAGTTGATGGTGACGGCCTGCTCGCCCAATGCCACCGACGCCGCGCTGACCTGCATCGGTTGCAACAGTCCCTGCATTTCCACCGTGGCGTCTCGCACCTGCAATTTGCCTGCTGGAACGGGAGGCGCGAAGCCGGTCCAGCCACCGGCAATCGAGAAGTCGATGAGGGCCTTTCCGGCGACGCCAATTGCAGGCGTCCCCACGCCGACCGCGCGGGCGATGCTCGTCAATCGCGTCAATTCCGCGTCGCCTCGGAGGCTGATGTCATATTGCGCCAGGTCAAAGTAACCCTCGGCCGTGGCAGGCGAGACGGATCCGAGCGGCATGGCAAACGGCTTTACCACGACCCGAAGCGGGGCATTGCCGGCGATTGGCAGGTTGGCCGGCGTACGTCTATGCGGCCCTCGCAACCCGTGCTTGCTGGTAGCCGGAGGAATAGCGAACTCAATCGGACCCAATTCGAGGTCCTGCTTCAGGACTTTCGATTGCAGTGCGAAGCGGGAAGTATGTCCACCGCCGGCCCACACCGGAGAAACTCCCGAGTCACGGCGTATGGTGAATAGCGCGTCGGCACTTCCCGTTGCCGTCAAGTCTTCTGGCAGGTCTTTCTTGGTATGTCGGGCGAGCGCCACGATGCGTTCGAGTGGAATTTGTTCGGCAGTCACGCCAAGATCAAATGTCTGCCCCTTCCAGCCGGTCACGTCGCCGCGGACCATCAACAGGCCCGGACGCACCGGAGCCTGGCACTGGATTTCGCGCAGTGAATCGTCGACGGAGGAATAGGTCCCAGTGCAGTGGGCCGAGAGCCGCAGCGCTTCGCCAAGTGCGATGTCATAGCGGCGAAAATCGTCAAGCTGCGCATCCATCGTGACGGTCAGTGCCGCAGGCGTGCCTGACAGAGTAGCGGTAGAAGTAACCGAAGCCCGCCATCCGCGGTCCCTACCGTAAACCAAGGCTGTGACCTGGCCCAGCTGGCCCTTCGTGTAACTGAGTTTGAGTCGGAACGGCGTATCCCGTAATCGCGTCGCCCTCTGAAACCCACCATCCACCAGTAGAATCCCGGTTTCGCTCACCGGCACGTCAGCGCGAGTGGGACGTGCCTCCAGACGAAGGCCCCACTGGTCTGCGGTTTCCAGCCAAAGTGCAAAGTCAGCGTCGGTAAACGCAAAGACTTTTTTCACGTCCCCGAATTTGAAGTTGATGCGTCCCGCGGTTGCTTCGACATAGGGGAATCGCGGCTTCGATTCGGGGATGGTGCTGGCCGTCGGCGCGGACTGGGCCTGCGAAGCGCGTTCCACCAGGTCTTCCAGGTTCCAGCGATCGTCCGCGCGCCGTACGAGATTGAGGCTGGGGTTCTCGAGGGCTAGGGTTCCGATCTCCAGCCTACCTCGCCACAGCGAACTAAAGCGCAGGTAGGCAGTAACGGTATCGGCGCGCAGTAGGGGCTCGGCGCCATAACTGGGATCGTCGGCAACGACAAAGCCCGATAGCACCATGCCCGGCCGGGGCATCATCTTCAACTCGATGCCGGCCACCGAGACCTCGCGGCCCAGCGCGCGGCCTATGGCCGCAGCTACTTGGCTTCGGTAGCGATTGACATTCAGAAAGGGTGGCAAAATGAGGGCGACCAAGACGAAACACACGGCAATGAGTATCCACCGCGTCCGTCGTGACCTGCCGCCTGTCATCAGCGCACCACGTGGAACATCCGGGACCAACGAGTCTGGTCGAAGAAGTGGAGCACGATAGTCCCGAGGAACTGCAGGCGCTCGGCAATGCTGGTGCGGGTGTACTCGTCCCGAGGTTGTTGGAACGACCAGTAGATGAACATCGGTCGGCCGATCACGTTCTCGAAAGGCACAAATCCCCAGAAACGGCTGTCGAGACTTACGTCGCGATTGTCGCCCATGGCGAAGATGCTATTGGGCGGGACCACCAACTCACCGTTCTCGACGTGAGAGGGCATCGCGACGCGCCACACCGGATTAACACCGTCGTAGTCCGTGGCCGGAACGGTTGGGAAATTGTCGCGGTAGGCACTGTATGTGCCGTCGCGTATGACGAAGGGCGGATCCAGCCGCTCGCCATTGCGGTAAACCACTCCGTCTTGCAGTCGGATGTGGTCGCCTGGCACGCCTATCACCCTTTTGACGACGTATAGCCCGGGTTCCACCGGCGACACGAATACGAAAACGTCGTCGTGCTTCGGATGCCGGTAGGGAATCAGCGGACCGATCCAATTCGACTTCGGGGCGAATGTCATGCGATCGACAAACACATGGTCGCCGATCAGCAGCGTGTTCTCCATCGAACTGGACGGAATTACGAACGCCTGAAGCGTAAAGGTAATGATAAAGAGCCCCGTAACCAGCACCGCAGCGATGGAGGCAATGAACTCGGGAGTCGTCTCTTTCGGCTTCTGGGGCTTCGCGTCCGCCTTCGTCGAGTCCGCAACCGTCTTGTTGGTGTTCTTCTTGGCAGCCAAGATGCCGAGCTCCTTTTGCTCTTCTGACCCGCGCGATACGGCTAGTTCGGGATGCGAAACATGCGCTTCCAGCGCAGTCCTCGGAACGACTGAACGGCGCTATAGGCCAGAGTGGAAAGTTTACCAGAGGCGGAATCTTCTTCGATTGTGGGCCGGGGCTGCTCCATCGACCAGTAAATGAGCAGCGGCCTCCCCACGATGTTCTCCGCCGGAACCAGGCCCCAATACCGCGAGTCGTAACTGTCGTCCCGGTTGTCGCCTAAGACGAAATAATAGCCTTGCGGGATGATTAACTGGCCGTCGTCAATCAACTTCTGTGCCTGCAGGAACCATTTCGAAGCGATGCGGTCGGCGAAGAATCCTCCGTTCGGGAAGTCGTCGCGAAAGCGATCGTGCTGTCCCCAATTGAAGGTTGCATAGGCGTCAGTCTGTCTTACGCCATTGACGTACACATGCTTATCGACCAGTCGAACGCGGTCGCCCGGCACCCCCACCACCCGCTTGACGAAATGTTGTTGCGGGTTCACGGGATATCGAAACACCACGATGTCCTGACGCTGAATCGGGCGATAGGGGAGCATCCAGCCAAACCAGGGGTCACGGGCGTAATGCGCCTTGTCAACCAGGAGATAGTCCCCAACGAGGAGAGTCTTTTCCATTGACTCCGAGGGAATCTGGAAGGCCTGGACTACGAACGTGATCACGAATATCGCAATCACAATTGTGGTGGCCAGCGATAACAGCGTTCCCCCGGCATCGGAATCGACGCTTTTGCGCAAAGGATGGACCTGCGCTGACAATGCGGGAACGGTCGCAACTTCTGATTCCAAATGAACTTCGCTCATCACTGCTCGGGCAGAAGGTCGTCGGCATTGACGCTGCCTTCCGTCGATCTCGCCTGGGATGATTGTAGATACTCCCAGGCCTGGCGTGCAGCCCCCTGCTCCGCCCGTTTCTTGGTGCTGCCGTCGGCGCGGCTGACAAATGCCTCTCCGCCTGTCGTCGGTGCGGGCACGTGGACCTCAACGGTGAAGATCTTGCGGTGGTCGGGGCCCTGCTCTTTCACCAGGGTATACCGGGGTTGAGGCCGGCCTGACGCATGCACGATCTCCTGCAACGCTGACTTGCAATCCGTAACTGGGAGCGCGCCCGCGCCGCGTTTCTGCAGCTCCTCCAACGCTGGTTGCAGGACCACGCTGACGATAAACTGATGGGTTTTTTCCAGTCCGGCATCGAGAAAAACGGCGGCGATCAGGGCCTCGAGGGCGTTGACGAGGAGCGCGCTTTTGGTGCGTCCGCCACTTTTTTCCTCGCCTTTCCCGAAACGCAGGTACCTGCCGATGTCCAACTGCCTCGCCGGACGGAGCAGGGCACGGGCGCTAACGATATGCGCCCGCAATTTCGAAAGGTCGCCCTCGGTGTATTGGGGAAATCTCCGAAACAGCTCCTGGCTCACCACAAACGACAGAACGGCGTCGCCCAGGAATTCCAGCTGCTCATTATCGCCGGGAAGCGCGCCATCGCCCTCGGCGATGCCGGCGGTTTCTGCCTCGCGGGCGAAGGAGGAGTGGGTAAGCGCCTGCTCCAAAAGTGCGGTGTGGAGGAAGCGGTGCCCTACCGCCTCCTCCAAAGCCGGCGATTCAACTGCTTGCGGTTTCATCGTAGAAATGTCAGCTCCAGGCTGTCTCAGTGGGGCTGTGCCGCTGGAGCCGGTGTTGGCGCCGGGGCCTTTTCCGCAATGAGTTTCTGCAAACGCGCTTGCTGTTGCTTGGCCAGGTTCTTTTCGGCGCTTCCGTCCTGGGAGAATTGCACGGCCTTGTTGGCGGAGACCAGTGCGTCGGGATACTTGCCTTCATTGTCTTGTGCCACCGACAGCCGCAGGTAAACCACGGCGTCGGGCTGGTCTTTCATCAAGTCGGCGGCCTTTTGGAAGCTCTGCTCGGCCTTGGCATAGTCCTTCTTGTTCATGGCAATCACGCCGAGAGTGTCATAGGCGATGGAGCTCAAGTTCGCTTTGGCGGCGGCAACCCGCTCCGGCGGAACTCCCGGCGGGATTTCCAACCCGGTGTCAATATTCTCCAGGGCCGCCTGCGCATCCTTGCCGGCCTCAGCGTAGCGGGCATCGCGGTCCAAGTCGTTCTCCCGTGTATCCATCACCAGGGCCGAAGCGACCGCCACCAACGGAACTGGGTTCGTCGGATTCAACTCGATGGCCTTTCGTCCGGTGCTGACGACCTTTTCGGAGTTGTTCTGCTGCTGGTACATCGTCATAGCGCGGACGTAGAGCAACTCCTTGAGCTCGCTATTGGGGAACTTTTGGACGAACTCGTCGGCGGCAACTTCGAGTTGGGCCGGGTCGGTCTTGGACGCCGCTAAATTGTAAGCCTCAAATTCTTCCTTGGACTTTGCCTGAGGCTGGTGCTGGACCGGGGCGGTGGCGCCGGATTGCGCTTGCGCGGCAGGCGGCTGAGGCGTGCCAGTTTGTGCCGTGGCAAGGGTGGCGGCCAACAAAACCGCGAAGATTGCGAAACTTCGTTTCATGGATTGTCCTTCCGCAGGGACAAGGTCGCAGCCAAGCCCTGCAATCGTTATCGTTCTTACGTCCTCATTGCGGCTTAGGCTGTCGCGAATCCGCCGGTGGTTCGTAGGGAGATTGCAGCCCTCGTTCGGCTGCCGCCCTCGTATCCGGCGACGAATCGCCGGCGCTCAGGGCCGCCTTATATTGCTCAATCGCCGCTTCGCGCTCGTCCTGTAGATCGAGGATACGCCCAAGATAGATGTGCGACCAAGCCACGATCCGTGGGTCTTTTGCCGCCGCTGCCGCTTTGCCAAAGTCCTCTTTGGCGTCCTGCAGCTCGCCGTTGATAGATGCCGCCCGGGCCAGCACGAAGTAGCACCGTCCCGCGTCTCCGCCGGAAGCTAATGCCTCTTGGGCGAGTTGCACCGCGCCCTCCGGATTACCGCTGGCGAGGGCCTTTTCAGCCATATCAACGCGCGTTTCGGTCTTGGGACTTGCGGCCCGCATCACGTCCGGTTCAGCGCTCGACGCAAATTGTATTTCCCCGGCTTGCTTGGTGGCTTTTTCCACATTCAGGTTGTGCAACCAGTCGGGGAAAGCCTCTTTTACACCCATCTCGCCTCGTTCGAACCCCTTTAGCTGATCGTAAAAGTAGCCTGTCAGCACAAAACCTTCGGATTCGTCACGGCTAACCAAGTCAAGGCGGTCTTTTTCCGGAAGCTTTGGATCGCTGGGTGTTCTCGCTTCAATGGCCCTAATAAGGCTCTCGATCACTAGGAGGCCCATGTCAGTCTTGTATTCCGCCGCCATCGGCGCTTTTTGCACGTTCTGCAGGATCGGCTTCAGCCGAGCCAGCGATGTGGCTCGTTTGGCCAGCAGCGGCTCCAAAACGAAATGGAGATACGTATGGCGCAGCTCCTGCATGTGGATCTTATCGTTGGAGGGCGAAACCACCAGGTAGAAATAGTCCGCTTCGTAGTTGCGTGAGTGTACCTCTCCAGGCGCTTCCATCGGCTCCAGGTAGACCGTGTACGTCCGGCCCGCATATCCGGCAAACGGAATACGCAGATACGTGTCATTGGCCGTAATCATTTGTGCGATGGGTTCATGGAACTGGTTAACCAATGCTGCATATTGCGCCTGATGCTTCAGCCAGATGGCGTGCAGATTTGCCGACTCGGCATATGTCTTCAACAGCGGCCTGAACCCCAATACGTAGCTCACATCCGGAGGCATATCTGCCTCGGGAAACTTGGGTGCAAACGTCGGCGGAGATCCGAGGCTTAGTGCCAGCGAAATGTAAGGAGCCAGTACCTGGGAATTCTCGCCCCGGCGATGTTCCTCATAGAAGGCGCACATGGCTTTGGCGGCTGCTGCCGTATCCGGTGTCTTGCTGGCGGCCACCAAGTCAGCTCGGACTTCCGCACGTATCGGCGACGAAGACGCTAGTCCTTGGTCGTAACCGCAAACGTTGGCTGCGGCCAGAACGCTGAATACCGTTTCGCTGACCTCGAGAGTCGTCGTTGTCTGGGCAGCAACCGAACAGCTCAGGCATGCCGCTACCATGGCAGCCACAAGTAATCGCAACGCACTGCTCAGAACGGCCTCCTGAAGAGCCTTGGAGAGGGATTGGAAACCACTAGTTTACGGGTGCGGGAATGGGATAAGCAACCCGCCGCGCCCATGAAGCGGCCCATCCCGGTGGGTCCAAGAAGGTGCGTTATCCCTTTACCTGGATCTTTGAGAACGCCAACACGGCACGCCCGACCGTGGGTCGGCCAAAGCTCGTCGCTGGACGGAAGGTGGCAAAGATCAGCATGTTTTTCAACTCCGAAAGCATCGCGCTTCCATTCTCTCCCCCCGACAGGACGCGGTAGTCCTGTATCCGACCGTCAGCCCCAACTACAGCCTCAACAATCAGGGGTTCGGCACGCGCCGTATCGATGGCAATTTCAAACGGCGTCGTTTGCAGTTGCGGGGGAGTATAGAAATTTGTGGGAACGTCGTTGGTGTCCGGAATCGGGCTGGGCATGAGTAGGTTGATCAGGACTCCAAAGGTCAGTACGGTTGCCAACAGGCCGCCGGTCGCCGGCACCATCAGCGCGTTAAACGCGTTCTCCCAATGGACGCCCAGCATCTCCCACCGCGACCGTCGAGCGCTGGCGGCCTCTCTCGAAATCGCGACTCGCAGCTTGAGGCCCAGCTCCGGCGGCGCCGTTTTGCGTCCCAGACTGCCAACGGCAGCCTGCGTCCGCTGCATCCCGCGATACCGAACCGAGCAGGCGACACAGCGCTTCATGTGGGCCTGAAGGGCCGACATCTGGTCGCGTGCCACTTCAGCATCAAGGTAGGGCGACATGAGTTTCTGTGCTTCCCGGCATTTCATAACATTGCCTCAGCTTCCTGCCCGTCCACCACTTGTTTGTTATGACGATGCTTCCTCAATCGGCCCCCGATGGAGACACCGAACGACGGAAGATGGCGCTCCAGACGCTTTCGCAAAGCCTCGCGTCCGCGCATCAGCCGCGACTTTACCGTCCCCAGCGAAACCCCAGTAACCACGGCGATTTGCTCGTATGACAGCTCTTCAATATCGCGCAGGATCAATGTGGAGCGGTATGGTTCCGTGACCGCCCGCAGCTCGGTCTCAACCCGGACACGAAGTTCAGCGTCCTGGGCACAATCCAGCGGAGATTTCGCGTCGTCGGCCAGCAGGTCCCGCAGCGGCAGCGCGCGGTGCTGTTCCAATCCCTCCGCTGGCGGTTCGATGGAGGTTTCCCGTCCCCGATGCCGGAACCACCAACGGCGTTGGTTCGACGCTTCATGCAACGCGATGCGATAGATCCACGTCTTAAGGCTGGAGTCCGCGTTGAAGCCGCGAATGCCACGGAATACCTTGATGAACACCTCTTGAGTCGTGTCGGCTGCGTCCGAGGGATCGTCGAGGGTCCGGTACACCAGGCTGTACACCGCCTGGCTGTACTGCGCGATCAGCCATGCGAATGCGTCTTCGGAACCGGCTTTCAGCTCGGCCACGATTTCGGCTTCTTCGTTGCGGATCCCGATCGCGCTTGCGAGGTCACTCAAGTTGTGCGCTCCTGCCACGCTGCTCATGGCGCATCTCCCATGATAATGAAGCCTCGACCCCTCTCACAATCCATAAAGACAGTGCTTATCGCAGACGACTGCGCCACTCAAATTACTTTGCGCCGGCGCCCTGGAATGAACGTTCCAAGCATGGACGTCGCCGCCATGAACTCACTGGTATAGAACCCGCTCAACCGAGAATTGTTCCCGCTTGCGGCCGCTCCGGTCTCCGTCGTAGCCCGCGTGGCTCTCGCCAAACTACCCTCCGCTCCATGCATAAGTTGGCCTCAGTCAGACGTGACGTTGCCGGTATGGACTTTCGCGGGTTTGACTAAGGTGCTGTACTGCGAGAAAATCAGGAAAGCGCCTGATGTGCGGCGCTGTCCCGCCAGAATGTGGGCCTGTGGCGCAGCTGGGAGCGCGCTTCCATGGCATGGAAGAGGTCGTCGGTTCGATCCCGACCAGGTCCACCATTTTCAATAACTTACGGCACTCCTCACCTGCAGTTTGGTAGCATTTGGTAGCAAACAGCGGAAACTGGTTCATCGAGGCTTCAGAATTTACACCCGCACTCCGGAAGCGGTGATAGAGTCGACTGCAGAAAAGCCCAAGTAAAATGAATAATTTAGCCGACTTCTGGTGGGTCTGGTCTTAAAGCAGTCGAAAACTTGAAATCCGAAAATATTGTTGACCTCTTCCAAATCGTGGAAGAGGTCAATTTTCAGACTCATTGTAAGCGTAGACGTTTGGCCGTCTTGACCAGGCGGGTGAGTGCGACTTTGGAGTGATCAGGTTGTGTCCACAGTCTTTGCTAGTGGACACGATCTGGTTGTGGGATTGAGGGCGATCTATTGAGACGGGGGATTAATCTCGTCGGTAAAGATGTCGTCGGCCAGCGCCCTGCCAATCGCATGATCCAGTCGGGTCAGCAACTGGGCGAAGGTTTCGCCCTGGCACCGCCTCAACATGGCCAGGCAGTTGTCTTCATCGTTGGCCACCGCGACGCACCCCACGGGCCGAACCATACCGATGGTAACTTCGCCGTAAGCGATCAGTTCGGCGATATTCGGCAAAGACTGGATGTCGACAGCGGAACCGCTCCCGGCTGTAGGCTCGTCTAGGCTGCGGGTTCGCTTGCTGTCGGCACGGCGGTGGCGATGTTCCAAGGCAGCAACTCCTCAATGCGGGTGATGGAATAATCAGCAATGTGCTTCAGCACATAGCGCAGATAAGCCTCCGGATCAAGTCCATTCAACTTGGCAGTTCCGATCAGGCTATAAAAGGTTGCGGCACGTTCTCCGCCGCGATCCGATCCCGCGAACAAGTAGTTCTTCCGACCCATCGCGACGGCACGCAAGGCGCGCTCGGCCGCTGAGTTGTCGATCTCAATGCGGCCATCATCGCAGTAGCGCACGAAGGCGTCCCAGCGCGCCAGGGCATAGCGGATCGCCGCCGAGGTGTCGGACTTGTTCGACAGTTTGGATAAGGAGCTTTCCATCCAGGTGCGCATCGACTCCAGCAGTGGCCGGGCGCTGGCGTTACGAACCTGTCGGCGTTCATCCGGGGAACGGCCCCGGATCTCCTTCTCGATCGCATACAGAGCCGCGATGCGCTCGACCGCTTCGGTGGCGATCGGCGAGTGGTGGGCTTCCATCAAGTCGTAGAACTTGCGCCGCATGTGCGCCAGGCAGGGGGCTTCCTGGATCGAGCCGCGCTTCGTAGAGCTGGTTGAAACCGGCGTAGGCATCGGCTTGGAGAATGCCGCGGAAGTTACTCAGATGCTGCTGCGGATGTTCGCCCTTGCGATCCGGCGAGTAGGCGAACCACACCGCCGGTGCCGCCGTATCGCCGCAGGACGATCATCGCGAACATAGGTCCAGAGCCGCCCCGTCTTCGTCTTGCCGTTGCCGGGAGCCAGCACCGGAACCGGCGTGTCATCGCCATGCAGCTTGTCCGCCGCCATGACATAGCGGCGCAGTACTTCGACCAGCGGCTCCAGCAAGCTGGCTGGCTTCTCCCACCCAGTTGGCCAGCGTCGAGTCATCCAAATCAACGCCTTCGCGCTCATAAATCTCCGACTGGCGATACAACGGCAAATGATCACAGTACTTGGCAGTCAGTACATGCGCGAGCAGTCCCGGCCCTGCCAGGCCGCGCTCGATCGGGCGGCTCGGCGCGGCTGCCTGCACAATCACATCACAGCCGGTGCAGCACAGCTTGGGACGAACATGACGGATAACCTTGAAGCTCGCCGGCACGTATTCCAGCATCTCGGACGACATCTTCACCCAGCTTCTGCAGCGTGCCGCCGCACTCCGGGCAGAGTTCTCTCAGGCTCATGAATCTTGATCTGGCGCGGAAGATGCTCGGGCAATGGACGTCGCGATGGCTCGCGTTGCAGGTGGGAAGGTTCGGTGAAGGGCTGGCTTCTGGTTCGGTCTGCGGCGTATCTCGGCGCGGTTAGCCTCGAGTTCTTCCAGCTTCAACTCCAGCTGTTCGATCTGGCGTTCGACCTTCTCCGACTTGCGCCCGAACTGCATGCGCTGCAGTTTGGCGATCAGCAGCTTCAGGTGCTCGATCTCATGCTCGCGCGAGAGCAGTTGCTCATCCTTGATCTGTAACTGTTCGTGCTGCGAAGCCATTGATCGTGTTGCGCCAGGATCAGCGCCTTCAACGTGTCCTGATCCAGGCGTGTTCAGATCCGGCAGCGTTGTGCGCGTGGCAACCATGGCCGCAGTATGCCATGCAACTCTGCTTGAATGCGTCACAGAGTGCCGACATAAATAACTGTGTATATCAGGCATCGTGTATTAGATCGCCATCAGGCGTCGGCCGTTCGCACCGGGCGTCGCCAATCGATGCCTTCGCACAACATCGACAGCTGCGCCCGCGTCAGTGAAACCGTGCCGCTCTCCGCCTTCGGCCAGACGAAACGTCCGCGTTCCAGCCGCTTGGCGAACAGACAAAGCCCGTCGCCATCGCACCACAAGAGCTTGATCAGGTCGCCGCGACGTCCACGAAAAACAAAGACGTGACCGGAGAGCGGATCTTGTTCAAGCGCGGTCTGCACCAACGCGCTCAGCCCGGTAAAGCCGCGCCGCATGTCGGTCACACCTGCCGCGATCCAGATGCGCGTGTTTGCCGGCAGCGCGATCATCCCCGCAAACACTCCAACAACACCCGCAGCACACTCGCTGCAACGTCGCCGGTGATGCGGACCTGCGCCTGTGCCAGCGTCAGTTCAATCACACCCGGCGGAACAGCCGATTCACGATCTCCCTCGCCTTGTTCGCCGACGGCCACCGCAGTCTGCACTGATTGGCATTCCGTATCCGCACAGACGCTCACCGGCAATAACCGGACGCCGCTCGTGCTGGCTTCGCTCCCCGAGGTTGTGTTCGCACTCCCCAGCAGTCCCGAGTGGTACAGCTTGCGCCACCCAAATACCTGGTTCGCGTTCACTCCGTGCGCACGCGCCACGATAGCCACCGAGGTGCCCGGCACCAGCGTCTCTTCGACGATGCGTCGTCTCTCCTCGGCGCTGCGGTAACGCCGCTTGGTTCTGGGTGGGGCAATAGGTTGAGAAATCGCGCCCATGCTCTCCTCTTCGTGGACGCGGCTCTCCGCCACGTCACAGAGAGAGAGAATGCCGATTACGAGAGGCTCTGTCGATACGGCCATCGGTCTACGCTTACGACTCATTCGCAGGATTCTCACCTCCAGCTACGCCATTAACACCCACTTTCAATGGCGCGTGTTGCGGCGGAATCGCTTCGGTGCATCGGTATGAAGTCACTTTGAGTAGTCGAGGGTAGCGGAGCCTGCTGCCGGCGAACATCGCGGCCCCGTAAGAAGAAACGCTGCCAATTGCCGGGGTGTCAACGCCGCACTGAAGCGCGGCACGACCCTGCTCAATAATAAGGGCGACGGAATTTCCTAAACTGCTCTAGCTTAGAATGCAAGCCGAAACATGCCACACACTGTGGCGCGCGCCTAAGACGAGAGCAATTGGACAACGAAGGGCAATTAGAGATCAAGGATGTGCACGAAGACGGACCCCGCGGCCCAAACACTCTGGGGCTAGGGACTCGATTCTCCGAAGTAGGGCATAAATCTGCGAACTGCTCGTCATGATTTCAGGGTATTGAGCTGCCTTTTCACATCAGCGGCTTCACTGTAATTCGGGTTGATCTTCAACACCAGTTCCAACTGCTGGCGCGCGAGCGCTGGCTTTTGGGCCTTCAGATAAGCCATCCCCAGGTGGTAATGGATATTAGGGTTGTCAGGCGCCTGCTGCTTCGACTGTAGTTTGAGAGCTTCCTGGAGCATGCTGATTGCCGAGCCGTAGACACCTTTCTGGTAGTAGATCCAGCCTAGCGTGTCAGCCACATTCGGAGAGTCAGGCATGCCACGACGCGCAGTCTGGGCCAACGACATGGCCACGTCGGTGTTGCCACCATTCTGCAGCATGACGTTGGCAAGATTGTTTGCCGCGACTGGGTCGTCCGGTTTGAGGGCCAAGGTCTTCTGATAGGCCTCTTGAGCTTTGGTCCAATCCCGTTTGGATCCGTACAGCCCGCCCAAGAGGCTGTAGAACTCGGGCACACGAGGATGGTCCTTGACCGCCTGCTCATAAGTAGCGATCGCCTGGTCTACCTCTCCTTTCGCCGCCTGTACCTGACCTAACTGGACCACAGCAGCGGAATTGTTTTTGTCGAGTTCCACTGACCGGCTAAAGGCCGCCTCGGCTCCGTTCAAATCCTTCTTGTCGCGGAAGAGCACACCGCCGAGTAGGAAGTAGAAGCTGCTATTGTTGGACGATTTGACGATTTGTGCATTGGCGGCGGCAACAGCTTTGTCGACCTGGTTTTGGGCCAAGAAGGTGTTCATCAGGCCACGAAGCGCGTCGGTAGAATTGGGGTCACGGTCAAGAGCGTCCTGGTAAGATTTGCCGGCTTCGCTGTACTGCTTCTGAACGAACTTCAGGTTTCCGCGCTGAACATAGCCCAGATGGCTCTGCGGATTCACTTCAATCGCTTTGCTTATATCTTCGTCAGCGGCCGCAAACTGTTGGCGATTGATGCGAGACATGGCGCGCAGGGCATATCCCTCGGGCGATGCGGGTTGCAGACGAATGAGCTGGGTGGCAGCCGAATCGAGCGTGCCCATGTCACCCTGGCGCATCGCGAGTAAGGCCAAGGAGCGCTGAGCTTCGAGCAGGCCGGGACGAATGCGCACCGCGTTCAGCCATTCGGCTTTGGCGTTTTCCACGTCCCCTGACTGTTGAAACGCGACTCCTAACTGGTAGTGGGCCATAGCGTTATTGGGGTCATTCTTGATCGCAGTTCGCAATGCTACGGCCGCGCCCTTCGGATCCCAGCCGCAACTTGCAACTGCGCGCCGTAGAGCAGTGCGTCGCTGTCATCGGGACTGGCTTTCAGGATTTCGTCAGTGAGCTTGCGCGCCTCATCGAAACGGTTCTTCTGGATCAGAAGTTGAATGTAATTCTTCTTGACCTGAACGTCTTTAGGATGCTCCTGGTAGAGGGCGGCGTATTCGGCCGTGGCCTTGTCCATATCCCCGGTGGTGCGGTAGAAGTCACCCAGCATGCGGTAGTCCGCCGAGTTGTCCGGAAAGTCGCGCTTGACCTGCTTGAGAAAATCTTCTGCTTCGGTCTTCCTGCCCCTGAACCAAAAAAAGGCGAACAAGGTCGGCACGCGGTTCGGGATTTTTCGGATCAAGTTCAATGGCGTGGCGAAATTCCTGCTCAGCTTCTCCGTACGAACGACGGGCCTGATGAAACGTCCCCATCATTAGCCAAGCGCCCACCGCCTTGGGATTCAGCTCAACGGCTTTCCTTAAATTTGCTTCGGCTTCGTCCGGTTGACCTTTCTTCAACAGCAACAGCGCAAGCTGAAGATGCAAATCTCCGTCGCTGGGCGCGAGAGTAATGGCCTTTTGTATTTCCGCAATCGCCGCCGAGATGTCGCCTCCTGATGCCAGAAGATATGCGGCCACGAGATGAGCTTGCGGATCGTCAGGGCGGTTCTGGAGCAGCCGATCAACTTGCGTTTGCGCTAACTGTAAGTCGTGATGGGCGATCAGCAGCTCAGCCATTTCGTTTCGGGCCGAGTAATTCTGGGGCTGCAGCTCGACCGTACGGACGAGTTCCTGATAAGCCCGGCCTTGCTCCTGAACCTTGAGGAAAGCCCGGGCCAGTCGATAGTGAGCCTCAGCAAAACTCGGATCGATCTTGATCGCGTTGGTAAACTCGATCGCGGCTTCACGATACTTCCCTTTCTCGAAGAAGCGCTGGCCGCTGTGGAGATATTTCTGCTTACGAACGTTGGGATCGCGCGAGCACCCCGTAAACGTAGTAGCGATAAGAGTGAGAATTAGAATGAATCGGAAACCGACCGGAGTCCTCATGGGCAACCTCTCCGCACTTTCTACAGGCTAACAGCGCACCGTTCCCATAGGATAGGGTGCGTCACTCGGAGGACCAGAGAAACACATGGTTCGGCCTACATTTCGTAAACTAGAAGCCCATCGATGAGTTCGGCTCTCCGTCCTCGAACCCGGGACATTCGGGCTTCCTGCATTGCCGGGCGTCCCTGTTGCACGTCGAAGGCCATGTAGAAATTGCTCTGGTTCCTGCGAGAATTGCCTACGCCCCCGAACGCCGAACCAGAGTGAGGTGGATGAAGCGAGCCCCGCGCGGCGTCGTGGGAGTGATGAAGATCATCTGCAGGTCCGTAAACGACGCCCCAAATTGTGGCTTTGGCGTCGCTTTCGTTGTGACCGTTTTGCGGAAGCAGTTGCGTTCTCCAGCGTTAGCTGCGCACCCAGGCATAAGAAAAGAGCCGGATTGTTCCGGCCCTTTCCTTTGGTTCTCGCTTCAGAAGCGACTTGCTACACGAGGAATTTCCGGCGCAAAGTCGCAAGAGCGACCATAGTGCCGCCGAGCAGCATGAGCGTCATGCCGCCGTCAGGAACATGCCCGGCCAAGCCCTGGTAGACGGTGTTGTCACCCGTTATCCCCGGACTGAACCAGTTGACGGTGGCGACCGATGCCGTGTTCGAGCCTAGCTTGTTGAGGTAGTAGGCGTAATCCGCTCCGATCGTAGCGTTGTAGTAAGCAGAACTCGAATTAGACCGACCCCGTAAATCTCATGCCAGATGGCCGCCTGGAGCGCTACTTGGCCGTTGGTATTTCCAATGTCGGAGTGGGCAAATTCGTCAAGCAACCACGCAACTGCCCCGGCGTTGTTCACGTTGTTGCCGTTCACCGCGCCGTTGTTGGTGACGATTGTGTTGTTATAGTCCCCCGGGACGTAAATATCGGTATAGAGATCCACACAATACCCAAGGCTGCGTTACACCGTTCAGTGTAGAGACCGTGATGGAGCCGCCGCCTTTATCCCCAACATCAAGAGGGACCCAGTTGTAATTCCCCCCCACATACAGGTCGTCCGCAAGTGCGGCGCCAGCGCCCAGCATCACAGCTAAGGCCAAAATCAATACACTTCGTGTCCTCGTTTTCACGTTTCCCTTTCTTGACGAGCAAAACGGCCGCAATTCACAAACCACCTAAAACGCCAGAAGGAATCGTTGCCGTATGCTCTGGAAGTCCGTTTCGCAGTTCATATGGCAATTTGGCGGCCATTCTCGACGAGCATTGTAGCTGTTAATTAAACCTAATTATTCTAATCACTTACGATGGCGCTGCGGATTGCGGTATCCGGTGTGAGCCTTAGGTCGCCGAATCCCCCTGTCCTCTTTGTAATGGATTCCGACACGGACATCTACTTGTCCTCTCGAAGTGTGGTTCCAACCGACTCTGTAGCAATGGCTTACAGGCTGCAAACTCGTTTCGTTGTGACCGTAAACAGAATCGACAAAAACCGAGGCTCCAGCGTAGCCATTTTTACGCCCATCACGAATCCTGAGCGATCCCGAGCTTTTCCACCAATTCAGAGAGAGTTGGCGGCTGACGCCGAGTTCCAACACGGCGTCAGTAACCTTCCCCATGTGACGCTGCAGGGCATTCGTGACCACCTCCCGCTCTACAGTCTCCCGCGCTTCCTTCAGCGTCTCGGCGGCAAATCTGTCAGGGTGTCGGTCAATTCCAGGTCCCAACAGTAACTCGCTTGCCATCCGCCATGATCACCGCCCGCCGCACCCGGTTCTGAAATTCGCGGGCGTTTTCTTTGCCAGGCGTGAAGATCGGTGCTCTCGATAGGAAAGCCCGAAGCGGTCCAGGTGTTGGTTTAAGGGTATCGAGGCCAGCGAGCAGTCGCGTGGTCTTCGGGCGGCGACCCAAGAGGATCTTGACCACCAGCTCTCTGAGGACCTCATTCGCGCATTGATGACTTATGGGGCAGCGCGTGATCGTGAGTTGGCGTCGAAGGCCCTCCATCCATTGCCGGCAATCTCTTCGCAATTGCTCTGCTTCAAGCACCTGGTCGACGGTCATGGCTTCCATGGTGGCTTCCCATTCCTGCGAAATTCGTTGCATGGCGATCGAGTACCAGGCGTAAGTCTGGAGACTCATTTGGGCTGGTTCTATTGGCCGAGTAGAACTTGGCGAGAGCGAGCTGGGCCATGAGCACTCCTTGGTCAGCGGCGCGATGACAGGCGACGAACGTAGCCTCATCCTGAAACCCCACATTGCCCCGGTTCTCGAACAGGTACTGGAGGGCCGACTGTGCGTCGCGATCCCCGCTCATGGTCATTAGCAGAAGCTCGACGCGATTGGATACCCCCAGTTTGTCAAAAACTCGAAATAGGCAATTCTTGACCGTATGTGGGCTCAGGCCAAATTGCTTGGCAATCTCACGATTGGTCAGGCCCTGGGCCACGCCATAGACGATCTCCGACTCCCGCTTGGAAAGCAGATTCATGCCTCGTGCATCCAGGCACGGACATGCGGGATGCCGCGATGGCTTGCACCAGAGCGCCCATCCGTCGCTGTAGCCCAGATGCCCCTCGTACACTCGCAGCAACTCTTATTCAAGGTCCCCACAGATTCGTTCCGGCTGAAGACCCCACGCGCACCGGCACCAAATGCTTCCAGCACCATTTCATGCTTTGAGGTGTCAAGAACTATCACGGCTGACACATAACTGTGCGAAGAGTGCAGTCCTTTCAGGACCTCGAACCCGCGGCCTGGTTGTTCATCTATTGTCGAACTCAACAATAAGAACATCAACATTCTGGAAATCAGGCCGCGCGATCAGACCCGTAGAACCCGAAGTGGAAGTGGTGACATGCAATCCGTCGTCACGTCTTGAACGCATCGGCGAGGAGCTCGGTGTGGACGCGCGTATCGTCGCTCACGAGCACACGAATTACAGAAGAGGTGGATTCGTGGCCACAGTACCCTCCAACTCGAAATGACCGTTGGCACTCAAGTTTCGCCAATGCGGTATGTGTAGGTAAGTCCGTCTTCGGCGTAGTCGACACAAAAGGAGCAGAGGTGAAAGGATAAATGAAGTGCGATTCAAGCGAATGAAACAGGCCCGAATGCTGCAAAGTCGACGCGCTTGATTCGTTGGTAGACTACGACAAGGCTATTCAGCCTGACAAGAGAAATGTGAGAGTTCATTCACCGCTGCCATATCCGGAAAGTGAAAAACATCAGACTATTGCACATGCCCACAAAAGTGTAAGCGTCATACACTTCAGTATCATTTGGATGGGGCCCATGTGCGAGTCGGGTGCGCCGACTGCAGGCCCGCGCCGAGTTTGACAAGTCTTGGAGACGGAAGCGTTAAGCTCAGAACATAGCCTAATGATGAGCTTTCATGAGTAAATCGCAGACGCGCGCTCAACAGGCGCTGCGATTGTGGTGCTTGCTCGG